>CAZXKA010000003.1:0-157670 GCA_964641555.1 uncultured Candidatus Peribacteria bacterium | reverse complement strand
CCTCACTGATTCGGTTCTGGGTCATCTACGCGTTGCTTGCGGAGATTTACTTCGTCGGGGGGAAGGCGAGCTTGCTGTTTGCGTCGCTGCATCCCAGCGCGTCGCCCGTGTGGCCGCCGACGGGGTTGGCGTTGGCGGCGTTGCTCCTGTTGGGCAAACGTTACTGGCCTGCGATTTTCGTCGGAGCGTTTTTCGTGAACGTGACAACCGAGGGATCCCTGGCGGCAAGTGCGGTGATCGCCGCGGGGAACACGCTCGAAGCGGTGGTGGGATTTCTGCTCGTGCAGCGGTTCGCCGGGCGCGATCGTGCGTTCGAGACGGTGAACGGCGTGTTGGCGTTCGTGCTTCTGGCCGTGCTGCTGTGTCCGGTCATCAGCGCGTCGTTCGGCGTGCTCTCCCTCACACTCGACGGATCGCTTGCGCGCGAAGCGGCGGCGTTCGTCTGGGCCACGTGGTGGGTTGGCGATGCCGTCGGATCCATCGTCGTGACGCCGCTCATCGTATTGTGGTGCACGCGCCGATCGGCGTTCCGCGGCGTCGGCGGCGTCGCTGAGGCATTCGCGATCATCCTCCTTGTTGCTCTTACGGGATTCTTCGTGTTCATGCCAATGGGCCTGCCGCTGCTATCCCTTTGTTTCCTGCCGCTTCTGTGGACGGCTCTGCGCTTCACACCGCGTGATACGGCGCTGTGCGCGGCGTGCATCTCGATTCTCGCCATCGCCGCGACCGTACGAGGTTGGGGGCCGTTCGCTACGACGTCGGAGAACGCATCGCTTCTGCTTTTGCAGGCATTTATCGCCGTCTATGCGTTCGTCGGGTTGCTCCTGAGCGCCGCCATCCTCGAGCGCCGGATTGCGGAATCGTCACTGGAGCGTTGCGTTCACGAACGCACCGAGGAACTCGAGCGTTTGCGAAATTTGGATCGCACGCATCTGGAATTCCTGCGCAATACCGTCGACCAGTTGTCGGTTGCGATGATCGCGACGAACGAGCAATTGAAAGTGCACTCCATGAACGAGCGCTTTCGGAGTCTCTTCCGTTTGCGCAGTGCGCCACCGCCGATGCAATCGCTCTCGGACGTGTTCGCCGATATCCGTTTGACGTTCCAGGAGCCGCACGAAGCGATCGACGGACTGCTGCACATCCTGAGCGAGCGTCGGCAGCGGACGGGCCACGAGCTACGCATGGCGGACGACGCGGCGATCGTATGCGATTACACGCCGATCTTCGTCGACGGCGTCCACCGGGGGCACATCTTCGTGTTCCGGGAGTCCCAGAACGTGCTCTGAGTCCTTTCGGATCGGTTCATACGGGAATAGAATGACCGACCCATGGAGTACTCCGAATACCGAGAGGCGCTGAAGGAAAGCGTGTACCGGCAGATTCCACGCAATCATGCAGCGTGGCAGCAGGACGTGTGGCAACGACTCGTTCGCCCTCAGTTCACCGACTATCACAAGAAGGAACTCCGCAAGGTGCGCCCTGCGTGCGCGATCAGCAACCTTTCGCTCGCGGTCGCTCATCGCATCCGCTTAGATATTTTCGGTATACTGCCCGATGGAACGTTCGCCTACGGCGCCCCGGACGTTCGGGAGGCCATCGTGACGGATTTGTTGCCGTCGCTCGATGCGGTCGACCCGTGCGACGTGGAAGAAGCGTTGAATCTCTGCATTACACAGACCGGATACAAGTTGCACCGGTGGGGTACGTTGACGCAATTGCAATCGTTGACGCGTCTCTGCGAGACCATTCCGGAGCATCGGTTAGAAGACTACGAGCTGCAGGTTCGCGCGGCGCTGGGCATGGCCGTCCATACGGCGGCGGTGCACGAATGCGACATGGAAACGAAGCCGAATTTTCGGACGGTCTTCGACAAAGCGAAGTTGCTGCGGGAAACGACCGCGCTCGGCGAGCGTCTGTGGTCGCTGCATATCCAGCCCGACGACTGGCAGTGATCGGATCTACGCAACGCGCGACACCGGAACGATCCCGAAACCCGCCCGCTTCACGCAGTCTGACTGCAGAAGATCGATGGCGGAGCGCAGGTCACGCACGCGCATCTCGGCGGTGAAGAGCATTGCGAGCGACGCGTCGCCGGGTTTCGGCAGAGCCGGGTGCATCACGAATTCGACGATGTCCGATTCCTGACGCCGCAGTTCTTCTTCGAACTGCCCGGGCGTCAGCGGTTCACGTTTCGTCGCATCGATATTCCAGCTGTACTTGTTGTGCCGTACGACCGGATGTTTCCATTGCATCGGCGGAACGTCGCCGGCGAACAGTTCGTCCATGAGCTCCAGCCACCAGGGCTGCACGCGTCCGTCGAGATTGACGTTGAAATCGCCGTGCGTGCTGACGTGCGCTGGATCTCGCCCAAGTGCTTCGCGAAACCTTTCGAGTTGCCGTCGTGCTCCGGCGATCGCGCCCTCGCGGATATCCGCTTGATCGCCGAGCACCGTTCCGCGTGTGCGCAGATCCCGCGATAACCCGACGCGATCGGCATCCGAGATGCCCGGCAGTTCGAAATGCATGCCGATGGAGACCGACGGATGTCGCGACATCTCTTTCGCACGCATGGCCGCGCCGTCCTGTTCGATCAAGTATTCGGCGCAGAGCTGCAAGCCGGTTTCGTCCGCCAGCGTGCGGATTCCGCGGTCCACCGAGGCGAACCCGGCGTCGTCGCACACGAGAAGAAGGCATTTCGGCATGCGGTGGAGTGTACTCCGCATGATCGCCGGCCGCAGCCGGTCGACGAACGAAACGACGCATTGTCGAGCGGAAAGGCGTCGGGGTATGATTCGGAAAATTGTTCGTGTTACAGCGCCCTTCATCCCCATCGGCCGAGGATACCGAGTGGGCATTGGCCAGCGCGTCGTCGATTTTTTCGGCGAAAAACGCTTGGGAACACGCAGTGCTGGGCATTGCCACGCGATTGATGATCGAACGCGAAAGCGGCGTGCGCGTGGAGACGGTGCAAGACTATCTGGAGGAACAAGAATTATCCGAACTCGTTTCGCTCGATCCGCTCTCCCAATCGAAGATCAAAGAGATGCTGTCGGCCACTGGGCATCTGACGGTCAAACGTGGGATTATCCAGTACGATCCGCACACGTTGCGGACAGTGCACGACTCTGCGGGACGACGGTTGCACCTGTTGCGCGTGCTTCAGCACGAACGACGGCGCCCCGCGGAGGAATCGTCGATTCCTCCTGAACATCTGCGTGACGAGATACGAGATCTGATGTTCCGCTGTGTCGAGAAAACCGACGTGGACCTGCGGGGTCGCTGCGCATCGCTGACCGATGAAGATCGCGTGTGTTCGCATGTCCTCCTGCATCTTGCTCTTGGCGAACGCAAGCGGTTCTTGGGGTTGCTTGCGCTGGTATCCGCAGGAGGTGATCGTCCGAAGAAAGACCTGCACGAGGTGCTGACGTACGTCGTTGCCGACGTTCCGAAGAAGCCGGATCCGCTCTTTCGCACGGCGATGGAACTCGGCTTCATCGAGAAGCAATCGAACGGATTGCATGTTGCGGATCTGTTCGATGACACCGTCGCCCACGGCATCGCCACTGCCCGAGAGACGATCCTGGGATTGCGACGCGGCGTTCTTGCTCCGCAGCGACAGCCAACACGGCGCACGCATACACGACTGCCGCAGGAGCAACCGGCGAGCGAACCGGATGTCGAAAAATACGGCGCGGATGAAGCCGCGGCGATATTGCGACGGACGGTGGGCGAAGACGTGCGCATGCCGGAACCTCCCGTGATCGTGGAAACGCCTCAACCTCAAACTCAAACTGAGCTTTTGGCTCCGACTCTGATTGTTCCCGAAGCGGCGTTACCCACACAGCCCGTCGTCGAGCCGGCGATGATCATCGTGGAGACATCGCCGCCACACGCACCGCCGACACTTCCCATCCCCGTTCCGCCGCCTCGCGAACGTTATGACAGCACGTGGGAGTATTTCGATGGGTTGTACGGTGCCCATGCACCACGTCGTGATCGACCGAACAAGAGCCTTGCCCCAGCGAACGATAATATCTCTCGTGTCGTACGTCCGCCCTACGCGACGCCCGGCGAATTGCAACTGGAGAAAAATTCCCGAAAAAAAAAGTCAAAAGATGCAGTGCCTCGGACGACGAAAGCCCTTCCTGGTACCGGCGAGAAGCTGGAAGAATTGAGACGACGGGATGAATTGGGATTGCCGCTTTGGAATACTGAGGATCGACTGTACTACGACGAAAAAGAATGATCACCCTGCTGTTTCGGCACGAACGCGATCGAGAGCGAATTCACACAGTGTCGCGTGTTCTTGTCGGTCAATCGCTCGCAGTGGAACACGTGGCCCAAGTGCCCGCCGCATTGCGCGCACTGGATCTCGGTGCGCATGCCGTCCGCGTCCGGCAGTTGTTTCACGGCATCCGGAAGAAAATCGTCGAACGCCGGCCAGCCGCATCCGGCATCGAACTTCGCTTTCGACGAAAAGAGCGGCTGCTCGCACCGCCGGCAGACGTACGTTCCGTCTTTGTAGAAGTTGTCGTACTCGCCGGTGAACGGCGGCTCCGTTCCTTTGTGGACGATGACCATCTCTTCCTCCGGCGTAAGTTTGTTGAGATGCATGGAGTTCATTGTACCTCACCCCCAGCCCCTCTCCATTGCGATGGAGAGGGGAGGGATAACCTATAGACAGAACCAACCGCTTCGTTCGTCATCTTTTTCGTTTCCGCTACTCTGCTTCTGCTTCTCTTCTCTGCTTCTCGCATGCCCTTCCTCCTTCTCCTCTTCGGACTTTTTGTCCCGCGTTTGGTAATCGTCATCCTCTGGATCTTCACCGATTGGTTCGCGGGCGTCTTCGATACGTTCATCATTCCCGTCCTCGGGTTCATCTTTTTGCCCTACACGCTGCTGTGGTACACGGTCGTGCAGCAGACCGCCGGCGGCGAATGGGGCCTGTGGCAAATCGTGTTCCTCGCCATCGCGCTCGTGTTCGACCTCGCTCCCGCCGGGCGCCGCTGGTCCCGCGCCTGAGTTCCTCCTTTCCGCCATGCGTTCCATGATGCTTCCGGGCACCGTCCTTCCGTTGGCCCTCGTTGCCTGCGTCGCCGCGGCCGGCGTCGCCCAGCCGATGGATCATGCCGTGAACCGACCGACCCCGCTCTCGTTCGGGTTGCACGTGACGCCCGATTCCGCCGACAATCCAATTGATCCGCCGGAACGCTTCAGCGGATACCATGCCGCCGTGGACTACGAAGTATCGGCGGAGGAGACCGAGACCGACGTGCCGGTGTATGCCATCTGTCGCGGGCGCGTCGTCTACAGCGGCTACGCCGAAGGGTATGGCGGGTTGTTCGTGCACCGGTGCCGGATCGACGGTCAGGACGTCACCGTTCTCTACGGACATCTGTCGCTCGAGGGATTGCCCGGCGAAAATGTCGTCGTGAAATCCGGCCAGAAGATCGGCGTCCTCGCAGCGGCACGCACGCATGACAGCGGCGGCAATCGCAAGCACCTGCACTTGGGAATCCACAAAGGGCGTGAGCTGGATCTGCGCGGGTACGTGCAGACCGAAGAGGAATTGGCCGAATACCTTGATCCCGCCCTCGTATTGCCGTCGCTCAGCGTCGAAAACGTTCTCCCGAATATGCGACCGTATTGGGACACCGGGTCGGGGTCCGCCGCGTAAGTCGAGTTTCCCTGTCGCAGGGCGCCGTCACACCCTACACTGGCGCCGATGTCCAGATTGCCGCATGCCCAACGATTGGCGGAGTGGCTGCTTCTGTTCTTCGTCGCGTTCACGATCCTGTGGCGCGGCGGCAAGAGCGTCGATGCGACGTGGCTGCTGGGAATCGTCGCCATCGCGGTGCTGTTTCTGCCGCTGTGGCAACCGATGTTGCATCGACTCGGCGTCCAGAACGGCGACAGCCGCGCGCCGTCGATGACCGTACCGCTCTGGATGTGGGGGTCGCTGCTTCTGTTCATCGCGTGCAGCGTTCTGAGTTACGTGCTTTCGTCGACGCGCACGTACGGTTTGGACGAATTGATTCGTGATGCGTCGTGCATTCTCCTGTTCCTCTGGATCGTTCGGCGCGCGGGAAACCAACGCATGAGTTCGCTCTTCGAGGGATTTCTGTGGGCGGTGACGATCGCCGGATGTATCGCCGCGCTGTTCGGATTGGCCGTGTACGTGTTCCAACCGGTGAACCGTTTCACGGGATCGTTCCTCGATTGGCGATTCCACACCGATTACTGGCCCAATGCTTGGGCGGAGTTCGTCTTGCTCGCGTGGCCGATGCCGGCACTCCTCGCCACGCGCAAGGTCACCTCCTTCCAGCGCTGGATCTGCACGCTCGTCACGGGTTTCCTCATCGGATCGCTCCTCCTCAGCTACTCGCGCGGAGGGTTCATCGCGTTCACCGGCCAGCTGGTGCTCCTCTTCGTCTTCTGGGCGGCGCTCGTCTTGCGCGATGTCCGCGTGGCCAAGGCCGCGGTGCAACGGTGGCGACAGGTGATGGCCGCGGGCGCCGCGGCGATCGTCCTCGCGCTCGCGTTCTTCGGCGGTGCCAACGTCTTGCGGTCGCAGCGGTACGACGTCGAATCGATCAACGATAAAGTGACGTTCCAGGCGGCGGAGGGGACGTCGTCGATCGACGAACGCCGCCAATTCTGGGATCAAGCGATCGCGCTCTCCGTTGAGCGGCCGCTCCTGGGCTACGGCCCCTATAGCTTCCGGTTCACGCAGCCGCACCTGATGGAGCACGTGCTTGCCACGTCCGATCATCCGCACAACGTGTTCCTCAAGATCGCCGCCGAGCGCGGGTGGCCGGCAGTCGTCGCGTTCACGTTCTTCCTCCTCTATGTCGTCGGGTTTTCGATCCGCCACCTCTTCCTCGATCGCAAGAACGAATGGACGCTCGGCCGGGACGCACGGACGATCGCCCTCCTCATCGCCGTGCTCGGTGTCCTCGCGCACAACCTCATCGACTATAACCTCCAGTTCGTGGGCATCGCGTTGCCGTTGTGGATCGCGTTCGCGCTCCTCGCGGTCCATCTGGCCGAGAAACGTCCGGTGAGCAGGGCATCGTTCTCCCATTGGCGCGTTGCACGGAATCTGGGACGGATCGAATCCGTCGTGCTGCTGGCATTGTTCGCGGTCGTCGCCTGGGAAGGATCGTTCCTCGTCGTGTCGTCGCTCGGTCGGCGCGCCGAAGCGCGGGGCGATACGCGCGCGGCGCTCGTCTGGTACGAACGGTCGCGGTGGGAATGGTTCAGCCGCGATCTCCTTCTGGCCCACGGTCAGCTGTTGCAGCAGGGGGGCTTGCTGGACGAGGCCGAGCGGGTCCTGATGAAAGCGATCGGAGAGAACCCGGTGGATGCCCGAGCCTGGCGGATGCGGGCGGAGCTCGCGATGCGGCGCGGCGAGCTGGATCTGGCCCTGCGCTACGCCGAGCATGCCTACGAGTTGGGGCGGTACACCGATATCGGCATTCTGCGGGTGCTGCTGGCAGCGGCGGTCGCGGCCGACCAGGAAGAAACGCTTCACAGCCGAAAGAACGAATTCGATGCCCTGTTTACGGACTATGCCCAGGCGATCCAGCGCAATACGCACCATATCGCCCTGGGCGGGAGCGTGGAGGAGCTGCGGCGGGTGGCAGGGGACCTGAGCAAGCTCTTCCCGGAGCATGCCGGGCGGTACCAAGAGTTGGCCCGGACGGCGGTTGCCCATGCCGAGCTGGAACGGGCCACATTTGCCGCTCGCCCGGCCGGATTGCTGTGGTAAGCGTATTTATAGCTACCATAAGCCAAAAAGTCGTTGCGCTTTTCGGTCATTTTTGGGTGAGTCGTGCATCAGCCCACAACGCCATTTTGAGAATTTTGGCCCCATAAGGCTGTTTGCACGGTCCATAGGCACTTTCGTATATACAAAAGCGCCCCATCGTCTCCTCCTGATTCCCTTCCCGATGAGTGGTGGTGGGGTCACTCCCCGGTGGGAGTGTCGGTCGCTTCTTTCGCTGGCACCTTCCGGGATCCTCTTAGTGGATCGTCGGGAGGCTGATCACCATACTCAGCGAGAGGATGGTGATGCACGCAACGTGCATGAGCACGAGGGGCAGCGAAGCAGCACGGTGAGTCGTGAACTTCACGGTATCCATAGTAGGTCCCCGGAGGGACGCGCAGGAGTGTACGGTGGGGTGTTTTGTTGTCGAGTACTACTTGATCACTCCTTGTGTTCACGCTCTGACGTGCGATCTGCGTCAAAACGTATTTTTTGAAGATGTATTCTACGTCGCACGGACATGTTCGTTACACCATACTTGTATAAAATTTGTATACAATGTGATGTCTTTTGAGCATCGTGAGGGGGTTCACAGAATAACAAAATGTAGTTAAATGATAGATATCGTCGCGGAAAGCGGAGCTTCCCAAAGCCCTTCCTCTAGCTTTCATTCCTGGATCTCCGTACTATCCGACGCGCATCGGTTTGATCCCGTCGGGACGTAGCTCAGTTGGCTAGAGCGTACGGTTCGGGACCGTAAGGCCGGAGGTTCGAGTCCTCTCGTCCCGACCATTCGTCCGCCTCGGCGGACTCATGGCAAGCCCTGGAGCGATTGCTATCAGGCTGTTTCGGTTATGGCTTCGCGAGGCCGATAAAGCGGCGGAAATGCTTGCCATTCGTGACAAAGAGGAGGATGATAACCCCCTTTATGCGCACCACCCTCCGCTCCGTCCTCCTGGCCGCCATCCTGCTCGTTCCGAGCCTGGGACTGGCCCAAAGTGCCGCGATCACGCGTGCCGACTTCGTCGTGAACATGATGAACTCGAAGGGGCTCTACGGGCGGGGAGCGCACTGCTTTTCGGACGTGACGAACCAATCGTTCGCGCCCGCGGTGTGCGAGGCGGAGAGCAGGGGATACGTGACCGGCTACGCGGACGGCAAATTCCGCCCGTTCCAGGAGGTGACCCTGATCGATGCCGCCGTCATGGCCATGCGCCTCGAGGGTATTTCACTGCCATCCGACGCGATCTGGTATCGCCCCGCGATCGAGAAGCTCGCCGACTGGGATGCGATCCCGCGCTCGGTATCGTCGATCAACGGTCCGCTCTCGATCACGCAGGCCAACGAGATCCTCATCGCGGTCCGCAATCGCGGCGACGATGATGACGATGATGATCATGACGATGATGACGACGCGGAGCACGATGACGATGACGACGATTTGACCGTCAGCATTACGGAGAGCGACAGCGAAGTGGATGCCGGCGATCTCGTGACGTACCGCATCCGGATCGTGAACGACGATAACGACGACGTGGAGGTCGACGTGCGTGCGGAACTGGACGACGACATGACGTTCGTCTCGGCGAGCGACGACGGCGAGGAAGACGACGATACGGTCGAATGGGACAACGTCGAAATCGACGACGAGGACGACGTGACGCTGACATTGACAGTCCGTATTCGCTCGAATGCCGACGACAGCGTGAAGCTGCGCGTGGAAGTGGAAGACGAAGTGGACGAAGAAACGACCGATGTCGACGAAGACGATGATTCGGATGACGATGATGACAACGACGACGATGGGGACATCGAACTGAGCGTCGACGACAGCGGCGACCCGATCCGGGCGGGCGGCACGGTCACGTACCGCATCCGGCTCGAGAACGATGGCAATAGTGACGAAGAACTCGACGTGCGCGCCGAACTCGACGACGACATGATCTTCGTCTCGGCCACCGAAGACGGCGACGAGGACGACGACGTCGTCGAATGGGATGACGTCGAAATCGACGAAGACGACACGACGACGCTGCTCCTGACTATCCGCATGGACAGCGGACTCGACGACGGCGACACGGTCCGGTTGCGCGTCCGCGCGGGTGACCTCGTGGAAACCGAAGACACGCGGATCGATCGGGATGATGATGACCACGACGAAGATGTCGAAGTGTCGATCACGGACACGCAGGATCCCGTGGAGGAAGGAGAGGTCATCACGTACCGCATTCAGATTCGCAACAACGAGAACAATCCCGTTCGCATTTCGGCTCGCGCAATCCTCGATGAAGACACGTCGTTCGTCTCGGCCAGCGACAGCGGCGACCTGGAAGGTGAGGACGAAGTCGAATGGCGCAACATCGATATTTCGCGCGACAGCACGAAGACGCTCCTCCTGAGCGTCCGCCCGCGCAGCACGGTAGACGATGGCGATAGCGTGACACTGCGCGTGGAAGCGGAAGACGACGAAGACACGGAAAGCACGCGTATCGAAGAGGATGACGATGATGATGACAACGATGGCAACGACGACATCCGTCTCACGATCACGGATTCGCGCGATCCCGCCGAACCGGGCGACAGCGTCGTGTACCGTATCCGCATCGAGAACCTGGACAGCGATGACACGGAAGTCGATATCCGCGCGCACCTGGATCCCGACATGGAGTACGTGAGTTCGAGCAACGACGGCGATCGTTCGGGCGATGACGTCGAATGGGACAACATCGACGTGGACGGCGACGACGATGTCACGTTGACGCTGACGGTCCGGATTCGCACCAGCGCCGACGACGGTGATACCGTCCGGCTCGAAGTCGAAGCCGAGGACGAAGAAGACGTCGAAACGACGCGGATCGAGGATTGACGCACTATCCGTGAGCGCTTTTTTAGGGTATGGTGTCCGCATATGAACCCAGCCCCGACGGGCGGAGACAGTTTCAGAGGTCTCGGGATCGCTCCCGCCATCCTGGAGGTGCTCGACCGCAATACCTTCGTCACGCCGACTCCCATCCAGCATGCGGCGATTCCCGCATGCATCGAGGGGAAAGACATGATCGGCATCGCCCAGACCGGCACGGGCAAGACACTCGCGTTCGGCATTCCGATGATCCAGGCGATGCTCCAAGGCAAAGGACACGGGCTTGTGGTTTTGCCGACGCGCGAACTCGCGTTGCAAGTGGATGAGACGCTTCAGAAGATCGGGTCGCCGCTCGGCGTCCGCACCGCAGTGCTCATCGGCGGCGCGTCGATGAATCTGCAACGCGGCATGATCCGCAATAAGCCGCACGTCGTCGTCGCGACGCCCGGGCGATTGCTCGATCACTTGGAACAGAAGACGATCACGCTGAAAAGCGTGGCGGTCTTGGTGCTCGACGAAGCCGACCGCATGCTCGACATGGGTTTCGCACCGCAGATCAACAAGATCCTTGCTGAAGTCCCCAAAGAGCGACAGACGATGCTCTTCTCGGCGACGATGCCGACCGAAATCGTCTCGATCGCCACGAAGCACATGCAGCTTCCGCTGCGCGTGGAAGTCGCGCCCGCGGGCACCACCGCCGAACGCGTCGAACAGGAAATCATCATCGCGCGGCGCGAGGCGAAGACGCCATTGCTGCAAAAACTGCTGGCCGATCACGCGGGCTCGGTGCTCGTGTTTTCCCGCACGAAACACGGCGCCAAGAAAATCACGCGCCTCGTGAAGGCAATGGGCCACACCTCGGCCGAGATTCACAGCAACCGTTCGCTCGCGCAGCGGCGCGACGCGCTCGACGGCTTCAAGACAGGCAAATACCGCGTGCTCGTGGCCACCGACATCGCCGCGCGCGGGATCGACGTGACCGGCATCGAACTCGTCGTCAATTACGATTTGCCGCAGGATCCGGGCGATTACGTCCACCGCATCGGTCGCACGGGCCGCGCGGGGCGTACCGGCAAAGCCGTATCGTTCGCGCTGCCGGAACAAGCCGGCGATATCCGCAGCATCGAACGCCTGACGCGCGTGAAGATTCCCACGAAATTCCCGAGCGACTTGGGTCCGCTCCCCACGCTCGACGCTTCGGTGGAAGCGGCATCCTGGGCCAGCGAATCGCGCGAAGAGCGTAGCGGCGGCGGTTTCCGGCGACGCCCGTCCTCCGGTCGCGGCGGTGGACGACGAGGCGGGGGATTCCGTCGCGGACGGTAACAACGTATACTGATCGACCGTTTCCCCATCTTCCGTGCTTGCATTCTCCCTCTTCGAGCTCCTCGGCATCGTTCTCTCCATCGTCGCCAGCATGGTGATCGGCGGACTCTGGTATTCGCCGCTCCTGTTCGGCCCGCTCTGGATGCGCGAAATCGGCCTGACGGAAGAGAAAATGAGGAACTCGCGCACGACGCCGATGCAGGCGATGAGCTTCGCAATCGCGCTCGGCATCGTCTTCGCGCTGCTCATGAACGTGCTCTTCACGTGGATCGGCGTTCGGACGATCGGTCAGGGCGCGCTCCTGGGCGGAGCCTGCGCCGTGACGTTCTACGCCGTGCCGGTGTTGATTCACGGCGTCTTTGAAGACGCATCGAAGAAAGTCTGGTTGATCTACGCCGCGCACGAGGTGCTGCTGGCCGTCATCACCGGGGCAATCGTTTCCTGGTCCATCCTCGCCTGATGCTTACGGTCGGCGGTCCTGCGCCGGCATTCACCCTCGCGGATCAAACGGGCACGCTGCGGTCGCTCAAGGATTTTCGCGGCCGCACGCTCATCCTTTACTTCTACCCGAAAGACGGCACGGAGGGATGCACGGCCGAGGCCTGCGGTTTTCGCGATGCGTATGCGCAATTGCGGCAGCTGGGAGCGACCGTCGTGGGCGTCAGCCCCGATTCGGTGGAGAGTCACGCGTCGTTCGCGGCGACGTACGCGTTGCCCGTCACGTTGCTGGCCGATCCGGCGAAGAACGTCATCCGTGCCTACGATGCCTGGGGCAAAAAGACGCTCTACGGCAAAGAATACGAAGGCGTGCTGCGCAGCACGGTGCTGATCGACGAAGAGGGGATCGTGCGAAAGACGTACCCGGCCGTTTCGCCCGAGGACCACGCCGCCGAGATTCTCGCCGATCTTCGGGGATTGGATCGCGCATAGAGCGGCATCTGGTATACTTCGCCGTGATTTCTTCCTCTTTGCACCCATGAAACGCACACACTGGATCATCGGCATCGTCGCGGTCGTCGTTCTGCTCGGCCTGTGGGCCGTCGGCGGATACAACACGCTCGTGACGCAGCGTCAGAACGTCGAGACGGAATGGAGCCAGGTCGAGACGCAGTATCAGCGTCGGTTCGATCTCGTGCCGAATCTCGTGAGCACCGTCCGCGGTGCGGCGGATTTCGAACAAGAGACGCTGACCGCGGTCACGAACGCCCGCACGCAGTGGCAGAACGCTGATTCGCGCGAAGCGCAGGTTTCGGCCGCGGGATCGTTCGACAGCGCCCTCTCGCGCTTACTCGTGACGGTCGAAGCGTACCCGCAGCTGCAGGCAACGCAGGCCTTCCGCGATCTCATGACGCAGCTCGAAGGCACGGAGAACCGCATCGCGACCGCACGCCGGGATTACAACCTGGCCGTTCGCGACTACAACAACGTCGTGAATCGCTTCCCGGGCCTTCTCCTGGCCGGCCTCTTCGGGTTCGATGACGAGCCCGAATTCGAGGCAGCCGAAGGCGCAGAGACGGCTCCGTCCGTGAAGTTCGACGAGTGATCCCATGCGCGCGCGGTTGTTGGCATCGGCCGCAACGCTGCTGCTCGTCGCGGCGCCGCACGCGCTGGCGCTCACCGTGCCGCCGAACGACGGATTCGTGACGGACGGCGTCGGCGTGCTCCCGCCCGATCGCGAAACCGCGCTCGAGGAGCGTCTTGCGACGTATGCGGCGGAAACGAGCAACGAAATTGCCGTACTGATCCTGCGCACTCTTGAAGGCGAAGACATCGCGCAGGCCGCGGTGGAGGTCGGTCGGCGATGGGGGGTCGGGACCGAGGAGAACGACAACGGGATCCTCATTCTCCTTTCGTACGACGATCGCCAAGTGTTCATCGCGACCGGCTACGGCCTTGAAGGCGCCGTGCCCGACATCGTCGCGAAGGGCGTGATCGAGGAAGACATGCTTCCGCACTTCCGCGACGGCGAGTACCCGGATGGGCTCGAAGCGGGGATCGACGCGCTGCAAAAACACATCGGCGGCGAGTATACGGCCGACCGCTACGCCGGCGAGGACTTCGGCGCGTTGCCGTTCCTGCTGTTCTTCGGGTTCCTCTTCTTCGATGCCGTGGCCGCGTTCCTCGGTCGGACGAAATCATGGTGGCTCGGCGGGATCATGGGCGGCGTGTTCGGCATCGTGTTGACCGCGCTCTACGCATGGTGGATCACGATTCCCGTGCTCGTCGCAATCGGACTCGTGCTCGATTTCGTCCTCTCGCAATCGGGCTACAAGGGGCGCCGCGGCGGCAGGGGAGGAGGGTTCTGGACCGGCGGTTTTGGCGGCGGAGGCGGGGGATTCGGCGGGTTTGGCGGCGGATCCTTCGGCGGAGGCGGCGCGGGCGGAAGGTGGTAAAAATTCTTCGACCTTCGTATGTCTTGGCATAGGATGGGTAGCATGATCAGGCGTTTCATTCTTTCGTTGCTTCTCGGTATTTCCATCGCGACGCCGGCATCGGCGGATGCGTCGTTGCTATCGGTGGATGTGACGGGCATGGCGCCGTCGGCGGTACCGAAAGGTGCGCAGCGCGTGACGTTTCTTTCGGTCGAATTGCGGGCGAGTTGCGATGACGATGTCAGCGTGCGCACGTTGACGGTGCAACATCGGGGATTGGGCGACGCGTCGGATATCGAACGCGTGTATCTGATGGACGGGAACGCGCGACTGTCGCGAGGCACGGCGTTCGGCAACTCAAAACGTACGGCGGTCGTTCGTCTCACGAAGCCGCTGCTCGTTGAAGCGTGCGAACGTCGAACGCTGAACGTCGCAGTCGATGTGTCGAATGACGCGGAAAGCACCGGGCAGCACGTTCTCTCGCTTCTGTCGGTCGCATCCAACGTTTCTTCGGTCGACATTGTGCATGCGAAGGGCCGCGGCGTCTCCGTCGCCGAAACGAAACCGACGCAGATCGGTACCGTGGATATCGAATTTCTCGATCTCCTCCAACCGCTGCGCTACGGCGCGAGCCGAACGCTTGCGCGGTTTCGATTGGAAACTGACGGCGAAGCGAACCAAGAGATCCACGCGATCACGTTCACCAATGACGGAAAAGCGACGGATGCCGATCTGAAGAATCTGCGCATTCAGAATCGCACAGGCGACGTGCTTACGAACGTGTTGTCATCGATGGATGGTGATCGCGTCGTTTTGACCTTTGATCCGCCGTTTCGGCTCGATCGCAACGACGAGGTTTTGCTGGAGCTGAAGGGCGATATTCGCGCGAGCAATCGCCGAACGGTACGATTTGTTCTGGAAGAGCCGTCGGACCTGGAAGCGGCGCCGAGAACGAGATAAAAAAGCTCTTTTGTTTTTCGCTTTTTGTTTTCCCTTGCTCGGTTCTTTTTCCTTTTCACTTTTAGCTTTTTCACGCTCTCTGGCACACTGTCTTCCGGCATGCTGACCGGAAAAATCCATCGTTTGTCATTCTGCGCCGTGCTCGTGCTCGCCGCATGTTCCCGCGGCGGCGCCGAAGAGCCGTCGATCGTGCTCGAACGCGCCGCGTCCGCCGCGCGGCAATTGCAATCGGCGGCCTTTGACGCGGCCGTGTCCTACGAAACGCCCAAGTCGAGCATGGCCGCCGCGCTCGTCGGTTCCTTGGCGGAAGCCGGCCGACAACTCTCGTTCGCGCTGGACGGCACGATCACGACCGAAACGGAGGGATTCGATCAAACCGTTTCCATCGGGGCCGACGTGACGGTGGCGGGTGAGGGTGAGGCGTATGTCCGTCTGCGGCGCGCGGACGGCGGCATTCTTATGCTCCCGGGGGTGGGGCTCGTTCCGCAGGAACTCCTGGGCCGCTGGTTCCGTACGGGCGGCACGACGGCATCCGGATCGGGGCTGACGCCGGATCCCGGACTTATCGCCATGCAGACGCAGGTCCTGACCGTCACGAAGGATCGCAGTTACGAGGACGTCGACGGCGAGCGATGCTACGCGTATGACGTCATCCTCGATCGCACGAAACTCCTTGCGTTCCTCGAGCGCGTCGCGCGGGAACGGGGGGATCCGTTCGAGCGGGAGCAGGCGATTGCGCTCCTCGATGCTTACGATGCGGAGGGGACGATCTGGATCGATGCATCCACGTCCGTGATCCGACGGGTGAGTTGGAAATTCGTCAGCGTCGGCGACGCTCCCCACACTCGCGCGACGCTGACCCTGCGTTTCAAGAATCATAACGAACCCGTGACAATCGTTCCGCCCGCGGATGCGTCCTCGCTCTCGGACGCGTTGCCCGCCGCGAACCTTCCGGCCCTGTAACGTCATGACACCCTCTTCTTCCGTTCCCCTCGACGGCGTCGCTCCTCCCGCCCCTTCCGGCGGTCGCCCGTCCGCGACGGTGAAGCGCTGGAAGGGAACGCTGCTGTTCACGCTGCTTGCGGCGTACGTCGTGTACGGCGGGTGGTCGATCGTCATGCTGGCGCTGCTGCCGTCGAACGATCCGGCGCTTAACGATCTTCCGATCGTCGTTCTGCTCGTCGCACTCGTGGTCGGAGCGGCATTCCTTGGTGCGGGAGCGCTGATCCTGCAACGTATCGCATTGTCGAAAACGGATCCGCGCCATCGCATGGTCGCATTGGCCAAGGCCGTGGCCGCCGTGTTGCCGGCGATTCTCCTGAGCGTCGCCACGCCGCTCCTGGCGATGCGCGAATTGCCGATCGCGATCGACATCACCTCGCCGCAGAACGTGCAGGACCTCGTGGCACCGATTTCGATGACGTTCAACGTGGAGCGCGCTTTGCCCGGCTTGGCCGCCGCGGGCTTCGTGCCCGTGCAGTACCGGTGGGACGTGAACGCGGACCGAAAAGTCGATCAGGAAACGACGGCGCCCGAGCTGACGGCGACGTTCGAGCAGCAGGGATCCTTCGCCGTGACGGTGCTTATGGTGGCGGGGAACGGCCAACAGCGTTCCGCGACGAAGCGGTTCCTCATTCGCCGGTCGGTGTTCAAAATCACGCCGGATGCGCCCATCGTGAACCAACCGGCCGTCTTCAGCCTGGCGCATTTGTATCCGCCCGAGGGCGCCGTGCGCGAGGTGCAATGGGATTTCAACGAAGATGGCGAAGCCGACATCACTTCTCCGTCGCTCGAGGCGACGCACACGTTCTTCCGGACCGATACGGTCACGGTCCGCGCGGCCGTCGCATTGACGAACAACACGCAGACCAGCTTCGAACGCGTCGTGACGATTACCGAGGCGCCGCCGCTTCCGTTCCCGGCAACGCTCTCCACCGAACCCCGCACGCTCATCGGCTCGCCGCCGTTCCCGGTACTCTTTAGTGTCGCGACCGACGAGCCGGTGGGCAAAATCGAGTGGGACTTCGGCGATGGTTCCAAAGGCGAAGGGCAGAAAATCGCCCATACGTTCGACAAGAAAGGCACGTTCCCGGTGAACGTCCAGGTGCACTCCCGCAGCGGCGCGGTGTCCATCCTCCAGACGATGGTCCGCATGGTCGACGTCTTGCGGCTGGCCGATTTGACCTTCGAGGGCACGCCGGCGGTCGCGGGAGGCCGGATTGAAGGTGAGGTGCCGCTCTCGCTGAACATCACGCCGCGCACCGGAACGCCGTTCATCCAGTTCGAGTGGGAGGCACCCGAAGCGACGGAGGTCGGTTCCACGGAGACGTCGCTGCAGGCCATTTACCGGCGCGAAGGCACGTATACCGTGACGCTCGTCGCGCAGGATCTGGAAGACCACGTGTTGCGCATGCCGATCACGATCGTCGTGAAGCCGGCGAGTTCCTCGCTCACGATCGCGATGGATCCCGAAACCGGGGTTGCGCCGCTCGCCGTGAAATTCGACGCGTCGGAATCGTTCATCCCCGGTGAGACGATCACGGGCTTCGTGTGGAACTTCGGCGACGACTCCACGGAAGAATTCGGCGGCGCGCGTTCGGAGCACACGTTCACGAAAGAAGGAACGTACACGATCGGGCTGACGGTGCGCACGACGTCGGGCAAGACGTACTCGACGCGCAAGACGCTCGTCGTCCGCGAGCCGCTGCTGCGCGCGTGCATCACCCCGAGCCGTATCCGCGGCACGGCGCCGCTGGGCGTCGACTTTTCGTCGGCCTGCACGGTCGGCACGCCGGATACGTACCTGTGGGATTTCGGCGACGGCGCGCAGAGCGATCAAAAGAACATCATCCACGTCTTCGAAGGATCCGGCACCTATACCGTGTCGCTCACGGTGAAAGAAGGGACGTCCTCCCACACGTCAACCGTTCTCATTACCGCCCAACCATGAAGCAGAAACGCATCGTCCAGATTTTCGCCATTCTCGGCATCGTGGGAATCCTCGCCACGGCGATCGTGCCGTTGCTCTCCTAACTCTCCCTTTCCGTACGGAAAACCGCTACGCTGGCCATCTATGCGCCATGGTTTTCTGCTCATCGACAAGGCGAAAGGCCCCACGAGTCACGATGCGGTGCATACCGTTCGAAAGACGCTGTCGGAGCGCGCTATCGGGCACCTGGGAACGCTGGATCCGAACGCCTCCGGATTGCTCGTGCTGGCCGTCGGAGCGAAAGCCTTGAAGGTGATCGAGTTTTTCGCGGGGCTCGAAAAAGAATACGTCGCGGACGTGCGATTCGGAATGGTGAGCAGCACGTACGATGCCGACGGGTCACTCGAGACGGTCGCGACCAAGCCGGGCTGGGCCGAGCCGGATACGGGCGAGATTCAGCGCATCATTCGGCAGCGATTCATCGGCAAAATCGAACAGACGCCGCCGAGCCACAGCGCCGTGCACGTCGCCGGCGTTCGCGCGTACGACCTGGCGCGCAAGGGGATCGAGGTCACGATGCCGACGCGAACGGTCGACGTTCGTTCGTGCGAAATCGTATCGTACCGCTACCCGCATCTGCGTCTGCGGGTGACGGTGAGTTCCGGCACGTACATCCGTTCGCTCGCGCACGATCTGGGTGGGGTGTTGCGGTGCGGCGCATACCTGGAGGATTTGCGCCGAACGACGGTGGGGGAGTGGTCGGTGGAGAACGCCGTGACGGCCGATGGTGCGAAGTGGGCGGACGTCGTGCCGCTCAAGGACGTTCTCTCCGGATTGCCGCGCATCGATGTCACTGTCGAAGAAGCCGAACATCTGCGTCACGGCCGGAAAATCCCGCGCGAAGTGGCGTCGGGGACCTGGGCATGGTTCGAGGAATTGCCGTTGGCGGTGCTCGTTCCGGCGAAAGACGGGTCGCAGATGGCGCAGCCGCGGAAGGTGTTGTGAGGCGGTAAGATGATTGGCTGCGGATCGTCCACTCTGGCAGATTCCCCCTCTTTTCTATGCCTGTTTCCCGCATTCTGATCCTTACGGGCGCCGCCGGCGCATTCCTTCTGATGTTGACCTCCGTGACGACCAGTCAGGAATTCGTGTACGCACCGGAATCGGAATGGCGCGGCGTCAGCGAAGGATCCGCCGAGGCGGTCGCCGTCGCGGCTTGGCGCTCGCAAGGCGCAACGATCGCTCAGGTGCCTACGGCGAGCGCCGCCGCGACTTCCGAGAACGATGACGGCTCCGCGTCGAGCGCCCCCGTCGTCTCCGATGGTGCGGTTTCCAGCAACGGCACGATCGCGTCGTCCGCGGCAAAAACGCCGTCCTCTGCGTCGGAAGATCCTTCCTTCACCTTCGAACAACGCGGGCTCTGGTGGGAACGATTCAACCCCTTCAGCGACGATGGACACGACGATGATCGCGACGATAACGATCGGGGCGACAAGAAAGGAAAGAAGCATCGCGGTGACCGCGACGGTGACGATGATTAATCGTTGAGCGACGTCAGCCAATTCCGCACGTAGCTCCGACTATAGAACGCATCCAGTTCGCCTGACGGCTGGCCGGTCGTCGTATCGGCGGTCATCGCGGCGACCAATCGCAGATGGTTCGGCCACAGCCCGTCTCCCTGTAAAACGGGCCGTACGAGACGATCGACGATCTCATCGCTGACGATCGGCTCCAGCGCCATCGTCGCGGGGAAGAACTGAATCCCGCGGATGGCGGCATCGGACGGATCGAAGAACGTGGCGTAGTCGACTTTGCCGCCCCAAAGTATTGATATCATCGGATGGGCAAAACCGTCCGGAAGTGTTTTCGTTCGCGACGCGTTGAACCAGTACGTCTTCGCGCCGAGCGATTCCATCGCCGTCAGCCACCGCCCGCGCACACCGAGCTTCGCGTCGCCGACCACGTCTCCCCACAGCGCCACGCTGTACCACGCATGCACGGCTTCGGACACGGATTCCTGGTTTTGGCCGTCCGTAAAGCGCGTGAGTCCGTTCGCCCAGCTGTGTCCCGCGTAGACGTCCATGTATCGGTTCGCCGGGAATGAAGTGTCACCAAAGTCCGCGGCGATATCGCGCGCCAAGGCGTCGATGCAATCGCCGTAGTCGTCCGCCCAATCGGGATCGAGCCGCGTGACGATCGCCGCCGCGTGGATGACGTACCCGTAGTGGAAGTGATGGTCGTTGTAGTGCTCGCTCCCGAAGGACGTCGGCTCGCCGATGATGCCGCCGAGACGCGTATCGTATTCGTAGCGACCGGCATCGTCGTTGTCTCCACACCAGGAAACGAGTCCGTCGGCGGCTGCGTCGAGCGCTTGTTCCTTGAGCGATACGTCGTCCGTTCCGTCGGCCAGATGTGCGAGCAGCGCCGATCGCAGCAATTGCTTCCCCGCGGCGTACGTATCGCCCGTCGCCGCCGGTTGCGTCTCGATCTCGGTTCGAAGCGTCTCGAGGAACGCGCGGTCGGTCTTCAGTCGCTCGTGGAGCGGCGGATCGGGCGTGATCACGGGTTTGGGCATGCGAATCGTGAACTCCTTCGCTTCGATCGCCGTAACCGGGCCTCGGAGCGTCTCGTACCGCCCAACCAGATTCTCCCGCCGGCTGCTTCGCACGTCTTGGTGATGCGGCAGGAGCCCGACGATCGTCCTCCGTGGGAACGAGAACGTCGTCTCGATGTTCTTTCCGACGACCTTCCACGAGACGGCCGTTTTCTTCGGAACGCTGAATGCGTACGCGAGATACGTTCCGGGATCCGAGTCCGACGCGAGAACGGCGATTGCGAGGGTGGTGCGCGACTCCGCGATGAGATACGACGTGTCGCGGTACGTGATGATCCACGCGTTGATGCACGGTTTGGAGCACTCGATCGGCTCGGTGACGCTCCCGACCGGCGCATGGACCTGCGGCAACGATCGGCCGCGCTGAAACCAGACGAACGGACTTCCTTGTACCGCCGTGACGCTCCCGAGGCGCGTGCGTCCCGCATGGAGATCGAAGGTCACGTCGAAGGCGCCGAACGACGCGGGTTGCGCGCGATCCGCTGCCGTGTTCCAGGCCACGCGTAACGGCGCATGTTCCACTGCGAACGCGGCGCGGTCCGCAACGTGCGTTCCGGGTGCATCGACGAGCACGCCGCCTGGACCGATGTCGATCTTCAGCGGCCAGGCGAAGAGCGGCGACGGCCATGCTTCGAGCGATCCGCCGCTCCACCAGGCGTTCGTCGGATACGGACGGATCGCGACCGATGGAGCGTCGCGTTTCTTCGTGCGCTGTGCGATGTGCGTCCGATCGCGCGTCGCCGGAAACGGAAGATCCGCGTTCCATGGCAGCGCCGTGCCCGTGAGCGCGGTGCCTCCGACGACGAGTGCCGTCATCAACGTGGTGGTCGCTTTCATGGCGTCATTCGGCTTGCGCCGCGGAAGATTCGCTTGAAGAAAACCATCCGGCAATCCGCCTCCAGAGCGAATCGCCGTCGGCCTGTTTCTTGAATGCCAGATCGACCGGCAGGCCCGTGAGGAGCGGTGAGAGCCCCTCCGGCGGGTCCAGGAAGCGCAGACGCACGTCGACGCCGCGGTTTTCGGCATCGTACTCGGGGCTGACCGACGTGATGACGGCGTCGAGTTTCTCACCGTCCAGCAAGTGGTCCGCCTGGACGGTCGCGACCATGCCCGGCTTCAACTTGGGAACGTGTTCCGGTTCGATGCGCAGCACGGCGTGAATGAAGAGTGCATCGGCGGACGTATCGATGATCCGCGCGAGCGTTTCGTTCGCTTGCGCGAAGGATCCCGGCGTCGTGGCGATATCCGTCACGATGCCGTCTTGCGAAGCGGTCAGGTTGAAATTTCCGCGACCCCGCACGCGGAAGAGCACGTCGCCGGCTTCCACGCGATCTCCTTCCCGCGCTTCGATCGACAGGACGTGGACGGTTTCGGGCGTGCGGACGTCGGCCGCTTGGCCGAGGAGCACGGCTTCCTCGACGGTGATCGCGTTCGGCGACCAGATGCGGTGTTTCATGACCCAACCCTGGAGCGTCAGGAAGACCAACAGGACGACGGTGACCGTGTAGATGGCGGAGAGCTTCATATCAGTAGGCGTAGGAAAGAAGCGCGGGCTCGGGAGCGGCGGCGTACTTGGGGATCGACCGTTTGCAGATGGCGAAGAGCGCGCAGACGTTCCACGTCATCCACACGAGAAAGACGAAGCGCAGCGGCTCATCGCGGTCGAGGAACAAGACCGGCATCGCGCCGGCGGTGAGGAGCATGAGAAGCATGTGGGGCGCGACGGCCGTGACGTAGTCGCGCTTGCGGCGGATCACGCCGCTCACGCTCCAGTGCACGTCTTTCTTGGTGAGCGCGTTCACGAACGCCGAAACGTGCGCCGGGAACGACGTCATCGTGACGACGAAACTACGCCACGACGGAGCCCGCCCAAGCAGGTACGCGTTGCACACGATCGCGAGTACGTAGTAGGGCAGGAACCAAATGATCCACGCGAAGGGGTTTTCGTCGGTCACGTCGATCGGCTTCCAGGCGAGGTACGTGTAGAGAAGCGGCAGGATGTAGAATATGACGGTCGCAAACCCGCAGAAGTAATACGACGTCGTATGGAAGTACTGCAGCCGCTGGCTAAGCGTGAGACGTTGATTGGACAGGGGATTGCGACCGAAGAAGATTTCGAAACTGCCCGTCGCCCAGCGCGTCTGCTGGCGCAAGTAGCCGTCGACCGTATCCGGCGTATCGCCGACGGCCAGTACGCGCGGGACGTAGAGCGATTTCCATCCCCGTTCGTGGAGCAGGAGCGACGTCCAGATGTCTTCGGATTTCGATCCTTCGTAGATGCCGCCGATGTCGAGCACCGCGCTGCGGCGGAAGACGACGTTCGTGCCCACGCAGAACGCCGAATTGCCGCTGTTCTTCCGCGGTTGGATATGGCGGTAGAACACCTCTTGCGATTCGGAACTCCCGCCGCCAACGAACGTTCCGGTATTGCCAAAGAACTGCGGGGATTGCACGAACGCGAGTGACGGATCGGCGACGAGGTAGGGGAGCAGCGTCGTGAGAAAATGTTCGTTCGGCACGTGATCGCAATCGAGGATCGCGAAGTAGTCGCTCTTCGCCTGCGAGAGACCGTAGTTCACGTTGCCCGCTTTCTTGCGGTCCTTGTTCGGCCGCGTCAGGTACTCCACGCCGAGCTTCCCGGCTTCGATCTTCAGTTCCGCCGATTCGCCGTCGTCAAGCACGATCGTCCGATGCAGCCCCTTCATCTTTTTCGCGGCGATCATGGTCTTCCGCACGATCTCAAGCGGTTCGCCCGCCACCGTAATGAAGACGCTCACGGAAGGGTTCAGCGTCCCGCGTTCGATCTTCCCGCGGACGTCGGATACGTCCGGCAATGCCGGCGGTTGAGGATGCTTCAGCAATTGGAGCCAAATGCCGAGGACGTTCACCATGCCGATGAGCTCCGCGATAAGCAGAAGGGCGTACGCGACGGGATGCCCGATGTGCGCGGGATTCAGCAGGAACGAGGCATACCACAGGAGCGAAAGCATGGCTGCTCCGGCGATCGCGGCGGTCGTCGCGGACGAGAAGGAAGCCCGAGTATGAGGCATGCTTCTAAGACGAAGAGCCGCTGGGGTCCTTACGTTGCCGTTCGGTTGCCTTGGGGCGTATCTTTGCTATCCTTTGGCCCGTTCTTCGAACGATAACGCGTTTCACATCACGGATCGGTAGCTCAGTTGCCGTCGAGCGCTTGCGCGAGACGACAAATACGCCTGCTCGATTCAGAACTAGGGACAGCCGCATACTTCACATCATGGATCGGTAGCTCAGTTGGTAGAGCAGTTGCCTCTTAAGCAATTGGTCGTGGGTTCAAGTCCCACCCGGTCCACCATTCTCTTGACTGAAACGGCGAAAAGAGGACGATACGTTTGTCATGAACGTCCGTGTATTCTCGCTCCTGGCCCTGACGATCAGTGTGCTGTTTGGGCAGCTCTGCATGATGCCGTCCGCCGACGCGCTCGACGTCCACGCGGGCATGGAGCACGAAACGCATCCATTCTCCGATCAAACCGCATCGACCGATTGCGATCATTGCTTCGTGCATGCCGGTCTCGTGGATCCCACGCCGTCGACGTCGCCCGACAGAGCGCCGATCGTCGCCGCGGTCGTTTTGCCGCCGACGCTTCCGATCATTCCGGTCGAACCTCCTCCTGCGCCAACATCCGGTGCTCCACCCGGTCGGGCAACGAACGTCGACACCATCGTGCTGCGTTGTTAACGCGCGGGGATGCTCGCCGGATATCCGGCTCTCTTCAGCATTTCCATTTCTTTCCATGTCTCATCACCCCTCCAACGCACGTGACGTACATATCATCGGAATGCACTGCGCGAGCTGCGAACTCGCAATCGAGCGCAAATTGAAGAAGGTGCGGGGCGTCCTCGGCGTCGACGCCGACCATCGCAGCGGCACGGCGACGATCCGTACGGATGCGCTGCATCCCCCGCGTGACGAAGACGTCTCCGCCGCGATCGGCGCGGCCGGCTACTCGGTGTCCGCCGTGCCCGTCGGTCCGTCCGTCGGCCGGCGCCCATGGATCGATATCGGCGCCTCGCTGATCGTCATTCTTGCGCTGTATCAACTTTTGAAAACATTCGATCTCGTCTCGCTCGCGCCGTCCACCACGGGCGTCCTCTCGCTCGGAGCGGTGTTCGTGATCGGCCTCGTCGCCGGAATGAGCAGCTGTCTCGCGGTGACGGGCGGACTTCTTTTGGCTCTCGCGGCCAAACACAATGAACGTCATGGCTCTGACACGCCGTGGCGCAAGTTTCGTCCACTCTTCCACTTTAACGTCGGACGCCTGGCGTCGTACTTCGTGCTCGGGGGTCTGGTCGGCGTGCTTGGGCAATCGCTCGCGCTGACTCCCCGTATGACCGGGTACGCCAACATCGTCATTGCGCTGATCATGCTCTGTTTCTCGCTCAGCATGCTGCACATTCTTCCGTCGAACGGCATACGCATGCCTAAACGATTCACGCGATGGATCGCCGATCTTTCGGACAGCGATCATCCGGCGGCTCCCGCGGCGCTCGGCGCGCTCACGTTCTTCCTGCCTTGCGGGTTCACGCAATCATTGCAGTTGGTCGCGCTTGCCTCCGGCAACTTTCTCGTCGGCGCGGCCGTCATGTTCACCTTCGCTCTCGGCACGCTGCCGTTTCTCCTGGGAATCGGCGCGCTCTCGGTCACGCTCAAAGGTTCGTTTTCGCGTTTTTTCCTGCGATTTTCGGGGGTCCTTGTCTTCATCCTCGCGCTGTTCAACTTGCAAACGGGACTGGCGCTCGCCGGAATCGATCTCCCCGTTCCGGGAGGCGAACGCCGACAGAGCGTTCCTGCCGCGAAGCGCAGCGGCGTGCAGGAAGTGGCGATGGCCGTCACGAGTTATTCCTACGAACCCGCGTCGTTTACCATCGACGCCGGCGTTCCCGTCCGCTGGGTGGTCGACGGTACCGACGCATCCGGGTGCACGACCGTCTTGACGATTCCGAACCTCGGCATCTCGCAGGTTCTCGCGCGCGGCAAGAACGTCATCGAATTCACGGCCCCCGAGAAAGGGCGCCTCGCGTTTATGTGCTCCATGGGCATGGTTCGCGGCACCTTCAACGTGTTGTAATTCATTCTCCTCCCACTCATGCATACCGTCGTTTCCATCCCCGGCATCCATTGCGAAGGATGCGCCAGGCTCATCGCGGACATCGGCTCCGAGTTTCCCGCCGTGCGGAAGGTCGACGTCGATCTCGCCACAAAGCGGGTGACGCTCGAGCACGACGACGCGTTCGATCTCGCCGCCTGGAGCGCGGAAGTTGAGTCCGCAAATCCCGACTACAAGGTTCTTCCCGCATGATATGGCCGTTACCGCACATCTCTCCATCACCGGCATGCATTGCGCCAGTTGCGCGGCGATCATCCAGCGCACATTGAAAAAGACGGTCGGCGTGGAAGATTCCAACGTGAACTACGCCGCCGCGAAGGCGAAAGTTCTCTTCGATCCCGCAAAAGTCGATCTTCCGGGCCTCATCGCCGCCGTGCAATCGGCGGGATACGGCGCGGACATCGCCGGGGACGTCGATCGCGAGAAAGAGCGCGAAAAGCGCCTCGCCGACGTCCGATCCTACCGAAACAAGTTCCTCGTCGCCGCGGCGCTGAGCGCTCCGCTGCTCGTCTTCATGGTCCTCGCGTTCATGGAGGAATCGCCCCTTATGGACGCCGTATCCCCGTGGATGGGCGTCGTGTCGCTCGTGCTCTCCGCACCGGTGCAATTCGGGTTGGGTTCCATGTTCTTTCGCAGCACGTGGTCGGCTCTGCGGGTCCGGACGTTCAACATGGACAGTCTCATCACGATCGGCACGCTGACGGCGTACGTCTACAGTCTCTCCAATTTCACGAAAGCGACGATCGAGGCGGGCACGGTTTTGACGCCCATGGAGAACCTCTACTTCGAAGTCTCGGCGCTGCTGATCACGTTCGTCCTTCTGGGCAAATGGCTCGAAGCGCGCGCGAAAGGCGCCACGAGCGAAGCGATTCAAAAGTTGATGGCGTTGCAAGCCAAAACGGCCCGCGTGCGTCGCGATGGCGAGGTCGTCGAAATCCCGATCGACCAAGTCGCGGTCGGCGACGTCATCATCGTCCGCCCCGGAGAGAAGATTCCCGTCGACGGCATCGTGTCGTCCGGCTTGTCGTCGGTCGATGAATCGATGCTCACGGGCGAGAGCATTCCGATCGAGAAGAAAGAGGGAGACAGGGTCTTCGGCGCCACCATGAACAAGAACGGCAGCATCGAATTCCGCGCGGAGAAGATCGGGTCCCAGACCGCGCTGGCGCAGATCATCCGCTTCGTCGAGGACGCGCAAGGCAGCAAGGCGCCGATTCAGGATTTCGCCGACTGGGTCAGCTCGTGGTTCGTCCCCGCCGTGATCCTCGTCGCGATCATGACGTTGGTCGGCTGGCTGCTCGCGGGTGCCACGGTCGAATACGCGCTCCTGGCGTTCGTATCCGTCGTCGTGATCGCGTGCCCCTGCGCGCTGGGTCTCGCCACGCCCACGAGCATCATGGTGGCCACGGGAAAAGGCGCAGAGCAGGGGATTCTGATTCGCGGCGGCGAACCGTTGGAGGCGGCGCGAGCGATCGACACCGTCGTGTTCGACAAAACCGGTACCCTCACGCGCGGCCAACCGACGGTCACGGACGTGATCGGCTACGAGCTGGAGCGTGACGACGTCGCGCGCATCGCCGCCAGCCTGGAGCAAACATCGGAGCACCCGCTGGCGGAGAGCGTCGTCGCGTATGCCAACGCGCGACGGTTGTCCTTGTCGAATGTCGACGGCTTCGCGGCGGTGCCGGGTCACGGCATCGAGGGATCCGTCGCCGGAACGCGCTACGTGTTCGGCAATCGCGCCATGCTGAAACGGCAGAACGTCGATCAAGCGAAGATCGAAACGGACATGGAGCGCCTGGAGAACGACGGAAAGACCGCGATGGCCTTGGCCGACGGTTCCCGCGTCCTCGGCGTGATCGCCGTGGCGGATACCATCAAGGAGTCGTCTCCGGCAGCGGTCGCGATGCTGCGACGTCTGGGACTGACGCCCGTGATGATCACGGGGGATAACCGGCGCACGGCGCACGCCATCGCCACGCTCGCCGGCATCGATCGGGTCTTGGCCGAGGTCCTGCCCGAGCAGAAAGCCGCGGAAATCAAAAAGCTGCAAGACGCGGGGGGCGTCGTGGCCATGGTCGGCGACGGCATCAACGACAGTCCGGCCCTCGCGCAGGCGAACCTGGGCATCGCCATGGGGTCCGGGTCGGACATCGCGATGGAGACCGGCGGCATCGTACTCGTCAAAAACGACCTCCGCGACGTCGCCACGGCGATTTCCCTCAGCCGCGAAACCGTGAAGAAGATTTGGCAAAACCTGTTCTTCGCGTTGTTCTACAATGTCATCGGCATTCCGATCGCCGCGCGCCTGTTTTCGCCCTGGGGCGTCGAACTCCGCCCGGAACTCGCGGGGCTCGCCATGGCGCTCAGTTCCGTCTCGGTCGTCACCAATTCGCTGCTGCTCAAGGGCTTCAAGCCCGGGCGCCGCAACTGGCTCTCCGACCTCGCTCCAGTCGCGATGGCCGTCGTCTTCGGCATTCTCTTCTTCTTTTCCGCACGGGCGGCGTAATCTTTTTCTTCCATTTCCCCCTTTTTCCATGATGACCATGATGCACACCGCCGGCATGAATCCGGGATTTTCGTTCTTCTGGCTCGTTCACGTCTTGTCCGTCATTCTCTTCTTCTCGGGCCTCATCTTCCTCATCGTATGGGCCATTAAAACGCTTCCGTTGTCGCAGTTGCGCACGTGGGCATGGGGATTACTCGTGGCTGGCACGGTTCTGTGCCTTGTGGCATTCATGGGCCTGGGCGGCCGCGCGGGGTGGGATGCGCGGGGTGGAGGCAGGAGCGCGATGATGGGCGGGATGATGGGAACGAGTCCGAACGGCATGGGGATGATGAGCAACATGGGCATGATGCTCGAGGGACTGTCGGGCGACGCGTTCGACGAGGCGTTCATCCGCATGATGATCCCGCACCACGAAGGCGCGATCGATATGGCGGAAGCCGCGCTGGAATCGGCGGAGCACGAAGAACTCAAGCAGCTCTCGCGCGACATCATCGCCGCGCAGCAGCGCGAGATCGACATGATGGAGGGATGGCTCGATGCATGGGGATACGACGAGTGACGATGCGAACGGGGTCCGTGGCGCGGACCCCGTTTTTTTGCGTTCTTTGGCGATGCGCGGGAATCCGATGACGACTCTGTAACGATCGACGTGCTCGACCGTAGTAGTCTGCGTATTTCCTCCTTCCCCCTCTATGCGCACCGCGTCATCCATCGCGCTCCTCTCCGGTCTTCTCGTACTCACCGCTTGTTTTGCACCCACGGGGTCCGATCGTCCCGACGATCCCTCTCCGCCGTCCGCGAACAGCGATACCCAGCAGGGCGCCCTTCCTCCGGCTCAGGCGGCTCGCGCGGCGCTCGCGGCCCGACTCGACGTCGATATGAACTCGATCGTCGTCCTCAGCGCCGAGGAGCGCGAATGGTCCGACGGCTGTCTCGGCCTCGGCGGTCCGGCCGAATCCTGCCTCGCGGCGATCACGTCCGGATATCTCGTGATCCTCGAGCACGACGGCGTCGAATACCGCTACCGCACCGACGTCTCGGGCGAGGCGGTGCGGGCGGAGGAGTGATTCCGCTGTGATGGCATCAAGAAAAAACCACGTATGAGCGACGAGCTGACACGTGGTTTTTAAAAAAAGCTTGGTCGATGGTTGAACAATCGTATCATTCCGTTTTTTCGTCCGTCGGCGCTTCCGGTGGAGAAGCTTCGGCGGTCGTCGGTTGATCCGGCTCCAGCGCGACCCATTCGTTGGGTGCCGGAGAGACGGGAGGACCAGGTTTCCATGTCTCGAACTCGAAACCGTCGGGTCGGATAGAAAATCCGCAAATCGCAATGTGACGATGAGGATTGGGCATCCCGAAGCGACTGAGAACCGTTTTGCGTCGATCGGGGCAGTAATACGCTTGCATGCCCTCCTGCCTCCATTCGTTCTCATGCACGCGCCCCTGCACCGAACCGTAACGGTCATCCTGAGCAAAAAGACAGGCAGCCTCGATCGGATTTATGAACCGGTCGCTCGGTTTGCGATCCGGTACGCGATAGCAGCCGATACGCACATCGACTAACCAGTACGGAGCAAACCGCTTTTTGGCCTGGACGTATGATCGTTCAGACGTGGGAAACGGCATGACTTCTTCCACTTGTACGTCGACGATCAAGCGAAACGGCAGACGGGTAAGTGGTTCATCCTCGCATCGATGCGAGTGATTGTTCTTCAGGACGAATGCGGCATCGTCGGGCAGCGGAGGCACGATCAATTCTTTTTGAGCGTGGATTCCCATGCCCGCCCTACGGATACGATCCATCAGCAGCATCGCAGTCTCTTCGTACCAGTACATACGAAATTCCTTTCCATTGGTGAGAAATGACCAAGCTGCGGGCACTATGATCCATTTGATCTGTTTGTCAATTCTGCCGCTTCCGTGCCGCCATAACAAAAGACCGCGTTTCCGCGGCCTTCTGCTGTTCGTATCCCGCCGGTGCTGTGGCCGATGATGTCGGTGTTAGTCCCTCTCCTCTCCGTCTTCGCCCGGCAGGGGCTGCGGGGCCGATTTGGCGGGCAGTTCGCCGCGCATGTTCATCATTTTCATGTGCCGATGTCCGTGATGCGGGCCGAAGCGCATCAGAACGTTCGTCAGATCGGGGTTCGCTTCGATCGCTTTGCTGATCTCATCGCGCAGCGCGTCGTGCGCGGCGATCACGGCCGCGTTGCGCTCGGTTTCGTCCGCGATGTCCGCCGCAACCTGCAGCGCGATGCGGTGGTTCTGGATCGCTTCCTTCTGGATGGCGACGAAGGCATCGACACTGAGGAGAAAGGCATTGTCGCGGTCGATCAGTTCCTGGACGTCGTCCTGGCTGAGTGGAGCGCGGGAGTGAAAGGCGGGCCGTGTCGGCGTCGAAGAAGCGGATGACTGCGCGCCAGCGAGTTGCGTGGCGAGGGGGAAACCGAGCGCGAGGGCGGAAATGCCGGAGACCGCGCCGAGGGTAAAGGAAGTTTTCATACGAGTGGGGGGAAAGATGTAGAAGAAAGAACGAGACAGTCCGCGTGACTGTCCCCACTGTAGGCACGCGATATTAAGAGGGGATTAGAACTTCACGGTGAACGCCGAGCCGTTCCCCATCTCGCTCTCCACGTCGATCGCCCATCCGTGCAGATCGACGATGCGTTTCACCAATGCCAGGCCCAACCCCAAGCCGTCCTTCGCGCTCGTACGCGCGGCGTCTTCGCGGTAGAAGCGATCAAAAATTTTCCGGAGTGCGTCGGGAGCGATACCGTTTCCTGTGTCTTTCACTGAGAGACGATTCTTCGAGAGCCGCACCGTGACGGTGCCGCCGTCGACGTTGAACTTGACCGCGTTCGCAAGAAGGTTCGAGACGACTTGGCGGACGAGCGACGGATCGCCCTGCACGGTAATGCCCGGCGTAATGTCGTGCTTGATACGGATGTTCCGCACGTCCGCTTCGGCCGTGTGCATTTCGATCGTCCTCGCGACGAGATCGGAGAGATCGACCGGCTCTCTTTTCAGCGTGTACGCATCGAGCCGCGCGAGCTCGAGCAAGCGCTCGACGAGCATCGCGACGTCCTTCACCCCCTGCTTCGCGCTCCGCAACTCGTTCGCGTTGTCGGGCGACGCCAACGCGAGGTCGAGTGAGGTGCCGATCGCCGTCAGCGGCGTGCGCAATTCGTGGCTCGCGTCCTGCGTAAATTGTTCCAGGCGCTCCATCATCTGCTCGGCGGGTTTGAGATTACGCCGTGCGAAGAAGAGGCCGACGCCGAACGTGAGCGCCGAAATCCCCGCGCTCACCATTAAAAATAACAACATGCGCATGCCGAGGAAATCCGGCTGAGATCTATCCGCGACCTGCAGGTAGCCGACGATCCGGCCGTTCTCAAATACCGGCTGCGTGAGGATGTCGTAGCGTTCGCCCCCGCGCTCCACCATCTGCACGCGCGGTTGGGCGGAGAAGGGGATGTCTTCGTAGAGCGTACCGGCGAAGAGCGTGCTGCCGAGCACATCGGTGACCCGAATGCGTTCTCGTTGGAACGGCGGCAACGATGGGAGGAGCGCTCCGTCGGATCGATTGACGATTTCCACGAGCTGTCGCTCCAAACGCCCGACCGTTTCGCGACGACCCTGCACGACGTCGACCGAGAGGAACAGTATGCCCGTGATCAGTAGCAAGCCGAACACGAAGGCCGTGAACTGGGCTGCCAAGATGTAGCTGATGCGGCGGAAGATCATGTGTCACCGGGGATTCTATACCCGGTCCCGGGAACGGTCTCGATGACGCTCTTTCCGAGCTTTCGCCGCAAGTAGGCGATATGGACGTCGACGGTCTGGGAGAACATTAAGGCGTCGCTATTGCCCCACACGTGCGCCAAGATCGATGGCCGATCCTGCGCGATGCCCTTGTGGCGCATCAAGTACTCGAACAACGCATACTCCTTCGGTGACAGATTCACTTTTTTCTTTCCTTTCGTCACCAGGCGCGTGTTCGTGTCGACCGTGATCGATCCGGCGGTCAGCACCGGTGCTTTCTCGACCGCTTGCCTGCGCAGCAGCGCGCGGACGCGGGCGAGGAGAACGTCGAGGTCGAAGGGCTTCGTCAGATAATCGTCCGCGCCCAAATTGAGTCCACGGATCATCTCTTCCTGCTTGCTCCGAGCAGTGAGCATGAGGATGGGCACGTTCTTGCCGCTACTCCGCAGCATCGTGCAGAGCGCAAAGCCGTCCATGCCGGGCAAATTGATATCGAGGATGACGAGATCGATTGGTTCCGTCATCGCGATCTCGAGTCCGGTGTTGCCGTCGCTCGCGACCGTCACCGTGTACTGCTGGAGTTCCAAGAACTTCTTCATGTTCGCAGCAACGGTTTCATGGTCCTCGACGATGAGGAGGTGCATGGGAGCAGTATACCCCCCGAGATTAAGACGATATTAATTCCTTATGGTTTTCGACGAAACCCCGCAATTCGTAGCGCGGACTGCCGAAATATTTGTAGGTTTGGTCGGCCTCACCGCGCCTCCGCCACGAGATCGCCCGCCGCGTGCAGTACCGGCTCGAACTCGAGCGCGACGGACTTGGGGAGGCCCGAGAACTGGGCGACTTGCAGCTGTTCGCGGACGGTGCCATCGGCGCGGATGACGCGCTGGACCCAAGCGACTTCGCCGCTGCGAAGCGTGCGGCCCATCACCGGTTCTTTGTGCGTGTAGCCGAAGTACGGACCGTCGAGCACCACCGTGCGTTCGTCGTCGATACCGTAGAGCGTCGAGTAGGCGTTGTCTTGCTCGTCGGTTTTGCTGACGAGGATAACGGGGCCCGGGGTGTCGTTCTCGAACCGCAGGTCCTGCTTGCCGGGGAACACCGTCGCATCCATGCCGACGCCGTACTGCTTGTAGTACGTCACGTACAGGCTGTGGCTCTTGCGCGTGGCGATGGGCAGGCCCGCGGCCATCGCGGCTCGGTAGACCGTCGTCGCGGCCTGACAGATGCCGCCGCCGGGGGCGGGTTCCAGGTCGCGGCCGTTCACGATGATGAGCGAGTCGTACCAGCCGCGGCTGTAGGTAATCGGCCCGCCGAGCGTGTCGTTGAACGAGAACGTCGCCCCCTGCGGAATGACGATGCCGTTCGCTTTCTCGTTCATCGCCTTGCGGACGTTTTGTTTGCGTCCCCACGGGCTGGACGCGAATTCGGACCGCCCCTGCCCCAGCTCCGTCAATACGTGCGTGGTCGTGCCGTCGTTGTAGAGCACGGCGCCCACGACCGATTCCACGGGATGGACGACGACCTGCGTGCCGCGATCGAACGCATCGATGAGATCCTTCGCCAGTTCCGTCGCATCAAAGATCTGTCCATCCGCAACGGTACCGTCGACCGTCGCACGTTCCACTTTTCCATCGTTCGTCACGTCGGTGATCGTCGCAAAGGAGGGGATAGAGAGACCGTCGGGGAGATGTTCCGCGAGGTAGCCGCGAATGGCGCCGTCATCCATCGAGAAACGCGGACCGTTCGTCAGATCGAACCGCATCCATTCCGGGTACCGCCCCAAGCTCACGTTCCATGTGGCGACTTGCTCGGCGGTGTCCGTATCCTGGAAGGCGACGAGAATGTTCTGCGCAAAGCGTGCGCGGCGAACCTCGAGCGCGCTGCGCAATGCCGGAATCGACGGGCTCTTGCTGAAGCGCCGTTCGATGCGGCCCTGTAACCGGGTGGCGACGCGCGTGAGCGAATCGTCGGCGGCGGGGGCGACGCTCGCGGACGAATGGGAAGACGCCATGCTCACGAAGAGCGAAGCAGCAATCAAGATCGCGGCGAGTGTGTGTTTGGTGTATGTCACGAGATTTATTATAGCATATTTTATAATATTTGCAAATTCAATCCGCACGGCAGACGGGTCGAGCCGAAATAGGGATGAAGGAAAGAAAGGCACGTCTGGTGAGAAGATGCCTCGGAAGACGCGAATGGCGGTGGGTTCTTACGGTTTGGTAAAAAAGCGCCAACGGTAAGACCTACCGCTGGCGCCGATGGAGACTGCTTCTCGCAGAGAAAAAAAGAAGAAGCATGATGGGGGACCGTTACGCGGCCATGCCGCGCCATTGGCTAAGCGCGTAAATCCTGGATGCGTCGCGGCGATCGATGCCCTGGCGATGCAGGAGCGTTTGGACCCATTTTGTGATCATACGCGTTTCGATCGCTCGTTCCTGGATCGTTCCGTCCAATAGGCGGACGAGCACGGGGTAGCCGTACTGCGGACCCAGGTCGTGCGGACCAAGCACGAGCGGATCGACGTTGGGCGCGACGTACGTCAGGCATTCGTCGTCGCCCACGGGGACCGCCAAAGCCAGAGACGGTTCGGCGTCCTGCGTAATCTGTTCGAACTTCCAGAGTTGGTCTCGAACTTCTTTCGCGATCAGCACGCTGCCGTGCTCGATCGCGTTTCGCCATGTCGGCAACTCCGAGACCGGCACGGGATGCAGCGGCTCGATGGGCGCGATGGCCCGCGATACCTCCGCTTTCGAATCAGCGCCCTCCGGGCCGGACACGGACACATTTCCTCCTGTCATGCTTTTCTTCCTTTGTGATGCGAAAAAACAGTATCCAACGCGTTCCTGCACGATGCAGGGCGCCGACTATAAGCCGCTCGTTGGGAATTTCAAGAATTTCGTATCGCAAAATCCATCGCTCTCAGTGCGATCACTAAGTAGAGGAGTGATGAGTGGTGGAGCTGAGGGGACTTAAACCCCTGACCTCCGCAATGCGAATGCGGCGCTCTATCAGCTGAGCTACAGCCCCACATGGTGGCCCAGACCAGATTCGAACTGGTGACACCTCCCTCTTCAGGGGAGTGCTCTACCAACTGAGCTACCGGGCCAAACCGATGACGAATGAGCAAGCTGGTGCATTGTACGCAGTTCGGAACGAAAATCCACTCTCACAAATACTCATCCACCCGCACCGTCCCGATGTAGACGGGCAAATCTTCCTCCTGCAGCGCGCGTTTGACGGCACGCGTGAGACCGATGCGCTCCGCGACGTCGCGGAAGCGGTTCACGGCGCCTCCCGCCTCGAAGTTCGTCATCACGGTGAATTGCTCGAGACGCTTGCCGGTGATCAAAATGCGACCGTCCTTCTTCTCGATCCGGTAGGCGCCCATGCGCGCGGATTGCAGATGCGGCTTGAGCACCGGGAGTTCGGCCGGTTCGATCCGGGCGTCCGCATCGTCATCCGCATCGCGCGCGCGCCGATCGCGTTCTTCCAGGACGATCGGCAACAGCTTCTTCGTCAGCTCGTCCGTCCGCATGCGCGCGGCCGCGGCGATGGAGAGGAAGATCACCAGTCCTTTCTGCTTCAATGCTTGTTCGACATGCGTGGCATCGCCGCCGAGCAGATCGATTTTGTTCAAGACGACGAGTTCGCGTTTTTTCTCGAGAGCGGGGGAGTAGAGCGACAGCTCTTTGCGAATGGCGTTGTAATCGTCGATGAGCCGATCGACGTCGACTTCGTTTCCTTCGCGCAACGCGCGGGAGAGGTCGAGCACGTGGAGCAGCACGCCGCACCGCTCGATGTGGCGTAAAAACTTATCGCCCAAGCCCTTTCCTTCGCTGGCGCCTTCGATGAGCCCGGGCACGTCCGCCACCACGTACTGGCGATCGCCGACCGTCACGACGCCGAGGTTCGGGACGAGCGTGGTGAACGGGTACGCCGCGATTTTCGGCTTCGCCGCGCTGATCACCGAAATGAGCGTCGACTTGCCGACGCTGGGGTATCCGACGATGCCGACGTCCGCGACGAGCTTGAGCTCCAGCCGAATCGAGAGATGTTCGCCCGGCTCGCCGAGCTCCGCGAAGTCGGGCCTCTGGCGCGTGGACGTGGCGAAGTGCGCGTTGCCGTAGCCGCCGCGTCCGCCGTGCGCCACGGCGAGCGTATCGCCGTCATGATGCAGATCCGCGAGCACGTCCGGCTTCCCATCGCCGATGCTTACGACGGTGGTTCCCGGCGGCACACGGAGAATCAGATCCTCGCCGTCCCGCCCGCGTCGGTTGTTGCCCGAACCCGCTTTGCCCGCCTCGGCTTCGAATCGCTTGCGCGACGTGAAGTCGCTCAACGTATCCGTATTTGCGTCCGCCACGAGAAGGACGTTGCCGCCCCGTCCGCCGTCGCCGCCGTCGGGTCCGCCCTTCGCCACGTACTTCTCGCGCCGCCAGCCGACGCACCCGCGTCCGCCTCCTCCTCCGCGTACGTCGATGATGGCTTCATCCATGAACATGCGGCGCAGTGTAGCAGAAAACGAACGTTTGACACCGGGATTGTTCGGTTTCCTTGCGTTTTTGCGGGAAAAGAGAAAAATGCGCCGGCTATGAACGATCGACTGAGCATGGGAGGACTTCTCTTGTGTACGGAAGTCCACGGCAATCACGCGCGAAACTTGTTAGATAAAACATCGTGCGCCGTCGTGTGCCAACAGGATTACCGGGACGAATACCCGTCCGGATCATCCGAGTGGCTTCGGGAAGAGCGCGTGTATCGCGACACCGTCTGCGAGCAGACTGCGTATGCGCTCGATGTCGCGATCGCCGATTTCGCGGCGAGGGCGTTGATCATATTTGCCAACGGCGACGCAAAGAAGACGTTCGATATGTCGCTGGAGCGCGTACGCCAATTTGAAAATTTCATCGTCTCCACGCCGGAATAGTTCGACCTCGCCGAGCGCATCACGATCGATCTCCACGAACGGTACGATTTGCAACGGGGATTCCCGACGCATGCCGTCATTGCGCATGCGAAGGAGTGGATTCGGACGCAATGCGAACACCTGTGCCAACCTCGCAAAAACAGTTGACCGGCTCGTCTTAGCACTCTACAATACCGAGTGATAAATCTCTCCGATTTCCTCTACCCCTAGCCATCATGTCCAAGATTATCGGTATCGATCTGGGCACCACGAACTCCTGCGTCGCCGTCGTCGAAGGCGGCGAGCCGGTCGTGATCCCCAACAGCGAAGGCGCGCGCACCACGCCCTCTATCGTCGCGTTCAAAGATTCCGAGGTGCTCGTCGGCGTCAGCGCCAAGCGCCAGGCCGTGACGAACCCGAAGAACACGATTTTCTCCGCCAAGCGGTTCATCGGCCATCGGTACGGCGAAGTGCAGAAGGAGGCGAAGGCGATGCCGTTCGAGGTGAAGGACGGCAAGGAAGGCCGGGCGGTCATCTCGGTGAACGGCAAGGACATGCTGCCGCAGGAAATCAGCGCGAAGGTGCTGCAGAAACTGAAGAAAGACGCTGAGGCATTCTTGGGCGGAACAGTTTCAAAGGCCGTCATCACCGTGCCCGCATACTTCGACGACTCGCAGCGCCAAGCGACGAAAGAGGCTGGCGAAATCGCGGGCCTCGAAGTCGTCCGCATCATCAACGAACCGACGGCCGCGGCGCTCGCGTACGGCCTCGAGAGCAAGAAGGAAGAAAAGATCATCGTCTACGACCTCGGCGGCGGCACGTTCGACGTCACGGTGCTCGAAATCTCCGGCGACGGCCATTTCGAAGTGCTCTCCACGAACGGCGACACGCACCTGGGCGGCGACGACTTCGACCAAGCCATCGTCGATTGGATCGCGTACGAATTCCTCCAGGGCAACGGCATCGATCTCACGAAGGACAAAATCGCGTTGCAACGCATCCGCGAAGCGGCGGAGAAAGCGAAGATCGAACTGAGCTCACAGACCGAAACCGAAATCAATTTGCCGTTCATCACGGCGGACGCCTCGGGCCCCAAGCACCTGCTCCTGAAGCTCTCCCGCGCGAAACTCGAAGCGCTCGTGGCGTCGCTGATCGAAAAGTCGGTCGACCCGTGCAATAAAGCCCTGAAGGACGCCAAAATCTCGAAGTCCGATATTTCGGAGGTCGTCCTCGTTGGCGGCATGACGCGCATGCCGGCGGTCGCGGCGAAAGTCAAAGAACTGTTCGGCAAGGAACCGCACAAGGGCGTGAATCCGGACGAAGTCGTCGCGATCGGCGCGGCGGTGCAAGCCGGCGTGCTCGGCGGCGATATCGACAAAGACATCGTCCTCGTCGACGTGACGCCGCTCAGTTTGGGCCTCGAAACGCTCGGCGGCGTGGCGACCAAAGTGATCGAGCGGAACACGAAGATCCCGACGCAGAAGTCGCAGGTGTTCTCGACCGCGGCCGACAACCAGCCATCGGTCGAAATCCACGTCGTGCAGGGCGAACGCGAAATTGCCGCCGATAACAAATCGCTCGGCCGCTTCATCCTCGACGGCATCCCACCCTCGCCCCGCGGCATGCCGCAGATCGAAGTAACGTTCGATATCGACAGTAACGGCATCCTGAATATCACGGCGAAAGACAAAGGCACGGGGAAGAGCCAGCACATCGTGATCCAGGGGTCCACGGGCCTCAGCAAGGACGAAGTGGAGAAGATGAAGAAGGACGCCGAGCTGCACGCTGAGGACGATAAGAAGAAACGCGAACTCATCGACGCGCGTAACACCGCCGATGCGTTCCTCTTCAATCTTGAGAAGCAGGTACGCGAACACGATGCGAAGATTCCTGATGCGACCAAGAAGACCGTGAACGAGAAGATGACCGAACTGCGAGAACTGTTGAAAAACGAGTCGGCGACGGCGCAGGACATCACGAAGAAGATCGAAGACGTCGGCACCGCGGCGCAGGAGATCGGGAAGATTGTGTATGAACAAGCTCAGAAGGATCAAACCGGCGGCGACAAAAAAGATGAAAAGGTCGTCGACGCGGAGGTGGTGGATGATTCCAAGAACGACAAATAATCCGTGTTAGGTTGTAGCCGCAGCTTGCCCTGAGCGACGCCGAAGGGTCCCCGGCCGCGGCGTCCGAAGATGTCGCGGCTACAACGCGACCGGGCGCATTACAATTTTCCGCCGACGTACGCCGCCAATTCCACCAGACGATTCGCATAGCCCCATTCGTTGTCGTACCAGCCGAAGGCTTTCACGAGCGTACCCGATCCCGCCGGCTTCACTTCGGTGAGATCGGCATCAACAATGCAGCTGCGTGAATCTCCCACGATATCGCGTGAGACGATCGGGCGCCGCTCGACGCGGAGGATGCCCGGGTGCTTCTTCGCGAATGCGTCGTAGGCCTTGAGCACGTCTTCGACCGTTGCGGGCTTCGACGTCACGACCGTGAGATCCGTGATGGATCCGGTCGGGGTCGGCACGCGCAGCGCGACGCCGTGCAGTTTTCCGGAGAGTTCCGGCACGACCTCGCCGATCGCCTTCGCCGCACCGGTGCTCGTCGGCACGATGTTGATGGCTGCGGCTCGGGCTCTTCGCAAATCCTTGTGCTGCAGATCGAGCAAGTTTTGGTCGTTCGTGTAGCTATGGACCGTCGTCATGAGGCCCGATTCGATCCCGAACGCGTCGTGGAGGACCTTCGCCAGAGGCGCGAGGCAGTTCGTGGTGCAGGACGCGTTGCTCAGGACGTCGTGCGACGTCGGATCGTAGATCTCTTCATTGACGCCCAAACAGATCGTGGCGTCGGCCGTATCTTTGCACGGAGCGGAAATAATGACTTTCTTCGCGCCGGCTTTCAGGTGCAGCGCCGCGTCGTCGCGCTTCGTGAAGAATCCCGTGCATTCCAGGACGACGTCGACCTTCAGATCGCCGTGCGGCAATTCCGCCGGATTCTTCACCGCGGTGATCGTGATCGTGTCTTTTCCGATCTTCATGCCGCCCTCAACGGCTTCGGCATCGTCGTGCGCGTTCCCGTACGTCGAATCGAAGGTGTAGAGGTGCGCGAGCGTCGCCGGGTCCGTGAGGTCGTTAATGAGCACGACGTTCAGCTCTTTGTGCTTCTCGCGGATGATGCGCAACGCCTGGCGTCCGATGCGTCCAAACCCGTTGATCGCGATGTTCATAGGAAAAGAGGGGAGTTCTGTTTCAGTTTAGAGCTTCGCGTAGGCTTTTTGAAGCAGAATCGTATCGTCTTCCATGACGGGGGATTCGTTGACGAGGATACCGCCGATCGCGCGGCGCTTGAGCACACGCAGGAATCCCTTCCAGTTCGCGTCGCTCGCTTCGATCGGCAGATGGTGTTTCTCGCCGTTCGGACCGTAGTGGATGCCGGAATAGTGCAAATGCATATGCCGAAGCGATTGTTTGACAAGAATCTTCGCATACCGATCGAAGAGCTCGTCGAATTCTTTTTCAGTATTCACGGCGCCGTTCGTTCGAGCGTGCATGTGCGCCGCGTCGATGCACGGATAGATGTCGAATTCGTTCGAAATTTCCAGCACTTCGTCGAGCGTGCCCCACTGCGCATGCTTGCCCATCGTCTCGTACGCCAAATTCACATCGGGAAAGAGTTTCGACTTCTTGCGCAGCATACGATCAGTCGATCGGCGAACGTTCTCCGTCACGTCGCGCGAGTCTTTGCCGCCGTTGAACGCCGCATGCACGCAGACCGAGACCGCGCCGCACACCTGGGCCATCGTCAACGCATCGAGAATCCGCTTTTCGCTCGCGGCAAGCTTCGCCTTGTCGTCCGAATTCAGGTTTACGAAGTACGGCGCGTGGACCGTCAGCGCGATATCGAGCTCTTTGGCGACCCTGCCGAGATGCGCGACGTGCTCGGCGTTCTTCGGCACGCTCTGGACCCACTCGATTTCCATGGCTTTGATACCGAGTGCGTGCGCGCGTGCGAGCCCGGCCAGGGTTCCGCCGGGTTTGGGCGTGGATTTGGGGGCGCCCGGACACGCGATGCGAAGCATAGGATGCAGTATACGTGGTATGCTCCGCGCGTGCAGGAACTTCCGCGCGACCTCATCGACCGCTTGCTCGAGACGCCGTACGGCGCGGCGGCGTACGCGGTCGTCGAACGGTTGGAAGACGCCGGCTACGACACGTGGTGGGTGGGCGGCGGCACGCGCGATCTGTCGCTTGGGAAGATCCCGAAAGACATCGACATCGGAACGGCCGCGACGCCCGAACAGATCGGAAAGGTCTTCGCTGACGCGAAGCAGGATCCGCTGAGCCTCGGGAGCATGCGCGTGAAGAAAGGGCGATTCGTCTTCGAAGTGACGACGTTCCGCGAGGACGACGAAGCGTCGGACGGCCGCCATCCGGAGAGCGTCGCGTTCTCGACGCGCGAGAAGGACGCCGTGCGGCGCGACTTCACGATCAACGCCATCTACTATCATCCCATTTCGCGCGCAGTCTACGATCCGACCGGTGGATTGGCGGATATCGAAGAAAAGCTCGTTCGGTTCATCGGCCAGCCTGCGGGGATTCGGATCAAGCACGACGCGTTGCGCATCCTGCGCGCCGTCCGTATGCGCGCGCTGATTGGCGGTCAGTATCATCCCGAGACGTATGCGGCGTTGCGCGAGCTGGCATCACTCACGGCGGAACTGTCCGGTTCCAGGCAATTGGCAGAAGTCGAGAAGATGCTCGCGGGACCGGATCCGGCGCGCGCGCTGGAAGACCTGTGGGAACTCGGGATTCTCTCGCACATCGCGCCGGAGCTGCACGCCTGCAAGGGGATCGCGCAGCCGGCCGACTATCACCACGAAGGAGACGTGTGGGACCACTTGCTCGCCTGCACGAAGGCGTTTCGACCGGAGGACGATGCCGACGTCCGTCTCGCCGCGCTCTTCCATGACATCGGCAAAGCCGACACGTTTGCGTTGAAAGAACGCATCCGTTTCGACCATCACGCATCGGTCTCGGCCGACAGCGCGACGGCGATCCTGAAGAGGTGGCAGGCGCCGGCCAGGCGCGTCGAGAAAATCGATTGGCTCATTCGTCATCACATGACGATGGGCACCTTCCGAGATCTCTCGGACGAGCGGAAAGCGCATTGGTACTTTCATCCGTGGTTTCCGGATTTGCTGCGGATCTTCTGGCTCGACATCGCCGGAACCGAGCCGTCGGACTTCGCACTGTACGACGCGATCGTGCGCGACTATCACGCATTCCTCGATGCGCATCCGCGCCCCCCGAAGCCGCTCCTCACCGGCGCGCGTGTGATGCAACTCCTCGGCATCGGCCCCGGCGAGCGGGTGGGAGCAGTGCTGAAAGCCCTCCAGGACGCGCAAGTGCGGAAAAAGATCACGACGAAGACGGATGCGGAACAATTCGTCTCACGTCTGGCGTCGGGGCAATGAAAGCATGGCGACGATGAGAATCGCCGCGCCCAGTAACTGCACGGGCGAGAGCAGCACGCCGCGGAACGCGTAATCGAGGAGCACGGCGGAGATCGGCCACGCCAGTTCGTAGATGCACGCGTGCGACGCCGGAATGCGCCGCAGTCCCCAGTAGTAGATGCCCAGCGCCACGCCCCCCGCGCTGCAGGCGATGAGCAGCAGCGCTCCCCACTGCGAGATCTCGAGCGTGACCAACGCCGGATACTGCCCCAGCGCGAGCGCGAATGCTCCCGCAAGCAGCGTCGTGATACCCAACCGCAAGCCCGTGATCACGACGGTCGGCGCCGTGTTCAAGAGGCGTTTGCTGAGCACGGTCGACGATCCCCAGCACGCGGCCGCTCCGACGGCCATGAGCGCGGCCAGGATCACGGCACGGTCGCCGCTCCACGTCGGAACGTTCGCCCCGAACGTCACCAAGTAGCCGCCCATGCTCGCGACGACCGCCGCGACGACGAAGCGCGCGGTGATGCGTTCGCGCAGCAGAACGGCCGCGCATCCGATGGTGAAGAACGGTTGCAATTTCTGGAGCAGGACGACGACGGAAAGCGGAACGAATCCGACGTAGGAGAGCGCCTTCGTGTACAGGAAGAGCGCGAGCATGCCGGACACCGCGCACAGCCAGAGCAGCGTAAACCAGTCCGAGCGCTTCAATGCCCGCACGTGTTTCCAGCCCATGACGACGAACGGCGCGTAGAGGAGGGTGCCGAGCAGATGCTCCAACGCCACCACAAGCATCGAAGGGACGACGTAGAGTCCTTGGCGCAGGAAACCGTCCATGCTCCACAGAATGGCGGCGCCCACCACGGCCAGTGCTCCCGCTGCGTACATGCCGGGCATACTAGGCCTCGAAGCGGTCAAAAAGAAAGCACCGTCCGAAAACGGCGCCTTCCGATGGTTCGCAACCGTTACGCCCGTCGCCGGTTGAAGGCATTAAGGATCAGGAGCAGCACCACCGCACCGATGACGGCCATGATGATGTTGCCGAGGAGCCCGTACGCGTCGATCCCGAGCAGACTGAAGATGAATCCGCCAATGAAGGCGCCGATGACGCCGATGACGAGATCGCCCACGAGGCCGAAGCTGCTGTTTTTCACGAGCATGTCCGCGATCCAACCTGCGATGAGGCCGATGAGGAGGAATCCGAGCAAGTCCATAGGAGGGTGGGGGAAAGAAAACGAAGCGGCGGAATGCCGCAGCATGATCGTAGACGATCCGCCGCCGCGGAAATTACGTTGTCTTGCGCTGGACTTTCGGCAAACGAAACAGGATACTATACCGCATTCGCTGTTCCTCTTTCCTCCCACCTCTATGTCAGATAACGGATCCGGTATGAATGCCATCGTCGCCGTTGTTGCGGTGATCGCCATCGCGATCGTCGGGTACTTCGCGGTCATGATGCTGCGCAATCAAGAAAACAACGGCGCGGGAATCAACGTCGACTTGGGCGGCGACGTGACGAACGACGGGATGGGCCGGGAGTGATCTCATGGCTCCGACGGACGTGATGCGTCGACGCTTGGTTGAACGAATGGTGGGCGAGGGGGGATTTGAACCACCGACCGCCGGTTTATAAGTCCGGTGCTCTAACCAACTGAGCTACTCGCCCACGGTTCCATTATGACATACTCGGCCGATGTTTCTCACGCCGCTATTCCTCGTCCCGGCCCTCCATTGTCTATTTCCAATTCTGCATTCTGACCGAGAATATCGAGCAACTCGTTCAAATACGTTCCCGATTCAATGCGCAGACCCTGAATGCGAACCTGTACCGTTTGCTGTGCTTCGTTGAACAGAACCCCCACGTGTTCGGCACCGCCGGTGGATTCCACCGCGCGTTCGATCTCCCCGCGAATGCTCGCGAACTCGCCGGGCGTGAGGTGGGGGATATGCGTGTGGATGTTGACCATTTCGTATTATTATACCAAAAAAGGACTCTCATTTCCAGACGCCGTCCGAGGAATTACGCCGCCTCCGCCTCGACCTTCACCGTCACCCGGACGGTCTGGTCACCCATCTTCACGCTCACCTGGTGCGGACCGATGGCTTTGATGTACTCCGGCAGGTCAATGTCGTCTTCCTTCACGTGCACGCCCAGTTGCTTCTGGAATTCCTGGAGAAGGTGTTCTTCGGTAATGCCGGCATACAATTTGCCGGTTTTGGTCGCTTTCTTCACGATCGTGATGCCCTTGCCCGAGAGAATCGCGGCCGCGGTCGATTTCGCCGACTTTTCGACTTCGCGCTCCTCCGCACGTCGGCGGATGAGGTCCGCGTAGCGCTTGCGGACGAGGGGCGTGGCCACGAGGGCCGCGCGGCGGGGAAGGAGGAAATTCAGCGCAAAACCGTCCCCCACGACGATCAGGTCGCTCTTCTTGCCGACGCCGGGGATGTCTTGGAGGAGGAGGACTTCCATGGACCAGAAAAGTGGCCAAAATATGCTACTCGGTTTCGGCGGATCGGTCAATGCTTGATTACTGGGCACCCGAACCCGTCAAAACCGTACCGGAACCGGAGACGATCGGGTCGGGAGATTCTTTCATGAGGCCGACCATCCACGTGAAGAACGTTGTCCACGTGACACCCGGTCTGAACACGCGATCCTGCTTGATGTACCAGCGATAGAGCGTACGGAAGCGGTCGGAATGGAGCGACAGCTTGCCGACGTCGATCCCCTGAATGTCGTCGCGATGGGCGAAGGTGTAGACGGGAGAGTAGACGAACACGGCCGGCACGTCGCGGCGGAACACGTCCTGCAGTTTCCGCAACACCGCCTGGCGGTCCGTCGGCGTCGCATTGCCGCGGATTTGCTCGAGGAACGCATCGGCGTCGAACGAGGCATACTGCGAGAGGTTGTACGCGTCGAGCCGCAGGTCGCTGCGGTTGCCCGTCACTTTCTGCAGACCGCTGCTGTGCCAGTACGGGTAGCTGTCGAGGTTGTCGAGCAGCGACTGGCCGAAGAGCAACACGTCGTAGTCGCGCTTGAGGAGCTTGTCTTCGAATTCCGACCGCGACGCGGGAATGTCGACCGTCACGTTCACCCCGAGCGCGCGCCATTGGTCCGCGACGAGTTTCGCGACCGTTGCGTACGTCTCGGGATTCGGACTCGTGAGCAACCGGAGATGCAACTGCTCGCCGCGGTCATTGATGCGGATCGACACGGGATCCTCCGCGCGGCGGCGCCGCAGGTATCCGGCATCGAGAATGATGTCGCTGCTGCCGACGGCCTGCCCGCCGGTGACGCTGCCCGCGCGCGTGGCGAGGAACGCTTCGACCAAACGCTGTTCCTCGGCGGCGCGTTGAAACTCCACGCCGTTCGCCGCGCGCAGGACGTACGCCGAATCGAGCGTGCGACCTTTGTCGTCGAACAGGCGGATGAGGTTCATCCCGACGTTCAGTGCGCCCGTGCCGCCGTGGGTCGGGAGCGCGACGATCCATCCGCCCGATTGCGTCGGATTGCTGCGCAGCGGCACGCCGTTGATCGTATCCCGGCCACTCACACCGCCGCCGACGCCCGACACGGTCAGCGCCGCGCCGGTATCGAGCAGCACGATCGGCTCCACCTTCAGGAGCCCCGTCGTGTTGGCCTCCCGTTGCTCGAGAAGTCGCTGGAGGCGGATTTTTTCGGGGTAGTACCAACTGGATTCAAAGAGCGCTCCCTGCGCCGCAGCCGCATCGAATTTGTACTGCCACGCTTCCTGCTGCAGCTCCAAAAACGGCGTGTCGACGATGCGCGCGAGCCCGAGCGCATCAACGATTTCTTGTTTATTCGTCCCCAATTGCAAACCGAGCCGCAGTTTTTGATCCTTCATCGCGCCGCGGTCCATGTTGTAGAACAGCGCGACGTACTGCGGCAACGTGTAGTCGACGGTCGCGAAGCCGTCGGGCGCGATCGGCTTGCCGTCGTCGGTATGCGCGATGAGCCGAATGCCGTCGAGGTTCCGCACGTCCGAGAGGAGCGATCGGTAATCGCCGAAGATGCGGAAAACAAGACGGTCCAAGCGGTACGTCGGCGTGACGGGGCGCTCGAAACGTTCGAGCGTCACCTCGGTCGAGAGGTCGGTTTGCGAAATGGTCTTCAACTTGTAGGGCCCGGCGCCGACGGGCGCGAAGCCGAAATCGAGCGTCTGGTTCAGCAGCTTCACCGGCACGTCTTCAAACGCGCGCTTCGGCAGCAACCCGAGCGTCAGGTTGCTCGTGAAGAATCCGTATGGTTGATCGAGCCGGAACTGCACCGTGCGTTCATCGAGCCGTTCGATCTCCACGCCGCGGAAATTTTGGCGGAGGAGGCTGTTGGGAAAGTCGGCGTGCTTGATCGTCTCGAACGTGAAAACGACGTCGTCGGCCGTCACGGGGTGCGGATCATCGAGCGTCGCATCGTGCCACTGCAATCCGTCCTTCAACTTCACCGTGTAGATTTTGCCGTCCTTGGACACCGTGTACGTCGCCAGGTCTTCGTCGATCGCGTTCGTATCGGGGTTGTAGCGCAGCAGGCCGGAGAATACGAGCGACACGATGTCGCCGTTCACGTCGTTTTGGACCGTGAACCACGGATTGAGCGGCTTGAGATCACCGACGGAGCCTTCGATGTAGGTGCCGCCCGTCGACGGAACGAGCTGACTGTTCGCCCAGTAGAACCGCATCAGCAGGACGCCGAGGCTGAGGATGAACAACGTCGCGAGCGTCGCGAGAATGCGGCGTTCGAAACGCACGTAGATCGAGAGGGCGAGGCGGATGAGTCTCTGCATGCGGAGATGAAGAGGTTACACGAACCACTCCAGCACCGACAGCACTACGAACACAATGGCGAAGACGATCGTACCCTGGTACAGCAACTTCTCCGCACCTCTGCGCTGGACGATATTGGTGCCTCCGACGACGCCGGACGAAAAGCCCGCGGCGCGCTGTTGCGTGAGGACGCCCAGAATGATGAGAACGGCGAGAACCGTCTGAATGGCGTTGATGATGAGGGACATAGTGGGAGGAGTGTAGTGAAGCCAACACCAAATGCAATTACAACTCTTCTTTAGACAAGACAAATAGTTGGCTGTTTTTCTCTGAAAATGCATCTTCGATTTTTCTCATGGTTTCCCTTGTCATCGGCTGAGGAAGATTCTTTAGATCAAAAAAAGAACAATCACTTATTTCATTATTTTCAGTCCATTGCGAAATCGACTCTATTTCTGCCGTAAACGTCAAAATCACGTCGCTTCTATGAGCAATGCCATAGACATGCCTAAAGACAATATTTTTGATGCTGCAATTGCTCTCCTCCAGTACTTCCCGCTTGATTGCCTCCTTGGGTGATTCGCTCGCTTCCATAAATCCTCCCGGACAGGTCCAATCGAACTTGCCGTAATTTTTCTTCACGAGAAGAATCTTGCGCTCTGCATTCCGCACGACAGCAAATACGCTTGGCTTGGGATCTCTCATTGTACGATAGAAGAATATTCAAACATGCTCGATGCACCGTATGCATGAGGAACTCTATTAAAAAATTGGGCCAAGATTCTATTCTGATCATGTACTTCTTCCCTGCCGTGAAATGTCACATGTTGATTCGATAGAAATAATTGACCCGATTGAAGGGGGAAGACGGACATGGATTTCATCATAGCATCATTCAGCTTTTCGAGAATCCCTATGATTTCTTTTCGTGGCATTGATTCATGCCGAGTGTGCAAATCCTCACTATAATCTTGCAAGTGTTGAATAAGTTTTCCTGAGAAACGCATACGTTGAATTCCATTATAGTCGGTATAAAAAATTGGAAATTTTTCCAAACCGATTGCATCATTCAGACCATGCGCTGGCATGTAGGAAAAAATAGGGGATTCTAGAATTTTCAATTCTTCCTCGCTACATATTTCACGCAATGTTGGTACGTCTTCTTTCACTATCCAACTCTTTCCTTTGCCGGTTTTATCCGGATTAATGCATAAGAGGCTGGATATATCTGTTGCAGGACCTAGCTTCATCGGATCGATAGGGTCATCTCGCATTGGAGCAAGAAATCCTCCATCCTTATGAAGCAAATTTACTCCGATTCCGCCAAATTTTGCCGGATCGAGCGATTGATATGAAGTTACGGGTATGACAAATTTCTTAGCGTCAAACATTCTATATGGAACACCGCATAGACATGTGACTATCATCGCTACTTTAAGCTGTTCACTACATACATCAGTATTGAATTCGTACGCTCTATTTTTCAAAGGGTCGATTGGTGCAAGTTCCTCTGCGGATAAATTTTTAGGATTGATATTACTTGAATAATCATCATTGTTATACAGACCATCTACACTGACGTATCCAGCCCCCTCATCGTGTTCAGGCAACAAACCTGAAAATAATTCTCTTCTCATATGCATCGCAATGTCTTTGATATGAGGAATTTGAAATGCCTCTTTAATTATTCTTTGATAAAGGCCTACAGGATAATGCGTATGTTCTTTTTCTAAGGGAAGTTCAAGATTGCGCGCCATCATAAGCAACCCGTGCGAGGTCTCTTTGGGAATTGAAAGATGTGTTCGGTTCAGTGTACTGCCTATCTTATCAATGACGATTTTCCGGAAGCTTTCACGATCAAATGATTCGCCTCGCTGGTCCTGACCCTTTTCCTTTTCAGAATCCTCAAAGCCAGCAAACGCATTGTCTTTATCCATAATATGATTATAATAACTTTTTTAGTAGTTGCAATTTTGGTGGGCGCCAAGGGAGTCGAACCCCTGACCCTCTCGGTGTAAACGAGATGCTCTAACCACTGAGCTAGGCGCCCTTTCCTACACTCTACCACTAAAAAGAGCTCCATACGGAGCCCTTTTGATAACGATTGCAGCAGCACCCGTCCCTGGGTGCGGCGCAAGAAGTGTGGGCGTTTACTGCAAACTCGCGAAGATCTCGCGCATGAGGTCGATGATCGTCGTGAAGTTGAGCTCGAACGGAATGTCGAGCAGGCGGCTGATCCACGAGACCGCGAAGAAGGCGGCGAAGGTGACGATGAGACCGATGATCGCGAAGCGGATCGTGTGCACCGCTTTCTTGATCTTCTCTTCGTTGCCGGCGGAGAGGATGAAGCTGATGCCGCCGATAATGATGAAGACGAGACAGAGGATCGACGCGACGATCAAGGAGAGCGCGATGAAGGTCGCGACGATGTCGATAATCGAGCCGGTTTCCAGAAGTTCGCGGAGCATGGGGGTGGGGGAGAAAAGAAAAGAGAAGGGAGTGAAACGTTACGCGGCGGCGGCGACGTCCGTCGGTTCCAAAATTTTCAAATTGATGCGCTGCGAGCCGCTGCTCCCAAGGAGACGCAGGAGGGTGCGCAACGCTTTCACGGTTTGACCGCCTTTGCCGATGAGCTTGCCCATGTCGCGATCGCTGACCTGCACGGTCAAGAGAACGCCCAGCTCGTCGATCTTGGACGTGATGACGAGGGCATCCGGATCGTCGACGATGGAGTCGAGGACATACCGGAGGAACGCTTCACCCGGTAGGGTCTCAGGCGTGGTGGAATCCATGGAGAAGATTGTACTCAAGCCGCAGGCGCTTCGCCAGCGGAAGCAGGCGCTGCGTCGACGGGAGTCGGGGCAGGCGTCTTTTCTTCCGGCGGGGCGTTCTTGCTGCGGCGCTTGGGGTAGCGCTTGATGAACTTCTCCATGTTCTTCATGCCGTTGCGCTTCAAGAGCCGGGCAACCGTATCGCTGGGGATCGCGCCTTTGCCGATCCACGTCGTGATTTTATCGGCATCGATCTCGAGCACCGCCGGATCGCGTGCCGGCAGGTAGTGGCCCAGGATCTCGAGGAACTTGCCCTTCACCGGGCGCGCCTTTTCGGCCACGACCAAACGGTACGTGGGGAGGTTCTCACGGCCGGTGCGTTGAAGACGGAGGACGAGCATTTTGCTGAGGCCCGCGCAGTTTACGCAGGGCGATTCCCGGGCGCAAGCGCATTTCCGGAGGCCGCGATGCCTCGGGAGAGGCGAATGTCGGTGACGGAAGCAAAAGGGCATTCCGCAGCGAGGAATCGGCGTAGATCGGGCAATCGGAGCTGCAATTCCTGAAGGATGACCGAATGGGTGCAGGCGATCTGCAGGACGCCGTCGGCAATCCGTTCGGCGCGAGCGGGGGGCACGCCCTGAGGAAACGCATCGGACAGCCAGGCGTTCACGCGATGCAGCGCCAGCGATGCCAACGCGTGCTGCGCCAAGCCGCGCTTCGCGAGAGAACCCGTGATGAGCGACGAGACCCGATCCATACACCGCGTATTCTCCGCCACTTTTCGCCCGAAGTCACTTGCATGGAGGCTCTCGTTTGCAACAATCACGGCATTCTTTCCCTGTTTTTTCATGCGTTTCCCCTCATCGCTTACGCCGTGGGCCACGCCGTTTATCGCCGGACTCCTCATCGGCGTGATCGGCACCGCCGCCGCGGCCACCGTCCGCGGATCCGATGTCTTCTCCGACGTTCCGCGCGACGCCTACTACGACGACGCGGTCGGCGAGATGTACGATGCCGGCGTCATCAAAGGTAATCCCGACGGCTCGTTCCGCCCGGGAGATTTTGTCACGCGCGCCGACGTCGCGGTGATGATGCAGCGCCTGCGCGACGACCTGGCTGGCAACGTCGATGATGACGACGAATCCTCGAGCAGTAGCCGCAGTTCGTCTTCGCGCTCTTCGTCGTCTTCCACTTCCTCCAGCTCTTCGTCCGCGAATCCGAAGGGCACGATCCGCTTCACCACGACGGATCTGAAGGTTCCGGAGAACGTTTCAACGAAGAAGATCACCGTCGCGATCGTCCGCACGGGCGGCAACGAAGGAACGGTAACGATCGAGTACACGACCGGCGGCGGCACGGCCACCGAGGGAACGGACTACACGAAGTCCTCGGGCACGTTGACCTTCGCGAACAACGAAACAAGCAAAACGTTCGACATCGGCATCAAAGACGATGACTCAAGCGAAGGGAACGAGACCGTCACGGTCACGCTCTCGAATCCCGGCAACGGCGTCTCGCTCGGCACGCCGTCCGTCGCCACGCTGACGATCACCGATAACGAATCGAGCTCTTCGTCGTCCTCGTCCACGAGTAGCGGGGGATCATCGTCCTCCACGGGGCCGACGGTCGGCTTCAGCGCGACCCAGTACAGCGTCGACGAAGACATGGGCACGCTGACCGTCACGGTGGTGCGCGGCGGCAGCTCGAGCTCGACGGCCGCAGTGAACTACGCCACGAGCAACGGTACGGGCAAATCGGGTTCCGAATATACATCGACCTCCGGCACACTGAACTTCGCGGCGAACGAGTCAAGCAAGACGTTCACGGTCGCGATCGCGAACGATACCTCGGATGACGGCGCGAAGACGTTCACCGTGACGCTCACGAGCCCGACGGGCGCGACGATCGCCTCGGATCTCGGCACCGCGACGGTGACGATCAACGACGATGAGACGGTGACGTTCGGTTCGGGTTCGTTCAAGTTCGCGCGCAGCACCTATAGCGCCGCCGAAAGTTCGGGGAAGGCCATCGTGACGGTACAGCGCACGGGCGGCTCCACGTTCGCGGCGTCGGTGAACTACGCGACGACGACGATCACGGCCGCAAGCGGCGCCGACTACACATACACGTCGGGCACGCTGACCTTCGCCCCGGGCGAAGCCGCCAAGATCATCACGATCCCGCTGGTCAAAGACACGGTCGCCGACACCGGCGAGACGTTCACGGTCGATCTGGCAAGCCCGACCGGCGGCGTGCCGTTGATCGATCCGTACAGCACGACTGTGACGATTGAATAAGACCCATTGCGTAGGAACGTGTAGGGGCATGGCGACGCCAAGCCCCTATATTCCTATGTGCGGATACATTCCTTGAAAAGCATCACCGTTTCTTCCGCCGCCCGTTCCCAACTTCCCACGCGCACCGGCGCGGCAAGCGTCGGGGGATCGAGCAAGGCCTCGGCAAAGGCCTCGACGGTCGGCTCGACGAGCCGACCATGGCCCTCCAGAATTTCAGGAATGGCCGAACGATGGGAAGCGATGACGGGACAGCCACACGCGAGGGCTTCGGCGATGGGCAGGCAGTATCCTTCGTCGAGCGAGGCCGTCACGAAGCATTGCGCGGCACTGTAGAGGATCGGCAAATCCCGATCGTCGACGCCCTGCAAAAGCCTTGCACCCGGCGGCAATGTCCACGCGCGCGCATCCGCGCCGCCGCTGACCAGCACGAGCTCCGCATCGGGCCCGGCCTCCGCGAACGCGCGCAGGAGGAGGGGAACGTTCTTGTGCGGCTTGCCGTTGCCGACGTACAGGAAAAACGGTCGATGCAGTCCGAAACGCCGTCGCATGTCTTCGATCCGGGGAAGCGGCTGCGGGACGTACGCATCGCTCACGCCTTCACCGATCACGACGGTCTTGCGCGCGACGCCGGGACCGTACGACCGCCCGAGATCGTGCTTCGTCCATCGGCTCACGGCGATGACCGCCTTCGCATGCCGCACCGCGCGATGCATCAGGATGCGGTACGCGGCGCGCTTGAGGAGCGACGCGTCGCCGGGGTGCCGATGCAAAATCAGATCGTGCACCGTGACGACGTAGGGGAGCGGACAAAAGAACGGCACGTTGAACTGCGTGAAGAGCACGAGATCCGCGCCGGTCTCTTTGAGAATCCGCGGCAGTTTCGTCTGCTCGGCGCGGGAGTAGTGCGGGATATCCGCCGCGACGATGCGATGCGGAAACGACACGGCCGGAACATTCGATTCTTTCCGCACGACGAGCACGTATTCGAGTTCGGCGTCGTTTCGGGAAAGCAGCGCGGCCACGAGCTCCGTCGTGTAGCGCGAGAGACCCGTCCCGGTACCGGCGAACCGGCAGTCGATCGCGATCGTCGTCACTGTGGCATGATACCCCTGTGAACCTCCATGACGCACTGGCATCGGCGGGGATTCCCCGCATTGACGCGGAGATCCTGCTGGCGCATGTACTCGGGAAGAATCGCGCGTGGCTGATCGCTCACGACCGCGATGCACTGGAGAACGCCGACGCACGCAGCTTCGAGGAGTTCGTGCATCGCAGGAACGCCGGCGAACCGACGGCGTACATCACGGGCACGAAGGAATTCTACGGTCAGACGTTCCGCGTCACGCCGGACGTCTTGATCCCGCGGTCGTGCACCGAAGAACTGGTGACGACCGCGCTGCATCTTCTCGACGGCAAACGCATCGAAGCGACGCGCGTGATCGACGAAGGAATTGTCTGTGCCGCGAAACGCATCGGTGCCTGCAACCAGGTTCGGACGATCGTCGATATCGGCACGGGGAGCGGCTGCATCGCGATCACGCTGGCGTGCGAACGCCCGGATCTCCGCTGCATCGCGATCGACGTTTCGGATGCGGCACTGGACGTGGCGCAACAGAATGCGCGAGCGCTCGGCGTCGAAGATCGTATCGATTTCCGCAGCGGATCCGCGCTGGAACCGCTCGGTGCGTTCGAGGAACCGTTCCTCATCGTCACGAACCCTCCGTACGTGACGAACGTCGGATTGCTGGCGAACGACGTGTTGATGCATGAACCGCGCGGCGCTCTCCTGGGCGGCGGGAACGACGGCGGCGACATTCTCCGCATGATCGTGAAACAAGCCGCAGCGTACGAATCGTGTCGCGGCATCATCGCGGAGTGCCTGGCGGCGCAGACTGCCATCATCACAGACCCTCGCCCCACTTGAGCTTCGTCCGCAGCGCGCGGTAGAACGCGTCGGGATCGCTGCGCAGGAACTGCGCCGTCATACCGGTGCGAATGCGGATGCGATCCCGGGCGTGCAATTCCTGGTACACCTGGCCGTCAACCGTGAGGCCGACCGTCGTATTCGAAAACGCCGGGAATTCGCCCCGGACGATGGTGAGTTCCACGAGTGAATCGCCGGGGAGGACGATCGGCTTTTGCGTGAAACTGTGCGGGTTGATCGGCGTGAGAATGAGCGCGGAGACGACCGGATGCACGACGGGTCCGCCCGCGGCGAGCGAGTACGCGGTCGAGCCGGTCGGGGTCGAGACGATAAGGCCGTCGGCATGGTACGTCGCGAGCTGATTGCCGTTCACGGTCGCCTGCAGATCGAGCAAGCGCGAGAGAGATCCTTGCGAGATGACGGCGTCGTTCAGCCCGATGCAATGAAAGACGCACTCGTCCTCGCGATGCACGTCGACTTCGATGCACGTGCGGTGTTCGACGGAACCGGTTCCCGACAGGAGGTTCGCGAGACGATCGGGAACGTCCGCCAAGCGCATCTCCGACAGAAAGCCGACGGACCCCGCATTCACCGCGATGATCGGAACATTCACAGGTTGGAGTTCGCGAATCGTGCGTAAAATCGTCCCGTCGCCGCCGACGGCGATCATGCAATCGAGATCCTGCGCCGCGACGATGGGCGGAAGGCCCTTCAGGGACGCGCAATCGCCGACCGTGTGGGCATCGACGAACACCTCGGCGTTCCGAGCACGCAGAACATCGAGAATCGGTTTCATCGCGGCTTCTTTGTTCTCCAAATGCAGCTTCACCGTCAGGCCGATCCGTCGACATCCTTCGTGCGCCATGGGGAGAAGGTTCGTCCGTTCAGCACCGCTTGTCAACGCTTCCGCTGGCCGCCAGCGCGCGTTCGGCAGTCCGCTCCCACGTGAACGTCATGGCTCGCTCCAGGCCTCTGCGCCGTATCTCTTCGTTCGGCGCCGTCAGAACGGACTCCAGCTTCGCCGCGAGCGATTCCACGGAGAACGGATCGGCGTAGATCACTGTATCGCCGGCCACTTCGCGGTTCGTGGGAATATCGGACGCGAGCACCGGCGCGCCGACGCGCAGCGCGTCGAGCACCGGCAAGCCGAAGCCTTCTTCTTCCGAGACGAACGCGAATGCACGGCAGGTTCGCAGCAGTTCCGCGCACGCGTCGGCGCTTTGGTAGCCCATCCACGTCACGCCCGGCGTCGACCGCACGAGACGCACGATTTCGTCATCGTCCCATCCGCGACCGCCGACGAGCGTGAGTTTCACTGTGTCGCGCAGCGAAGAGGGGAGCGACGCGTACGCGTGGATCAGCCGCAGCTGATTCTTGCGGGGACAGAGCGTGGCGATGCAGAGCACATGATCGCCCGAGCCGGTCCACGTCGCACGCTCATCGACCGTCGGACCCGCATGAACCGTCCGAATCTCCGCGCTCAGCGGAAACCGTTCGCGGAGAAGCGCGGCTGTCGCATCGCTGACGGCACACACCATTTTCGCCGTTCGCAACGCGCGCGGCAGCGTCATCCGTTCGATCATCCGCGCTTTGCGGTCGTGGGGTTCGTTCTTGAATGCGATGAGATCGTGGACGACAGGAACCACGTGCACGCTGCGGCCGACAAGAAACGGGACGATGAAACTCGTGGGACTGAGATAACAATCGATCGCCGATCGTTCACGCCGCAGCAATCGCGCCACCGCCAGATGCCAGAAGAATCCCGTGTGCGGAATGATGCGCGTCCCGGCGTATCCCGGACGTTCGTTCCATTGCACGGGAATATCGCGATCCGTCACGAGCGTGATCCGCACGTCGGAGCGGTGCAGCAGCGCGTCGACGCACCGCAGCGTCCACTGGCCTTTGCCCGTTTTCCGCTCCTTGCAGGCTTCCCGAACATCGATCCATAAACGCATGGCGCTATGCTACACTCATTCCATGTGGACCAAACTGCGGAACGCCCTCACGGGCCTCGACCTCGAAGAACGCATCCTCAACGGCGCAACGGCCGTCTCGCTCGTTTTCCTCTTCTTCCCCTGGCTCTCCGGCCAATTCCTGGGCGGGGACACCGTGACGTACTCGGGCTTGCGTTTCTACGTTTCCTACATCGGCGCGGCGATTCTCCTGATTCAACTCGTCGTGCTCCTCATCACGTTCCTCCCCATGCTCGGAGGCCCCGTGATCGTGAAGCGTCCGTGGCGCGCGACCGTTCGGCTCTGGCTCGCGGCGCAGGCCGCGGTGCTCACGCTGGCCTCGCTCTCGGTCCTCACGCGCGTCACCTACGAATTCCGCGGACTCGAGATCCGTTTCGGCGTCTACTTCTCGCTCGTCTGCAGCCTCATCGCGACGCTCTATGCGTTCTTGCTGTGGCAAGAAGAACATCGCAAACAAGTGCAGGATCTGTTCCATCACCCCGAAGACACGACCGCACCTCCGTCCGCGCCTGAAATCCACACGCAGCTCCCGCCGCCTCCGCCTCCGCCGCCGCCGCTCCAACCCGAGGAGCACCACATCCGCCTCTGAAATCCCATGACCGACACGAACGCATCCATCGTTACCGGCACGTATCACGACAACGATCTTGTCTACGTCGATCCTGATCTACGCGTCGTCGTGGGCAACGTCGAGTTCGACGACAAGGGGAATGCGAAGAAGCTCGAGCGCCCCTCGACGTTCGCCGAGCCGGACGACGACGAATCGGACGCGGCCCCCGCCAAGCCCGACGCGAAAACCAAAGGCCGCCGCCCGCTGCGCAAACCGCGCAAGCGCTACTACCCGTGGGGCACGTACCGCACGATGAAGAAGATCTACAAGATCGAAGGAAAAGTCTTCGACGCCGAGCGCACACTCACGCTCGACGACGTCATGGAGAAGGCGCTGCAGGAGCCGTATTGGGATTGAAAGTCGGTGTCACGGTGAGCGGAACCGAACCATGACATGGTTCGTTTCGCGACGATCATAATCCCGACACAATCACTCCCAAGAGCGCCATAATCCCTCCCACGATCCACATCCGCATCGTCACTTTGCTCTCGCCCCAGCCCAGCGCCTCGAAGTGATGGTGGATCGGCGCGGAGAGGAAGATCTTCTTGCCGCCGCGGAGTTTTTTGCTCGTGAGCTGAATGATGACCGAGAGCATCTCGATGACGAAGATGAACCCGACGAGGGGGAGCACCAGCGGGTGTTCGATCATCATGGCGATGACGGCCAACGCGCCGCCAAGCGCCAGGGCTCCCGTATCGCCCATGAAGAAAAGCGCCGGAGGAACGTTGTTCCACAGGAATCCCGCGATGGCACCCACGCATACGGCGCAAAAGCCCGCCAGGACAAAAAGTCCCGAAAGGTACGCGATGATGCCGAACGCGCCGAAGGCGATCGCCAGGAGACCGCCCGCGAGACCGTCGAGACCGTCGGTGAAGTTCACCGCGTTCACGGTGCCGATGAAGATGAACATGAAGATGGGGACGTACCACCAACTGACGAAGACGTCGCCGATCAGCGGAACGTGGATCGTGTCGTAATCGAGCTTCAGGTAGAACCACAGCGCGCCGACGAGCGAGAGCAGCAGCAGCGTGCTGATCTTCTGGCGGAATCCGAGACCCTTCTGCTTCTTTTGGTTGCCGACCATGCCCCGCAGCAACGTACCGCCGAGCGAGAGGAACGCGATGATGAAAATCGCGATGCCCGCGATGACGACGGACCCGACGGCGCCGACCGACGCGGTCAACTGTCCGACGTACGCAATGGCGTCGCCGGTCGTGAAGACGATGTAGCCGATGGCGGCCAGCAGCGCCAAACCACCGACGATCACGAGCCACTTGATGCGCGGCATCGCTTTCTTGAGCCGTTCATCGTCCGCGCTGATGATATTGAGGTAATCGTCGAGCGCGCCGAGCAACCCGAGCGAGAGCAGGGCGTAGAGCGGCAGGTACACCTGGCCGCGTTGGAGCAGCGAATCGTCGACCACGCCCGTGAGCGACAGCACGCGCGAGAAGAGCACGGTCAGAATGATGCCGCCCCACATGAGGATGCCGCCCATCGTGGGCGTGCCGAACTTCGCCTGGTGAAATTGCCGAAAAATCGCCGGGTCCTTGCCGTCGATCGTCTCGACCCGCAACTGCTTGCCGACCTTGTTGCGCTTGAGAAAATCGACGAACGCGGGCGTCAGGATGAGCACGACCATGAACGCGAAGAAGCAGTATCCGAGGATTTCGGCGAGCGAGAGCTCCGGACGGACGAGATCGGTGAGTGGCATGGCGATATCCTACTCTCGCCGACTAATCGTCGCCAACCGAGGAGTGTTGCTTGTCAATGTCGTAGAAGCGCATCTGTTCTTTCTTGAACATCAGTTCCACGCGACCGACGGGACCGTTGCGGTGTTTGCGGATGTACACGTCGCAGATGCCCTGCTTGTCGGTATCCTCATTGTAGTACTCGTCGCGGTAGAGCATCATCACGACGTCGGCATCCTGTTCGATGCTGCCGGATTCGCGCAAGTCCGAGAGTTGCGGAATTTTATCGGGGCGGCTTTCGACCGCGCGGGAGAGCTGCGAGAGCGCGAGAATCGGGATCCGCAATTCGCGCGCGATCTGCTTGATGGTGCGCGAAATCTCCGAGATCTCCTGCACGCGGTTGCCGGCGTAGCTGTTGTTGCCCGTACTCATGAGCTGCAGGTAATCGATGATGAGCATGTCGAGTCCGTGCTCCATCTGCAGGCGTCGGGCCTTCGTCCGAAATTCCGTGAGCGAGGAAGCCGACGAATCGTCGATGAAGATGTTCGCCTTCGCGAGATCGTCCATGATCGGCCCCATGTTCTGGAAGTCGCTGTCGTCGAGTTTGCCGCGCTGGAGCTTCCACGAGTCGACGCCCAGCATCGATGCGAACAGGCGATCCACGAGCTGCTCCTTGCTCATTTCGAGCGAGAAGATGCCGACCGTCTTGCGATTGCGGATCGCGGCGTTGACGGCGATATTGAGCGCCAACGCGGTTTTTCCCATGGAAGGACGCGCGGCCAGGATCACGAGATCGCTCGGTTGCAGACCCGACAGCTTGAAATCGAGCGCCTGGAATCCCGTCGGCACGCCTTTCACGCCGCCGCCGTCCTCCGACGCGTGGAGTTCCGCGAACTTCTCGTACCGCTCGTCGAGCACGTTCTTGATGTGCACGAACTTGTCTTTCATGAAGATGTTCGTGATGTTGAACACCGTCCGCTCGACGGAATCCAGCAGTTCCGGCACGGGCATGTCGACCTCGTACCCCAGACCGACGATGCGGCGACCCGCGTCGATGACGCTGCGATGCAACGACTTCGCCTTCACGATCTGGCCGTACTGGTAAATGTGCGACGAGGTCGGCACGGATGACGCCAAGTCGGCAAGGAACGCGCTGCCGCCGATCTGCTGGATCGCGTTGTTATCGGCAAGCTTGTTTGTGACCGTAATGAAGTCGATCGGCTCGTGATTATTGTAGAGCTGGTAGATGGCGCCGAAGATCGTGCGGTACGTGGGATCGTAGAAGTCTTCCGGCTTCAGGAAGTCCGATACTTTGATGATCGCTTCGGGATCCAGGAGCAGCGCTCCCAGCACCGTTTTTTCGGCCTCGAGCGAGTGCGGAGGCGTATCGAACGCGGTGGTCTGGTGGATCGTGGCCATGGAAAACACATTGTGGAGTCTGGGGCGGGCGGGCGGAAGGGGACAGGATGTGGAAAACGTGTGGAGAACAAAAAACCACCCCCATGTTCATGGAAGCGGATTTTTGAAGGAGATGGAATTACGCCGCTTCCAGCGTCGTTTTCTCGACGATCTCGCGTTCCAGCTCCTTCGCGATTTCGACGTGTTCCGCGAGGAACGCCTTGGCCTGCTCGCGACCTTGGCCAAGCGTCTCATCGCCGCGACGGAAGTAGGCGCCGGACTTTTCGATAAAGCCGTGTTTGACGCCCAAGTCGAGCAGATCGGCCTCGCGCGAGATGCCACGGGCGTAGAGGATGTCGAATTCGGCCTGGCGGAACGGGGGGGCGACCTTGTTCTTCACCACTTTCACGCGCGTGCGGTTGCCGATGATCTCCTGCGCGTCGTCGCTGCCGGCCGGGGCTTTTTCGACGATCTTCTCGATGCGCCGAATGTCCAAACGGACGCTGGAGTAAAACTTGAGCGCGTTGCCGCCGGTCGTCGTCTCCGGATTCCCGAACATGACGCCGATCTTCATGCGGATTTGGTTCAGGAAGATGACCGAACAATTCGTTTTGCTCACGATGGCGGTGAGCTTGCGGAGGGCCTGACTCATGAGGCGTGCTTGAAGACCCATGTGCGAATCTCCCATGGTGCCTTCGATTTCGGCGCGGGGCGTGAGGGCCGCCACCGAGTCGATGACGATCAAATCGACGCCGCCGGAGCGCACGAGCGTCTCGGTGATTTCCAGCGCCTGTTCGCCATCGTCGGGTTGCGATACGAGGAGGGTATCGACGTCGACGCCGATTTTCTTCGCGTAGCTCGTATCGAGCGCGTGTTCGGCATCGATGAACGCCGCCTTGCCGCCGCGTTTCTGAATTTCGGCGATGGCGTGGAGCGAGAGCGTGGTTTTACCGGACGATTCGGGACCGTAGATCTCGATGATGCGGCCGACGGGGAATCCGCCGCCGAGCGCGAGATCGAGGGAGAGGCTGCCGGAAGGAAACCGCAGGATCTGCGTGGCGGTGACGTCGCTCATCTCCATGATGGCACCGTCGCCGTACTGCTTCTTGATCTGCGCGAGCGCGTTCTGGATCGCCGCGAGCTTGGAGGCCGCGATTGGATCGGCCTTCTTGGCGGGGGATTTTGCTTTCGGGCTTGGTGCGTCCATGAGAGCGGTGGAGGAAGAAGTCTTGGCGCTCATACTACTGGGGTGGAAAGGGGGAGTGAACCGTTCGTGCGAGGTGCATGAACGTACACCCACTCTCGCACCGCCTATCCCTGCGATCAAGGAGGTTCTGTTGCGCGGTAGAACGGAACATGTTGGTGTATCTTCGTACACCCTTACAGAGGCTGACACGTGCCGACGCCATCCGGCTCGGTAACAGCGCAGAAACTGCCACTGGGACACAGGATGCCGGCCGGACCGCCGCACGGCTGGGCGCGGACCGCGGACGCCTTTGATCCTGCGGAACCGACCGATGTGGCAGAGCGGATCGACGTCGTGGAACCGCTGAGCGTTCGTTGCGAGGATGACGCGGCGCGCACGACCGCCGTCCGCAGCATCTGCGCGAACGCGGGATCCAAGCTCTCGTCGCCGCCCGGCGTCCACGTGAACGTAAGCACGGAACGGCCCGTGTGCAGATGGACCGTTTGATCGCCGCCGCCGTCGTCGATGCGCACGGCGTCGTATCCGGCGACGAACATCGGCGCGCCCTGCGGCAAACGCGTGAGCGATGACTTGAGGATGCGGAGAATCGGCGCGGCGGAACCGGTGAGCGTGAATGAGACGCCGTCGTCGTACTGCGTCGCCGTCCAATCGGAGGGAACGCGCAGCGTAAGGCCGATGGACGGAAGTTGGACCGTCGCGGCGGGAATCTCGACGGTGCGGATGGACGTCGCGACGAGGACGGGCAGATCGGCGGGATCCGTATTGCGCTGGAACGTGCCCGTCACGCCGACGGTCGTGAGTTCGAACAGACGCAAATTCACCGCGGCACTCTCGACGTATGCGACGTCCTCGCCCTGCACCTTCAGCACGTGCGTCCCGCGGCGGGTGAGCGAGAGTTCGGCGGGAATGAGCGTGCCGGTAAGCGTCTGCGTGCCCTGCGGCAGCGTGCGCTCTCGTCCACGACCGGAGAGCCCCGACCATATCAGCGCGCCGCACACGGCGAGCACGGCGACGAGGACGACGATCTTGAGGCGGGGGGGCATCATTTCTTCTTCGCCTGATCGAACGCGTAGACGGCGCGACCCACGCGGACGAAGTACGGCATCTTTTGCAGGTTGAGCGAGATGGTGCCGACTTTGACCGTGCGCTGCTTGGCGACTTCGGAAATGATTTCTTTCTTCGAAAGGGGACCCTTCTCCTTGAGGATGGCCTCGATGACGTCTGCGACCGTGCCGGGCTCGTAACCCCATTCGCGCAGCGCGTAGAGGCCGCGACCGACCAACACGAACTGCGGATAGCGGATGAGCTCGTTGTGGACGGCCTGGACCGTGACGTTCTTGTGGTCGAACCGCGCCTCGCGGATGCGGTTGGCGATCTCCATGAAGTGGAGCGGCGTGCCGGCCTTGCGGAGGATGATTTCGACTTTGTCGCGGATCGAGCGCGGGCGGACGAAGCGCCATTCGGTGAGACCCCAGCCGTCGTCGATCTCGCGGAGGCGTTCGTCGATCGTGAGCGACGAGGAGATAAGCTCTTTAGAAGGGATGCGATCCTTGAAGAGATTCAACGTCTGCACGGCGGAGATCAGCTCATCTTTCTTCATGCAGCTCTTGCGCTTCTTCAGAATCTTCACGATGTGATCGACGATGAGCGACACGTCTTCCATCGCCAGGCTCTCGAGCCGCCAGAAGGGGGCGAAGGTCCCGCTGTGGCCGCTGGAGTTCATTTCGCTGTCGATCGAGAACGACAAGCGCAGCACCGCGCCGTCGAGCTCCGTGGAGTTCGGCATGCGCTTGAGCACCTGGGAAATGAGTTCGTCCTCGCGCATGAGGCCGCCGTGGATGCGGAGAATGCTCTTGGCGAGTTCGTTCACTTCGTTGAGCTTCGTCGTGCGCACCGTGCGGCGCAGCTTGCTGAGGGCGATGCCCTCGATTTGACGAATGCGCTCGCGCGTGACCTTGAAGTGTTTGCCGATCTTCTCAAGGGTCTGCTTCGGTTGACCTTGCAATGCGAAACGACGTCGAATCACCATCGCCTCCTTCTCGGTGAGGACCATGAAGAGGTCATCGAGCAACGACTGCAGGTTGATTGCAACCTTCATGTTCGGAGCAGTCTGTTGCGACGAGAGAGGTGTGGAGAGGTCAGCCATAAGGTCGGGAAGGAAGAACAACCCTCGTTTTACCAGAACATTGACAGATACAAAAGATATTCCGGTGGTTCGCCTGGACTGTTATCCACAGTCGTAGTGCGGTGAAACAGGCGACAACGTGGTGGTTGCGAACGAGCTGGATAACGTAATTTATAGCAATTTTTAAGTTTGTCAATAACTCATTTATGGCTTCTTCAAGCACTTTGTTCATTTCGACACCGAAAAATCGACACCTGCATGAATACAGCGTTCTTATCGCTCATTCAGAGACGTTCTGTTGTTGCAGATATGTGTTGAGTACGATGCATGCGGCCTTCGCATCGCCGTCGCTGGGCGTCTGACGATCGGTCGTGAATCGTTCATCAACGTATGCGACGGTGCATCCACGCGCCGCGAGTGCGCCGCCGATCTGCTTCGCGTAACGCGCTTGCGATCCTTCGACACCCGAGAGGAGCAGCGGCAGTCCGACGACAATGTCCGTGACGCCGCGTGCGTGTACCATACTCTCCGCGGCATCGAGCAGTTCGGCATCGGTCACGTGGTGAATCGTATCGAGCGGGATGACGAAATCGATCGCACTATCAAAGAGCGCGACACCGGTGCGACGCTCGCCGACGTCGAACGCGATGAGCTTCATTGTTACTTCGCCGTCGCGAGCAACTTCGCCATCGAGGCCTTCTTCCGATCCGCGTTGCGGCGGTGGATGATGTTCTTCTTCGCGGCCATGTCGATCGACTTGTACACCTGCGCCAAAAGCTTCTGCGCGTCGGCCTTCTTTCCTTCTTTCACCGTATCGCGCAACTTGCGCATAAGCGTGCGCATCTGCGTCTTATAGGGGAGCAGGCGCGTTTGGCGCACCTTGCTCTGCTTGCTGGCTTTGACGGCGGATTTCGTGATCGGCATAGGAAATTGGGTGACGGGAGGGTAGGGGAGGGCTGAAAAGGAGTCAAGAAAAAGAAGACGTACGGATGAACCGCACGCCTTCCTTGGGTAAGTTTCGACAGGCATGCCCGCGAAACTTACTGCGACAGTACCAAGCAGGAGAAACGAATGCAAGACAAGAAAAAACGAGGGGCTATGGTGGGGCAGGAACCATAGCGCCCTCTGAACAGCTCGCAAGCGAACTGTCTGCGCAGAGCATACACTCGTTTTAACGGATGTCCAGCGCCATCCTTTTCATTGACCGCCCGGGGGTCGGTTCTACAATGACGGCATATGTGTGGCATCTTTGGCTACGTAGGAACCAGAACGGACGCGGCGATCATGGCCGTCGAAGGGCTGAAAAGTCTGGAGTATCGCGGCTACGACTCGTGGGGCGTGGCATGGAAGGAATCCGGCGCGCTGCAGTACAAGAAGGAAATCGGGAAGATTTCGGGCGTCGATGGATCCACGTTGAGCACGGATTGTTCCTTGGTGATCGGCCACACGCGCTGGGCGACGCACGGCGGCGTGACGCAGGCGAACGCGCACCCGCAGTTCAACGAGGACCGCACGATTGCCGTCGTTCATAACGGCATCTTCGAAAACTACCAGGAACTGCGCGAGGAACTGAAGGCGCGCGGGCACGTGTTCACCTCCGAGACCGATACCGAAGTCGCGCCGCACTTGATCGAAGAGTATTTGAAGGAGACGAACGACTTCGCGCGCGCCGTGCAGATGGCATGCCGCCGGTTCACCGGACGCTACGCGATCGTCGTGATCGACACGCAGAGCGATACGCTCGTCGCCGCGCGCACGGGATCGCCGTTGATTGTCGGCGTCGAAAAAGGAAAAGGTTATTTCGTTGCGTCCGACACACCCGCGTTCATGCGCCACACGCGCACGGTGCAATACCTCGATGATGGCGAGATGGTCGTGAGCGACGGGAAGACGATTCTCTTCTGCGATGTGTACACCGGCGAGGAAAAGATGAAGCGCGAGATCGAGATCAACTGGAGTCCCGATCAGGCGGAGAAGGGGAGTTACGCGCACTACATGCTGAAGGAAATCATGGAGCAGAAGGAGAGTGTCGCGCGTTCGGTGAATCAAAATGATGACGAGATCCGAATCATCGCCGAAGCGATCAAGAATGCCAAAGGCACGTTCCTCGTCGCGTGCGGTACCGCGCACAAAGCCTGCATGGCCGCGGAGTACTTCTTCTCCGTTGTCGCGGAACACCACGTGAACGTGGCTCCGGCAAGCGAATTCAAGGTGTACCACCACTTCCTGAAGCCCGAGAGCCTGCTCATCGTCGTCTCGCAATCGGGCGAGACCGCCGACGTGCTGGAAGCGATGACCGTCGCGAAGAGCAAAGGCGCGAAGGTGCTTGCGATCGTGAACGTGAAAGGTTCGTCGATCGATCGCGCCGCGGACTACACGCTGCTCATCCACGCGGGACCCGAGCGCGCGGTGGCGGCGACGAAATCCTTCGCGAACCAATTGGCGGTCCTCCTGCTCGTGGCGCACGCGCTGGCCGGAAAGTTGCAGCAGGGGAAGCAATTGCTTCTCGAAACCGCATCGATGATCAACGATCTGCTCAATCCGCGGTACGCCGAGCGCATCGAGAAGCTTGCCGAAAAAATCAAATCGGAGGAGGACATGTACATCATCGGCAAAAGCTGGAATTACCCGCTGGCGCTCGAGAGCGCGATCAAGATCCAGGAAGTAAGCAACGTCCATGCGGAAGGATTCGCCGGCGGCGAGCTGAAGCACGGCCCCATCGCGCTCATTGATAAAGGAACGGTCTGCATCGTCCTCGCGGGCAACGACGAAACGCGGCCGGACATCCTCAGCAACGCCGTGCAGCTCAAAGCCCGCGGCGGATTCATCATCGGCGTCGCGCCGAACGACAACGAAATCTTCGACGAATGGATCCGCGTGCCGGACGCCGGCCCCGCGCAGCCGATCGTGAACGTCCTTCCGATCCAGATGCTCTCGTACTTCCTGGCGGTGCAGCGGGGGAAGGATCCTGATATGCCCAAAAATCTTGCAAAATCGGTGACCGTGAAATAATTGGAAAGTGTAGGTTGTCATCCCGAGGGATGCCGAAGAATCTCGCAAAGAGCGTAACAGTGAAGTAGATTGGCATCTCATGGAACAACACGAACCTCCGGATCTCATTCGGCGCGCAACGGATCCATTGCAGTACGACGTAGACGTCCAATGGCAGCTGGAAAGCGATTTGAAGTCGCCGTGGAGACAATTTTTTTGGAAGCATCTCAAGTCGTTCGCCCAGGAGTGGAAAGGAAAGAACGTACTAGACGTGGGCGCCGGCAGCGGTTGGTTCGCAGCGGAGCTGCAGAAACTCGGTTCGAAATCCACGGGCATTGAACCATCGAAGAAAAATTGCGACTTAGCCCGCCGACTTCATCCAGACGTCGCGATCTTCCAAGGAAGCTTCGAAGATTTTTCGTCGAACGATCTCTACGACGCAATCACGTTCATCATGTCGTTCGGACATATCGAAAATGTCGAAGCGGCGCTGAAAAAATCGTCGCAACTTCTGAAGGAGGGCGGCTTACTCGTTTCCATTTCCCACGATTTCGACTACGCCAAAACACCGCGACATGGGTACGGACTCGACGTTCAGCCACTGGATGACGGCGCGTATGTCGTTTCAGTTCAACGCCCTCTGCATGGGACGATCGCGGATATCGTCCGTCCAAATGAGACATACCTTCGTGCGGCGGAGTCAAGCGGCTTCGTACTACGCGAGATCATTCCGATGTCCCCAACCACCGTTTTAATGGAAACTGCACCCTCTACACGCGCATTCGAAGGAATACCCATGATGCAGATGTTCGTCTGGGAAAAGTCGTGACATCAACCCAGTGCACGGTACACATCCTTCCGATGCTTCACCGCGAGCACGAGCAAAACGCGAATGCTGCCTCCGACAACATCGACCAATACGCGGTAATCGCCGACGCGAAATCGATAGCTGCCGAACGACGGATTAACGAGCCTTTTTGCGAACGCGAGCGGATCCTTTTGTTCGGCGAACCACTGCATTTTTCGCACGATTCTGCGCGCGATGCTTGGCGGAAGATCGGCGAGATGGCGTTCGGCCGTTGCGGAGAAGACGACGTTCACGGCGGTCGATCATAGCCAATACTTCTTCGGATGTGTACACCCTTCCTTCCGCAATATCCTTTCGTGCACGCGCTATTTGATCTGCCAATAATTCCAATGTCGCATCACCATGGATCGGGAGAATTTTCGCAATCGGCGTCGCATGACGCATCACGACGAAGTGCACGTCGTTTTTCTGTCCTTCCTTTAGATATTTTGTCAGATGCTCCCGAAAATCGCGGATACTGACGGTGCGGGTGCTCGGCATATGCAATAAGTGTACACAATTGTGATCACATTCACAAGAGTTTTTCGTCGTCAAAAAGAGGCGAGCAGCAGCCTGTCCTGAGCGACGTCGAAGGGTCCCCGGCTGCAATACACACGGTGAGTTACCGCTGATTCGGCGGCACCCCGTAGTACTTGAAGAGGAACCCCGACATCTCTTTGAAGAGCGGCGCGGCGGCGGTAGCGCCGTGCACCGAGCCTTTCGGACGATCGAGTTTCACGAGAACGACGAAGCGCGACATGGGAGACGGGTCGTACCCGATGTACGACGCGATCGTGGAGCCTGTGCCCGTTTCGTAGCGTCCGCCCGGACCGGCAATCTGCGACGTACCCGTCTTGCCGGCGACGATATAGCCGACCGGCTTGCCCGCGTTCGCGAAGCCGCGCGTGGCGGAGCTGACGAGCATCGCCGTGATCGTCTCGGCCGTCTGCGGCGTGATGACCTGATCGATGACCACCGTCTCGGAGTAGTCCACGGATCCATCGGGATGCACGACGCGGTCGACGATCGTCGGGCGGATAAGCTTGCCGCCGTTCGCAAGCGCGGCGCTCGCCACGATCATCTGCAGAGGCGTGGCCGAGACGCCTTGCCCGAACGATGCGGTCTTCAGCAACGCGTCGCTCCAATCGCGCCAGGGGTGCACCTCGCCCGGCAGTTCGTCTTCCAATTCGATGCCCGTGATGCGCCCGAATCCGAACCGCTCGAGCATGCGCGAGAAGAGCTTGGCCCCCAGTTTGTCCGAGATATGCGTCATGCACGTGTTGATCGAAAACTCGATGCAATTGGTCATGGTCACGAGACCGTAGAACAACCGATCGTTGTTGAAGATTTCCTTGCCGTCTTTCAGCTTGATCGATTCTTTGTCGAGGTACGTGTCGCTCGGAACGACTTCGCCCTGGTCGAGCGCGATCGCCATGGTGATCGGCTTCATGACCGAACCCGGTTCGTAGATTTCCTGGATCGTGCGGTTCAGGTACGCGCCGACGCCGATGTTGTTTTGGAATTTCAACCACGTGCCGCTGAGGCTAGTGGGGAACAGTTCGTGCCGGAAGTGCTCGCCGACGTACAGGTAGTAGCGCGCGAGGTCGCGCAGATCGTACCGCGTTTCGAGCTCGGCGAGATCGCTCTGGATGTTCGCGGGCAACGTCGCACGGCCCTCGGCCGTGAAGACGTTGCGCTGGTAATCGCGGACGATACGGACGTTCGTCGACGGTTCGTAGATTTCGACGACGATGTCGCGCTCCTTCGTCGGCTCGAGGGCGATCGGCTCTTTTTCGTAGACGCCGGCATATTCGCTGCGATCGAAGAGCGGAGCGTTCGCCATCGCCAGCACGCGGCCGGTGTGCGGATCGAGCACGATCATCTGCGCGCTCTCGGCGTTGTATCGTTCGATGCCGGCCTGCATGATGCGCTCGGCTTCTTTCTGGATGAACGGGTCGATCGTGAGGACGATCGTATCGCCGTCCTTGGGATCGACGATCGTCTGGTCCGCCGTCAGGATCTGCCCGCCGAGCGGTACCTTCACCGTGCTGATGCGGCCCTCGCGGCCGCGCAGCTGCGCGTCGTACGTGCGTTCGACGCCGTACTGCGCCTCTTGGTTCACGTTCAGGAATCCGATGACGTGCGACGCGATCGTCGGATCGGGGTAGAACCGCCAGTGCTCGGCAATGAGCGCGATGCCGCCAAGGGGATCGATAATCTTCTCCGCTTCCGCTGGTGACGCCGCCTGCGAGCGCCGAACGTTCGTCTCCTTTAAGGAATCCAACTTCCGTTGCTTGATTTGCAACGACAATTCCGGCGGCAACCGGCGCATGACCGCCACGTAGCGCAGCGGGCGACTCTTCAGGATGTCCTCCAGCCGATCGGGATCGTCCTGAAGCGCGTTCGCCACTTGCTTGAGGATACTCGAGAGTCGCGCTTGATCGAGCTCTTCGGGATTCGCCCAAATGAGCCCCGACTCCTGATTCACCGTGATGCCCGGAATCCGCAACTGATCGACCGCCGCCATCTCGGGCTTGGTGGCGCCGTATTTGATGGGCGAGAACGTGACGCGCTTCTCCGAAATGCGCCGCTCGATGTCGCGCGCGAAGAGGCGACGGGCTTCGGTCAGATCCACGTTCACGGAACCGGGAGGCGTCGCCGCGATGTCCGCGGGCAACGGCTCGAACAGAGGACCGACCGACAGCTGTTTGAGCGTTTCGAGCGGATCGTACGCGGGCTTGTACGGCGACGTCGGGAACGTGATCAATTCGCGCGGGCACTCCTCGCCGCCGTCGGAACATTCCTCGTGCACTTGGGGCGTCAATACGATATCCGCGAGCGTCTCGGCGACGAGCGGGGGATTCTCGGTACTGACGGGATCGACGTACACGAGATCGAGCGTCGTATTCGTCGCGAGAATCGACGTCTCGTTATTGCGACTGTTGAGCGAGCGGATTTCCCCTCGTTGGGCGGGAAGCGTCACGCCGCCGTAATGTTGCAGTTGCGCCGCCTCGGCGTAGGCCGTCCGCTTGATCACCTGAAGCTCCAGCAAGCGCGAAACGATAAGCAATCCGAACACCAAAAAGAATCCGTGCACGAACACCATTCTCTGCAAGAGTAAGCGCTTTTTTTGAGTCTCGCTGATCTGGTAGACGCGACGGAGCGACATGGGCCCCCACGGTAGCACGGAGGTCCCTTTTCTGGTATACTGTTGGGATGGCTTTTCTTGATCCCGCCACCGCGTCCGGAGAAGATCTTTTGGCCGCTTTGCAGGCCTTCGCGGTCGAGCGGGGAGCATCGGACGTCCATACCTCGCCCGAACGGGACGGCGTGCGCATCGAGATTCGCCTCGACGGACAGCTGCGCCCGTTACGCACGGTGACGAACGACGACTACGCGGCGTTCGTGCGGCAGGTGAAGTTTCAGAGCAAGTTGAAACTGAACATTCAGAACGTTCCGCAAGACGGCCAATACACGTTCGTGCATGAACAGCGAACCGTGAATATCCGCGTGGCCACGCTCCCGTCGCGCTTCGGCGAAACGATGACGCTGCGTTTTCTCGATCCCGCCCGCGGCATCGTCTCGCTGCAGCGACTCGGGTTCCCGAGCGACGCCGAAGCCGAACTCCTCAAGCTCGCCCAACTCCCGCACGGACTTGTGCTCGTGACGGGCCCCACGGGATCCGGCAAGACGACGACGCTGTACGCACTCTTGCAATCGTTGATCGGCACGGCGCGCAACATCATCACGCTCGAGGATCCGATTGAGTACGAAATCCCCGGCATCGTGCAGAGCGAAATCGACCCCGATCACGGCTTCACGTTCGCCTCGGGGCTTCGGTCGGTCCTCCGCCACGACCCGAACGTCATCCTCGTCGGCGAAATCCGCGATCTCGAGACCGCGCAAACCGCGATCGACGCCGCGCTCACGGGTCACTTGGTGCTTTCGACCCTGCACACGAATTCCGCGATCGAAGCCATTCCGCGCCTGCTGTCGATGGGCGTGTCGCCGTACACGTTCGCGCCGGCCCTCCGGGCGATCCTTGCACAACGTTTGGTGCGCACGCTCAAGACGGAATTGCGCGGGACGGCGTACGACCCGGCGTCGTCCGACACCTACGAAGGCCGCATGGCGCTGCCCGAACTCCTGACGGTCACGCCGCAACTCCGCGATCTCATCCTCACGCAGGAACGCGAAGATGTACTGGAAGCGCAAGCACGCAAGGACGGTTACGTCACCATGAAGGAGTGGGGGAGCGCCTTGGTCGAGCAGGGGCTCACGACGAAAGAAGAGATCGCGCGCGTGACGGGTTGAACAAACGGATGAACTTGCGCGTACGGACTATTCCGCTTACGATTTTTCCCCATGCTTCCTCGCTACCGACAACGCCGCGGACCCTACGCGCTCGCAACCCCCTCGCCCGTCGGCGGCATCGCCCGGCGGTTCGCCGGTTTCGCCGTCCTCGCGGTCATCCTCTATCTGCTCGTTCGGTGGACACTCGGCGCGCTCGGCGTGGGCAATCACGTGGAACGCAAAGCGGTGCTCTTGGACGTCGAGGACCGCTCGAACGTGACGGTCTCGCTCGAGGGCGGCCTCATGCAACGCGCGGACGGCCGATTGAAATTGTGGCCGGAAGATCGGGTCGTCACGAACGGCAACGGCCACGCGCTGGTGACGTTCTTCGATACCACCGTCGTGCGCCTCGACGAACAGTCGGAACTGCGCGTGGACCGGAGCGATAAAGGAACGAACGAATCGACGATCGCATCGTCGCTGATGCGCGGAGCGTTGTGGGTGCGTACGCCCGACGCGGAGGCGTTCACGGGGGCCATCGTTCGCCGCATCGATACCGAATTCTACAGCGTGTACTTGCCGTCGGATGCCGACGTCGTGCTCGGCGCCCGGACTGTCCTCGTGTTCAGCGCGGACGGCGACGGTGTACGCATCGAAGTCGACGGGTCGGAGGACGTGACGATCGGCGAGGGCCAGCAGCTCTCGGTGCCGGAAGAAGACGAATTCTCCGGCGATTTGCGTCGCTACCGCAGCGCGATGGATCCGCTCACGGTCCGCCGCGCGTTCATCGAAGAGAGCCGCTCGCTGCCCGCGCTGACGGCGACGGGTTCGGCGGAGACTCCCACGACCGATATCGATCTCCTGACCATTGAGACGCCCGCGGACGGCCAAACCGTCTCCGGCAGTACCGTACGCGTGCAGGGGAAGGTGGGAGCCCGCATCGAGCGCGTTCGGGTGAACGGTTACCCGGCGACCATCAATCGCACGCAGGCGACGTACGCCCAGGAGCTCGCGATGCCGTCGACCGATACCTTCACGATCCGCGTCGAGGCGCTGGACCGCACCGGCGTGATCGTCGAACAGCAGGAACGCACGGTGAAAGCCGGCGCCGCGAGTACGGCCGGATCGCCGACCATCACGCAGCCGGGCAAGAACGGAGAAACCGTCCGGACCGCGAGCGAAGAATTGGAGATCCGCGGCACGGTGCCGGCGGGGACCGCGGCGGTGTACGTGAACGACTACAAACTGCAGCTCTTCCGCGCGGGCGGCACCGACTGGAGCTACTTGGCGAGTATTCGCCTCACGAACCTCAAGGCCGGAGAGAACGTCTTCAACGTCGTCGCGGAGGACGGATCGGGTGGGCGCAGCGCTCCGGCGACGATCACGATTATCGTCGGTGAAACGGGACCGACCACGCCCGCCGGCGGGGCCTCCAGCTCAAGCGTGGCACCCGTCGTCTCCGAAACGACGCTCCCGACGAACGCGCCGTTGAAACCCGGTACGCTCGCCGTGACCGCTCCCGCCCCCGGCACGAGCACGACACACACGGGGACGGGATTCCTCTTGGAAGGCACAACGATCCGCGAGACCGCGAGCATGTGGGTGAACGGCTACCGTTTGCAGCTCTACGAACCGGGCAAGACCTTCTGGAACTATTGGGCCCTCCCGAAGTACGACACGCTCAAGCCCGGCACGAACACGTACCGCATCGTCTCGCGCGACGCGCAGAACCAGATTCTCGATACGATGACGTACACGGTGGAGTACAGGCCGTAACACGTTGCCCATCGCGGCCAGGAATGGCCACGCTGGGTTCTACGCGCTCTTGCGGAATTTCTCCGCCAGGTCGTGCATCGCGGCTTTTTCTTCGTCCGACGGTTTGTGCAGCTGTGCGCCGACGCTCCAGTACTTCCCGCGGTGATAGATGAGCGGTTGCTTGGAGGGATCCGCTACGACGGAAATCGCTTTGCCGACGAACATCACGCGCCCCGGATAGGCATGCTGCTCGACAAGCTCGCATTCCACATACAACGTGCCGCCGTCCGGCATCCAGACGTCGATGTTCTTCGCTTTCGTAAAGGTGAATCCCATCTCCTTCAATAAACCGATTTTATCGATCTCGCGTCCGGAGTAGGCGCCCGCCATGCTCGAGAGCACGTTCTGCCCCTCGCTCGCGATCGTCACGCCGAAGTGCTTCGACGCAACGATGTTGTCGTGCGTGGCCTTCTTCGGACCGACGGACACCGTGATGTGCGCCGGATCGTAGGAGATCTGCGCGGTCCACTCCGCGGGCATGATGTCGTAGCCGTGCGGACCGTTGGTCGCGATGAGACCCACGTTCGTGATGAACGCGTCGCGCGCCGGGCTGCCGTATGTCAAATCCATAGATGCCGATGGTAGCGGCGTTTCCTACGCCGTTCCAGCGCGGCCAGGAATGGCCACGCTGGACACATACATGAATGACACTAGCGTGCCCACTCTTGGGCGCGCGTATGAATGCCCGTCGCCTGCAATGCGGCATGCATCTTCTCCGGCGGGGGACTCTGCACCGTGACGCGCTCCTTCGTGGCGGGGGAGTCGAACGTCAATTGCCACGCGTGTAAACAGATGGACGCGATGCCGAGATCCGTCGAATACGCATCGCTTTGGCTCGAGCCATAGGAGGGATCGCCGAGAATCGGGTGGCCGATGCCCGCCAAATGCACGCGCAGTTGGTGCGTGCGGCCTGTGTGGAGATCGCACGCGACGAGCGCCGCGTGTGCACCGGTCGCGAGTGTGCGGTACGTCGTCTTCGCTTCGCGCGTGGAGCTGGCGCCCAGGAGCGTCATTTTCGTCCGGTCGATCGTGGACCGGCCGATCGGCGCGTCGATGACCGCGGCCGCGGGATGCGGAATGCCATACACGAGCGCCAGGTAGGTTTTCTGCACCGATCGTCCTTCGAATTGCATCTGCAGCGTGCGATGCGCGGTGGGCGTTTTGGCCACGAGCAAACAACCGGTCGTATCTTTATCGAGTCGGTGCACCAGCACGTGCGCCGCGGCGAAGGGAATTTTTTCGTTGGCAAACACGTTCGCGATGCCGTGCAGCACCGTCGGCGCGTCCTTCGGAATGCCGGCGCCCGGATGCACGGGTATGCCGGCGGGCTTGTCGAAGACGAAACAGGCGTCGTCCTCGTAGAGCACCGGCAGGGGAATATCCATCGCCTGCACGCGCGTCTCCGTGGCCGGAGCGCCGTCGACCGTCGCTTGAACGGTCTCGCCGGTCTCGACGATGAGCGCAGCCTTGCGCGCAAGCCGTCCGTTTACGAGCACGGTGCCGGCTTCGATCGCCTCGCGCGCCTGCACGCGGCTGATGCCCGCCACCTCGGCGAGGAAGCGGTCCAGACGGACGTTGCGATCGACGGTCCAGGAGGTCATCGGCGCCATTGTATCGGTTTCCGCGCGACATGCGGTACACTTCGTCCATGCGTCGATTCGCACCGCTGCTCGCCATTGCTTTCGTTCTTCCGCTCTGTGCCGCCGTTCCCGCCTCGCGCGTGAAGGAACCGAACGCCGTGTTCGTCTACGGCATGGATGGCGTGAATGGTCGCGTCCGCGCCACGCTCTACGATCGCGAACGACGTAAAGCCATCGACCATTTGGATGCCGAAACGGATCTTCCGGTGTACGGGGGAGGAAGCACCGAGAGCAACGACGCGATGCAATTTTCGCCGGCGACCGGAAAGATCTACATCCGCATCAACAACGTCGACGGATACGGACTCACCGATCGCATCGAATCGTCGTTGCCGTACGACGGCGCGATCGTCGAAACCGATTTCGCGTTCCGCACCGTCCGGACCGTTTTTTCGTGCGATGATTGCGATCTCGATCAATGGATCGTGCACCCGACGGACCCGAAGCTCTACGTCTCGATCGCGGATGCTTACAAAAAGAGCGCCGACGAATTCAAGAACGCAAAGTTAGCCGAAATCACGCTTACACCGAAGCAGCGCACACGCGTCATTGCTCGCATTCCTTCATATTCCGGTCTCCATATCACGCCGGACGGCAAAAAACTTCTCACCTTCAAACAATCTGCGAACAGCAGGGATCCATACGGCGCGCTCGTGTCCGTCGGTCTCCGTACCAAATCGCGCAAGCAAACCGTCGTGAATTTCCCGCTCTTCAACGTCTTCTCGCTGCCCATTTCGCCGAAGAGCAACGACGTCTCCCCGGACGGTCTCGAGGTGGCGTACCCCATGAGCGTCATCGACGTCCAAACGCGCGAGACGGACACGCTCATCGATGAGACCGAGCTGGACCTCGACAACTACTTCATCGGTTGGTCGCGCGACAGCCGCAAGCTGCTCTTTCAGTTGAAGGAACCGGGCGACGTCGACGAACGTACGGAAGTGCCGCTGCTGTACGATCGCGCAACGGACAAAACATGGGAATTGCCGCTGCAGGACGCGCATCTGCTCGATTGGGCACCCGCGCAAACGGCGATTCTCTTCGGCAAGCGTCAAGACGTCGGGTTCTATGATCTGGAGAAGCGCGAATGGGTGTTCGTGGCGCAAGGGGAGAACGGGTCGTGGGTGACGATGCCGACGAAACGAGTGCCCAAGCGCTGATTTTGCTACACTTCTCCTATGCACGATTTGCTCACACGCGGCGTAACGGATGTCGTTCCGAAGAAGCTGGCCGAAGAAAAATTGGCCGGCGGCAAGAAGCTGCGCGTGTATTTGGGTATCGATCCAACGGGAGCACGATTGCATATCGGACATGCGGTCGTGTTGCGCAAATTGCAACAATTCGTCGATGCGGGACACGACGTGATATTCGTCGTCGGCAGTTTCACGGCGATGATCGGGGACCCGACGGGACGGGACGCCATGCGCGAACCGCTGACACGCGAACAAGTCGAAGAAAATTTTCGTACGTACAAGGAGCAAGCCGGCAAGATCGTGGATTTTTCGAACGTTGAGATTCGTTACAATCACGAATGGCTCGAGAAAATGACGCTGTCCGATTTCGCAAAAATAAGCGCCGTCTTCACCGTACAGCAGATGCTGCAACGAGACATGTTCAAAGAGCGCATCAAAAAAGAGCAAGACATTCACGTGACGGAGTTCTTCTATCCGCTCATGGTCGGCTACGACTCGGTCGTGCTCGACGTGGATTGCGAACTGGGCGGCAATGACCAGCTCTTCAACATGCTCTGCGGTCGCACGCTGCAGACGGCGTTCCACAAGCGCGATAAATTCGTACTGACAACGAAGCTTTTAATAGGCACGGACGGTCGGAAAATGAGCAAGACGTACGACAACTGCATTTGGCTCGACGATGAGCCCAACGACATGTTCGGCAAAGTGATGTCGGTGAAAGACAATTTGATGGAACAGTACTTTGAACTGTGCACGGACGTCCCGATGGATGAAGCGAAGAAGCTTCTCAAGGGGCATCCGCGCGACGCGAAGGTGCGGCTCGCCAAAGAAATCGTGACGCTCTATCACGGCGCGGACGCGGCGAACGCCGCCGAAGCGAACTTCAGCAACGTCTTCGCGAAAGGCGACGTTCCGGAAGACATGCCGGAGACGAAGGCGAAGAAAGGGGAGACGCTGCTGGATCTCTTACTGCGCGAAAAGATCATTCCGTCGAAAGCCGAGGGTCGACGATTGATCGAGCAAGGAGCGGTATCGATCGACGGTACGCCGGTGACCGCGATCAATGCACCGGCGACGAAAGGGGTCGTGAAGGCCGGGAAGCGGAAGTTTTTGAGAATATTATGAGAGATGAAATTTTGAACTCCGCGAGAAATGGTGTGTTTGTTGCAATTGTTCTATTTATATTAAGTGCAATACCTATCGATATCGCAACTCGCGAAGTGGGAACATGTGAATTTATTTTCCCTCAAACAGCATCGGGCACTATGCAGCCCAAATATGATTGCGATAGCGAAAAAGAATTATTTACAAAATCCTTAAACGGCCAAACTTACTCTTTCGAAGCCTATGCATTTCAGGTTTTAGTTTCAGACATAAGACAGCCCTTTGCTAGCATTTTTGAATTGGATTCCAATATTCTACAGCGAAAAATTTGTCTTTATGATACACCTTCGACGGCAAATATCGGTTTTATTACAGAGGTGGAAATAGACACTAACAACTCAATTTTTGATGTCCGAGATTACGGCGATTTATCAGCAGATAAAAAGTGCTTGTTTATAGATCCTAATAAATGGAAAACAATTACAACCAAATTTGTTCCAATACCTATCGAAACTGGAGTTGATGAGTCCACTTTGGACCGATTATGTGAAGATCCTAATCTTAAGGTTTTAGTAATAATTAAGTATGAGTTCGTTTTTGGTGGTTTTGCCGTGATGTCGATTCTATTTTTCTACTTTGCATTTGTTGCAGGGGCTTTAACAGCATTGTTTTCAATTATTAATCATCTAAAGGAAATCAGAGAGTTGCTAAGCAAAATTAGATTCACGAGAAGGGGATGGTGAAAGCCGAGAAGCGGAAGTTTTTAAAGATCAACTAAGTCATTTTCTTGACTCTCTCCGCCATGAAGAGAATGGTGCTTTCGTATGCGCAGACTCGATCCTCATCAAACGAATAATTCCTTCCAACCGACGCAGTTGGACGGATCTCCCGATGTCCCGCCCATCACCGCGTACGAACGCGACGATCTGTCACGAGAAGAGCTGATCGAATTGAACCAGCGACGCATTCGCGGCATTCTCTATGCACCGAACGGAGAACCGATGAACGACTAAAGGAAGTACGTCGCCGTCGCGGCTGATCCCATCGTGAGCATGATCGAGAGGAGGAGGGCGACGCCGGCGTTTTTCGTCTCGCGGGACATCAGCGAGGGGTGGTGGAGAGACGGCGCTTGGTGACGGTGCATCCCATGGATTGGAGCCGGCTCTGCAGGCGCCGGGCCGCACTGTCTCGGGTGGGAGGCAGCACGACCCGGACCTGGCAGGAGACCGGGAAGCTTCGCACCCACTGCTCCAAGACGTCTCCCTGCATCATCAAGGCGCACGCGTCTATCAAGACGGCAGGTGCGTGTGAGAAGGGGACGGTGGGGGAGAAGGTGTGCATGTCTCGAAGTGTACGCTCGTACACCCAAAATGCAAGTCCGGGCGACCACAAAACGTCGCCGTTTGTTTTTGATCTATCTGCCGCGAAATTCGTGTTTTTCCTTGCGATGAAAATGAAGAGTAATACCATCGTTCGGCTTTTACAGCCAGTCATGTCTCGCGACTGTTCCGACCTTTTTCTCACCATAGGCAGATACCATGAACAAACGAAAGGAGAGTGTTCGGATGGAATCGAAAGAATGGAAAGTATGGAGAGCGTATGCGGGCATTATTCGCGCATACAAAGGACTGTTCGTCGTCATGAGTGTTCTCATGGTGATCACGGTCCTGACGAAATTCGCGGTGCCATTCCTCCTGCGGGACATTTTGGACGCACTCATCAGCGGACAGGACGTCACCGGATGGATCTGGATCTACGGCATCGCGATCGCGGCCCACAACCTCGTGTGGCTTGCGTACGATCCGGTGATCACGCAATTCGAAACGTACTGCATGCGCGACATCGATCGCAAAACGCTCGACGTGTTGCAGCGGCAATCGGCGAGGTTCTACGAGAGTTCCTTCACGGGCTCCCTCGTGACCTCGGCCAAACGCCTCCGGCACACGCTGGAGTTCGTGACGGACATGTACGTTTTCCAATTCGGAAGACTCGGCGTGATGATCGTCTTCGCAACGATCGTCTTCGCACTCCACAAACCCATCGTCGGCGTCGGATTCGCCGCATGGTCAGCGCTGTACTTGTACGTCAATTACCGACTGGCGCTCTTGCGCATGGAGCGCGAAGAGATCGCGGCCGACGCCGATTCGGCGGTCGGAGGTGCTCTGGCGGACACACTCAGCAACAACCACGCCGTTCGCTCGTACGCGCGCGAGGCGGAAGAACAAGCGCAATTCGACGCCGTCACCGAAGATTGTCGGACGAAACGGGCGCGAGCATGGCTGTTCGCCGGATACGTGAATCGCACTCAGGGAATCCTCGTCGGCGTCCTCGAGCTCGGCATCTTGTTCTTCTTGGTCTCGGAGTGGAATCGCGGGGCACTGACGCCCGGTGACTTTCTCTTCTACCAATCATTCATCCTCCTCGCGCTCCAACATTTGTGGGAAGTCGCGGGGGCGATGAACAAGGTGTTCCGCCATCTGGCGGATGCCTCGGAGATGGCCGAGATCTACGAGCGACAACCCGAAGTGCAGGACGCGCCGGGCGCAGTTCCGCTCGACGTGGAACAAGAAGAGGCGAAAATCGAGTATCACGCCGTGAATTTTTCCTACGGGGAGAACGCACGGATGGCGGTATGCGATTTTAGCCTCACCATCGAACCGGGCGAGACGGTCGCGATCGTCGGACCCAGCGGTGCCGGGAAGAGCACGCTTGTGAAATTGCTGCAGCGACAGTACGACCCCAATTCGGGCTACATCCGCGTCGGGCATCAGTACATCACGAACGTGACGCAGCAAAGCCTACGCCAGCACATCGCGCTGGTGCCGCAGGACACGAACCTCTTCCACCGCACGCTGCGGGAGAACATCGCCGTCGGGCGACCCGACGCGACGGAAGAAGAGATCATCGATGCGGCGGTACGCGCGCAGGCGTGGGAATTCATCCGATACCTCGACAAGGGATTGGACACCCTCGTGGGGGAGCGCGGAGTGAAGCTTTCCGGCGGAGAGCGTCAGCGCATCGCACTGGCCCGGGCGTTCCTCGCGGATCGTCCGATCCTGGTGCTCGACGAAGCCACCTCGGCTTTGGACAGTATCACCGAACGACTGATGCAGAAGGCGATCGCCGAATTACTCAAAGGACGCACGAGCATCGTGATCGCCCACAGGCTCTCGACGATCATGCGGGCCAACCGCATCGTCGTGATGAACCAAGGCACGTTTGTCGACGTTGCTCCCCACGATCAGCTGCTTCAACGAAGCAGACTGTATCGTGATCTGTGGGAGCATCAGGTCAACGGGTATCTGCCTGCATAGAAAGAGAAGCGGCCAGGCCATCGGCTTGGTGGCACAAAAAAGGACGACCACTCCGGTCGTCCTTTTTCACGTGCGAAGAAACGCTCAGAGCATCGCGTCGAACGCGGCTTGGAACGTCGCGTACGGGTAGGCGCCGCTCACGCTCTTGCTCTCGCCGTCGTCGGAGACGATCCAGAAGCCCGGCGTGCCGTTGATGCCCGCGGCGGAACCCGCGGCCAGGTCGGCATCGACCTCGGCGGACATCGTGCCATTATCCAAACAGGTGTCGAACGCCGCGCCCAAACCCATCGCCTTCGCGTATTCCTTGAACTTCGCGCTCGCATCGCTCAAGTTGCTCCATTCGCCCTGCGCCTCGAACAACGTATCGTGCATCTCCCAGAACTTGCCGCCCTCCGCTGCGCACTCCGTGGCTTCTCCCGCCTTGTGGGCGTTGCCGTGGAAACTGAGGGGGAAGTCGCGCACCACGTATTTCACTTTGCCCGTGTCGACGTAGTTCTTCACGATCTGCGGCATCGTCTGTTCGAAGTGGCGGCTGCAGAAGGGGCACTGGTAGTCCGTGAACTCGATGAGCGTGATCGTGGCGTCTTCGTCGCCCATCACTTCGTCGTCGTCGGCGTCGGCCGGATCGCCCGCGGGCGTCGGCGTCGGATCATCCGCGACCGTCGGGGTCGGAGCGGGGGAAGGGCCACCGTTGCCGCCGGCCAAGGGACTCTGGACGCCGTTGGCGAGCGCGTAGCCGACGATAAGGCCCACGAGGCCGATCGAGACCGCGAACCACGGCGTATTCATGTTGCTCATAGGAAAAAGGGAGGAAACAGTGTCGGCATCCTACGTGATCGCGTTTCTGTCAAAAAGCGACCGGACAGCAATTGCCGGAGAATTCAACGGTTTATCGACTATGGAATTTTCGATGAACTTCTTTGAGTTGAGGATTGGTAACATGCGTGTAAATCTGCGTCGTCGAGAGATCTTTGTGACCGAGCAATTCCTGCACGCTGCGCAGGTCCGCTCCGTTGCGTAGCAAATCGGTCGCAAAGCTGTGGCGCAGCGTGTGGGGCGAGGGGTCGGTGACGATGCCGGCGGCGAGCGCGTACTTCTTCACTAAATTATAAATACTGATCCGTGAGAGCCGAAACTCTTCGCCCGGCGGCAGGATCTGAGCCGCACGTTCGGGATTGCGGATGAAGAGAGGAGCGAGATGGTCAACGCGGCTCTCGAGATACTCGCCGAGCGCCGCAACGGTCGCGTCGTTCAAGAAGACCACGCGGATCTTCCCGCGCTTTCCGCGCACGCTGATCTCCCGCGTCGTCACGTTGATATCCTTCACGTTGAGACTCCGCAGCTCCGCGAGGCGCAGACCGGTCGAGAAGAAGAGCTCGATGATCGCGCGGTCGCGTTTCCCCATGCGCGTCGACGGATCGGGCGCCGAAAGCATGCGTTCGAGCTCCTCGGACGTGAGAACCTTTACCTGCCGCGTGTTTTCCTTGAACCGCCGAATGCGATCCGGCGGGTACACGTCGAGTTCTTCTTCCTGCAGCAAGTACCGCAGGAATGCGCGCAGGACCGTCAGGTGGTGATTGCGCGTCCGGATCGACAGGGGACGATGCTGCTTCGAGGTTTCGGATCCCAGCTTGTATTTAAGGTCGCGCACCGTTTCTTTGTCGATGTCCATGATCGATGTAACGGACAATAATTCCTGCGTCAGCGTCAAGGATTCGCGGTAATTGCGAATCGTGAGGGGAGACTTATTTTCTTCCGTCTGCAGATAGACGAGATAGCGATCGACGGCCGTTTTGAATGCAAGGGGAGCGGAACGAGGAGACATACCTAGGTTAACATAATGCATTTTATGTTAATAAATCAATGGACACAGGAGGCGTTTGTGGCCTTTTCAGGGTATCTGAGTGCCTGAGCCTGTGTTCAGCGGCTGACTGCTGTCGTCGTACGCGTCGAGCGACAAGAACGCGTCTGCGCCGAGCGCGTAGTACAAGTACGCGGCAAGTTCCCGCACGATGCTCCAGGTCTCCCCCCGCTCGGGGCGGTCGGGCACGCCGTAGGTCCGCAGGGTCCCCCACCCAACCTTCTTGGCGAGCAGGCGGATCCGGGCCAGGTGATACTGGTCGCTGATCGCGACGACCGAGGCGCAGTGCTCGTCGATGATCTTTTTGGAGTTCTCGAGGTTTTCCTTCGTCGAGCGCGCCGAATCTTCGACCAAGATACTGCGCCCGTCGACGCCGCCGCGGATCGCCTGCTGGCGCATCACGGCCGCTTCGCTGAAGCGCCACGCATCGCCCTTGCCGCCGGAGAGGATGAGCGTGCGCACCCGCCCGTCGTTCCAGAGGGCGGCCGCGCCGTCGACGCGGCGGACGATCGCGGGGCCGGCGGTATTGCGCCCGCTGATCGCCGCACCGAACACCAAACCGCAATCAACCGGAAAGACGGCATCGCCGCGGAATCCGAGGAGAATCAGCGCGAGCGCGCTCATCGTCGTCACCAGGAGGAGCGCGGCGACCGTCGCGAGCATGCCGGCGATGACGCGCAGGATCCTTGCCATGTCACTCTTCGGGCGTGATCGAAATGTGCGCGGGAATCTGCGGCAATCGCCGGTTCCACGGCGGCCACATCGACACGCGCGCGGTCTCCACCTCGGGCATGTTGCGGATGATGCGCAGCGCCTCGTCGATCGTCATGCCCGCCACCTCGTCGCGCACGCGCTTGGCGAACAGCGCGCCGTCCGGCGTCAGCGGATCGAGCACGTACTCCTCCGTCGCCGACAGGTCGACCGTCAGTTTGATCCACGAGAGATCGTCGGCGTAGTCGATGACGTGCACGATGAGATGTTCGCCGGTCAACGCTTCGTCGAGCAGTCGCTTGCCCTCCCGCACGTGCGACTGCAATTCAGTCAGCAAAAACTCGAGGATTTCCCGGGCGTCGTACGCGTTCGCGGTGTAGATGATCTTCCCCTCGATCGGCACGGACGCGACTTCCTGCCCCACGAACTGCGTGGGAATAACGAATCCCGAGTACGTGAGCTTCGTCAGTTCGCCGTACTTCAGCAGTCTCCGCTCGCTCCCGGGATCCCGCGCGTTCTGCGCGTCGATGCGTTCCTCCACCAGTTTCTTGGCGGTTGCGAGCAGTTCTTGCTCCAGGCGCTTCTTGGCGATCTCCAAATCCTCCGCCGTGAGCACCGTGCGGTACGCCGTCGTGCCGCCCGACGCGGCGTGGGGATTCACAGCCGTCACGAGCGTTCGCTCCGCGGCGTCGAGGCCCGGAATTTCCCACGCGATGCCCGCCGGCACGTTGCCGCGCTCGCCGATGATCTGCTGATACGCATCGATATCGTCCGCCTTCACGCGCATCGTCGCGGTGCCGCCCGCGGGAATCACCGTCGCCGCGAGCGTCCGAAACACCATGCCCGCCTGGTTCTGAAAGCGCGTCCCCTTGCGCAGTGACACGTTCTCCCCCATAGCATTCGCGATCTCCAAATCCGCGACGGCGGCCGAGCCGATGAACTGCTTGCTGATTTGGTCGAAGGTCAACGTGCGGTCCTCGGTGACGACGATCGCATGGAGCGGCAGCATGCGCACGCGCGAGGCCGGGAGCGTCGCCCCGCTGCGAACGAGGAACACGTTCACGGTTTGGGTCACCGTTTCTTGGCGCGGCTTCACGATCACTTCGCCCGACGGCAAGAGACGGAATACGACGAAGCCGAAAAGCAGCGTGCTGAGCGCCACGAGACTGTAGACGCGCACGCTCGGCATCGTGACGAGACCCATGCGCTGCAGTTGTGATTTCAGCTGCTGGCGCCAGGCGTGCGGCGAAAACAGACGCAACGCCTCGGGCAATTGCGGGTGCCCGTCGAGCATCTCCTTGAGATCGGCCGTGCGATCGATGACGCGAATGCCTTTGGCGCGCGCTCGTTTCACCAGCTCCGGATGTTTCGTCGCGACGTACGCCTTCGACGCCTGCACCATCGCCAACAGCGACCGTACCTGGTCGTCCGACGACACGATCGCCCGCTCGCGCATGCCGAGGAACGCGATGGACGACGCGGTCAGCCGGCGCCCGAAGGCGTCGAGGTTCTCCTCCTCGCCGAGGATGCACAATTGAAACGCCATCAGGAACGGAGAGCCGTAAGCGCAGGCAATGGGTCACCCGCCAGAAAATCGAGCATCGCGCCGCCGCCCGTGCTCACGAAGGAATAGGGGCGAAGCGAGAGTCCGTACCGCGCGTGGACCTCGAGCGTGTCGCCGCCGCCGACGACGGTGAACGCTCCGCGCGCGGTGGCCGCGACGACCGCGTTCGCCAGGGCGACGGTCGACTTCGAAAACGCTTCGTGCTCGCAGTATCCCAGCGGTCCGTTCCACACCACGATGCCCGCGCGCGCGACGGCGTCCGCGATGGCGGACGCGGACGCGGGTCCCAGATCCAAGATCGCTTCGTGCGGTGCAACGTCGTCCACCCTGCAGACCCGCGCCGTTTCGGGTTTCTCCCGATCGGTCGCAACCACGGCGTCCGTCGGCAGCAGGATCGCGCCATTGGCCTCGTCGAGAATCGTGCGCGCGACGGGCACCGCATCGGCATCGGAGAGCGACGCGCCGATGGGTTTTTCGGAAGCCGCCAAGAACGTATTCGCGATCGCGCCGCCGACGACGATCGATTCCGCCCGGCCGAGGAACGCCCGGATGACGGGCACTTTCGTCTCGAGCTTCACGCCGCTCACGATGACGCACACGCCCTCTCGCGCATCGCGAATCTTCGATAGGTTCTCGACTTCGCTCTCCATCTGCAATCCCATCGCGGACGGCAGGAGCGTCGGGACGCCGACCATGCTGGCGTGCGCACGGTGCGCGTTCGAGAACGCGTCGCACACGTACACGTCGCCGAGACGCGCGAGCTCTTCGGCAAAACCGGGATCGTTCTTCTCTTCACGTTCGTCGTAGCGCAGGTTCTCCAGCAACAGCACCTCTCCGGGCTTCAATGCCGTTGCCATCGCTTCCGTCTCGGGTCCGACGCACGACTCCGCAAAGCGGATCGAACGCCCAAGCAGCTTCTCGAGCACCGGCACGAGCGGCCGCTGACTCTCCTCCGGTACACGCTTACCCTTCGGACGCCCTTGATGCGCCAGAATGACGAGCGACGTACCGCCGTCGAGAATATGCCGCATCGTCGGTACCAGCGCATCGATCCGACTCGTATCGGTGACGGCACCATGCTCGATCGTCACGTCAAATCCGGCACGCAACAGGACTCTCTTTCCATGGAAGTCAAGTTCGGCCAGTCGTCGGTAGTTCGGCATGGCCAGGAGTGTACCATAGCGTGCGTGACTCCCCTCCTGACCACTCCCCTGTTCGCGCTCACGGCGAGCCTGCTCGCACACGCCGCCGCGTTGCGCGTGTTTCCAATCATCGGATTGCTCGATTTCCCCGAACGCTACGGGCTCGCGCGCGGACGTCTCCCCTACCCCACCGGGATCCTCACGGCCGCGCTCTTCGTCTTCTTTCTCTTGTGGGGAAACGAACCGATGCAAGAAATCGGCTTACTGCTGAGCACAATTGCATTGTGTGCCGTATGTTTCCTTGACGATCGCACCAAACTGCCGCCGTGGTTTCGGTTGCTGGCGCAGATCAGCATCGCGTTCTCGCTCTTCGTTACCGGCACGCGGATTTACACGCTCACGAATCCGCTCTCGCCGCTCGGATTCGGCGAACTCCTGAAACTCGACAGTTGGACGATCGCGCTTCCCGACACCGGCCCTCTCCCCGTTGTCAGCGGACTCTTCACGATCGGCTGGATCCTCCTCACGGTGAACGCGCTCAACTGGTTCGACGGCGTTCCGGGTCAAACGAGCCTCCTCTCGACGATCGGATTCCTCACGATCGGCTTCCTTTCGATCTCCGACCGCGTGCAGCAACCGGAGCTCGCGCTCGTCGCCTTCGTCCTTGCAGGCCTTGCCGCGGGCGCCACGCTCTTCGAGTTGCCGCTTCCCGTGCCGCGCGTCGTCCCGGGCGATAGCGGGGCCATGCTCTTCGGGTTGCTCCTCGGCGTGCTCACGATTTACGCGGGCGGCAAGGTCGCCACCGGGTTCCTCGTCTTCGGCGTCCCGCTCATCGATTCGTTCTTCGTCGTTCTCCGCCGCATCGTTTCCGGCCGTTCGCCGATGCGCGGTTCGTCCTCCGGCGAACACCTGCACCACCGTCTGCTGCAACGCGGTTGGTCGCCGTGGGCGGTCATCCTTCTCACCGTTTCGCTCGGCACGGCGTTCGGCGTCACGGCGCTCTTCCTCTCGACGACGGGCAAGTTCCTAGCGGCACTGTTGCTCGCCGCGATCATCGGCATGTTGTCTTTCGGGGGTGATCTCTACGCAAAATTCGCGAAAAGGTAACACGCCGAAACAGCAATTTTTGCTTGCAGTAGCCGATTCTCGGCAATATCCTGTTCGCCGTTCTTCCCCATTTCTTCCCCCCTGTCCCTATGCGCACACATTCTGTTGTGGCAACCGCGATGACGATCGCGATGAGTCTTACTCCCCTTTCGGCTTTCGCTGCCACTGGCACCGATCTGACCGAGGACGAGGCGTTGCTGGAAGCCCTCGAATCCGAAGCCTCCAATGGCGCGGTGATGGACCGCGGCGGCGGTCTGTATTACCCAGGTCCCTATGGGAACGGCATCGTGATCGATGCCTCCGTCACGAAGGAAGTGACGCCGGATTTCGTGGCCGTGAACGGCTACTGCGAAGTCGTGGGCCTCGGTTCCCGCGAGGAGGTTCGCACGGAACTCACGCGCATCTACAACGACATCCGCGCCGCAGTCGGCACGGACGGACGCGTGCGCCGCAGCGGTCCGCCGTCGATGTACCCGTACTACGACGCGCACAGCGGCATCGAAACGGACAAAATGTCCGGCAGCTTGAACGTGTTCATACGTGTGCTCCGCACCGACGCCGCGCAGCGCATCGCGAGCATCCTCGACGAGCACAACTGCAGCCCGGGTTGGGACGTGCGCCTGGTGAATCCCGAAGATCACGAGACGGCGCAGCTCGATGACCTCATCGCGCGCGTGAACAAGCGCAAGGCGCTCTTCGAGAAGTTGCTCGGCAAGAAACTGTCGAACGTCGTGGGCGCCTCGCTCTCGACCTGGGTCGACGGCTGGTCCAGCTACGATCCGGAGACGAACAAAGCCGACGCGACGACAACGCTCTCGATCACGTTCGAAGTCGGAGCGGACGCCACGCTGAAATCTTCCACGCGCTCCTCGACGCGCAACCGGTAAGCGCGGCTGTCTCACCCCTCTCCCGATCCGCAGTGCCTGCGGATCTGCCCTCTCCCCATCGGGGAGAGGGCAATGCTCGCAGAGCGAGCATGGGAGAGGGGCTTACTTCGACGGAGCGATCGGCCCGCTCTGGAAGGCGTAGGGCTGAAGCAGAATAATAACCGTCCGCCGGCCGCGCGGGAGCATTTCGACCGTGGCGACGCCGTCCGTAAAATCTTCTTTGCGCAGCACCGACGGTTTGAACTCGGCTTCGCCGTACGCCGTGCGAAGGTAAATATCTTTCTCGAGCGCGGCTTCGCTCGTCTTGCGACCGCTGTCATCGAGCAGCGTGATGCGCACGCTCATCCATTCGCGGCCGGTGAACTGCTTGGGATGTTGAATGTCGAACGACGCGACGGCTCCGTTCGTGGCCGCAACAGGAGCGGGAACGGGCGTCGGTTCCGCGATAGCGAGCGTGCCGGGCGCGATCGCATCGGGCGTGACGACGGTCGGCGGAAGCTCCGCAACCGGTGCGACCGGTGCCGCCGCATGCTGGGTCGCGACGGTCTGGCGACGCGCGAGGCGCTGGTTCTTCCGATCGTTGCGTACTTGCGCAATCTGTTCGCGCGTCCGACGCTCGCTCGTGCGCTTCGCCACCGTCGATCCGCCATCCTCCGTATACTTCGGCGCGGGACGATCGGACTGGACGAGGAGCATCGGGTGCACGGTGTGCTCTTTGAGACGTTCCTGGTGGAATGCGGTGTTGATCGCCTGGGTCGTAGTCAGGCCCGCCGCACGCGCTTCGGCACCGGTGAACGGCCAGTAGGGATGCCACGGCGCGCTGTCGCGGTCGACTTGGAAGTGCAGGTGCGGCCCAGTCGCGAAGCCCGTCTGGCCCGAGAGGCCGATCTGTTGGCCCTTCTCGACGATGTCGCCTTCCCGCACCAGCTGCGAACTCAAGTGGGCGTACGCCGAGTGGAGCACGGTTTCGCGCGTCGGCTTGTCCGGATCCGGCATGTGCGGATGGCGGATGACGACGAAGAGTCCGAAGCCGCCGGCGTCGTTTTGGACCTGCGTGACGATGCCGTTCGCGATGGCGCGGACCGGCGTTCCCACGGGGACGCGAATGTCGACGCCCGGGTGGCTGCCTTCGCCTTCGGCCCCGGTCGCGTACGAACCCATGTTGCCGACGGAGTAGACGCCGCTCGGATCAAGACCCTTCTTCGCATCGGCCTGGTGATAGGCAGGAAGCGGAATGAGCGCGTCGCTCGGCACTTGGCGGAAGGTGTGCTGTTCGCTGTCGCCTCCGTAGGTGGCCCACTTCGAATAATCGGGCACCTTCGCGATCGGCGTGACGGTCCCCGTGTACGCGATGAGCGCGTCGTCGGCGTTCCCCAGCACGGCCTTCATGAAGGCGTACCACCCGTGCTCCCCCACCATGTTCCCGGTCACGAACGCGCAGAGTGAGAGCGCGGCCATGAAGAACGACGACTTTTGCTTCAGGTACATCCTCGCCTGCTTGGGACGATGCTTCTGCCGATGCAGCACCGAACGTCGGAAGCCCGCCTTCTTGGCCGTCGTGATGCGTGTAAGATGCATGGAGTCTGTGTGGATATGTGTTATCACTATAATAGCATATTTGTAGTTTTTAGTCAATGATCGATCGGGCTTTGCTGCGAACGGCTGCGGAATCTGCCACGGAAGCGGCAGGATCTTCCTTGGCGCGTTCCCTCTATCGAATTCCGATCACCATCGGCCTTTCAGGAAGCCTGGGGGCAGGCAAAACAGCATTCATGCGGGGATTCCTGCGCAAACTGGGTGTCCACGACCCCGTGACGAGTCCGACGTATGCCGTGGAACAGCACTACGAGACAACGCGCGGCGACGTGCTGCATCTCGATCTCTATCGACTGAGTAGAGCGGAAGCGCTCGAGGCGTTGCGATCGAGCGAGGAATTCGACGGTATTCGGTGTATCGAATGGCCGGAGCGCGCTGGAGATTTTCTTGGAACCGATATTCGTGTACGCATCGATGAGGCGAGCCGCGACGAACGCGCCATCGCGATCGACTGCCTGGACGTCGACTGGCCGGATGACGCGACCATCGATGCATGGCGAACGGAACTGCGGCTTCCGGCGAACGTCGGCGCACACTGCGACGCGGTCGCGAATTTCTGCGCTCGGGCGGCGGATGCGCTCATTGAACGCAGGACGTTCGTGCGGACGCAGTTCGTTCGCGCCGCCGGCAAAACGCACGATCTTCTGCGATTCGTCGATTTTCACGACGATGCCGCACCGGCCGGATGGACGAGTTCGAACGATGAAGAAACCGTGTGGAAACACTGGAAGAACCGCTATCCGAACATGTCTCACGAAGAAGCCGGAAAAGCATTTTTGACGGAACGTGGATTCCCCGAGATCGGCGCTCTGATCGCGTCGCATTCCATCAGACGTTCACCATCGCAGCGTGGCACGACCGAAGAGCACCTCCTCTACTACGCCGACAAACGTTTCGTCGGCGATCGACCCGTCACGGTCGCCGAGCGCTACGACGATTTCGGCCGGCGGTATGGCAACGGAAAAAGATCGGAAGAAAGTCTTCGATGGGAACAAGACGCACTCGAAACCGAACGTTTACTGTTTCCGGACGGCGCGCCGTTCTAATCCGGCTTCGTGCGACTACGCCGAGATTAGATGTTCCACGGCACGAGGATATCCTCGGCCAGATGGGCGATCTGCGTCGCGTCCAACCCCAGGATCCACGGAGACGCGATCGTGAGCGCGACCGACGCGATGCACCCCGTAAACGCCACGATCTCGACGACCGACACCCCTTTGCCCATGCGCGGATGCAGACGTTCCAGGTATTGCTGCACATTCGCGAGGATCGTCAGCGCGCCGTGCAGCACGTGCGTCTTCACCGCGATCTGAACGATGGCGTTGAGCACGACGAGTTCGGTACGCAGCAACCCCCGCAGCCCCGCGACGATCGGCAGCGATGCATGACAGTAGACCGAAAACGCGATGCCGAGCGACAGGATCGACGCATCGAGGAGGTTCTCGCGGATCACGCCCTCCGCGACTTTGCCCCACTTTTTGTTGTGGACGTCGCGGTACTTGTAGACATCGAGCGCGATGTGCCCGGCGATGAGCAGCGCGAATGCCCCGGCGTTGAAGAGCATCGCTGCGAGGAACGTGAGCACCCAGTACGCCGCGTTGAACGCCGGCAAATCGTCGTGCGAGCGAGCGAGCGACGAGAGCGAAGTAAGACCGCGGCGGAGTGTGTGTGACATTGGCACCAGTGTACCATCTTTTTGTATATTTTGCAATATTATTACAATATGTCACTTATCGGTCTTTGCGCGAACGATAGCCCGAATCCTCGTTAAGCGTTCCGAAACATCCGCTTCGAACCCGTGCGCGCTCGGTTCGTAAAAATTCGTCGGTCGGAACCCGACCGGGAAGTAGTTCGCCGCGAGCACGCCGCGGGGGTCCTCGTGCGGATACTCGTAGCCGACGTGGTAGCCCTGCTCCGCCATGCCTTTCACGGGCGCGTTGCGCAGGTGGTTCGGCACTTCGAGCTGCGGGGCGTCGGCCACCGCCTTCCGCGCGCCGTGCATCGCGCGCTTGATGGCGTTGCTCTTCGGCGCTTGCGACAAGTAGACGCACGCGTGCGCCAGAAAGAATTCGCCCTCCGGCAGCCCCACCATCTCGAACGCCTGCCACGCGTTCGTCACGACCAAGAGCGCGTTGGGATCCGCCATGCCGATGTCTTCGGACGCGAAGATCATCATGCGGCGGAACAGGAATCGCGGTTCCTCGCCGCCGTCGAGCATCGCGTACATCCACAGGAGCGCCGCGTCCGGGTCGCTCCCGCGCATGGTCTTGATGAACGCGGAGATGACGTTGTAGTGATCCTCGCCGCGCTGATCGTAGCGGCGGGCGGTGCGCTGGAAGAGCTTCTGCGCGTCCTCGAGCGAAATGTTCGTTCCGGTCGAAAGCACCGCGAGTTCGAGCGCGTTGAGCGCGATCCGCGCGTCGCCGTTCGCGATCGTCGCGATGCGCTGCAATGCGTTGTCCGACACCGTGATCTTTCCGCCGTACCCGCGGGCATCCGCGAGCGCGCGTTTCAGAATCAACAGCAAATCGTCGACATCGAGCGGCTGCAAAAGGGCCACGTGCGAACGCGAGACCAAGGCGGAGTTCACTTCGAAGTATGGATTCTCCGTCGTGGCGCCGATCAAAATGACCGTCCCGCTCTCGACGTACGGCAAGAGCGCGTCCTGCTGGGCTTTGTTAAAACGATGGATCTCGTCGATGAAGAGCACCGTCTTCTCGCCGAGCATCCCGCGCTTGCGCTCTTCCGCTTCGGCGCACACCTGTTTCAGCTCCTTCACACCGCTCAGCACGGCGTTGATCTGGACGAAGTGCGATTTCGTCCGCCGCGCGATGATGTGCGCGAGCGTCGTCTTTCCGGTCCCCGGCGGACCCGACAGAATGAGCGACCGCAATTCGTCTTTTTCGATCGCGATCCGCAGCGCCGTGCCCTCGCCGATGATGTGCTTTTGGCCGGCGAAATCGTCGATCGATTCCGGCCGAAGCCGGAACGCGAGAGGAGCCTGTTCGGTCGACATCGTCGGCATGAGCGTCCTAGTATACACCGACACCGACTTCCACCGCATGGACGAGACCGCCTTCATCGATCCATCCACGCACGCGTAACACCGTTCCGACCGCAACGTTATTCAAATCCACCGCGCTCTCCGTTCCCGTGACCGTCACGACGGCATCGGGTTCGAGCACGGCCGTCCGTGTTTCGGCGACCGATGAGCCGAAACTGAACCGGGTTTCACCGTCCACGACATCGGACTCGATACGCAACAAAGCGCCGCTGAACGTCTCCATCGCACGTTCCGACACCGGCGGCAATTCCTCGGTGAACGTCGGACCATTCGGCACGGCGCAGCGGCGCGGGGAGGACTCCATGACCGGATAGCCGGCCAAGACACAGTCTTCGAAATCCGCGATCAATCCGCGCGGTTGGCCGCACGCGACCAGAATCGCTGCGCAAACCATTGCCGATACCGCATGCATGGATTTCACCTTGATCGTTGACGAACGAAGCGGCCGGAAACCATCACAAGTCCGCTTGCAAAAAAAACCTAACCGGTCTCCGGTGTGAAAAGCGAATGTTACATTATGGGAAATTTTTGTAATTTTTTTCTCCTCCTTCTCATGACCAGTCTCACGAAATCGGTCACGTGGATCCTGGGCGTCGTGCTCGTCCTCATCGGCATCGCCGGATTCTTCGTCGACGGCACCCTTCTTGTGTTCCAAGTCGACACGATCCACAACATCGTCCACCTGCTCTCGGGTGTCGTCGCGATCGCGGCGGCCTCGAGCGGCGAAAGTTACAGCCGCATCTATCTCATCGTCTTCGGTATCATCTACGGCATCGTGACGGTGGTCGGCTTCGTGAACGGCGGCGACATCCTGGGCCTCTTCGAAGTCAACGACGCGGACAACTACCTCCACGCGGCGATCACGGTGGTGTCGCTCGGCGTCGGGTTCGGCAGCAAGCGCTAAGAGAGTTTCACCGCCGAACAAAACGGCCGTCCAAGAGTGGGCGGCTGTTTTTGCCTGCCGCAAGTTCTATTTCCCGCTATAATAAGTGCAGAGAGTTACGGGACGTAGCTCAGTTGGCTAGAGCGCCTGCTTTGGGAGCAGGAGGTCGCGAGTTCGAGTCCCGCCGTCCCGACCATTCGATTTCACTGATGTCGTGGCCTGAACTGCGGAGGGAGACCGATATCCTTCAAGAGCGCACCTATCTCTGCATTGACTCGTTTTCTCTCATCGGGGTCTTCTTGGTATTTGCGGATTGCCTCCAATGTATTTTGCATGCTTTGCTCGTAATTTTTTTGCCATCCTTGCTGATAACAATCAGCCCACTCTCGTTGGGAATGAGAGGACAGCGAATTCCACTTTTGCGAAAATATTTCGAATGAGCCATCGATTTCCATGGCAGGGCATTGAATTCCTTCGGAAACATTGCTGCTATGAGCATCCGTCCAAAAAGCCACGTACTGCTCATACAGTTCCAGCGTGGGCTCAACGCGTTCGTCATCGACGTGTTCAAGTGCCATAGGGGAATTTTTACTCCCCTTACAACAAAGGATCAATGCCTGTGATAGATCGAGAAGACAACAACGCCGTCTCCTCCACGCACCACGGCGAATACCGCTCCGGATGTTCGGTCGTTTCACGCACCCAGTCGTCCCATGGCATCCACCGAATCGCTTCGACTTCATCAGGATTCGGAACGGGTTCCGATTCCGTTACAGCCGTCAGCACGGGGCAAAACTCATTTTCAAGGATGCCGTGCATCGAGGCTTGGTAGCGATAGTCCGGAATGGCCATCATGGGCGTAAGACCTGTGATACCCAATTCCACTTCAGCCCTTCTGCAAGCCGCTTTTTCGTATGTCTCGTCCGGCAGCGGATGGCCGCAGCAGCTGTTGGTCCACACGAGCGGAAACGCGACTTTCTTCGAGCTGCGCTGTTGCAACAGGAGTTCTCCGGACGGCCGGAAGATGAAGAGCGAGAACGCGCGGTGCAACGGCGTATTGCCGCTGTGCACCGTCGCCTTCGGCATCGTGCCGATGGGTTCGAATCGGTCGTTCAGGAGCACCACGAGTTCTTCCATGCCCGCTATGATAGCGACCGTGCGCCATCTCGTCCTCCCCCTCTCCCGCTCCCAAGCCATCGGCAACGGGCTGACGTACGTCAGCAACGACGACCGGATCCGACCCGGGGTCTTGGTGAAGATGAAACTGCGCGGCAAACAGACGCAGGGCATCGTCGTCGCGGAAGATACCGATACGACGCTCGAGGAGTCGAAGATTCATCCGATCGATCAAGTAATCGACGAGATGCCGATGCTCCCTCGGCACAACTTACAGACGATGCAGTGGCTCGCCGGCTACTACCGCACGACGCTCCGCCAGGCGCTCACGATCTTTCTGCCTCCGCCGCCGTGGCACCGCGTGTTTCTGCATGAACCGGCCGCCGATACCGAGCTTGGTCCGTTACCGCCGCCGGTATCGCTGAATGCCGAACAACAAGCTGCGAAAGATACGATTCTCGCTGCAACAAAACCGGTGTTGCTGTTCGGCGTCGCGGGGAGCGGCAAGACCGAAGTCTACGCCGAACTCGTGCGGGAGATGCTCCTGCACGGCAAGCAGTCGATCGTCCTCGTGCCCGAAATTTTCCTGGCGCAGCACATCGTTGAACGCTTGCTCCAGCGCCTGCCGGAGAACTGTGCCGTCGTCCTCCACAGCAAACTCACGCCCACCGAGCGCCGCAAAGCGTGGTTGAAGGTTCGCCGCGGTGAAGCGCGCGTCGTCATCGGTCCGCGGTCGGCGCTCTTCGCGCCGTGCCAGGATTTGGGACTCGTGATTCTGGACGAAGAACACGAGTGGACGTACAAGAACGAGCAGACGCCGCGGTACCATACGCGCGAGACCGCCGAGACGCTCTGTCGCTATAGCGGTGCAACGTTGGTTCTTGGATCCGCGACACCATCGGTCGAAAGCTGGGACCGCTGCGAGCGCGGCGTCTACGAGCTCGTGCGACTCACAGAACGTTTCGGCGGGGTCGCGTTCCCCACCGTGAAGATCGTCGATCTCGCGGAAGCCGACCCGAAACTCTATCCCTGCACCACGCCGCTCATCAACGCCCTGCGTGAGCGACTCGAAAAAAAGGAACAAAGTATTCTGTTTCTGAACCGACGCGGGCTGTCCACAGGAGTCCTCTGTTTGGATTGCCGCAAACGCCTGCTCTCCGCCGCATCGCAACTCCCGTACGCCGTCCATCGCGATGCGTCCGGACGTTCCTATCTCCTCGATCACACGACGAACCAACGCGCCGATCTTCCCGCGCACTGCCCGCACTGCGGTTCGGTCAAGCTGCATCCCGTCGGTGCCGGCACGCAGAAGCTCGAAGAGATTCTGCGCCGCGTGTTTCCGGATGCGCGCATCGCACGAGCGGATAGCGACGCGCTGCCGTCGCACGAGGACATGCGGACACTCCTCGACACGCTGGGCAACGGCGAGATCGATATTCTTCTGGGGACGCAGATGGTCGCGAAAGGCTTGGACCTGCCGAACGTCACGCTCGCCGCGGTCCTCGTCGCGGACGTCGGCCTGTCGCTCCCCCACTTCCGCGCCGGCGAACACGCGTTCCAGCTCCTCGCGCAGCTCACCGGCCGCAGCGGCCGCCGCAACCCGGGAGATGTCATCATCCAGACCTACCGTCCCGACGCGGTCGAAATCATTGCCGCCGCGGAACACCGCACCGAGGATTACCTCACGACCGAACTCGGAATCCGTCGCCAACTCGGGTATCCGCCGGCAACCGAACTCATCCGGTTCATCGCGAGTGGTCCAGGTGCGGAGAAGCGCGCGGTCACACTCAAGAACGAGCTCGCGAATCGCATCGCGGCGAACAAAACGGCGACATCCGCACACGCATCACCGACGTTCTACGGCGCGGGACAGACGTGGCACGTCCTCCTGCGCGGCACGCACCTGCGCGAACTGCTGACGGACCTCCCGCTCGAGGACGTGTCGACGGACGTGGATCCGGCGGATCTTCTTTAATCCCTCTCCCCTAACCCCTCTCCTACTCGCCCATACGCCAACCAGGAGAGGGGAATTGGATCTGCTTTTGCGTACGGTCTCCCCTCTCCCGGCGGGGAGAACGGGCAGGTGGGAGAGGGGTCGGGGGAGAGGTAAAAACGAAAACCTACGCCGTCCGCAACCGATGCAACGCGATCCCCGCCGCGACGGCGACGTTCAGCGATTCTTTTTTGCCAAGCATCGGGATCTGCACTGCGACGTCGCACGCGTCGATCAACTCAGTCGAGATCCCGTCGACTTCGTGGCCGAGCACCAGGCACAGTTTCTCCGGCGGATCGTACGACGCGAGATCAACGGCGCCCGGCGTGAGCTCCAGCGCGACCGTCGTCCATCCGTCGTCTTTCAGCGCGCGAAGAACGCTCAGCGGATCGTCGGCATGTTCCCATGGAAGCCACTCGTCGGCGCCGAGCGACGTCTTGCTGATCTCCTTCCGCGGCGGCGTGCCGGTGTAGCCCGTCAGGTAGATCCGCTCCACGGCGAACGCATCGCCCGTGCGGAAGAACGACCCGACGTTCCCAAGCGAACGGACGTTGTGGGCCAGAAGACAAATACGACGTTTCATATGCAAGTGTTTGTCAGTCTGAGCGGAGACGAAGACCGACGTTAAACTTTCATCACTTCTTCCTCCTTGTGCTTCCGCGCGGCGTCGATCTTGTCGTTGAACGCGTCGACGTCCTTCTGCAACTGACCCTCGAGCGTCGAACGGACGTCTTCGTCTTTGTCCTGCTTGATCACGTCGATCGCCTTCTGACGGCATTGGCGCAGCGAGATGCGCGCTTCTTCGGCGAGCTTTTGGACGATCTTCTGCAGTTCCTTGCGCCGTTCCTCCGTCATCATCGGCAAGTTCAGCCGAATGACGACGCCGTCGTTCACCGGATTCACGCCGACGTTCGACGTCTGGATCGCCTTCTCGATCGCACCCATGACCGATTTGTCCCACGGCTGAATGACGATGGTCCGTGCGTCCTGGATGCTGATCGACGCGACGGCCTTCAACTGCATCTTCTGGCCATAAGCGTCGACATCGACGTGCTCGATGAGCGCGGCGTTGGCGCGGCCCGTTTGCAGCTTGCTCAACTCACCCAGCAAATGCTGGAGGACTTTGTTCGCGTCGGCGGTGAATTGGACGATGCGTGCGTCAGCCATATGGACCAAGAATACGATACTACCGTTCAATGCACCAGCGTCCCGACGTTCTTGCCCTTTGCGGCGGCCAGCAGCACGCCTTTCTTAAAGAAGTTGAACACGCGGATCGGCAGCTTCTGTTCCTGGCACAAACTGAACGCCGCCTGGTCCATCACTTCGAGGCGGCGTTCGATCGCTTCCTGATACGACAATTCCTTGAAGAGTTTGGCCTTGGGGGATTTCCGGGGATCTTGATCGTAGATGCCGTCGACATCGGTCGCCTTCAGGAGCATGTCGCAGCCCAGCTCCAGCGCGCGGAGTGCCGCGGCGCTGTCGGTCGTGAAGTACGGGTTGCCCGTGCCGCCGGCACAGATGACGACGCGCCCCTTGGCCAGATGGCTGTTCGCGCGGCGACGGATGAACGGCTCGGCGAGCTGGGGAACGTTGACCGCGGACAGGACGCGCGTGTGGCATCCGCGATGCTCGAGCGCCGATTGCAGCGCGACGCTGTTCATGATCGTCGCCAGCATGCCCATGCCGTCGCTGACCGTCCGTTCGATGCCGCTCTGTTTCATGTCACGATAGCGCCAAATGTTCCCGCCGCCGACCACGATGACGAGCTGCGCGCCGGCTTTGGCGACTTCGGCGATCGTCTGCGCGACGGAATCGAGCGTGTCGCGATCGATGCCTCCTCCTTTCTGCCGCGCGAAGACTTCGCCCGAAAGTTTAAGCATGATGCGTTTGTAACGGCTCATGGAAGAACGGGGGGAGGGGTTTCGGAATCGGGCGAAGGAGGAACGTCGGCTTCCGGGGACCGCACCGTCTTTCGCACGCGCGCCCACAGACTGCTCACGGCAGCGACCACATCCTTCCAGCTCGATCGCAGATCGCCGACGGATCCGCGCGAGAGCGGGCCGACGATCGGCACTTCCTTCCATTGCCCTTGCGCGGCGTACAGGAATCCCACGATGCAGAGCGCGAGAATCAACACTTCCAATAATTTGCCGACGACCGGCGCGGCCCAGACGACGAGACTGAGCCCGAAGAGTACGGCGCCCTGCCGCGCGTGAAATTGCACGAACGGACTGTCGCGCCGCGCGAAGAGCACGACCAACGACAAGACCCACACGTACCCCAGTGCGGCGAGGTCTTTGTTATCGGCGACGTCCTTCGGATCGTGCGGAGGAACGGGTTCCATTGAGGGGATCATAGCAGAGAAGACGAAATTCCCCCGCTTCGATTACGTCAATGGCGATGGTACCCCCGGCAGGGATCGAACCTGCGACCTAGAGCTTAGAAGTCTCCCGCTCTTCCAACTGAGCTACGGGGGCGATACTCCTATTATAGCAAAATAAGCCAAAAGAATCATGTTCGCCGCTTCTCACAACGCCCCCAAATCCAGGGTCTCGTTCACCTGCACCTGCTTCACGAACTCCTGATCGTGACTCACGAGGATCATGCCGCCCTCGAAGCCGTTCAGCGCCTCGGCAATCACCGGCAGGTGTCGGAAGTTGATGTGGTTCGTCGGCTCGTCGAGGATCAGGAGCGTCGGCCGTTGGAGCGTGAAGCGCGCGAAACAGAGGAGTCCCTTTTGCCCTTCCGAGAGCGCGATCGCTTTCGTCTGCACTTTGTCACCGGGCAACAGGAACCGCGCCGCGGTTTCGTAGATCGTCTGGTTGTTCGGTTTCTCCATCGCGTCTTCCAAAATCTGATACACGGTCTTCTCCATCGGAAGGTTCGAAAAATCCTGCGTGTAGTAGCCCACCTTCACGCCCGGCGTCATCACGGCTCCGGTTTCGGTGCCGTTCGCGAGCGCTTCGAGGAGCGACGTTTTGCCGATGCCGTTCGGGCCCGTGATGATCACACGGTGCCGGCGGCGAACGGTGAGCTCGACTTTCTTCTTCGTCAACTTGTGATCGTTCATGATGTGTACCGACGAGATGTTCACGAGCGGCTTGTCGAACGGATCCGAACCGATCGTGAAGGACGGGATCGTCTTGTCTTCGCGGCGCACCTCGACCTTATTCTCCTCGGCTTCCTCCACCGCATCGCGCATTTTGCTCGCGAGCTTGCGCATCTTGCCGCCCTTGTGCGAGAAGAAGTTGATCTTGTCCTTCTGATCCTGGATCGCCTTTTCCATCCGTGCGTTCTGCCGCTGCTCGCGCTCGATCTGCTCTTCGATCTTCTCGAGCACGTCGTAATAGTCGCCCACGTACTGATCGACCCGTTGCGTGTGCGCATCCAAATAGAGCACGCCGTCGGTGAAACTGTTGAGGAACGCGGCATCGTGGGAGATCACGATGCACGTTTTGTCGTACATCACCAAAAATCCCGTCAGGTGGTCGATACCCGCGGCATCCAAATTATTCGTCGGCTCATCGAGCAGCAGGATATCCGGCTCTTGAATGAGCGCGTACGCCAAAAGCAATCGGGCTTTCTGGCCGCCGGAGAACGCGCTCATCTTCTTCTCCATCGGCGCCGTCAGGTTCACCGCATCGAGCACGCGGGCGACATGGCGCTCCAAGTCATGCTTCTTTTCGTGGAACGCGCCGGCGAAGTACTCCCCCACCGTCTTCTGCAGATCGGCCGGATCCATCACCTGCTTCGCGATGCCGATCGTCACGCCCTTTTTCACGTGGATCTCGCCCTCCAGCGGCTTTAGTGCCTTCGTGATGAGCTTGAAGATCGTGCTCTTGCCCGCGCCGTTCTGGCCCATGATCGTCAGCTTGGCGTTCTCGCGCACCGAAAAACTCGCTTCATGCAGCACGGGTTTCGTGACGTCGTAGTGAAACGACACATCCTGGAACCGGAGAATGACGTCGCCGTGCTGCATGCGAAACAGAAAGGGAAAGAGGCCGCATCATAGGGACTCGACGGGCTTCCGCACAGCTTTTACGCGAAGAACGAGAACAACCAGTCCACGAACGACGTCCAGGCCCTTCCCACCGCGCAGAACACCCCGCAATCATCGGCGGGTTCCGCGGGGAGGATCAAGCAACGACCGTCGATTTTCTGCGACCCTTCGGGGCACGCGATGACGCACGCATTCATGCACCCGTCGCCATCGATCGAGTTGCCGTCATCGCACTCCTCTCCCGCATCCGTCACGCCGTCACCGCACCGAGGGCTGCGGCACATCGTGCGGCAGGAGTTGGCCAGCGTATCGGAATTTTCCCCACCGGCATCGCACTCCTCGACCGTTTCGATGATACCGTTGCCGCACACGCTCACCTGACAATCCCACGTACACCCGTCCCATTCGTTCGCGTTACCGTCATCGCAGGGTTCGTTCGTATCCAGGACGCCATCGCCGCAGAACGCGCGACGACAATTCGTCCGGCACCCATCGGGCAGATCGTTCGAATTGTTCTCGCCCAGGTCGCATTCTTCGCCCGTGTCTGTGAGCGCGTCGCCGCAGTGCGATAAGAGAACCGGCGTGATTTGGCACGCCGAGGAACATCCATCGCCATTGAGCTTGTTGCCGTCGTCGCACGCCTCGGTAAATTGAATCCACCCGTCGCCACACTCGGGAACATAGGGCTGCACGGGCGCAACGGAGGAAGCGCGGGCGATACTGCTGGCCGCGACGGAAGCTAGACTCAACGCCGTCGTACCGTCGCTCGCCGACGATGCGATCGAAGATCCGACGGATGAAACGACGGGAGCGGAGGAAGAGACAACGGAAGATGCTGGAACGGACGTCGCAGCTGTCGCGGAGCTCACGACGGTGGCAACGGACGACGCAGCGGAAGCGGACGATGACGTCGCAGATGTGGATGAAGCGACCGAAGACGCGATCAACGAACTTGCCGCCGAAGACACGGCCGCCGACGCGGAGACGGAAGAGGAACTCTGCGACGCGGCACACGAGACGATCTTCCACGTGCACCCTCCGCTGCAGCCGCTACCGTCTTCGTCGCACGTCGGTTGCGAACAAATCTTTCCGCATGCGGCCGTGGACCCGCTGCCCGAATCACATTCTTCGCCGACCGACTGCGATACGATGCCGTCTCCGCACCGCACGGTCGTGCATTCGAACGTGCAATTGGGCCCGATGCCGTTGCGCCCGCCCTCGTCGCACTCCTCACCCTGATTCACGATTCCGTTACCGCATTGCGATGACGTCTGCCCGTGCAGTCGCAAACCGCCGGCGACCGCAACCACAGCGAAGAAGCCGAGCAATACGAGGGCCGATCGCCTGGTCTCCAACGGCAAACGTTCGATGAATCGCACGGCCACCATCCTCCGGCACGGAAGCTTTCCGAGCAATAGGCTGGAAGCTTTCTTTCTGGTGGAGTAGACTTCCGCCGCATTCCGCATTCCTACGACTCTTCGCTATGCGTCTCACCAAGATCGTCTGCACCCTTGGGCCCGCTTCCAGCAGTCCCGAGAACATCCTGAAGCTCCTGCGGGGCGGCATGAACATCGCACGCATCAACTTCTCGCACGGCGACCATGAGACGCACGGTTCCACGATCCGATCGGTCAAGAAGATCGCCGAAGAGCACGGGTACGACATTCCGCTCATGCTCGATACGAAGGGTCCCGAAGTCCGCACGGGCGACGTCACGGAACCGATCAACGTGACGAAGGGCCAGGACATCCTCTTCACGTTCGATAGGAACGCGACGTACGACGGCACGATCGTCCACGTGAACTATCCCGAATTCGGCAAAGACGCGGCGAACGCCGAAGCGATCATCGTCGACAACGGCGACATGCTGTTCTCGCTGGTGAAAAGCAATCCCGACGGCTCGGTAATCCTCAAAGCCCAGCAGGACGGCTCGATCGGCAATCGCCGCCACGTGAACCTGTACGGCGCCGACGTGTCGCTCCCGTCCATCACCGAGAAAGACTGGAAGGATCTGGAATTCGGCGTGAAAGAGAAGATGGATCTTGTCGCACTCTCGTTCGTACGCACCGCCGCGGACGTGAACGAAGTCCGCGCGTTCCTTAAGAAGCACAAGAGCGACATGAAGATCATGTCGAAAATCGAGAACCGGCCGTCGGTGAAAAACATCGGCGAGATCATCGACGCATCCGACTCGATCATGATCGCGCGCGGCGACCTCGGATCGGAAATGCCGTTCGAGCAGATCCCGGCCGTGCAGGACATGATCGTTCGCATGTGCCGCGCCGCCGGCAAACCGGTCATCGTCGCCACGCAGATGCTCGAAAGCATGATCAAGAATCCGATGCCGACCCGGGCGGAAGTGACCGACGTGGCGCACGCGGCCCTCACCGGCACCGACATGACGATGCTCTCCGGCGAGAGCGCGGCCGGCAAATACCCGTTCGATGCCGTCGCCACGATGTCGAAGATCCTGCAGGAAACGGAATCGCGCATGGGTGGAGACGCGTGCAATTGCTGCGGTTGCGGCCATGCGCACGACGACAGCGCCGTTCGCGCCGAGGCGGCCGTCACGATGGCCCGCAGCGCCGACGCTTCGGCGATCGTGGTGATCTGCAATACCGGACGCACCGCGGAACTCATGAGCGGCTATCGTCCCGACGTGCCGGTGTACGCCTTCTCCGATTCCTCCGCACTCCGCCGCATGCTCCAGTTACGATACGGCATCATGCCCATGGCGATCGAGATGAAGAAGGACGCCGAAGCGAACATCGAGCAAGCGTTAGACGCGCTTCGAACGCGATCGCTCGCGAAACACGGCGATAACATCGTCGTGCTCGCCAAGACGTTCGTGTCCAACGACACGCCGCTCGTGACGGTGCATCTGCGGAAAATCTAAGGATCCGTGTCAGGCCGAGTGCCGCCGGCTTTGCCTCGGTACAATTTTTTGCTGCGCAAAAAATCACTCGGCATGACAAGCCGGCGGCGTACCGAGGCATGACTACCACGCCGCCACCGCGGCCACGCCCGTCACGTACGTCGGATTGCGCGCTTGGACCATCGCCTTGATCGACGGGTCGTCCTGCAGTTTCTCGAGCGCCTGGTGCTCTGCAATCTGCATTTGCTGGATTTCTTGCTCGAGCAACAACTGCGTGCGCTGGTGTTCGAGCGTGCGCAGCTTGTAACCCTTCGTCGCGTTCGCGTTCTCGTGGAAAAGAATGAGCAGCGCAAGGATGAGGATGAGCGCGCCGATGACGACCATGAGGAGCATCGTGCTCTGGTCGACGAGCTCGGCGAGCGTCGAGCGCTTCGGGCTGTTCTGTGGTGACGGGAGGGGGGTCATGGGCGGATGCGCCGGATGGCGCGGAATTTCACGCTGCGGGATCGCGGGTTGCGGGTCACTTCGTCGTCCTCCGGGACAAGGGCATTCTTCGTGAGGAGTGCAAACGCGGGTTCGTCGACGGCGCGTCCGGTGAGGGGATCTTTCGTCGGTTCGACCAGGGCCTTGAACGCGTGCTTCGTCAGACGATCCTCGAGGGAATGATAGCTGAGAATGCCCGCTCGTCCTCCCGGTTTCAGCAGATTCGGGACGGCGGCGAGGAGCGATTCCAATGCGCCGAGTTCGTCGTTCACCGCGATGCGTAGGGCTTGAAAAATGCGCGGCAGGACGGACGGCGCGCGGTAGCGGAAGACCTCTTCGACGACGGTCTTGAGAGCGAACGTCGTGTCGATGCGCTTTCCGGCGAGTCGTTTCGCGAGCGGCCGGACGTGCTGATGCACTTCGCCGTAGTCGTGGATGAGCGTCACGAGATCATCTTCGTCGCTCTCTTCGATCAATTCCGCGGCGGTGCGTCCGCTCGTGCGGTCGTAGCGCAGATCGAGAGGCCCGTCGGTGCGGAAGCTGAATCCCCGCTCCGGATCGTCGAAGTGCGGAGAGCTGACGCCAAGATCCGCAAAGACGATATCGACGGGCTCGAGTCCCAGCGTTGCGACGTCGCGGAAGTTCGCATGGAGGAGTCGTACGCGATCGCCGTAGGGCGACAGCCGTTCGCGCGCCGCGTCGAGGTTCTGCGTGTCGGCGTCGAGCCCGATGAGGGTACCCGACGGGTACGTCGCTTCGAGGAGGGCGGACGCGTGTCCGGCAAGGCCGAGCGTGCAATCCAGCACGGATTCATCGCTCTTCGGAGCGAGAATGCGGAGGACGGTCGTTTCAAGGACCGGCACATGACGGGGGGTCGATCCCATCTGCTGCGAGTCTACGGCGCTCCCCCACCGGCGCAATGGATTGGCATTGCGGGAATCCGCGTTCCTGAGATGCATACAGAAGTTATTCAATCTCCGACTCCCCGAATGCCCCATTTACCGAAATTGGCGCCTTCTCGCTGTTGGAGGAGTATTGACATTTTTATAAATATTATCATAATAGTACACTTTGGTTTCAGCCCTCACGCTGCTCTTCGGCCTTACCGTCGCCCTCCAGGGAGCCCCCGCGTCTCCCGAGGTTCCGATCGACTCCTGGGTCCCCCAGGCGGGCGATCGATTGATCGTCGATACGGAGAAGAACGTCGGGTACCTCGTGCATGAGAACGGCGACTACGCATCGTTCGACGTACTGACCGGCCAGCGCCGGTACGTCCGCTACATCGGCCGCACGTACTTCGCGGCCACGCCCGAGAAGCTGTGGACCGTCAAAAGCGTTGAGGTGAAGGGCCGGAGCATGACGTTCGGCGAGACCGGTACGTTCCTACGCCTGTACGACGAAGATGAGAAGACGGCCTACGGGATTCACGGCCACCTGACGTTTCAGAAAATGCTCGATGAGGGTGATCGCTACCGGAGCATGGGCTGCGTGCTCGTGGCGGAATCGGTCCTGCAGATCCTCGTGAAAACCGTGGAAGCGAACGGCGGGACGCTCGAGGTCGCGACGAAGCGCGGCGTGGTCCTCGAGAACCCGGCGCCGACCGTCGCCGAGAAACCGAGTTGGTTGGGGCTGTGACGTTTCCATCCTTCCTTGCCTCGCCTATACTCCGCAGGCCTCACGGAGAGGTGGCTGAGTGGCCGAAAGCACCACACTGCTAATGTGGTATACGGGTAAAACCGTATCGAGGGTTCGAATCCCTCCCTCTCCGCCAGCTTTCGCACCGGCTTCAGCTGGCCTCTGGCCATCTCATCGGCGAAAGCTGCCCGTTGTAGGTGGGCATTGTTACGGTACTCTTTCGCCATGCCAAAGATCATCGTCGCCTCCCGGAATCCCGTGAAGATCAACGCCGCGCTGCGCGGCTTCATGGCCATGTTCCCGCAGCACGCGTTTGACGTGGACGGCATTTCCGTACCGTCCGGTGTCTCGGATCAGCCCTTCACCGACGAAGAAACGCTGCTCGGCGCGCTCAATCGCGCGAGCGGCGCGAAAGACGCGCACCCGACCGCCGACTACTGGGTCGGCATCGAGGGCGGCGTCCATGAAACCGATCATGGATTGGCCGAACGCGCGTGGGTCGTCGTCCACGCGGCCGACGGCCGAATGGGCAAAGGGAGCAGCGGCACGTTCTTCTTGCCACCGCCGATTGCGGAGCTCATTCGTGCCGGCAAAGAACTCGCCGACGCGTGCGACATCGTGTTCGAAGGATCGGACTGCCGCCAATCGAACGGCGCCGTCGGATTGCTGACGGGCGACGTCATCCATCGCACGTCGCTCTATGAACATGCGATAGCGCTGGCGTTGATTCCATTTAAGAACGCACACCTGTATCCGTCATGACCGATCACCGCTCGCTCATCGCGCGATTTCTCGCCGCACAAACGCTCGGCGTCGTGTCGACGATCGGCACGGACGGCCAACCGCAATCCGCGCTCGTCGCGTTTTCGGAAACACCGGAACTGAAGATCGTCTTCGGCACGTTCAACGATTCCCGAAAATTCCGGAATCTCCAACGGGACCCGCGCGCGTCGTTCGTGATCAGCGGCAACGATGCGACCGTGCAGCTTGAAGGAACGGCGCGATTGGCCGAAGGAACGGACGATGAGCAATGCAGAGCGTTGCACATAGCGAAGAATCCGGGATCCGCAAAATACCTCGATGATCCGCGGCAACGATTCTTCATCGTCACGCCGATGTGGATCCGTTATACCGATTATTCGACGGAACCGGATACGGTTTTGGAAGTATCGTTCTGACGAAAAAAGTAGCTTCATTAGCTGGATTAGCTTGTTAGGAACCTAATGAAGCTACATTCCTAATAAAGCTATTTTCCTGCGATACGCGCACCACACGCACTCCGTCGTCGACGGCGGCGGGACGTCGCGATCCAAACACTCCCGCACCGCCAAGAGCGCGTCGTCGATCCAGCCGAGATCGAGCATGTGCATCGCGACCGAGAGCGTGAACTGCAGCGCGCGGTCGAGGCCCGGCCGTTCGCGGTCGGCGTTCGCGAAGACGATGTACCCTTCGCGCGCCAGATCGAAACCGTTGCGTTGCAGCAACCATCCGTACACATCGAGCTGACGGCGATAGGGATCGCGAAATTCGAGCGTCGGGATCGCGAATGAACTCGTCGCTTTGTAATCCACCGGATGCACTGCCCCGGTCTCGGTGACCCACACGTCGTCGACGATGCCGTAGAGCTCGATGCGCGACGGTTGATGGATCGATCGAATCCCCTGCGGCGTGTCGCGCCACATCTGGAACTGCGGGTGCTGGAGCGGCACGGCTTCGATGCCGTGCAGCCTCATGACCGAATGCGGTTCTTTATCGATGCGGCATCGACCGAACTCGCGTTTCATCAAATGATCGACCGCCAGATTCAACGAGTAGTACGCCTCGTCCGGCCGCGGAACGCCCATGCGACGATCCAGGTAGAAACATCGAGGACACTGCAAAAAGAGCTCCAGCTTGCTTCGGCTGACCGGAAACACATCCGGGGACGACGGCTGAAAGAGATTACGGGCCATGGAAGGCCCATGCTACACTCCCGACGTATGTCTCGCACCGTCATCGCCGTCGACTTGGGTGGAACGAAAGCCGATGTCGCGCGCGTCAACGCCGCAACCTGGGAGATCGAATCAAAGGAACGGATTCCCACGCGCGCCGACGCCGGGTTCGCCGCGGTGATCGACGACGTGTGCGCAGCCGTCGAACGTCAGCGCGGCGACGAGACCGTGGCCGTCGGCATCGGCGTCCCGGGCCTTGTGAGCAAAGGGGTGCTCCTAAACGCCCCGAACATCAAGAATTCCCGCGGCATTCGCGTGCAGGAAGAAATGGAGGCACGCTTGAAGCTGCCGGTGAAGGTCGGCAACGACGCGAACTGCTTCGCACTGGCCGAGGCGCGGATGGGCGCGGCGCAGGGCAAAGGCATCGTCATCGGCATCACCTTCGGCACGGGTGTGGGCGGCGGGATCGTGATCGACGGAAAAGTGTTCGAGGGCGCGCACGGCTACGCGGCGGAGATCGGCCACATGCTGTTGAAACCCGGCGAGGTGCCGTACGAAACCGAGGACAACCGCGGCGAAGTGGAGCAGTATCTATCCGGTACCGCGATGGGTAAACGGTGCGCGGAAGCGCAGACGCCCGAAGACTACTTGGACACCGCCGTCTGCTCGTACATGCAGCCCGACATCTACCGCGAGGTCGCATGGCTCTGCACGAACCTGCTGTATCTGCTCGACCCCGACATGATCGTCTTCGGCGGCTCGGCGGGTCATTCGCTGGCCAACCACGTCGATGCCATCGAGAAAGAGCTGAAGAAATGGCTCCTGCCCGGCACCCCTTTGCCGACGATCGTCGCCGCGACGACGAAAGATGCGGGCATCCTCGGCGCAGCATTGCTGTGCGCGTGATCAGTGCGTCACAGACTGCCGCAGATCGTACAGCATCTCGTTGAATGCGACCATTTTATCTATCGGGATAAGCCGATATGCACGCTTTTGAATATCGTCGATGAGATGCGCGAAACCAGCGCGTTCGATCTCCTGCGGTGTCACGACTTCCATGAGTGAACCGCGCATTTCGAGCTGCATGGTCGGAATGGCTGCTTCAAAGAGACTCTTCTCCGGTTCGTCCAAACGGAATTTCGCGTAATTCTCAAGAATAACCTTTGGAAACATAGGCTTCGGGGAAAACAATGGATGGCTCATCCTATCACATCTCCCACTCCGTGTGGAAGGATCCGGGCTTGTCGAGCCGTTCGTATCCGTGAGCGCCAAAAATGTCGCGCTGCGCGGCGATGAGGTTTTGTGGCAACCGCGCCGTGCGGTACGCGTCGTAGTACGAGAGAGATGCCGCCATAGCTGGCAGCGGGATTGCGTGAAGGGCGCCAAGGGCAACGACGTGCCGCCACTGGAGCTGTTCGGGTTTGCCGAACCGTTGACGCACCGCATCGGCCGCGAATGTGTCGCCCGCAAACATCCGTTGGTAGAGCGGCAGTAGGTTGCTTCGGATGATGCAGCCGCCGCGCCAGATGCGGCAGATCTCGCCGATGTTCAACTCCCACCCCTCGGCCTGCGACGCAACCGAGAGCAACTGGAATCCCTGCGCGTACGCATTGATGACCGACAATTCCAGCGCCGTGCGAACCGCCTCGGTGAACGATTCGAGTCGGTACGTTTCATCGCCGAACAGTTCGTCACGCTGCGCCTGCTGCATGCGGAAGTCTTTGCCGGAAGACACGATGCGCGCGTCGACCGCCGCGAGGATCGACGGCACCGACACGCCGTACTCGAATGCCGCTTCCGCCGTCCACTTGCCCGTCCCCTTCTGCCCCGAGATGTCTTTGATAAGGTCCACAAGCGATTCGCCACTCTCCGCATCTTTCTGCCGCAACGCGCGAATCGATACCTCCATCAAAAACGATGAGAGGTTGCCGGCCGCGTTCCACTCGGAAAACAGATCCGCGATCTGCGCGTTCGTCATCTTCCCCACCGTTCCGAGCAGGTGGTACGCCTCGGCGATGAGCTGCATGGCGGCGTACTCGATGCCGTTATGAACCATCTTCACGAAGTGCCCGCTGCCGCCCGGGCCGATGTACGTCACGCACGTGCCGCCCGCGCCATCCTGCGCGGCCATCTTCTGCAAGAGCGGCATGATCGTCTCCACGGCATCGCTGTCACCACCCGGCATCATGCTCGGCCCCTTGAGCGCCCCTTCTTCGCCACCCGACACGCCCATCCCGACGTAACGAATGTTCTTCGCCCCCAGCTCTTTCTCGCGCCATTCCGTCAGCCGGTACTGGCTGTTGCCACCGTCGATCACGATATCGTCTTTCTTCAGCAGCGGCACGAGTTCAGCCAGCACTTCATCCACGCCATCCGATTTCACCATGAGCATCAAAACACGCGGCATCGGGAGCGCGGCGACGAATTCCTTCAACGTTTTTGTTGGCACGAACGCACCCTCGCCGCCGTACTGCTGTACGAAGAGATCCGTCCGCTGCGACGTGCGATTGAAGAGCGCGACGGTCGCGCCGTTTCGGGCGGCGTTGCGCGCCAGATTCGCCCCCATCGTCGAAAGGCCGATGACACCGATCTGCATGGGGGGAGTGTACACGAAACTGCCCGCCCCCCGGAATGGGAGGCGGGCCGTAACGACAAGGAGATTTTGGATACCACTATGGCACGCGGTCGACGAGGTCCAGCGCTTCGCATGCGGCGTCGACGCACAGGTAGCCTGGGTCTCCGCCCAGACGAAACAGTTCAGCCGCGAACCGGAGCTCTTCGCCGAAGATCTCCGCGGGGCCTTGCGACGGCAGCGAGATCACGTCTTTTTCGTCGCGGAGAACGCCGGCCTCATACGAGAGCGACGTTCCGTCGGACCAATCGGCAGCGAATCCGTGCCGGAATCCCGTGACGTCGGGGTTCGCGCCCGCGTCGATCACGACGTTCATGTGGCCGGCCTTCCGAAGGCCGATGTCGACGTACGCACGTTGCGTTTTTCCGTGCGCAATCGTGGGCTTGGACATTCGAAAGAACGCCTCGGCATCCAAGCTCGCGACAAAATGATTGTCGTGCACCGCGAGATCCTTGTAGTAGCCCGTGGTGAGCGCGATCCGGTCTTTCTCTTCGACCAGCGTCCACGGCACCCAGCGATGCAGCTTCAGCGATCGAAGGCGATCGAAACCCTTTGTCAGAATCGTCTGGCGCAGCAGCGCGAATTCCTGAAACGCCGGCAACACGTGCGCCACGAGGAGCTTCCGTCGTCGACGACGAGCGGTGTCCGCCAGGCTTCGACCTTCCGCGGATGTCATGGCAACCGGCTTCTCGACGAGACAATGGAAACCGGCTTTCAGGACCCGATCGACCACCGCGTAGTGCGCTTCCGTCGGGACGCAGACGATCACGGCGTCCGCCTTGCCGTTGAGGGCGAGGAGCCAATCGTCGTCCGGCCGTTCCGACACGATCATTCTTGACGCATCGAACGGCAATCCCGTCGTTCCCCAGTTGAACTGCACGTGGGTCGCGTCGCCGTTGCGGATCGTGGGATCGCTCGTCGTCAAACCGACCAGTTGGTGGCCGTTCCGGAGAATGCCGTGATGGTGGCCCCCGGCGGCGACTTTCCCGAATCCCGCGATCGCCCATCGAAATGGTGATGACATCGTTCGTACTCCTTGTCGTTGGTGTGAAAATAAACACCCTGCACCGATGTGAAGGGCAACGTAGTGTACGACACTCTTTTATTCCGGCAATACCGTGCTTACTTCTTCACCTTTTCCCAGTCATCGTGGAATTTCTTGAGACCGACGTCCGTCAGCTCGTGCTTGGGCAATTCCTGCAGAACGGCGTACGGCATCGTGGCGATGTGCGCGCCGAGGAGCAGCGATTTGTGCACGTGCTCGACGGTGCGGACGGACGCGACCAAGACTTCCGTCGCGAACCCGTAATTCCGGAAGGCCGTGCGGATATCCGCGACAACCTGCATGCCGTCGACACCTTTGTCATCGAGCCGACCGACGAACGGGCTCACGATCGTCGCGCCGTTCTTGGCGGCCAAGACCGCTTGCTCCACCGAGAACACGAGCGTCACGTTCGTTTTGATCTTTTTTGCGGAGAGATGCTTGAGCACCTTGAGCCCTTCGACCGTCATCGGCACCTTCACGACGACGTGCTTGTGCCACGACGCGTACTCCTCGCCCTGCGCAATCATCTCGTCGGCCGTCGTCGCCGTCACCTGCGCCGAGACGCACGGCGCGTAGTCACACATCTTCAGCACCGTTTCTTTGAAATCCTTGCCTTCTTTGGCAACGAGACTCGGATTGGTCGTGACGCCGTCGAGCACGCCCCACGAGGCGACTTCGGCGACTTGATCGACGTTCGCGGTGTCCAAGAAGAATTTCATAGCGGACGCAGTATAGCACGATTGCGGTAAGTCGCCGCATCAAGCAGCGTCTGCTGGTATGATTTCCCCATGAAGAACATGCCGTTGAAGTTTTTCGCAGGAGCGCTCGTCATCGCCGTCGGCGCCTGGACGTTCTCGGGACTGCGCGACGACACCGTCGTCCTCGATCGGCCCGTCGAACGCGCGGCAACGAACAGCGCGTCTGACGCCGCGTCGGAACCGGACGCACCACCGTCGTCTGTAACGTCCGACCCGACCCCCGCACCAGCGGTCGAGCGCCCCGACAGCGTTCGCCTGAACATCGCCTTTGCCGGCCAAGCCCCGCTCGGCGATTGGAATCCGCCGTACGACGAAGCCTGCGAAGAAGCGTCGCTCATCATCGTTCACCATTATTTGGAAAACACGCCGCTCGACGCCGCGATCATGAACCGTGAGATTCTCGATATGGTCGCGCATGAAGAATCCAAGGGTCTGCCGATCGACATCGACATGCCCGAGCTCGCGCAGGTCGCGCGCGATCTCTACGGCTACGACGCGCAGGTGCTCGAGGGGAACGACGTGACGGCCGAACGGATCGAACAGGAACTCGCGAACGGCAACCCCGTCATCGCGCCGTTCGCCGGCCAAGATCTGGGGAATCCGTACTATTCCGGCGAAGGCCCGCCGTACCACGTACTCGTGATCGTCGGCTATGATCAAAACAGCTTCATCACGCACGACGTCGGCACCAAACGCGGCGAATACTACACGTACCGCAAGCAAATCGTCCTGGACTCGATTCACGATTGGACCGGCAGCACGGAGACGATCCGCAGCGGACCAAAGAGATTGTTGGTCGTGACGCGCTGACGCCCCTCTCCCCTAACCCCTCTCCTACCTACCCACACGCCAACCAGGAGAGGGGAACAGGATGTTCTTTTTTGCGTGAAATCTCCCCTCTCCCGGCAAGGAGAACGGGCGGGTTGGAGAGGGGCCGGGGGTGAGGCAAATTTAGGCAGGAATCTGCGCCCTTAGCTGTTCGAGCTGGCGCTGCTGCTTGCGCGCCTCCTCTTGCGCTTTGCGCGCTTCTTCCTGCTTCAGCCGCGCCGCGGCCTCCATCGCCTGCTTCTCGAGTTCTTTGGCGCGCGCAAGCTTCTGCATCGCCTCTTTCGCCTGGCGCTCCGCAGCGACCTGCTTCGTATGGACTTCTTGAGGTGTCGTCATACGGAAAAGGGGGAATATTGGAGTTGACGAGCGGTGACAAGCATTCTTTCTACTTCATTGCATGCGCGAAAGCATTCAGTACCCTACGAGCATGACGAATCGCCCCTCCTCCGCCCAACTCTCCGGCAAACCCCTCTCCGACGTCCCCGGTTCGCTGCAACGCATCGCCGGAACCTTTGAGCAGGGCGAGCGGATCTGGATCGGGCCGGAGCAGAGCATGAAGATGTCAGACGACGACCGTGCCGGCTACGAAGCGGCACACCAAATTATGTGTCATTTGTGTGCGCGTGCACCGACCGCCCATAGCTCCGGACATCCGGGAGGACCTCTGTCATCGTTTACGTTCGCCTACTTCCTCACGAAACATCGCGATCCATCGAAGGACCAACCATTGCGCTATTCCGCTGGTCACCTCAGCCTGCTCGCGTACGGGTTGCAGTGGATGTTCGGGCGCGGCGGCGACGATCCGCGGCTCGCATCCGTGGAATCCATCATCGAGACGTTCCGTATCCCGAATGGTCTCCCCGGCCACGTGGAAGCCGGCATCGGCGATATCCCGTTCGGCACCGGACCGCTCGGGAAAGGCGTCTCGCACGGGCTTGGGACGGCGTTCGGACTGAAATACCAAGGCAAGCCCGGCATGGTCGACGTGCTGCTCGCGGACGGCGACAGCCAGGAGGGGCAAGTGCTCGAGGCGTTTCGGTTGGCGTCGCACCTGCAGCTCGACAACTTGGTCGTCCACGGCGACTGGAACGACGTGCAACTCAGCGATCTCCCCAGCAAATCCTTCGCGACGGATATGGCGTCGATCGCGGAAGCATGCGGGTGGAACGTCATCGAAGTACAGAACGGCAACGATCCGGGACAAGTCATCAGTGCTCTCGCCGCTGCGGACGAGCTCAAGAATTCGAAGCGGCCGACGTTCATCTGCTACTACACGACGATGGGTCACGGAATTTCGTTTATGGAAGACGCGAGCAACGCCGGCGGGAAGAACTACCACGGCTCGCCGCTGAGCAAAGAGGAATCCGAGAAAGCGATCGCAGGACTGAAGCCGCTCGACGAGATGATCGCGGCGTATGAACCGGTGCGGCAGATCGAACTGCGACGCGCGACCGCCAAGCCGCGTGTCGAAACGGACATGGCGCTCTCGTTCGCTCCCGCCAAAGGATACGAGCGGGTCATCACCGTCGAGAAAGGCGCCGCGCGCAAAGACTTCGGCGCGACACACTTGAAGAACTTGATGAAGAATGACGATCGCATCGTCGTGTTGCATGCAGACCTGGGAGCTTCCGGCGGATTCGACAAGCTCGCAAAGGAATTCCCCACACGCGTGCTCAACGTCGGCGTCGCGGAAGCGAACATGTACATGATGGCTGCCGGCATGCGCCAAGCGGGACTGCTGCCGGTCACCTACACCTTCGCGGCATTCGGCACGAACGAAGCCCGCGCGAGCGCGCGGCTCATCGATATCAATTGCGGCCACACGCGCTGCGGCGTGATCCACGACTGTACGCACGCGGGCGTCTCGGTAGGCGAAGACGGTGAGACGCACCAGGAGCAGAACTACCTGAATCTCCCCTATCGGCACACGCAGGTGTGGATGCCCGGCGATAGCAACCAGGCCGCCGCGATGGCCGAGAAGGCGCTCGAAGTCGTCGCCGAGGGGCATCAGAGCGTCTACGTATTCTCGTCGCGCATGGATCATCCGCAGCTTCTGACTCCCGACGGCGAGCCGATCTACGGCACGGACTACGCGTTCGATGGCACGGCGGACCTGATCCGCGGCGAGGGGAAATCGGGAGACGAACTCACGATCCTCGCAACCGGCATCGCCATCCACGCCGCGATCGCCGCGGCGGAACGTTTCATGGAGGAGCACAAAGGACACTCGATCCGCGTGCTGAACGTCGGATGCCTGCGCCCGCTCGACGCGGCAACGATCATCGCGGCCGCGCTGGAAACGACGCACTTGCTGGTGGTGGAAGACCACAACATCGAAGGCGGACTCGCGACGCAGGTCGCGGACCTCATCGCTGACTTCCAACTCCCCTGCTCGCTGCGGCGCCTCGGCCTCACGCAGTTCTATCCGTCGGGCAAAGCGGAAGACCTCCTGTTCTTCGCGGGGCTTGATGTCGACAGCATCCAGAACGCCATCGAGGAGGAAGTGCGCACGGAAGTCATGGGCGGTGAAGACGCGCTCGTCACGTGCGTGTTCGGCATCCTGCACCATTTGCACGTCAGTCGTTTCCGCGAGCGCGCGGAACCCTTCGTCGAACGTCTTCAATCGGAAACGGGCTACCTCGAACTGCTTCGGACCGTGTGGGCGGGGCGCGCGGTCCCGGCGGACAAACTGCCGAGCAACGACGAGCTGCGCCGCCGCCTCTCTCAGAAGATCGAATTGTCCGGTGTGACGGACGACGAGTGATCGGGATCTGGCGGAGAGAGTGGGCCCTTCGCTCCGCTCAGGGTGACAACGAATATGTAAGTGGCGGAAGCGAGAGGATTCGAACCTCTGAGACCCGTGAGGGTCTACCTGATTTCAAGTCAGGCCCATTCGACCACTCTGGCACGCTTCCGTTCCGAGTATACCGCTTCTGCTGGAGAAAAAAGAAAGAATCAACATACTCCGTCGTCCCCTCTGTTGACCCCCACTTCGACGGGGTATACTCGGGTCCCTTCTCATCCTTCTCTCATGAAGCGTTTCCTCATCGCCACCCTCGCCCTTCTCCCCCTCGCCGGCTGCAATTTCTGGGAGCAAACGCCCCCCGCGGAGGACGAAGCGCAAGAATCCTCCCGGCCGGAAACGAAGAACGTCCTCTACCGCGGCCGCTTGCTGCCGCTCGGCGTCAGCATTTACCAGGAAGGAACGCATCGTCTCGAGCTGGAAGACGGCCGTTTCGTGCTCCTCGAGAGCAACGCCGTCCTGCTCGATGACTACGTGAACCAGGACGTCGAAGTCTACGGCGCCACGCGCGCCACGGTGGAAGCCGGCGGCATCATCATGCGCGTCGACAACGTCGCGGAGCTGACCGCCAGTTCCGAAACGGCGTCATCGTCCGCCGAGAGTTCCGCCGCATCTTCCGTTGCACCGGCGGCATCGTCCGCGGCAGACGTGCCTGCAAGCACCACGCCCACCGTCGCTTCGTCACGCGCTCCGGTCATCGCATCCTCCGCACCCGTCGTCACTCCCCCTCCGGCTTCCTCCGCCGCACCGGTTCCTCCTCCCGCATCGTCCGCCGGAAGCGACGCCGTATCCGTTCGGGCTGCAACCATGGCGAAAGCCAACATGGACGCCGCGAATTGGACGCAGGAGTACTGCTCGCCCGCACACCTCGGATTTTGCTTCCCGGTCCACAAAAATTGGTGGTACACCTCATTCGGCGCAACCTCCAGCAGCCAGTGGCATGTCGAGGTGTCGTCCGAAGAGTTGGAAACACTCGGTGACGGGCCGCTGAGCATCGTCCTCGTATCAGGCGCCGCTCCCGGCCCTGACGGCCACGTGACGAGCGACGGCACGACCGTCACCGGCATCCGCGCGTGGACCGGCAACCGTCACTTCATCATCAGCGCGCCCGCCGTGCTCGACAAAGCGGTCCGGTACATCACGCAGGAGCTGCGCGCCGCTCCCGCAGCCACCGCTCAGTAATATGGCCACGTTCACGTACATCGCGAAGCGATCCGACGGATCGGAGACGCGCGGCACGATCAACGCCGCGTCGGTCGATGCGGCGCGAGAGGAATTGCGCAAGCGCGGCTTCATGATCGAAGATATTCGCGAGCAGACTCCGTCTCCGCAAAAACCAAAGCCGGCTTTCGCACCGCCCGTCACCGGCAAACCCATGCCGCCGCCGTCCGTCAAACCGGCACCGCTTCCCTGGAGCGCGGGACATGGCGGCAGTGCGCCGAAACAACCGGAAGCCGTCGCGGAATACGCACCACTCCATGAAACGTTGCGGATTTTCGCCGGATGGCTCCTTGCGTGGTACGGGCTCATCTATGCGCTGGGGTTCCTGGAGCAGACGCAACGATTGCCGGAGCTGCCGTTCGTCCGCGAACTCTTCGCCTCACGCCTCGTGCTGCAATTCACCTTCGGCACGTTCCTCCTCCTCGCGCTTTCCAATCTTCATCGCTGGCTCGGCGGCAGATTGGGATTGGGATTCGCTCTGTCCATCGCGTGGGTGGGATTGGTGGCGGGGTTCGTGTGGTATGGATGAAGAAGCAGAAGGAGAATGTAGAAGCAGAATAAACATTCCGCATCACTGCTTCTGCTTCTGTCCCCTGCTTCTCGTCAGAGCCCCAACTGCTTCCGGATTTCGTCCGCCTGCGCCTGGTCGTCGTGCTTCACGGCCTGCTGCTGCGTGATGCCCTGCAAATCCTGCCAATCCTGCGCGTGGCGCTGCTCAAGCTTCATCAACTGAAGCAAGTGCTTCGGCGACAGTTCGGCGAATTTGCGGCGTTCTTCTTCCAGGATTTTCTGCAGCTCGTCGACCTGGAACTGCGAAAGCTTGGGGATCGCCTGGATGATGCGCCATTTCTCGTCTCTGGTAAGCGAAATCGATCCGCGCAGAAGCGTGAGAAATTGCTGTTCGTCGAACGTCGTACCCGCGTGCTCCGGAACGACGACGTTGTCGTTCGTGAGCTGACCCATGATCGATCCGAAACGGTAGTCTCCTACTTCGCCGAGCACGCGGATGTCTTCGTCGTCGTACCCCATCTCCTTCGTCGCGACCGTTCCCGGGGGGGGCGGGGGCGGACCCATGTCCTGCGGCGGAGCGGCTCCGCCCGATTGGTCATCACCCTGCGCTGCACCACCCGCAGACTGCTGGGGCGGCGGCGGGGGCGAACCGAATACCATCGACGGATCGAGGCCGTCTTGGGGAACCGGATCGCCGGGGCGCGGAGGATTTCCTCCACCCTGTGCCTGTTGGTCGTCTGCCATAGATAGGCAAAGTGTAGCGTTCTGACGCCGGTTGACAACAGAAAAGGGTGATGCGCGAGCGATGAAGAAGCAGCAAAATTCCGCATCTCTCCTTTCTCCTTCTGCTTTCTGCTTCTATTACGCCGACCGATCCCCTTCCACCCCCACCAGTTTCTCCGCCGTTCGCCGCACGCGTAGAATGAAGGCCGGATCGAAGAGCTGCGGGAAGCGCAGATCCGGCAATCCGCTCTGCCGCGTGCCGAAGAGTTCCCCAGGACCGCGGAGTTGCAGGTCGATCTCGGCCAGGTGAAATCCCGAATGGTGTTGCTCCATCGCCTTCAGCCGCGGCGAGCGCGCTTGTTCCGGCGTGGTCGTGAAGAGGAAGCAATGGCTCTGGTGCTCGCCGCGACCGACGCGCCCGCGGAACTGATGCAGTTGAGAGAGACCGAAGCGTTCGGCTCCTTCGATGACGATGATCGACGCGTTCGGGACGTCGATACCGACTTCGATGACGGACGTCGACACGAGGATGTCGGATTCCTGCGCCTTGAACGCGCGCATAATGTTTTCTTTTTCGTCGGCCGCCATGCGCCCGTGCAGCAGCGCGATGCGACGATGCGGGAACGCTTGACGCAGACGCTCGTGTTCCTGCTGCACGTTCTTCACCTCGCGGATGTCCTCGGATTCCGATTCCGCGATGAGCGGGCAGATGACAAACACTTGGCGCCCTTCGTCGATCTGCTGATCGATGAACAATTCGACCGTGCGGCGGTCCGTCGGCGAGACGACCTTCGTATGGATGTCTTTGCGGTTCTTCGGTTTCGTCTGCAGCACCGAAAGATCGTGATCGCCGTACGCCGTGAGCGCCAGCGTGCGCGGGATCGGCGTGGCCGTCATCGAGAGGAAGTGCGGCGAGCCTTTGTCCTTCAACTTCGCGCGCTGCGCGACGCCGAAGCGGTGCTGTTCGTCCACGACCACGAGCAGCAGATTCGCGAAGCGGACGGATTCCTCGATCAACGCGTGCGTGCCGACGACTACGTCGACCGTCCCCGCCGCGAGCGACCGGCGCACGGCGTCTTTTTCGCCGAGCGTCATCGACCCCGTGAGCAGTTGGACGTTCGGCAGTCGCCGCGACTGGCCGCCTGCCGCGACCGCCGTGTGCCAGGTGAGGAGCAACCGCGAGATCGACGAGACGTGTTGGCGCGCGAGCACTTCGGTCGGGACCATCAGCGCCACTTGTCCGCCGTGGCTCAGCACGTTCGCCATCACCGCGACCGCGACGAGCGTCTTGCCGGAACCCACGTCGCCTTCGAGCAAGCGCGACATCGGCCGATCGTTCTCCATGTCCTTCAGGATTTCGTAGATCGCCACCTTCTGGTCGTCCGTCGGCGTGAAGTGGAGCGACGAAAAGAAGCTCTTGATGACCTCAACGTCCATCGGCACGCGCAGGCGCTCGTCCACGGCTTGCCGCCACGCCTTGCGCCGTTCGAGCGCATCCTGTTGTACGGCCAGCATCTCTTCGAACGCGATGCGCTCGCGCGCCCGTTCGACCATCGCCGGATCGTCCGGAAAATGCAGCGCCTCGATCGCCTCGGCACGCGTCATCAAGTTCTCGGCGTTCAATACGTCGCATGGCAACGTCTCCGCAAGATCCTTGATCACCGGCCGCACGAGCGCGATTTTCTCGCGCAGCCACTTGCTGGTAATACTGTCGTGCTGCGGATAGAGCGGCACCAACCTCCCGGCGTGCAACAGCGGCCGACTTCCGGCGATTTCGAAGAGCGGACTCTGCATCTGCAACCGAATGCCGACTTCTTTGAGTTTTCCCGTGAGCACGACTTCGGAATCGTCCGGCAGCATCCGCTTGATGTGCGGCTGGTTGAACCACACGATCTCCGCCGAATCGCCGGCCGTATCCGTGAACACGGTTTTCAGCAGCGACTTATCGCCGCGTAACCGCGTGAACTTCACCTCCCCGATCGTCCCGCGCACGGTCACTTTTTCACCGAGCGCGCACTGCGCGAGCGTCTGCACCTGGCTCAGGTCTTCGTGCCCGCGCGGGAGATACAACAGCAGATCACCGACCGTCTTGATCCCCATCTCCGCCAACGCGTCGATATGGTCCTGCGTCGTGCGCAGGACGGCCGTCGTGAGACGCGTCAAGGCGTTCATGGCCCCAGTATACCGCTAGAGTTTATGGAGGATGGACGCCAAAAATTCCTTATCCTTCGGCACGCTCAGCAATTCCACGGCCTCGGCCGGCTTGACCCACCGTGCCTCGCGGATGCGCGGATCCGCCGGATGAAGATCCGTCTCCGTCGTCGTGAAGAGCACCACCGTGATGCGTTTGAGCGATTTCTTGTTTTCTGCACCCGTATCGTCGATCGAATAGCGCGTGTAACTACCCAGCGTCCCGACGTGCGCGAGGTCCGTCAGGCCGGTTTCCTCCATGATTTCGCGGCGGGCGGCGTCGATCCTGTTCTCCCCTTCCATGATCCCGCCTTTCGGCAGCGACCACATGCCGTTGCCTTGCAGTACCAACGCCATCTCCCCCTTCGGGTTCAACACGACGCCTCCTGCATCGTTGCGATACGTCATGTGCGGGACGGCCTGCTTCTGTTTCACGACGGCTTCGGCCATGGGATACAGGTTCCCACTCCCCCGCCCCGCTGGCAAGCGCGATCGGTCTGCTACACTCGCATCATGGCCGATCTGCAATCCCTCTACGACGAACATAAGAATTTGGCGGAAGAAGCGCAAAAACAAGCGGGCAAAGCCATCGCGGGGGCCATGACGGACGAGCACGAACGGTTCCTTGAAACGGTGCTGAATCTGCTGAAAAGCAAGGCGATTGATCCGGCAAATCCGAAGAGTTTCCTGAACGATCCCGTCTACGCCAAGCTCTTGCAATCCGAAAAAGACACGATCGACTTGGCACTCATCAATCTGGGCACAATGCTCGAAGATATCGTCGAATTCCGTCTTTCAAACGAAACACCCGACTCCTCGCCGCAGCTGCAGACGATGATCGAGCAATTGTGGCAGATGAAGAGCAGGATCGAGGAGAAGGCGGGGGATGTGTTGAAGTTTTAAAGCTGCTTCGCATCAATCCATCGGATCCTCTCATCCTCTTTCCACCACGTCATTTGCCGCTTGGCATACTGCCGCGTTTTCGCGGCGATGGTGTCGATGAGCTGTTCTTTATTCTGTTCATCACTTTGCAACCACTGCACGATTTCGCGGTAGCCGTGGCTCTTGAAGCCCGGATCCGCCGCCGAGTATCTCCGATCGAGCAACGATTCCACTTCTTCGATCCAGCCGGAGGTGAGCAGCGTCCGCGTGCGCTCGTCGATGCGCTTCGTGAGTTCCTCGCGCGGCCATTCGAGTCCGAGCAGCAGCGTTTGGAAGTTCGGCGGCACCGTTTTTTTCAACGTCGACGGAGGAAAGCCGGTGAGCCGATAGAGTTCCACCGCACGGACGACGTACTGCTTGTTCGCTTTGTCGAAACTCTTCGCGGTCTCGGGATCGACGCGCGCCAGTTCGTCGTACAGCGACCATCCATCGTCTTCGTCGTATAGCTTCTCTAATTCTTTTCGGAGTATCGGATCCGCATCGGGAAGCGGACGCAATCCGTCGACGACCGCCGAGATGTACAACATCGATCCGCCGACCAGCACCGGCACGTTGCCGCGCGCATGAATCTCGTCGATCAACGCCGTCGTACGCTCTTGGTACCACGCGATCGTCGCTTGTTCTTTCGGATCCAACACCGACAACAAATGATGTGGAATATCGCCGCGTTGTTCTTCTGTTATTTTCGCCGTGCCGATATCCAGCCCTTGGTAGAGCTGTCGCGAGTCGGCGTTGATGATTTCACACCTCACCCCGGTTCGCTCACTTCGCGAACCGACCCTCTCCACTGCTGTGGAGAGGGTGGCACCGCAGTGCCGGGAGAGGCTAATCGAGAATCCCGTCTTCCCGCTCGCGGTCGGCCCAAGCACGACGATCACCGGCTTCTGGCTTCGCGCCACATGCTCATCGACGAGCGCTCTCCAGCCGTTGGCACCGAGCAATTCCACCCCCCTATTCCACCACATTCCCCTCTCCGTGCCTACTGCTGGGGCAAGCCGAAAAATGGTAGACTGGAAGCGAATTCCCCTTCTCCGTCACATGCATCCCCTCATCCAGTCGATCTCCAGCCGCATCAACCGCGGCAACATGACTCCGCAGAATTTCATCATTCCGACCGTCATCGAGAAGACGCAGTTCGGCGAACGCGTGTACGACATCTACTCGCGCCTCCTCGAGGAACGCATCGTCTTCCTCGGCACCGCGATCAACGACGACGTCGCGAACGCGATCATCGCGCAGCTGCTCTTCCTCGAGAAGGAAGATCCGAAGAAGGACATCACGCTCTACGTGAACTCCCCCGGCGGCCAGGTGACGTCGACGATGGCGATGTACGACACGATGCAGCACGTGGCACCCGACGTCTCGACGGTGTGCCTCGGCATGGCGGCTTCGGGCGGCGCGATCATCCTGATGGGCGGCGCCAAGGGCAAGCGCTTCGCGCTCCACCACAGTGAGATCATGATCCACCAACCGCTCGGCGGCGCGGAGGGCCAGGCGACCGACATCGCCATCCACGCGGAGCACATCATCAAGATGAAGAACACGCTCAACGAACTGATCGCCAAGCACACGGGCAAGAAGCTCGACCAGGTGAAGATGGACACCGAGCGCGACAAGTTCCTCACCGCGAAGGAAGCGCTGGAGTACGGGTTGATCGATAAGATCGTGAGCTGATTCTTACCTCTCCCCTAACCCCTCTCCTACTCGCCCACACGCCTACCAGGAGAGGGGAATGTTTGTTGTATGTTTTTTTGCGTACGATCTCCCCTCTCCCGGCGAAGAGAACGGGTAGGTGGGAGAGGGGCCGGGGGTGAGGTACCACAAAAAAGCGCTCCCGTTCGGAGCGCTTTCGACTTCATTGTTCGGATAGTTATTTCTTCTTCGCCGGCGCCTTCTTGGCGGTCTTCGACGCGATCATCGGCTTCGGCGCGGCAACGGGAGCCTTGGCCGGAGCGGGTTTGACCGGAGCGACCACGGGCCGTACGGGAGCAACAACCGGTTTGCCACTCGAATGCTGTTCGCAGTGATGGCAATTCGCGCCGTGGAATCCGCGTGCGGCGGCGATGTAGAGGAGGACCCAGACGATCGCATTCATCGCGGGAGGCATCGTGTCGTTGAGGGAGAGGCCCGAAAGGACGGACTTGAGCATGAGCCCCGCCGGGATGGACAGGAGCGCAACGCCGGCGAGGAGCGTGCCGACCTGGGCGTAGACGCCGAGGGCCATAAGCACGCCGCCGACGATCATGAGACCCGGGAGCAGGTAGCCCCAGATCATGCCGATCGCCTCGAACGAACCAAGACCGCGGCCGACGGCTTCGGCGAACGTCGCGGCGTCTTGGTAGTGGGCGACGCCGACGAGCGCCAACGCGATACCGAAGCCGACCCGGACGACCGTCTTCGCGACGACCATCGGATGGGAAAACGAATGATGCATAGAAGGAAAGTGGGAAGCGTTGGCAAACAGTCTGACGCAGGGGCGTTGCATTCGACAAGTGCGTCGCCCCACTTGATGTTGCGCAAAATGCGAAACCTGTATGCTCCACGCGTGTTTCATCTGGACGCATCAACGCCGCTTGGCCGCCGTGGACGCATCGACACCGCGCACGGAGCGATCGACACGCCCGTGTTCTTCCCCGTCGCGACCGACGGCGCCATGCGCGGACTCTCGCTCGAAGACACGCGCGCGCTCGGATCGCTGGTCTTGCTCTGCAATACGTATCATCTGCATCTGCAGCCGGGCGAAAGCATCGTCGAAGCGGCGGGCGGACTGCACGAGTTCATCGGATGGGACGGGCCGATCCTTACGGACTCCGGCGGCTTCCAAGTGTTTTCGCTCCAAGATTTGCTGACGATCGAAGAGCACGGCGTGCGGTTCCAATCGCACCTCGACGGCTCTCCCCTGTTCCTCGGGCCTGAACAGGCGATGCGGATCCAGCACGCGCTCGGCTCGGACATCATCATGTGCTTCGATCAGTGTCCGCCGTCGACGGCCGCACGTTCCGTGCAAGTCGAAGCGGTTGATCGCACTATTCGGTGGGCAAAAGAGTGCAAACAATGGCACCAGAAGCTCAAACAAGAACACGGAAACAATCCGCTGCTCTTCGGCATTGTGCAAGGAGGGCTGGAGCGCGACTTGCGCGAGAAGTGCGCGCAGGAACTGATCGCGATCGGGTTTGACGGCTACGCGGTGGGCGGACTCGCGGTCGGCGAGACGGAAGACGAAATGTACGGCGTGCTCGACGTCGTGTGCCCGATCCTGCCGGAAAACAAACCCCGCTACCTCATGGGCGTCGGACGTACGGGCCAACACCGCGAAGCCGTGAAGCGCGGCATCGACCTGTTCGACTGCGTCCTCCCGATGCGCGAAGCGCGGCACGGCAAAATTCACCTGAGCGACGGATCGACGATCAACATTCTCAACAGCGAGTACCGCACCGATCATTCGTTCATCGATCCCCTCTCGCCGTCACCGATGAGCCGCACGCATAAGAAGAGCTACTTAGCCCATCTCTTCCGCGCTAAAGAACGTTACGCCGAGACGATCGCGTGCATGCAAAATCTCGCCGTCACGCTGGATGGGATGCGAATGCTGCGAGAATCAATTACGAAATCTTGATCCCGTTGATCTTGATCGTCGTGTAGTCCTGCTTGTGGCCCTTCGTGCGCATGTAGCGCTTGCGGCGGCGGAACTTGAAGACCGTCACCTTGTCGTGGCGGCCGTGGTCGACGACTTCGGCTTCGACGCTGGCCCCTTTCACCGTCGGGCTGCCGAGCGTGAGTTCGCCGGCATCCGACACGACCATGAGAACATCGCCGAACGTCAGCTTGTCGTTTTCTTTGGCATCCTGGAGCGGCACTTGAAGAGTGTCACCCACCTGGACCTTTTCCTGGAAGCCGGCAATGGAAACCACAGCGAACATACGAAAGCCGCGAGATTCTAGGGATACGCAGGGGTATCCGCAAGCCGATTTCCCTCAAAAAACCTCCGGAGAAGCGCAATCGGCGCCTCTTCGGAGGAAATGTAGTCCCGGTCGAGGTTACTGTGGTCTGGAAGCGGGAATCTCATCCCGCACCTCCCAGACCAATCTGCATTGTTTCAATGGCCAAATAACGAACCAGTACGAAGCGTCGAACTCCCACCAACGGTGTCCGTGCCGGGCAAGCTGTTGATGGGCATGGTGGTTGTTATGCCATCCTTCGCCATTCGCGAGCAGCCCGACGAGCACGTTGTTCCGACTGTCGTCATCGGTGTCGTAATTTCGATACCCCCAAAGATGAGTGACGGAATTGACGGACCACGTGACGTTCCATACGAACACAATGCGCGCAAAAAAGCCTAGAAGACCGAACGAAGCCGCGTAGTACCAGCCTCCATAGAGGAAGCCGGCCACGAGAAGAACGATCAACACACAAACGTTCAACGCAAGATAATGATCATGCAGCTTCCGCAGAAACCATTCTTTCTGGAGATCGGGAGCGTACGCTTTCATGTGGCGACCGACGTAGATCGGCGGCCACAGTTCGACGATCCACCCTTCATGGGCATGGAACCATCCGTGTCGCGGAGAATGAGGATCTCCTTCCTTGTCGGAGAACTGATGGTGCTTGCGATGGTCGGCCACCCATTTGATAGGCGAACTTTCCAACGCGAGCGTACCGAGCGTCGCCAAGGTGTAACGGACCCAGGTGTACGTCTTGAACCCGAAGTGCGTGAGCAAGCGATGGAAACCGACGGTAATCCCGTATCCCGTCAATTGCGACGAGATCACGGCGATGACAAATGCTTCCCACGTGAAGACGAACAGCCCGGCAGCTGCCAATGCATGGAACATGATCAATGCGAGAATCCTCACGAAGCTGATGCATCGCTTCGCACGAGGCAAGTGATCTTTCATACAAACATCCTTTCGTTGTGAAAGACCGGGACTGACGCCAGTGAGTCAGAAATCCCGGATGGATACAAGGATTCGTTTCCTCAATGCACCGGCTGCGACGCGGGCGAGGGCTCCGCCAGCGCCCGGTACGCCCACGCCGCCGCAACACCGCCGATGACGGGCCCGAGCAGATAGGAAAACGAGAGTGAGCCGATGGCGACCGCGACCGCGGGGTTCAGCACGCCGTTGGTACCGACCGTGGCGGCCAACAGGATACCCAGGAGCAAGCCCGACCCGATGAGGAGGCCCGACGTGGCGACGTGCGCTTTACGCTCGACGACGGCCATGATCGCCCACACGAGCAAAAACGCCCCCATCGCCTCGCCGACGACGATGCGGATCGAATCGCCGACGACGACGGTCGACCCCGCCCCGAGCAATTGCCCCGAAACGATCATCGCCGCGATCGCGCCGAGCATCTGCGCGAGCACGTAGTACACCGCCTCCGGCACCGTGATCTTCTTGATGCTCGCCAGGCCGATTGTCACGGCGGGGTTCAGGTGCGCGCCCGAGAGCCACCCAATCGTGTAGACGAAGAGTCCGACGACGACCGGCGCCACGAAGACGGCGGAGAATCGCGGCGCATCGACGACCGACATGCTCACGAAGAGCGCGAGCGTGAACGTTCCGAGGAATTCCGCAAGATACGGTCGGGCAGGCATGGGTGAAAAGGGAAGATAGCCGGATCGTACGCCGTTTCGCCGTTGCGAAACCATCGGCTGCCATGCCTCGCAAGCGGAAACCGTGCACACCTCCCGCACAGTGGTTCAGCTGAAACGCCTGACGCTGCTCCTCATCGGCTCGCTCCTCGCCCCATCGGTTCCCGCGCAGGCATTACCGGCCGCGCCGTTCCCGGACATGGAGCACTCGTGGTCGGGGTACAAAGAAGCGGTATCGGTCTTGAAGGATCGCGGCGTGATCAGCGGCTATGAGAACGGAACATTCGAGCCACGATCGACGATCAACCGCGCGGAATTCCTGAAGCTCGTGTTCGCCTCGCGCGGTGCGCAGGAGCCCGTCCAGGGCGAATGTTTTGCCGACGTTCCCGCGGACGCATGGTTCGCGCCGTTCGTCTGTGCCGCGCAGCGCCGCGGCATCGCGAAGGGCTACCCCGACCCTTCGGCAAGTTCAGGGCAGGCTCGATCGTTCAAGCCGGAGCAGGAGGTGAACTGGGCCGAGGCGATCGCGCTCATCACGCGCACGTACGGATGGGACGTCGACGAGCGCGACGGCGAGCGATGGTACGCGCCGTTCGTCGAAACGATCGATCGACGCGACGTCGTGAGCGAGCACAGCTACGTGCCGTGGGCCGCGCTTTCGCGCGAACGCGCGGCGGATCTCGTGTACCGCATGCTGCAATTCGAACGCGGCATCACGTTCGAGCGCTCTCCCGGTTGTACGGCCGATGATACGAAAGTCCCGACAACCTTCACGGTGAACGGCGTCGAGCGATCGTTCCTCATCACGGTTCCCCAAAGCGCGAACCGCAACGAGCCGACGCCGATCCTCATCGCGTTCCACGGCCGCACCAATAGCAACGAGCGCGTGAAATCCTACATGCGCTTCGAGCGTGAGGCGCCGGAGATGATCGTCGTCTATCCGGCCGGACTCCCGAACGGCGGCGGGTACACGTGGGCAGGAGGACCGGGGGCGGACGTCGCGTTCTTCGATGCGCTCATCGAGCATATCGGCGCGCACGTGTGCATCGACATGAACCGGATCTACGTCGCCGGGCACTCGCTGGGCGCGTGGATGGCGAACTCGATCGCGTGCCTGCGCGGCGACATCGTCCGCGCATCGGGCACGGTCGGCGGCGACGGCATCGGGGCGAACTGCACGGGCCCGGCCGCGGGATTCATCGCGCACAATCCCGACGACACGCTCTCGCCTTTCGCCGGTTCGGAACGGATCCGCCAGCATCGCGTGGAAGAGAACGCCTGCACGTGGGAGACCGATCCGGGCCCAAAGCTGCTCTCCTGCGTTCGGCACACGGGATGTCAAAGCGGCAACGACGTGCTGTGGTGCCCGCACGAGATCGATACCGACGAGCGCGGCGAGTACTACCCGCACACCTGGCCTCGCGGCACGGGGAAATCCATCGTGGAGTTCTTCCGCGATCTCGACGCCTGACGTAAGAGTGGATGCCGCTTTCCGTCTGCTTTATCGTATTTGTTTCCCATTTTCTACTATGGATACCAGCGTACACAACCGGCTCGACGTCGCCGAAGGGAAATTCGAAGAGATCGCTGGCCGCATCCAACGGAAAACGGGCGAATCGCTCGAAACGATCCATCGGAAGATGATGGATCTCGCTGGACGATAAGCGCCGGCATCGTTACCATTCGCCGCTTCTTCCGTAGAACCTTCCGTCATTCCCCTTCTCCCATGACGCGCATCTCTTTCACTCGACTCGGCGGCATGCTCGCCGTCGGATTCCTCACCCTCACGCTGCTCACGGCCTGCCAAGCCGACGCGCGCGCGGAGGCCGAGGCGTACATCCGCGAGAACGTCACGGAGCTCTCCCCCGCTCCGGCGGTGCTCGGCGGAACGTTCTACGTCACCGACATCGAGTGGGAGAACGACACGACCGCGATCGTCTCCTACGAAGACGGGCACATCGCGCTCCAGGGCCGCACGACGATCGAACGCGACGGGAACGAGGTTACCGCAAGTGAATTCGTGATCGTCGAGAACTACGGCTACGACGGCGGTTCGAGTTCCGCCGCGTCGGCGTCCGGTTCCGCGCTGAGCGCGAGCTCCGCTTCGAGCGTCGTCATTCCGCTATAACTTCTTCATTCGGTAGACGACGCCCTTCCGATCGTCCGTGATGAGAATATCGCCGTCGTCTTCGACGAGGAGTCCGACCGGTCGTCCATGCACCGTGTTGCCGTCCAAGAAGCCCGTGAGGAAGTCGACGGGTTCGCCGTTCGGTTGACCGTCGCTATCCATCGGAATACGCACGATCTTGTAACCGACTTTCACCGAGCTGTTCCATGAACCGTGTTCCGCGACGAGCAAATCGCCGTCGGGCAAAAACGCGAGACCGAGCGGCGCAATGTGCGCCGGCAATTGCACGAGCGGCGCGACGGTGTCGTCGCAGTTGAAATCTTCACCACCCTGGAAACCATTGTCGCGGATGCGATCGCCGTAACAGTACGGCCAACCATAATGCTTGCCCTTTTCAATGATATTCACCTCCTCCGGCGGCAGATGATCGCCGAGCAGATCGCGTCCCATCTCGGTCGCGTACATCCGGCCGTTTTCGTGCCACGTGAAGAACACGGCGTTGCGCAATCCCGTCGCCACGAGTGTCTGATCGCTGCCGTCCTTGTTCATCGAGAAGATGGCCGCGATCCGTTCGTCACGTTCGTTGCACACGTTGCACGTGGATCCCGCCGAAACGTAGAGCCGTCCGTCAGGACCGAATCCGAGCGTACGCGTGCGGTGCTGGCCGGTCGCAGGCAGATCCGCGACGTGCTCGATCGGACCGTCGGAATACAGATACACGCGCTTGATCTCTCGCTCTTCCGCAACGTAGAGCGTCATGCCGTTACTTTCGGGATCGATCGCGAGCCCGTGCGGACCATCGAGACCGCGCAGCACGGCGTGCACGCCCTTCACCGTGTCGCCGTCCATCTCGATCTGACTCACCGTTCCGGCGGACGGCTGACTCACCCAGTAGTTGCCGAAACCGTCACGGACGATGACGCGCGCGCCGGGGAGCGCGTCGGCGAACACCTCGATGCGGTAGCCGGTCGGCACGGTGAACGGAAGTTCCGTCGCGTTCTGACCAGCCGGTGCGGATGGCGCTGAAGAGACGACGATGGGTGACGTACTGCTGGATGAAGCTATTCCGTTCGGCGCCTGAACGCCACCCCGGAAGAACGGAACCGCCGCGGCGATGGCCGCGACAAGCGCCGCCGTGCCGAACACGAGAATGCGTTGCATGCCGGTCATTGTAAGCGCGGGAAAAGCGAAGAAACAGAAGCGAAAACCACGTGCTGTGGTAGAATGAGACGTATGGAAAAGACCGAACTGACATCGGAAATCGCCACGTTCGGCGCAGGATGTTTCTGGGGCGTGGAAGAGGCGTTCTTACGGACGAACGGCGTGACGAAGACGACGGCCGGGTATTTGGGCGGCACACTGGAGAATCCGACCTACGAGGATGTCTGCAGCGGAACGACGGGCCATGCGGAAGTCGTGCAGGTCGAATTCGATCCGTCGGTCGTCTCCTACGAACAATTGCTCGACGTCTTTTGGAACGAGCACGACCCGACGCAGAAGAACCGCCAGGGCCCGGATATCGGCGACCAGTACCGTTCGGCGATCTTCACGCATTCGGACGAACAGAAGAGGTTGGCAGAAGAGTCGAAAGCGGCGCTCGACCAGAGCAAGCGCTTTGCAAAACCCATCGCGACGGAAATCACGCCGGCGTCCGCCTTTTACCCCGCCGAAGACTACCACCAGCAGTACCTGCGGAAGCGCGGACTGAGCTCGTGTCATATCTAGCGCTTTCGAGCGCTCACGGTCGATCGCTCTTCATTTTCTCGATCTCCTTGATGAGATTGCCGAGGCTGTATTCGATTTTTTCGAGCATTTCCTTGTTCTGCCGCTCGCGTGCTTCTTCCTCCGTTTCCTCCTTCTCGATCTCATCGATGTCCTCTTGGATTTCGTCGACGTCTTTCTCGATCTCATCGATGTCGCGCTGGATTTCGCCGATATCCTCCTCGACCGCATCAAGGCTCTGCGATTGCTGATTGATCGCCATCTGGATGAAGATCGCCAAGTAGATCGCCTCGAGCGACACGACCGTGGTGACGACCAGGAGGATCTGCTCGAACGCGAACCCGAAGAACACGAGCGAGAAGCTGACAATGAAGAGCACCGTATGGACCATGAGGGACTGCACGGAACCGATCCAGTCGGTCGCGCGGTGCGCCGCGTGCGTCACGTGGCTGTATTTGTACATGCGTCGGAACATTTTGATCATGACTCTTAAAGGAAAACTCGCGGGCATCTTGGTCCTCGCGTTCCGATGAGGCAACCGTTTTTTCGGGCGGTTTTCCGACGCGCCGTAGGGAACATCGCTACCATGCCCGGGCATGCCGACCGTCAGCGCACCCTCCGCCGACCTCACGAGTTGCCAAACCAAAGCGCTCGATATTCTTGAACGCCAGGGCAACGTCTTTTTGACGGGCGCCGCGGGGACGGGGAAAAGTTTTCTTTTGAACCGATACCTGAAGGACAAACCGTCGGAGGCGTTCCCTGTCGTCGCCAGCACGGGCGCGGCGGCCGTGCTCATCGGCGGCAGGACGTTTCACAGCTTCTTCGGGCTCGGCATCATGGAAGGCGGCATCGAGGAAACGGTGTTGCGCGCGCTCAGAAGCAGAAAGCTGACGCATCGCCTGCTCGCGGCGTGCTGCGTCGTGATCGACGAAGTATCGATGCTCTCGGGCACGACGTTGATGGCGGCCGAACGCATCGCCCGCGCGGCGCGCAACCGCGACGAACCGTGGGGAGGGTTGCGGATCATCGTCGTCGGGGACTTTGCCCAATTGCCGCCGGTGACGCCGGGAGCGATGCAGAAGGACTGGGCGTTCTTGCACCAGGCGTGGCGCGACAGCGCGTTCGTGCCGGCGCTCATGAGCACCGTCATGCGGACGAAAGACAGCGACTTCCTCGATATCCTCAACTTCGTCCGCGCGGGAACCGTGAACGACGACGTGCGCGCGTTTCTGGATGCCCGCACCGGCTATGCGAACGACGACACCGAGGGCACGCGTCTCTACGCCCATAGGCACAGCGCCGACGCCTATAACCACCGTCGCCTGGACGCGATCCCCGGGCAACCCCGCGCGTTCGAAACCGAGTACGCCGGCGAAGCGCGCGTGCTCGAATCCGCCAAACGCGCGATGCCGATCCCCGATGTCTTGCTCATCAAAGAAGGCGCGCTCGTCATGATGCGCAAGAACGATCCGTCCGAGCCGCAGGTCTACGTGAACGGATCGCTCGGACACATCCGGCGGATCGAAGATGAACTGCTCGTGATCGAACTCCTCAGCGGCGACGTGGTGGAAGTGGAGAAGCAGAAATTCTCGTACCTCGACGGCGACGGCAAAGAACTGCTGACGGCGTGGAATTTCCCCGTCACGCTCGCGTGGGCCACCACGATCCACAAGGCGCAGGGCGCATCGCTCGATGCGCTCATCGTCGACCTCGCGTCGCTCTGGGAGCCGGGTCAGGCGTACGTGGCGCTCAGCCGCGTGCGGAATGCCGGCGCGCTCTACGTGGAACGCTGGAATCCCTCGTCCATCCGCGCGGAACCGCTCGTCACGCAGCTCTACGATTCGCTCGCGGACGAGATGAACGCCTACGTGCCGCGTCCGCTCTTCACGTTCGAAGCGCGCACGTACATACCGGAGATCGATGGACGCAGCGACATTCCGAAACGATCGGGCCAGACGCGCCAAAAGCGCGCCGCGCTCATCCGCGAAATGCTGGCCGCATGCGCGCCGCTGGATGCGATCGTCGCGCGCGTGGGAGTGAAGCCCGACCGGGTGCTCCTGTACATCGAACAGTTCATCGAAGAAGGAACGCCCGTCCACGTGCAGTATCTGCTGGAGCAGGTACCCGACGCCGCGCGCATCCGCGTTGCGTTCGAGGAGTGCGGCACCGACCGCCTGAAACCCGCCTACGAAGCGCTCGGCGAACGGATCCCCTTCACGACGCTGCGACTCGTGCGCTGCGCGATGCTGGCGGAGGCGCGGGCGTGACGACGCTACTTCCCTCCCCAGCGCCACCGCGGCTTCTCGCCCGTGTACCAGCTCACGATGATCAAGAGCGAAGTCGATAGCGCGACGTCCGTCACAAAGCACGCCGTCTCCGTTTCGACGTTCCACCGTACGTACGCTCCGACGAATAGCAAGAGCCAAATCGCCATCACCATCCATCCCTGCCACGTCGCCGGATACCATCCGTATCCGTACCGTTTGGCCGCGAACCAGAGGGGGCGAGGTGTCATGAGAGGGATGAAATCGCTTTTTTAAGCATTTCGACGATCATGATACTCAGACCAAGGGCAAGAGGCACCGTCGCGAAAAAAAAGACGGATAGCCCGGCGAATTGGGCGGCCGCCAATGCGTTATGCATTCCGAAAAATGCTCCCCCCATTCCCCCAAGCAAACAGCCGACGCTCAGGAGGAAGCAAAAAATCAGCACGGCGGGGACCGCGGAGTTGTTCGGCACGATCGATGCGGAAATGACGGGCGCGGCTGCGAGCAGGACGAACGAAAAAAGCACGAGTTCCCACACGAATTCGACGAAATCCCGTTCGCCGCTCCGTACGAAGACCTGCAGAATCCCGATCAATCCGAGCCAGACGAACAAAAAGACGAGCGCCAGGCACGACGCGTAGATCACCATGCCGTCGATCGAATGCACCGGGCGCCCAAAGCGGAAAAGTCTCGCCATAGTGCCCCGTATTCTATTCTTCTGCCGTGGACGCATCCATAATATCCGTCTACCATGACCCGCTTTCGCCGACGCTTCACATCATCGATCTTGTAGGGAGCACGCTGGTCCTTTCTTTTTTCGGAGGGGCCGGCGCCCCTCTCTACACACTTTCCATAAAGGAAGAGCAATGTTCGAGACGATCACGCTCACGTGGGGAAAACCGCATTCCTTCGTCGCACAGCAACGTCCAAAGCGGATAATGGCGGCTTTGAAGATCGTGAAGCCGAGTGGCACGCAGAGAATTTCTCTCTCGCTGCCAAGGAACGTATCGATCGGACAAATCTCCGATGCATGGAATGCTCAAGGCAACCACTGGGACGAGATCTCCCTCGCTGAAGGCAACCCATTCCTCGCCGTCCGCGTCATCTGGCTACCGAAAGGCAGCATCGTTTGGCACGTCTTTCATGTGAATGACGAACCGGTCGATGGATGTTCCTACACGTCGCTCACCAAAGAAAAGTGGGAAGTAACCGGCCTGAGAAAGTTGATACTCACAGTTGTATGACGAGCATGAGGGGGGCACCCGGGAGCAGACGTGCGTCTGCTCCCGATTTCGCAATGTGCACCACCATCAATTCCCCCCGGCCGCCTTCAAGTACGCCTTGATGAACTGCTTGCAGTCGACGTCGTCCTGCGTCGTCGAACCGTGGCCGCAGCCGTCGGTCATCGGATCGGGCCGACCGCAGAGGACGCCGTGGCAATGGTAGTACTCGCACTTATCGGGCTTCGACTGATGGATGTTCGTCGGGAAATTCCTCCGCCGCTCCGCGTTCTCTCTTTCGATCTCCGCCAAGCGAGCCGCGATCTGCGCCTGGAGATCGGAGAGTTCTTTCTCAAGCGCCGCCTTCTCCGCCTGCCTTCGTGCGAGAAGATTGTTGTAGAACTCCAGAGACTGCTCAATCGAAACCTTCCGCTCCGCGCGCTTCGCGTTGAGCGCGCCTTCGTACTGCGTCTTCGCCGCCTCGGGCGGAATGTACGTGTCGACGTCGCGCAGCGCTTGCTGCAGCGGGCTCATGCGCTTGCGGACGTTGTCGATGCTGTCTTGCACCGCCTGGATTTCCGCCGGGATCGCGCCGGCCCTCGCGCGCAGGGCGATCAGCTCCGCATCCAGATTGGGATCGATCGGCGTGCAGTTCGAAATCTGCTCGGACGTGGGTCCGTCGTTCCGTCCGCCGTTCTGACCGCCCTGGCCGCCGCCCGTGACTTCCGTGAACTTTCCGTCTCCCGTCGGCGGATTGCAGGCCTTCTCGCGCGCATCGAGCGCGGCCATCGCGGCAGTGAACGCGCTGCGCAGCGCCTGCGTGTTCTTCGTGAACGTCTCGCGGATCGATGCGACGCCGGCGTCATACGCATCGAAGCACGCCTTCGTATCGGATTCCTCATACGGAACGTCCGGCTTCGGCGGGTTCGCGGCGCGACACTGATCGAGCGCGTCTTTCGCTTTCTTGTACGCATTGTAGGCCTCATCGCGCTTCGCGAAGTACGTCTGGAATTCGGCGTACGGCGCGCTGTCCGGCGGCGAAGAAATCCCGTTGAAGTTCGCGACCGCCTGATCGCGCGCCGCTTGCGCATCGGCGCACGGATCCTTCGGCTTCGCGCTCAAGCACCGGCTCAGTTCCTCATCGATCGCGGCCTTCTCTCCGGCGTACACCTGCACGCTCGCGTTCACTCCGGCGTCGTACATCGCCTGCAGATTCGTCCGTGCCTCGTCGATGTCCTCGCACGCGACGGCTTCTGCGTCGAAGTTCTGGAGCGACAAGAGAATGCCGGCGACGACCGCCGCGGCGATTGCGGTTCCACCGATGAGTGCGGGAGTTTTCATGGCGAAAAGAATACTCCGCTATGTAATATTTATTCCAGAGGAGATGGTTTAGCGGTGAATTAGAAATCTACTTTTTAATCCTTACCTTAGAACGTATTTCTTTTACCAATTCGGCATGCTTCGAATCAGTTATTTTTTCTAAGGACCTGAATAAACGATCCACATCAACCTGGTCGATCTCATATTCGTTAATTATTTTGTTCATTGTGCTCAACGTGTATGGCATATGCGGATGCCCGTATTTTAGTTCATTTTCTAAAAGCTCTATTAAATATAGTATTCCGCCCATTTTACCTTCTGTATGATATTTGTGAGCCTGCAACTCCATCGTGCTTAATTTCAGCAAAACTATTTCATTCTCTTGCGATGCAATTTTTTCTAACAAGCTTTTTTCTGATTCTCTCATTTTTGCACCAAGCTCGTTCGATAGCTCAGCAAATTTCTTTTCCAATTCTGATTTTAAATTCTCATTTTTTTGATTAACCAGAAGCGTTATATCCCCTGTTTGCGAAACTTTAAAATCCTCCAATTGCCCCCTTATTTCTTGCTTGGAGGAAAATAAGTTTTCGCCGATTTCTTTTTCCATTTTTATCAAACGTTCTTGCTGCTTATCCAACTTCTCACCTAAAGGTTTAATATTGATTAAATAAATAAAACCAGCAGCAATAGCCAAAATACTAACACAAATTGCTAGATACTGTGCGTTGAGCGCTGCCAATCCATTTGTCATTTCAACCAATTCCTGCATTGCAAGACCTTGAAGTAAAGCGTCTTCCATAGATCTTTTCTAAACTCTTTCGCCGCTTAAATCCAGTCTTTAGCTCCGGAAGGATTCGAAATACAGCCTCAGCCCCCACCCTTCGGATCAAACCACGTGAGTCCCCACCCATGGCCATCGAGGTCGTAGAACGCGGACTGGTACATGAAGCCGTGATCCTCCGGCTCATGCGCTTGCGATCCACCCGCCGCGACGGCCTTCGCAACCATATCATCGACCGCCTCGCGGCTGTCGAGGTTCAAGCTCATGAGCGCATGGCATCCTTTGGTCGGATCACCGACCGGCCGAGGCGAGATCTCGGCGAATTGTTCCTTGGACCCCAGCATGACGGAGACGTTGTCGTTGAGAGCGACGCAGCAGGCGGAACCGTCGGCGAATCGCGGATCGCGCGCGAAACCTACGCTCTCGTAGAACGCGAGCGACTTCGCCGGATCGGAGACGGGGAGGGTGATGAACATGCTGGTGATCATGGGATGCGTGGGGAAGTAAAGCGGCGGTTCAACCGCATAGTAGCACGTGGCATGGATACCTAATCGACTTTTCCGCTATACTAAGAGCATCCGTCCTTGGGGAGTCGCCAAGTGGTAAGGCAGCGGCCTTTGGAGCCGCCATTCGGGGGTTCGAATCCCTCCTCCCCAGCCAGCAATCCTCCTTCCTCTTTCTCCCATGGAACATCTCATCGCCGTCGGCCAGTACGTGCAAGGCCACGTGATCGGCATCCTCCTCGCCATCGTCGCCTCCATCGCCCTCGGATTCGTGTGGCACGGCCCGCTCTTCGGCAAGCAATGGATGGCCCTCAGCGGCATCACGCCGCCGAAGCCGGAAGACGTGAAGTTCTCGATGATGCTCCCGGGGCTCGCGATGAGCGTCGTCATGCTCTTCGTCCAGGCATCCGTCTTGGGGCGGGCGTTCCAGCTCGTCGCATTGGCCGACGTCGGCCAGGCGATGTTGATCGCCGTCATCATCTGGCTGCCGTTCACGGCGCTGACGATCGCGAACATCTACACCTGGGCCGGCAGGCCGAAGACGCTCATCGTCCTCGATGCCGGCTACAGCCTGGTCTCGATGCTCGCGACCGCCGCGATTTTGTACGCGACGCTGTGAAGAACTGCGTTTATCGCCCCTCTTCCTAACACTCCATGATCGACGGCAACACTCTCAGGCCAATGAACGAAGATCAATTAATCTTGGAACAATATACGGAACAGATCGATCTCGGCTTACGCGAAGCCAAAAAAGGGAAAACGGTTTCTTCTTCGGAAGTGCGGAGGCGTTTAAAGATTCAACAATAAATTTTAGCGCTTCCCGAAGCCGTAGAGGCCGCAATTTTTGTGTATTTGGCCAAATCAGCCGCTTGGAGGGTTATACGAGATCAAACCACATTTTTCGGAGTTGACAAGTATAGGATGCTATGCCACAATCCATCCCTTTTGTCTCTCCTCCTTCTCTCTATGGGTACGCGCACTGTATCCGTCCTGTCTCTCTTGGCTCTGTCGCTCAACGCGACTGTCGCCTTGGCCGCCGAGCCCGCCGCCGTACAACCGTACGGTGATCGCGATCTCGACGCGCTCGACCTGAGCGAGACCTACGAACCCGAAGCGGTCTACGTGACCGGCCTCGCGGCGCGCGTGGAGGACGGAAGCGTCACGGGATCGTTCCAGATCTTGAACACCGAGGAGACGCTCGTAACCGGTTTACAGTACCGCATCGAATTGCGCGGTATCGAGGAAGAAGACGGACTCCCCTACTCGATCGACGTGGTGCGCACGGCGATCGCGCTGGCCCCGAACGAAACGAAGACCGTGCTCCTCAAGGGCGAGCTGCCCGCCGTTCCGGCCGGCCGCTACGAGCTGCGGGTGCAGCTCCTCACGGCCAAGGGTCGCAGCCTCGGCTGGGCCGACACGCCGGTGGTCGTCACCGATGAAGACGGCGCGGCGCAATTCGTCACGCTCTTCCCGGGCACGATCGGGATCGCATCCTACGGCGATGAATTACTCCCTCCCCTCTCGGGCCCGAACGTGGATCCCGGCGGCGCGCTGACGCTTCGCGGCACCGCCATCAACAACGGCGGCTCCGAACTCCTCGTCATTCCGACGGTCGAAATCTTCGACTTCAACGCCGCCCGCAACCGCATCGCGACGTTCGAGTACGCGCCGCTGCGCATCGCCGCCGGCGAACAATTGCCGCTCGATATTCCTCTGACGGCCGAAGTCACACCGGGCGTCGCCATGGCGCACGTAACGCTGCGCGATGCCGCGACGGGCGAAGTGATGTCGACCATCGCCCAGTACCGCTTCGTCGTGAAGGGTGAGGACGCCGACATCGTCGCCGTCCGGATGGAGAACATGGGCACGAAAGCCGGCGATTGGGCCTACGGCCAGATCGACCTTTCCGGCTCCGCCGACGCCCTCACGGTCACGACTGCCACCCTCCGCGTCCGCCTGACGGACGCCGCCGGCGAGCTCGGGTCCATCGAAATCCCGGGTATCGACCTGACCGACGCGATCCTCACCGCCAACATCCGCATTCCGCTGGACCGCGACCTCGTGGGCACACCCATGGTCGACGCCAGCCTGCTCAGCAAGACCGCCGCGACGTTCGACCACGTCGAATACGCTGGCACGCTTTCCGCGGCGCAGCTCGAGAACCTCACGAACGACGAATCGCTGCAGCGCTGGGTCGCCTGGCACGGCGTCGCCCGCCTCTCGGTGTTCCTCTTCGTAATGGCCGCCGTCGGGTACGGCCTCTTCAGCCTCGCGATGCGCATGAAAAACGCGCACGGCAATGCCTTCACCCGCACGGCCACGGCCGCGTTTCTCCTCGTCGCCTTCGCGCTGCAAACCACGTCCGGCTTCGCGGCCGGCAGCGGCGGCATCGAAGTGCTCACGCCCAAGAACGGCTCCGACGTCTTCGCGCCGCTCGGGAATCGCCCGATCGTCGCGCTGTTCGTGAACCAGCCGGTCCACAATCAGCCGAATAACTTCTGCAATCGCCAGGTCACGCTCGACTACCGCCTGGAATACGGCGTGTGCGAGAACCAAATCACCAACGTCCGCGTGCTCGGACGCGTCGCGCGCAACGGCGGACTCCACACGACGTACGATCCCGCCGGCGTGCAATGGGAAACGGTGCACAACCGCGAATACACGAGCGGCAGTTGCACCCAGCACTTCTGCTTCGAGACCGAAACGTTCACCGGCACGATCAACCTGACGAACGTCGTCGATCCGAGCGCGAACGAGACGACGCTGCAATTGCTCGCCAAGTACGGCAAGAACATCGCGATGCCGGACGCCAGCTTCAACCGCAACGACACTTTCATCATGCTCGGTTGGGCACACGCGTTGAACGTCCACTTGCAGTGCACGCCCGCACCCGTGGTGAACGGCTGCATCGACGTCCTCAAGGAAGGCTTCGACAGCAACGGCAACCGCATCACGACGCCACTCCCCGGCTTCGCCTTCACGCTCGACGGAAACCAAACCCTGCAGAGCAACGCGCAGGGCCGCGTCACGTTTTCGAACGTCGCGCCGGGCCAGCACACCGTGACCGAAACCCCGCTCGCGGGCTGGACGCAATTCAACGTCACGCCGCAAAACGGCGTGGTACAGGTGAGCTCGGGAAACAACTGCGCCGCGGTCGTCTTCAAGAACCGCCAGGAGCCCCAATTCGGTTGCATCGAGATTCTCAAGGAAGGATACGACGCGCAGGGCAACCGCATCACGACGCCGCTCCCGAACTTCACGTTCACACTCGATGGGAATCAGGCGCAGCAGAGCGACGCGCAGGGCCGCGCTCGGTTCAACAACGTTCCGGTCGGCCAACACACGGTGACGGAAACGCCGGTGAACGGCTGGACGTTGTTCAACGTCACGCCCCAGAACGGCGTCGTGCAGGTTTCAGCAGGCCAAAACTGCGCCGGCGTCGTGTTCAAAAACCGCCAGGAACCGCAGCACGCGGATCTTCGCATCATCAAAACCGCGACAACGCAATCCGTCGTCCGCGGTCAGAACGCCGTCTTCAGCATCGCCGTGAAGAACCTCGGTCCGGCCACGGCGCAGGGCGTCACGGTCGGCGATCCTGTTCCGGCCGGCACGACCTTCGTGCCCGGTGCGTCGGACAATCGCTGTCAGCTGCAAGGCAACAGCGTGTTCTGTTCGCTCGGGACAATGAACCCGAACCAGGAAATCACGTTCAACGTCGCGTTCAAGACGAACGATGCCGCCGGTCAGTGCCAGACGGGCGTCGTCACGAACATGGCCGCGGTACAGAGCGACCACCAGGATCCGAATCTGCAAAACAATGAAAGCACGGCGACCATGCAGGTCACGTGTCCCGGAGCCCCGCATCTCACCATCAATAAGTCCGGCCCCTCAAGAGTCATCGCGGGCGGCCTCTTGCAATACTCGATCGTCGTCCGCAACAGCGGCAATGCCGCGGCCGACAACGTCCGCGTGAAGGATTTCTTCATCGACGCGGCGGGCCAGAAAATCGCCGCGCCGTTCAGCTTCCGCAGTGCGACGGGTGCGACGGTGGCCGACGTACCCGCATGCCAGTGGAACGCGACGCTTCAGGAGTTGGACTGCGCGCTGGGCACAATCCAGCCAAACGTAACGCGCACGTTCATCCTGATCTTCCAAACGACCGGTAACCAACTCTGCGACGCGACGGTATCGAATCGGGCGGAGGTCCAGGGAACGAGCACTCCAACGGCCAGCGACACGCACGACGTACGACCCAACTGCCGCGGCATCGTGAAGACCGAGAAAACCGGCCCCGCCACGGCGAGCGTCGGCGATACGATCACGTACGTGGTCCGGGCGATGAACTGGTCGCAGAACGACGCCGTGAATCCGGTCATCACCGATATCATCCCCGCGGGCCTGACGTACGTGGACGCGCAGAGCGACCCGGCGTGCAACCAAGAAGGCAACGCCGTCGTCTGTCGCAATTTCCCGTTCCCCGCCCGCGCGACGAAGGTGTTCAATCTCGTCTTCACGGTGAATCAGAACGCCTGCGGTACAACGATCAACAACACCGCGACCGGCTCGCTGCTGAACGGCCCCTCGATGGGAAGCCAGGCGCAAACGACCGTCGCCGCATGCCCCCCGCAGAACGCGGATCTTCGCATCATCAAGACCGCGACGTCGCAATCCGTCGTCCGCGGCCAGAACGCCGTCTTCTCCATCGCCGTCAAGAACCTCGGTCCGGCGACGGCAAACGGCGTGACGGTCGGCGACCCGGTTCCCGCCGGCACGACCTTCGTGCCTGCCGCGTCGGACAATCGCTGTCAGCTGCAAGGCAACAGCGTGTTCTGCTTGCTCGGAACGATGACGGCGAACCAAGAGATCACGTTCAACGTCGCCTTTAAGACCAACGAATCCGCCGGGCAGTGCCAGACGGGTACGGTCACGAACCGCGCGGCGGTCCAAGGCGACATGCAGGATCCGAATCTCCAGAACAATGAAAGCACGGCGACCATGCAGGTCACGTGCCCGGCACCGCAATTCGGTTGCATCGAGATTCTCAAGGAAGGATACGACGCCGGCGGCAGCCGCCTGACGACGATCCCGCCGTTCGAGTTCAAGCTCGACAATACGACGAACGTTCACTCGGACAACCAAGGCCGTGCTCGGTTCAACAACGTTCCGGTCGGCCAGCACACGGTGACGGAAACGCCGGTGAACGGCTGGACGTTGTTCAACGTCACGCCCCAAAACGGCATCGTGAACGTGGCCGCGGGCCAAAACTGCGCCGGCGTGGTCTTCAAGAACCGCCAGGAACCGCAGCACGCCGATCTCCGGATCATCAAAACCGGACCGGCCACCGCCGTTCGCGGATCGAATCTCCCCTATCAACTTGCCGTCAAAAACCTCGGACCGGCCACCGCCACGGGCGTGGTCGTGGGCGATCCGCTTCCCGTCGGCACGACGTTCGTCGCCGCCGCATCGGACAGCCGCTGCCAATTGCAGGGCAACACCGTCTTCTGCACGATCGGCTTCATGGCGGCGAACCAGGAGATCACGCTCAACCTGACGCTCGCCACGCAAGCGCAACAGTCGTGCGTGCCGGGCACGGTCACGAACCGCGCGGCGGTGCAAAACGATCGCCAGGATCCGAATCTCCAGAACAACGAATCGTCCGTGACGACGCAGCTCACGTGCCCGGCGCCGCAGACCGCCGACGTGTCGATCGTGAAGACCGGCACGCAAACGGCGCAGCGCGGCCAGAACATCACCTACCAACTGCTCGTGACGAACGCCGGACCGCTCACCGCGAGCGGCGTCACCGTCAGCGACGCGATTCCCGCGGGCCTCACGCTTACCGGTGCTTCACTGACGCAGCAGCCCGCCGGCACGACGTGCTCGGTGACGAACGGCACGATCACCTGCCAGCTCGGCTCGCTCGCTCCGAGCTCCAGCCGCACGCTCACGTTCGTCTTCGCCACGCAGCTCCCGACGGGCGTTTGCGAGAACGGCGCGGTGTCGAACACGGGCGTCGTCACGACCACGACCACGGACGGCAACAGCCAGAACAACCAGAGTTCGGCCACCACGCAGCTCACCTGCCCGACCCAGCAGATGGGATGCATCGACGTCATCAAAGAGACGTTCGATCCGTTCGGCAACATCCTGACACCGGTGACGCAGTTCACCTTCACGCTCGACGGCACGCGCACGGCGGTCAATAACAGCCAAGGTCGCGCGCGCTTCGAGAACGTCCCGGCCGGCCAACACACGGTCACCGAAACGCTCCCGAACGGCTGGGCGCAACAGCTCGTGACGCCCGCGGGCGGCACGGTCAGCGTCCCCGCCGGCACGGCCTGCGCCACGGTGACGTTCAAGAACAAGCAGAACACCTTCGCCGGAAACGAGGGCTTCACCATCAGCAAAACCGACGGTCGAACCGAGGCCGAACCGGGCGACACGCTCCGCTACGTCATTACGGTCCGCAACGTCGGCCTCACGCGTCAGACGAACGTCACGGTGACCGACACGTTGCCGGAAGAAGTGGAATTCATCGATGCCACGCCGAACGAGAGCGACGAGGACGGACGCGATATCCGCTGGGAGAACCAGACGTTCGAAGCCGGCGAGACGAAGACGTACGAAATCGAAGTCGAGATCGACGACGATGCCGACGGCGAAACGCTCCTGAACACAGCGCGCGTGCAGGACAAGACGGCGACGGATCGCACGGACGTCGAAGATGACGATGATGACGAAGACGAAGATCTTGAGATCGATCTGCGCAAGACCGCGAGCACGTCCGAAGTCTTCCCCGGCGGCATCATCGACTATACCGTCACGGTCGAGAACACCGGTGACGAAACGATCGAAGACCTCGTCGTCACCGATCAATTGCCCGCCGACGTGATCATCATCGATGACGGCGACGCCGACTCCCGCAGCGGCCGCCGACTCGAATGGGAAATCGACGAGCTCGAAGAAGGCGACGAAGCAACGTTCCGCTATCGCGTCTCGGTTCCGACCTACATGGTCGCGGGTCAGATCATCCGCAACGACGTGTGCGTCGAAGCCGACGATCTCGACGACGACGTGTGCGAAAGCGTGACGACGACGGTGCTCGGTATCATCCCGCGAACGGGGTCGACCGCGTCGTCCGCACCGACGAATCACCTCAAGCCTCTCACGCCGGCCAAGCCGGCCGACAGCACGATCCCCTTCCTGGCATTCATCGCCCTCGCGGGCGTGGGTACAGGGGCGGCCGCGGGCTTCGGACGAAAACTTCTGATCGGCATCTAAGCGGCGTATCGCCCGCCATCCTTAAAACCCCCGGTCACCGGGGGTTTTTTGGATACATTCTGTATTCAGGCTTTTTGCGCTTCTGAGCAAGAAAACATTGACAGAACATGTCATCTGATCCAATACTACTTCCTTTCTTATTTCATCTTTCCCCCCGGGATATGGTCCGTTCACCGTTGGCGTCGAAGCGCATCGCTTCCGCACTGCTTGTCGCGACCATCGCGGTTCAGCTCCACGCCAGCGGAGCGTGGGCTGCATTGCAGAACACGCCGGTGTTCCAACCGATCCTGGGAATCTCTGACGCGAACGCGCAGGCATCGAATACCGTTCTTCCCCAGGATTTGTATAACCGGGTGCTGGCGTCGTTGCCGTCGAATATGCCGTCCACGAGGACGTTCGGTCCGACCGCCAACCCCTTCACATGGCGAGGCGAAGTCAACAATCGCCTGCGCCAGTTCGGCCTGACGACGATTTCGGAAAACTACGAAGATTCCGCGGCGTTCCGCCATGAACCCACGACGGCACGCGCGATCTGCAACCTCTTCGGATACGAAACCGTCACGAGCTCGCAAGCGTATTCGCCCGATTTCGGCCGCAGCAACTTCGATTCGTGCGGCGATGACGGACACGGGATTTGGAACGGCAGCGACATCACCGTCGTCAGTGCATGCGGAGGAGATTGGACGTCGCAAATCGTCTGCTCGACGCCGTTCGCACCGACTCCCCCTCCCTCCGGCGGAGGCCAGTGCCGTAACGGCATCGACGATGACGGCGACGGCGGTATCGATGCGCTCGTGACAAGCGGGGGCGGCACGGTCGAAACCCGTACGTTCGGCACGTCCGCCGATCCGGGAACTCTGCGCAACCAAGTGAACCAAATCGGCGCACAGCAAGGACTGACGGAGATCCGCGAAGCCATCAACGACGACCCTGCGACCGCGTTGAAAGTATGCCAATTGCTCGGCTACGACAGCGTCGTCTCGACGAGTTGCGACAGCGACTGGGGCGACGGATGCGGGTTCGACAGCTGCGGCGACAATTATCTCGGTCGCTGGAATACATCGATCAACGACTTCCAAGTTCTCAACGCGTGCTCCGCTGGAAACCAATGGATCGCCAGAATCACGTGTCGACGCGGCGCGCGCGTTGCCTGCAACGACGGTATCGACAACGACAACGACGGCCGCACGGACTTTCCGTCCGATTCCGGCTGCGCCTCGGCGACCGATACGAGCGAAGTAACACATGACCCGCAGTGCACCGATCCCAACGATCCCAGTGAATTCCCGGACAGTCAGTGCAGCGACGGTCGCGATAACGACGGCGATGGATTGACTGACTTCCCGAACGATCCTGGCTGCGTGAACGCGCAGGACAACGACGAATTCAACGCTCCTCCGGCGCAGTGCCGCGACGGTCGGGACAACGACGGCGACGGGCGTGTCGATTTTCCGAACGATCCGGGATGCACGAACCCCGACGACACCAATGAGGGTGACGACCCGCAGTGTTCAGATCTTCGCGACAACGACAACGACGGCAAAATCGACTTCCCGCAGGATCCGGGATGCACATCACCGACGGACAACGATGAGTTTAATCCTCCGCCGGCTCAGTGTCAGGATGGCATCGACAACGACAATGATGGCCGTATCGATCTGAACGATCCTGGATGCTCCGGTCCGAACGACACCAATGAAGGAGGTGAAGAACAATGCCGCGATCTGCGCGACAACGACGGTGACGGTCTCACGGACTTCCCGGCGGATCCGGGTTGCACCAGCCCGACGGACAACGACGAGTTCAACGCTCCTCCGGCCCAATGCCGCGACGGTCGTGATAACGACGGGGATGGAAAAATCGATTTGCAGGACCCCGGCTGCAGCGGTCCCGATGACAACAATGAAGGGGACGATCCGCAGTGCTCCGACCGCCGTGATAACGACAACGATGGATTGACCGACTTCCCGAACGATCCGGGTTGCGTGAATGCACAGGACAACGACGAATTCAACGCTCCTCCGGCGCAGTGCCGCGACGGTCGTGATAACGACGGCGATGGGAAGATCGACTTCCCGCAGGACCCCGGATGCGTGAATCCGGACGACAACGACGAGTTCAACGCGCCGTTGCCCGCCTGCCGCGACGGCATCGACAATGACGGTGATGGAAAAATCGATTTGCAGGACCCCGGCTGCAGCGGTCCTGATGATACGAACGAGGGCGATGATCCGGCGTGCAGCGACCGCCGTGACAACGACAATGACGGGAAAATCGACTTCCCGGCGGATCCGGGCTGCGTGAATGCGCAAGACAACGATGAGTTCAACACTGCGAACGTCACGCTGACGTCGGTCACGGCCAACGGTTGCAACACGACGGTGTCATACGCGAAAACCTTCGATGCCTGCGCGCACCTGCTGACCGCGAACGGCCAAATCACACACGCGCAGAACGTCTTCTGCGGCCGCAACGGTCCGGTGACGATTCCGACGAGTACCTTCAACAATCTCTTCCAAATCGGCACGCAGGTGAAACTCTGCCATCCCGGCAACTACACCGATTGCAGCGCGACCGTGACCGTCACGGGTACGACGCAGTGCACACAACCGCAGTGCCGCGACGGTATCGACAATGATGGTGATGGCCGCGTCGATCTGAACGATCCAGGCTGTCAGAACCCCGACGATCCGAACGAAGGCGACGATCCGCAGTGCTCCGATCGGCGCGACAATGACAACGACGGTCTCATCGACTTCCCGAATGATCCGGGTTGCGTGAACGCGCAGGACAACGACGAATTCAACGCGCCGTTGCCACAGTGTCGCGACGGCATCGACAACGACGGCGACGGGCGCATCGATCTGAACGATCCAGGATGCTCCGGCCCCGATGACACGAACGAAGGAGACGATCCTGCGTGCAGCGACCGCCGGGACAACGACTTCGACGGTCTCACGGACTTCCCGGCGGATCCGGGTTGCGTGAACGCGCAGGACAACGACGAGTTCAATGCGCCCGTCACGCAGTGCAACGACGGCATCGACAATGATGGTGATGGCGAGATCGACTACCCCGCCGACCAGGGATGCTCCGGACTGGACGATCCGAATGAGGACGGTGCTCCGCAGTGCGCGCAAAACAGCACCGACAGCGCCTTCCGCATCAGCTGCACGTCGCCCGGCCAGCTCTGCGAACCGCGTCACACGATGCCGTTCCAGGTCACGACGGCGTCGCCGATGCAAATGCATTACGTCGTCGGCCTCTCAAACGACCAAGCGCAAGGCCAGCACTGTTCCTCGGTACGCGTGCACGTGTACGTCGATAACCAACTGGTGGGAACATCCGGCTTCCTCGGTTGGGAAGGTGAACCGAACTTCGGTCCGCTCTCGACCACGATGAACCTGGGAACGATCCAGCCGGGCAGTCACACCGTGTCGCTCCAGGCCGAAGGCCGCGTCAGCGGTTGCAACGCCGGCGAACTCAACAGCTGGGGTGGAACGCTCGCCGTGCGCGCCAGCCAGAACCAATGCGTTCCGACCCCGCAGTGCCGTGACGGCATCGACAACGACTTCGACGGCCGAACGGACTTCCCCAACGATCCCGGATGCTCCGGCCCCGACGACACGAACGAAGGCGATGATCCGGCGTGCAGCGATCGCCGGGATAATGACTTCGACGGCCTTATCGACTTCCCGGCGGATCCGGGTTGCGTGAACGCGCAGGACAATGACGAGCTCAATGCCCCTCCGGCGCAGTGCCAGGACGGCCGCGATAACGATAACGATGGACTCATCGACTTCCCGAATGATCCGGGTTGCACCTCACCGACGGACAACGACGAATTCAACGCCCCGCTGCCCGCCTGCCGGGACGGCATCGATAATGATGGTGACGGACGCATCGACTTGAATGATCCCGGATGCTCCGGTCCCGATGACACGAACGAAGGCGACGATCCGCAGTGCTCCGACCGCCGGGACAACGATAACGATGGACTCATCGACTTCCCGAATGATCCGGGTTGCACCTCACCGACGGACAACGACGAATTCAACGCCCCGCTGCCCGCCTGCCGGGACGGCATCGATAATGATGGTGACGGACGCATCGACTTGAATGATCCCGGATGCTCCGGTCCCGATGACACGAACGAAGGCGACGATCCGCAGTGCTCCGACCGCCGGGACAACGATAACGACGGCCTCGTGGACTGGCCGGCGGATCCGGGCTGCCAGAATCCCCAGGACAACGACGAATTCAACGCCCCGTTGCCACAGTGTCGCGACGGCATCGATAACGACGGTGACGGCCGCATCGATCTGAACGATCCCGGCTGTCAGAATCCCGACGATCCGAACGAAGGCGACGATCCGGCGTGCAGCGATCGCCGCGATAACGACAACGACGGATTAATCGACTTCCCGCTGGATCCGGGTTGCACCAATCCGCAAGATACGGACGAAACCGATCCGTTCGTACCGCAGTGCAGCGACGGTCGCGATAACGACTTCGATGGTCGCACCGACTTCCCCAATGATCCGGGCTGCGTGAACGCGCAGGACAACAACGAATCGGACGATCCCGTTCAATTCGGCTGTATCGAAGTCTTCAAGGAAACATTCGATCCGCACGGTAATCCCCTGCCGATTACCGCGCAGTTCACCTTCATCCTTGATGCGACGCGCGTCGCCTACAACGACTCGACGGGTCGCGCGCGCTTCGACCAGATCCTACCGGGTCAGCACAGCGTGGCGGAACTCATTCCGTCCGGCTGGACGCAGCTCTCCATCACGCCGCAGAACGGCCTCGTCACCGTGACGGCCGGCACGAACTGTGCCGGGGTGGTGTTCAAAAACCGCCAGGTATTCGTGGCCAACGCGCAGTGCAGCGACGGCTACGACAACGACGGCGACGGTCTCAGGGACTTCCCGCAGGATCCCGGCTGCCAGAGCGCGCAGGACAACGACGAATCCAACACGTCGTTCCAACCGCAGTGCCAGGACGGTATCGATAACGACAACGACGGTCTGCGCGACTTCCCGCAGGATCCCGGATGCGAATCCAGCGCCGACAACAACGAGCAGAATCAACAGCAGCAGTTCGCCGCGTGCTCGGACGGCATCGATAACGACGGCGACGGAGCGACGGACTTCCCGCAGGATACCGGCTGCCAGAGCGCGCAGGACACGGACGAATTCAACTTCCGCGCTCCGCGGTGCAGCGACGGCGTCGATAATGATCAAGATGGTCTCACGGACTTCCCGCAGGATCCCGGCTGCCACACGGCCGCCGACGACAACGAGTGGAACGACCGCACGTGGATCGATCGCTGGCGCGAACTGTGGGACTGGAACTGGTAAGACATCACCCCCAACCCCTCTCCTACCTGCGCCATACGCCGGCCGGGAGAGGGGCGTTTGGGTTACAATTCTAAAATGAATTCTTTCACAATCTCCGGCACCAACGCATACAACCCCTCCATCGCTTTCCGCTCTTCGTCGCTAAAGGCGCTCACGACCCACGACGCCAAATCCGCCCGATCGGGCTTGGGGCCGATGCCGAGACGCAACCGTGGGAAACCGGTACCGATGTGTTCGATGACCGACTTGAGCCCGTTGTGGGTTCCAGCGCTGCCAAAACGGCGGAGTCGCGGCGTCCCGAGCGGCAAATCGATGTCGTCGCAGAGAATCAGAAGTTGCTGCGCGGGGTCGAGTTTGTAGAAATCGACGGTCTTCCGGACCGCTTCACCCGAGAGATTCATGAACGTATGGGGCTTCAGCAGCAACACCGGCGCGATGCCGATGCGTGCTTCCATGCCGTCGCTCGAAAATTTCGACAGCGCTTTCCACTCGCCCGTGCCGTACGTTTCAGCCAATCGATCGATCGCGTGAAAGCCGGCGTTGTGTCGCGTGCGCTCGTACGCTTTGCCGGGATTCCCAAGGCCGACGATGACGAGGGACGGTTTCATCGCGAAAGAGAACGAATGGCGTGTTCGAGAACGCGCACGGCGCGATCAACCTCCGGCGGATGGACCGACGCGTCATGCTCGTGCGCCAATCGATTGCGCAATTTGTGCGCCTCCCACACCGCCTGGATGGTCGGCATGCGCGGCCCGGCTTTTTTCAACTTGTCGCCCAAACTTCCCACGAACCCCAATTCGGTCAACGCAAGATCGAGCACCGCATCGACCGCAAGCACGCGCCGAACGGGGTCCGATTGGGAAACGGCTTTCTGCAGCGCTTTTTCGATCGCCGATTTCGACGCGGCCGACAGACCGCGTCGGCGCGCTTTTCGGACGACGAGCGCGATCACGATGACGGCCATCGCGACGAGAACGCCGAGAACGGTCCACATCGTCGTCATTCGTCGCCGTCGGAACCTTCCAAATCATCCAGTTGCAACCGCTCGGCCACGAGTGTCGCAAGCAATTCTTGGACTTGCTTGCTGTCTTTCATATTTTTCTTGTGCAGATACTTTTCTTGATAACTCAGGAGCAACGATTCGATCTTCTTAGGACGCTTCACGAACTCCAGCGACACGGCTTCGCCCGTCGAAATTTTCTCGACCGCGATGACACCCACTTGCAGCAGCGTGCCGACGACGCCTTTGATTTCGTAACTCACACCCTGAATATCGCTGTAGAGGATACGCGACGATTCGCGGTGAAACCACCCGTGCCACGCGACGTCGATGATCCCCTCGTTCGTGACGATCCACGCGTCCAGGAAATAATCGAAAAAGTTGCGCAGCCACCACACGCCGAACACGACGCCCATGCAGCCCGCGAGAATCGCGATCGGTCGCGTCGGAAAGCCAACCACCAAAAGCGCGTCGGCCGCGATCCACAACGTCGGCCAAACGAGGGCCCTCAGGCCGAGCAGCCAGTGCTTGTGCACCACGCGCACGAGGACTTCGTCATCGTCGAGGTGCTTCGTGAAGAGCATCTTCTGCAGCATCGGACAGCAGTGTACCGGGCGAAAGCGGCCCGAAACAGGCCTGCGATTCCGCTGTACAGACGCACGTGCTTCGGTAGGATGGATCGGCATGGCGCACACGCCGTCCCAGCGCGGGTTTTGGTTCCACGTTCTCGATGTCGTTTTCAACATCGCGGTGATCGTCGCGATCGTCGCCGGGATCCGCACGTTCCTCGTGTCGCCGTTCCAAGTGGAGGGCAACTCGATGCTCAGCACGCTCGAGGACCGCGAGTACATCGTCATCAACAAATTCGCCTACTTCGTCGGCGATCCCGAGCGCGGCGACATCGTGGTCTTCCGTCCGCCGAACGAGCCACGCAAATTCTACGTCAAGCGCGTCATCGGCGTGCCGGGCGACACCGTCGAGATCCGCAACGGCCGCGTGTACGTACGCCCCGCGGGGAGCGACGAGGAGCAAGAACTGAGCGAATCGTACCTCGACGAGCGCAATCGTCTGCGCACGTTCCGCCATCCTCCGAACGGCGGCGACACCACGCCCGTGACGTACACGGTGCCCAACGACCAGTACTTCCTTCTCGGCGACAACCGCCAGGGCAGCCACGACTCACGCAGCTTCACGGCGGACGGCGCGGCGCATCCGTTCGTGCCCGACGAGAGTATCAAGGGCCGGGTCTGGTTCGTCGCCTTGCCGATCACGAAAATCCACGCCTTCTCCTCGCCGGAATACGACCTGGGAGAGGGCGACGGGGTCGCCGATTAACCTTGCAAACCCTCATCGTTCAGGTATGATGGACCCATGGAGCCCTTGAGGGCTTTTTTCGAAACATCCCATGCAGCAGATTCTCACCTACGTCCGGGATTCCGTCGCCGAACTGCGTCAAGTCCGCTGGCCCACCCGCCAGCAGGCCGTCCGCCTTTCGATCGTCGTGATCGTCTTCACCTTCGTGTGCACGGTGATCCTCGGCGTCATCGACATCGGGCTCTCGAATCTTTTGAAGGAACTCCTCACGTTCGCCGCGTAACCCCAACACTCCATGGCAAAGCAGGACCCCAATGCCGGTCGAAATTGGTACGTGGTGCACACGTACGCCGGATACGAAGACGCCGTCGCGGCCGCCCTCCGGCAGCGTATCGATAGCTTCAATATGAGCAACTACATCTTCGACGTGCAGGTCCCCAAGGAGAAGCAGCTCATCTTCAAGAAGGGCGATCCGGTGGAAGAAGAGCGCAAATTGTTCCCGGGCTACGTGCTCGTGGACATGACCGTCACCGACGAATCGTGGTACCTCGTGCGCAACACGCCGAACGTCACGGGCTTCGTCGGCTCCGGCAACATTCCGGTTCCCGTCACGCCCGAAGAATTCGGCGTCATCCAGCGCCGCATCGGCGAGCAGCAGGCGAAGTTCAAGAGCGACTTCCAGGTGGGAGACCTCGTCGTCATCGTCGACGGTCCGTTCAAGAACTACGAAGGCACGGTCGACTCCGTGGACGTCGACAAGGGCAAGCTCACGGTGCTGGTCGTCATCTTCGACCGCGAGACCCCCGTTGAACTTGATTTCACTCAAGTAAAGAGAAAGTAATCCAAGGCCGTGTTCACCCTGCATGAGGCTTATTTGACATATATAATATTTAATTTATAGTATAATTACGTTGATTTGACGATCAACGCGTTCATTCACGTGGACGGCCGAATTCATTCAACTCTGGAGGGAATATGTTCGAACGAGTTCATGACGATTGGCGTTTCTTATTGCATGTCGCCTTGGAGCATATCGTGATGCAGGTGACGACGCATGAGAGTCTCACGGACTATTTTCCGAAAGAGACAGCATTCGCTGAATTGCTGGTGCGGGAAGTCGATCCGCTGACTCTCGGGAACATTTGCATTTTTCTGCAAAATTCGCGCGATCGGATCGACCGAATGGCCGAAGTCCTCGATGCCGCGAAAGACCTTCGCGAAGGCATCGGGAACCTCCTCAATTTCCTCGCGACCCGTGTCATGGAGCAAGAGTGGAACGCGGTTCCGGACGATCTGCGATCCGCTGCACCGACGGAGGAAGAGCGTAATGCTCTCGGCATCTTGCCCGATGAAGATAGCCAATCGATTTGTGCCGCACGCTTCTGCGCCGAAATGAACAACGAATTCGGCCTGGGGCTTCCGTAAGGCACGTGCGTCAGTCCACGTATACCCGGCGCCCCAAAAGGCGCCGGTTTTTTATGTCGTCGACGATCCCAGTTTTCGCCGCGTGGCGAACGGCAGGAGCGCGAGCAATCCCACAAGAGAAACCGTTTGGCCGACGAGGAATCCCGTCGGGATGCCGTGCACGCCCATAACGGGAACGAGCAGCCACGCGACGCCGATCGCCAATCCGCCGTTCACGACGCTCAGCACCGCCGGGAGCGCCGTGACGTGGAGCGCGTAGTACGACCGCAGCACCAGATGATTCAAGCTCTCGAACGGAATACTGAGCGCGTACACGAGAAGCGTCATCGCGAAGACATCGTAGACCTGCCCCAAATCCACCAAACGCGCGGCGATGGGCGTCGCCAGCACGAGCACGGCCGCCGCGGGGATCGTAAGGCACACGATCATGACGAATCCCTTGCGGACGTAGAGCTTGAACCGATCCCCTTCTCCGTTCGCAGCCGCCTGCGACAGAAGCGGGAACGCGGACTGCGCGAGCGCGATGCCGATGACGCCGACGACGAACGACTGGAAGTTGCGAGCATTGCTGTTCACCGTCACCGATCCCATGGGCAAACCCGACGCGAACGTATCGAACAGCAGAAGCTGCAACTGCAGCACCGCGAGCGCCGCCATGCGCGGCAGCATGAGCACGCCCATCGTCGAGAGTTCCGGATGCCACAGCCGAAAGGTCGGCCGGTACCCGGCACGGATCGCGCCCGCGAAGCGGATAACGACGTACACGACTGCGCCGATGACCGTACCGTGCATGGGGCCCAGTGCCCCGACGTAGGGCGTCAAAAACACGGTGCCGAGGATCGTTCCGGCGGTATAGAGAATCGGCGTGATGCCGTAGATCCAGTACTTTTGCACCGTCACCAGGTACTGCCCGAGACTGTTGCCGCAGACGAACAGGAAGTTCGTGAAGAGCGCGAGGCGGCCGAATTGGATATAGCGATCGAGCGTCTCGCCGTCGAAGTCGACGAAGATCGGTGCAAGCGAGGGAAAGAACACGCCGCACACCAGGGCAATGAGACCGAACGCGAGCGACCCGATGGCCATGACGCTCGAAAGCAACCGCGACGATTCGTCTCCGGCTTTGTTCGCCCGCGCCAGGAGCGGCACGAGCACCGTCGCGATCCCCGACATCACCGTCAGCTGAAAGAGAAGATCGCTGGGTCGGAACGACGCGATGTACGCATCGACGACGCCCAGGTCCGGGAACGTTTGATTGAGCAAGCGGTCGCGAACAAGCCCCAACACCGACGCGCCGGCTTGCGTGATCGCGAGCACGGCCGCACCGCCGAGAATGCGATGTTGGCCGAGATGCGCTTGAAGGAAACGGATCACTGAAGCATGGTAGCAGCAAGCGATGGTAGGATGCGACCGTTCCCCTTTTCCCCATGCGCACATCCGCCGCCGTCCTCCTTTCGCTCCTGCTCGCCCCCGCCCTCTCCTTCGCACAATCGGGCGACGTCATCGCCGAACCGCCCACGGAAGACACGCCGACGGCCACCGCCATCCCCGAAGGCACCGCGACAATCACGATCGAGCAAGTGGCGCTCGCCGGTACGCAGGGCTCGTGGCTGCTCTCGCTCCCCGACCACTCGCAGCGCACGGGCGTCACGGCCTCCGAGACCGTCACAGAAACTCCGAGCGGCAACTACGTCCTCTACGCCACGCTCCCGAGTGGCACGAAGTCGACGATCCGCATCTACAAAGACGGCGTGCTCGATAAGTTCTTCGAGCGCCAACAGACGCCGTTCGCGGTGTACCCCGGCGAGAACCTCCGCATCGTCATCCACTACCTGCTCGATCGCACGGGCACCGTCTCGGTGCAAAGCGACCCGGAGGGAACGGCGTTCACGTTGTACGGGCCGGATAGCTCGGTGCACCAAGGCGTGACGCCCCAGGGTTTCGAGGACTTACCCGAAGGACAGTACAAAGTGCAGTACGAGAGTTTCGGCGACGGATGCGTGAAGCCGGCACCGAAGGCGGGTCAACTCATCGAGGACGGCCGCATCTCGTTCGATATCCGTTTCGAGTGTGAAACGGCGACGAACGTGCGCGCACGAGCGGCAAAAGACTCGAAGAAATACCTGACGATCGTCGCCGACGGCGAGGACGTGCAGCTGCAGGACGTGCAGCAAAGCGATTGGTTTTCGACGTACGTGTTCGAAGCGGCCAAACGAGGAATTCTCGCCGGATACCGCGACGCTGCCGGCAACCTGACGGGAACGTTCGGCCCCGGCAACAGCGTGACGGTCGCGGAGCTCTCGAAGATCGCGCACCGCCTCTCGGGCCTGAGCGAAGAAGCCTTCGCGAACGTCCCGCCAAAGAATCCTCTTGGGCAGAATCAATGGTTCTCGGCGTTCTTGGCGAGCAGCGAAAACCGCGGGTGGGTCATCTACGGCGGGGCGACCATCGATCCTGTGCGTCCCGCTACGCGCGGCGAAGTCATCGTCACGCTCATGCAGGCGTTCGACGTGCCGCTCAAGTGGCAGAAGGGTAATGCCTTCACCGACGTCCCGGTCTACTACCCCTATGCCGCCGCGATCGAGACGGCCGCGGGCGATGAGGTGATCGCCGGGCGCACCGACGTCGACGGCAAGAGCACGGGGCAATTCGACCCCGACGCGTCGATCACGCGCGCGGAAATCGCGAAGATCATCACGACGATGCTCGACACCTACGACTCGCCGACCGCCCTGCGCAACGCAGCCGAGCGAGAGAAAAAAGAGGATTAACCGAGCCCCTCGGCAAGCTCGGGGTGACAGTCAAGTCAGTGCTGAAGGATCTTGGCAGCAAGCGTAGTCACATCGCCGGCGCCCATCGTCACGACGACGTCATTCGGTTTCAGCGCTTCACGAAGCCATTCCAGCGTCCTCTCGAATCCTCCCCCATCCCGGGCTTCGATTTTGCTCTTCTCGGCGATGTCCGCCGCGAACCGCGCCACGTCGACCGTGTCGTCGTTGATTTCGCGGGCGGCGTACACGTTCGGGATGACCAAGAGATCGACGTCGCCGAAGACCGGCAAAAAATCCGCATACATGCTCAGCGTGCGGTTGTGGGTATGCGGCTGGAACACGAGAACAATGCGTCGGCCCGGGTAGCCTTCGCGAATGCCCTGCAACGACGCTTGGATCTCGATCGGATGGTGCGCGTAATCGTCGATCACCGTCACGCCGTCGCCGCGCGTCCCTTTTACTTCCATGCGGCGCCACGTCCCGCGAAATTCTTCGAGCGACTTCCGTGCAGCGTCTTCGGCAATGCCATACCGTTGCGCAAGCGCGACGACGAGCCTCGCATTCTGACGCATGTGTTCTCCCGGAATCGTCAGATATGGAAGCGGCAAGGCATCCGCATCGATCGCGGGATGTCCGCTGGCAGCCGCGACGGCGACGCACGCGTCGTCGGAACCATGGAGGATGACCGGCCCATTTTTCGGCATCAGCTTGAAGAAATCAACAAACGCCTGGCGGTATTCCTCAAGCGAGCCGTAGGCGTCGAAGTGATCGCCGTCGATCGTGATGAGGACCACGGTATCGGGGAACAGGTAGAGAAAATCACGACGGTACTCGCACGCTTCGACGATGAAGAGGTTCGACTTCCCCTTTCGCCAGTTCCGGCCGCCGAGGTCCGGAGACTTCGTGCCGACAACGACCGTAGGATCGAGCTCGGCATCGATGAACACCTTGGCCGCCATCGCCGTCGTCGTCGATTTGCCGTGCGTCCCGCAGACCGCGATGACGTCGTACGGCTTGCTCATCTCGCCGAGCGCCTGGAAGTACGACTGCTGTTCGATGCCGAGCTCCTTCGCCTTCATCCGTTCCGGTGCATGTTCGGGGATCGCCTCGGAGTACACGAAGAGATCGATATCGGATATCACGTGCGAACCGTCCTGGTTCAAAAAAACGTCGATCCCCTGCCGGCGGAGATCATCGAGCAACGCGCTGTCGTTCTTGTCGCTCCCGCGCACGACGTGCCCGGCCGCACGCTGCAACGCCGCATAGGCGCTCAGTCCGATCCCGCCGATGCCGCTGCAATAGATATTCAAAAGAAGCAGAAGGAGAATGTAGAAGCAGTATATACTGTCTTCACCACTGCTTCTGCTTCTCTTTTCTCCTTCTTTCGTGCCGTACACCCGAGCCGCGCAACCCATCAGCAAGCAGCTCACGATCGTGATCGGCCTCACGGTCGTCGGCTTCATGGCGTTCGGGCTCGCCTTGTCGTTCTACCGCAATATTTTGTTCGAACAGACGCTCTACGACATCGAGCAAGAGAACGAACGCATCGCGGGAGCCATCAACCTGGGCTACGGCGATTTGGAGTACTACCGCAGCGCCCAGTACAAGGACAAGTACGCGAAAGAAAACCTGGGGAAGCTGAACCCTGGAGAAAAACTGATCATCATCACGCCGGACCCCAACGCCCGGCAGCCGTTCACCCAAACGGGTTCCACCGAACAGGATCGCCGCGACGCGGCGTACTTCGAGCTCCTGCAGCAGATGCCCGTCATCGAGCATTGGCAACTCTTCCTCTTCGGCCGCGATCGACTCGATGAGCTGAAAAAAGGGCTGTAGCGTTTTCTTTGGATGTTTTGAATTGGTTGCGGGGACAGGATTCGAACCTGTGACCTCGAGGTT
>CAZXKA010000002.1:0-197932 GCA_964641555.1 uncultured Candidatus Peribacteria bacterium | reverse complement strand
GACGATGCGTCTTACTTCCTTTTTTTCTTCTCAGCTTTATGGCTGATCAACAGATTCAGTGCCGCGACTGCGGTGCAATGTTCGACTTCTCCGAAGGCGAACAAGCGTTCTACGCCGAGCGCAACTTGTCGGCTCCCCAGCGCTGCAAGGCCTGCCGCGACGCTCGCAAGAACCAGCGTGGTGGCGGCATGGGCGGTGATCGTCCGATGTACGACGCCACCTGCGCCCAGTGCGGCGCTCAGTGCCAGGTTCCGTTCAAGCCTCGTTCCGAGGCCGAAGGCGGTCGCCCGGTCCTGTGCAAAGCGTGTTTCATGGCCAGCAAGGGCGCGTAAGCGAACCTCTCATCATGAACATTCAGAAAACACCTGCCCGAGCCTTGTGCGACGGCAGGTGTTTTTGTGTCGGTACATATGATATAATGGCTTCGTGACGCAAAAGAATTCACCTCGGCTGGCTCTGGCGCTCGGACTCCTTGGATTGATCGTCGGATACGGCGCGGTCATACTGACGACGGACACGGTCGTGGCGAAGGGGCGGTCCTGCCCATCGAAACAAGGAGCCTGCGCGCACGGCGATTGCAACAAACAGAATGGATAATTCCCTGCGCTTTCTACGGTCATCGCTCTTCTGGGCAGGGTGCCTGCCGACGCTCGTCATCGCCGGAGCGTTTTTCGCATGGGAACTGCGACTCATCGACCTCCCGCTCCCCGATCTTCCGCGGTTTCCCGCCACCCTCTTCGAAATCCTCTTCTCGCTTCTCCTCGCATTCCTCCTCGCGCTCGCGGTGGGACTCTTCGGCTGGCAGCGACGCTACGGCGCATGCCCCGCGGGCGCCAGGCGCTCCGCCGGCATTGCCGGAGCCCTCGGGGGCATCGCACTCCTCTGCCCGGTCTGCCTCGCATTGCCGGTGTCGCTCGTCGGCCTCAGCACGCTCTTCGCGCTACTCATTCCCTTCCTTCCGCTGATCCGTCTCATCGCCTTCCTCTTCGCGCTTCTGGCGGTGTGGCTATTGTGGCCGCGTGTCACCACGCCCGCAAAGGGGCGTGGCTAAAACCATTGCATGAATATTCCTTCTACCCTGCCCAGGCTATTCTGGCTGGATGGACTGCGTGGCGCGGCCATCGTCGGCATGGTCGTCTACCACGCGGCGTACGATCTGCAGGTCTATCACGGGTGGGATCTGCATGTGACGACCGGTCCGTGGAAAGTATTTCAGATCGCGATCGCGAGCACGTTCCTGATCGTCTCGGGGATCAGCGCTGCGTTCTGGACACGGTCGGATCATGCGCTCTGGAAAGGCTGGCAGCGCGGCTGGTTCATTCTCTCGGCCGCGATGCTCGTCTCGCTCGCGACGGCCATCGCCAACGATACGACCTGGGTCCGCTTCGGCATCCTCCATCTCATCGCACTGAGCGCATTCGTGCTGCCGTTCCTCCGCCGTATCCCTCCCGCCGTCCTTGGCCTCCTTGGCCTCTTCCTTCTCGCTCTCACACCGCTCGATCTGATGCCGGCGATCCGTTCGGTCGACTACACGCCGCCGATCCCCTGGCTGGGGCCGATAGTGATCGGGTTTGCGATGGGGATACCGTTGGCACGCCGCGCCGTTTCAGCGCGACCCCAGCCAGCGCACCCGAGGACGGGTACGCTGGGGAATCTTCTGGCATGGCCGGGACGGCATTCGTTGGCGATCTATCTGGTGCATCAGCCGGTGATCCTCGCAATATTGCGGCTCGTCATCCCTCTCCCCTAACCCCTCTCCTACTCGCCCACACGCCTACCAGGAGAGGGGAATTGAATCTGCTTTCGCGTAAAATCTCCCGTCTCCCGGCAAAGAGAACGGGTAGGGGGAGAGGTTATCGGGGAAGATCACACTTTACGTGCAATTCCTGCACCACGTGCAGCGGTTTTTCGCCCTTGAGCCACGTCGTGATCGATTCCAGACAATCGACGTACATCGTGCGGACGGAGTCATCGGCGTAGAAGGCGATGTGCGGCGTCGTGATGACCTTGGGGTGCCGCGTCAGCGCTTTGTCGATGTCGCCGCCGAGGCTCTCGTTCTCCAGCACGTCAAGCAGCGCCCAGGCGACCTTGCCGCTTTCGAGGCCGTCGAGCAGCGCCTGCGAATCGATGAGCGAGCCGCGCGCGGTGTTCACGATGATGACGCCGTCTTTCATCTGCGCGATCGCCTCGGCGTTGATCATACCTTTGGTTTGCGGCAACGACGGCGCGTGGAGCGAGATGATGTCGGACTCGGCGAAGAGCTGCGGCCGCTCGACGTACGTCACCCCGAACTTCGTTTTCAACTCCTCCACGATGCAGATGTCTTGCGCCACAATCCGCATGTCGAAGCCATGGGCGAACTGCGCCACTTTGCGGCCGATTTTCCCCGTACCCACGATGCCGATCGTCTTGCCGTTCAGCGCCATGCCTTTGAGCCCACGGTAGTCGAACACACCATCGTTCACGCGGCGGTTGCCCTCGGCGATGTGGCGAAGCGTGCCCAAGAGCAGCGCGAACACGTGCTCGGCGATGACGTGCGAGCCGTAATCGGGCACGTTGCACACCGTGATCCCCCGCTCTTTGCACGCTTCGAGGTCGATATGGTCGAACCCGACGGACCGCGTGCAGACGAGACGCAGGTCCGGGAGCGTCGCGATGGTCTCGCGCGACAATTTCGTATTGATGAAGAGGGAGAGAATCTGAACATCCGGACACTCGGCGACCAGATCGGCGTCGGCCGGCAAAAACCGCGTGTGCGGGAATGCCGCTTCAACGCGGGATTGCTCCTGGGAATCGATGTCCAAAAAAACGATGCGGGGGTGCGGCATGCGCGCATGATACAACCTCTCTTTTGCGGCTGGTAGACCAGCATTTTTTCTATAAGCTCCACGCGAAACGCTCTAAACTGGCCCCATGTCGTTCCAGATCCGACGTCTCAAAGAAGAGGCCCCTCCGTCAACGCTCTCGCAAGTTCTCCGCTGGCTGCGTCGCCTGCGTGTGCCCGCGTTTTTCGTGTGGCGCCGCGCGAAGAAGGTGAAAGAAGAACACGAGCGGAAAACGACGCGTCGGTTCCTGTGGGCGCGCCTCGCCGTGTGGCTCGTCGTCATCGCGGCGGCGGTGGGCGGCATCGGCATCGGCGTGAAGGCGCTCATCGACACGCAGCTCATTACCGTCACCCAGATTTTCGACGTCGCCGGCACGCCGCTGCCGAAGGACGAACACGGCTTCACGAACTTCCTCCTGCTCGGGCAAGGCGACGAAACGCACGACGGCGTGGACCTGACCGACACGATCATCATCGCGAGCATCGACCCCCGCACGCGGAGCGTCGCGATGATCTCGGTGCCGCGCGATCTCTACCTGCGCACGTCGCGGATGGGCGCCGGCCGCATCAACGCGCTGTACCGCGACTTCAAGTACACGCTCATCCAGCAGGAGGATCTGGAAGCCGGCGAAGCGGGTCATGCGGCGATGCAAGAACTGGCGACCGAACTCTCGCAGACGTTCGGCATCGAGCTGCACCACGTCGTGAAGGTAGACTTCACGGGCTTCGTGAAAGCCGTGGATGCGATCGGCGGCATCGATATCGTCGTCCCCGAGGACCTGTACGACAACCAGTACCCCGCCGCGAATTACGGCTACCAAACGTTCTCGGTCCTCGCGGGTCCGCAGCACATGGACGGCGACACGGCGCTCAAATACGCCCGCAGCCGCCACAGCACGAGCGATTTCGACCGCTCCCGCCGCCAGCAGGATATCCTTCGCGCGCTCTCGGAGAAGGCCAAGGGCAGCGGGACGCTGACCAGCCCCGGGCAAATCACGTCGCTCCTGCAGATCATGGACGAACACGTGGCAACGACGATGACCTTTCGCGAAATGGTGACCTTGGCGAACGTCGCAGGCGACATCGACCGCCGGAATATCGTGAGCGTCCAGTTCAGTCTCGATGGGCCCGGTGGCTTTCTCTACCCCCCGCCGCGCGATCAGTTCGGCGGCGCGGCCGTCTTGATTCCGAACTCTTGGGATGAAATCCGCACCTTCATGCGCCTGACGCTGACGGAACGCGATATCTTCCTCGATGACGAACCCATCGACGTCTTCAATGCCGGCGGTCCCGGGGGCGCCGCGGGACTCCTCTCCCGGGAACTGGCGCGTTACACCCTGACCATCGGCGACGTCGCCAACGTACGCGGCGAGGACCGGCCGACGTCGGCCATCATGACGCCCAAACACCGTGAGGAGAGCGCCCGTACATTGAGCACGTTGCTCCACATTCCGGACGTGGCCGTGCTGCCGAACACATCGACCGGCACGAGCATCCAGATCGTCCTCGGCGGAGACTACCGCTACCAATCGATCGCCGAGCTGAACCCCGCCGTCGCCGCTTCGTCTTCTTCCGCCGCAACCTCGACGGACCTTCAGCCATGATGACGCCTCGCGAGATCATCGCCCAGGCGTGGAGCATTACGTCGTCGGAACCCAAACTCCGCCGATGGGCCTACGCGTCGTCGCTGCTTGAAACCCTCCTGAATCTCAAGCTCCTGCTCACGCAGGTCTACTTCGGGTACGTGTACCTCTACGGGCACGGGGACGCGGGGTTCTTCGACATCGAACTGTGGATCTTCCGGAATCTGCCCATTTGGGCATCCTCGACGATCCTCTTGTCGTTCGTCCTCCTCGTGGTCGTCGAATTCTTCGCACCGCATCTGTGCCTGGGCGCCATCATCGGACTCGCCGCCAAACGCGCCCGAGGCGAGCCCGTCCGCGGCGGAGCGGTGCTCGGGCTCTATAACTTCTTCGCAGTCTTCACGATCCACGAATTCCTCATCCTCGCGTCGGTCCCGACCGCGATCACCGTCATTTCGGTCATCTTGCGCTACATCGACCCGGGACTCTGGGGCCTCAGCATCGGCGGCGTCATCGTTCTCTTCCTGGTCGGCAACCTGCAAAAGTTTCTCTTCGCCTTCGCCGAAGAGGCCGCGGTCATTCAGAAACTGGGCATCTTCGAGGCCATCGGCCGCAGCTTCAAACTGATCATCAGCCACCTGTGGCGCATCATGTTCCTCTACCTCTTGCTGCTCGTCATCTCGCTGCGCATCGTCATCAACGCCGTCATGGTCGTGCTCATTCCGGCCATCATGCTCGGGTTCGGGTTCATCCTCACGTTCTTCTTCTCGCAGGCGGTCAGCGTCACCGCCGCCATCGTCCTCGGCGTCCTCCTCACGTTCGGCGCCAGTTACTTCTTGGGGTACATCCTGGCATTCAAGCAGACGGTGTGGACCCTCACGTACATGGAATTCATGAAGGAGAAGGATGTGGACGAGATCGACTGATCAGCCGATCGTCGTCACGGTCAGCCCCGGTCTCCTCTGCTCGGTGATCGGCACGGCCGCCCCCGGAACGACGATATCTTTGCCAAAGCGCGTTCGGAGGCTATCCAAGCTCTTTTGGACCGACGTCACTCGGTCGGTGCGGACGGGATCGGTGAAGAGGGAATACTGGATGGTTCCACCCGGCACGAGGTGCCACAACCCGAGCGCCACCTGCGTGTAGCGCTTGTTATACCGGTATGCCTTCTGGAAGCACCGCCGCGCGAACGGAATGAGATCGATCTCCGTGTCGTATGGCCGCGGGAGCTTGCAACCGGCGTCGTCCCCGCCGTCGTACGTGTCGTTGCGCAGCCAGATCGAGATCCCTCGCGCGGCCAGGCCGTGGCGACGCATCTTGAGGACGATGGTACAGAGGTGCTGGAGCGCGTAGGCCCACAAAATGCCCCGGTCGTCCGTGGGGTAAAAACTCCGCGCACGGGAGACGGACTTCGGCGGTGCGGTCTCGGTCGTCACCGCGTACACCTGTTCACCCCGGATCTCCGCCGCGAGCTCCACCACGCCGATGCCGAAGAGCTCCTTGAGGATGTGTTCGGGCGCGTAGGCGATGTCATGGGCCGTTTCCCAGCCCCGGGCACGAACGTCCACCTCGCGTTTGCGACCGATGCCGGGGATGGCCGCGGCCGGACGGCGCTTCAGGAACGCGTCGATGTCCGTCTGCGTTCGCAGCACCGTCACGCCGCGCGGCTTCTTCTCTTCGCCCGCCATCTTCGCGAGCGTCTTCGTGGGTGCCACGCCGAGCGACGCGCCGATATCTGTGGCACGGATGATCCGATCCTGCAATCCCCGCGCCCACACCGCGGGATCCTGCGGCACTCCGCCGACGAGCGCCTCCAAGTCCAAGAACCACTCGTCGATCGACATCTCCTCCACGATCGGACAAACGTCTTTCAGGATCGCTTCGATCTGCTGGCTCGCGAGCCCCGTCTCCCGGAAGTCCGAGGGCATCACGATCGCTTCGGGGCAGAGCTCCAGCGCCTCCTTGATCCGCATGCCCGTCTTCACCCCCTTCGATTTCGCGGGGTAGCTCGCTGCGATTGCGCAGCCACCGCCCATGCCGGAAGCGATGAGCGCCTTGCCCTTGAGGTGCGGGTGCAGCCGTTGAAGGACAGACGCGAAGAACGCATCAGCGTCGACGTGCGCGATCATGCAAAATGGTGGGAACGATGATCAATACTTCCGCAATACGGCCCGTACGACACCCGCTACCTGCAATTCCTCGAGCGCGAACAGGTCCGGATACGCGTCGTTCTCGGCTTGCAGATAGAACTTGCCTTTATCGCGGCGAAGGCGCTTGAGCGTGAACTCGCCATCGAGGACACCGACGACGATATCGCCGACGCGCGGTTCCTTGCCGCGTTCCACGACCACCAAGTCGCCTTCGTGGATACCGGCGTTGATCATGCTGTCGCCCTTCACGCGGAGGAGGAACGTATTCGCCCGGTCCTTCACGATGTAATCCTCGATCGTGATCGTCTCGCTGGCTTGTTCTTCGGCCGGGGCCGCGAAACCGGCGGCAATCGGACCGAAGAGTGAGAGCGCGAGCGGCACGTGCACGTTTCCGTCTTCTTCGTGCATGTCGATGATCTTGATACGACCCTTGGGGTCTTTCTCGAGCATGCCCTGCTTCGTAAGGGCGTTCACCACCTTCGCCACGGCGTTCTTCGACTTTACGCCGAATGCGACCGCAAGGTCGGAGAGCGACGGCGAATACCCGCGCTTGTGCTGGAATTCGCGGATGAAATTGAGAGTCGTGCGCTGGTGGGGAGTAATGGTCATAGGCGGGAGGGACGATCGTGCACCAGTATAGGTGGACGATCGTACACAGTCAAGGATTTCCCCTCTCAACCGCGTTTGGCTCTTGCATCGGTGAACGACCGGGCACACCATACCGCCCGCTCTTTTCCATCACGCCCGCGCGCATGCTTCCGCTTTCACTGGAGTGAAGGCGGGAGCGATGTTCACGGAACTTCCACAGGGGGACAGCATGTTTTCTTCGCACCGATGGTTTCATTTTCGATATTGGTATCACCGCATGCGCGGCACGCGGTGTATCGCGCAATCCGGAGAGCGAACGCTCCGGGCCGGGACAATTTCCGTCGGCGATTCGACGCGCAACATCATTCTTCCCGTCGATGACGACGGGATCACGCGCTATAGCCTGAACGAATTGCGGCGGGGAGCGATCCTCTGCCGCGAATGCCGACGCATCATTCTCTTCGACGAACTCGTGGACCTCGAACGATATGATCGGCCCTCCGCGAACGACTTCGTTCATTACGACGAGAAGTCTCGCGTCTCGGTCGTCTGCGAACACTGCGGCACCTCGCTCGTCTTGCGCCACATTTGGATCCGCGACCCAGCAACGGGAACGGGACGCGTCGCCGATGCACATGTGCTGAAAAACCCCGCAATGCCGGCAACGGTCTAAGAGGAAGTTCCATTCTGGGGGCGGCCAATGGCCGCCCTGTTTTTACAATGTTTTCAACCGCTCCTCGATCTTCGTCAATTTCTCCTTCGCCTCCACGAGCTTCGCCTTCTGCTCATCGATGAGCGTCGGCGGAGCCTTGGCCACGAACTGCTCGTTCCCCAGTTTCGCCTCAATGCCCGCGATGAACTTCGCAAGATTTTCCTGCTCTTTCAGCAATCCCTCTTTCATTTTGACAGGATCGAAGAGGCCTTCGAGCGATACGTGAATCTCGATCCCCGGCAGGAACGCGCTCGCGACGGTGCGGAGGCTCGGCGTCCCGGTCTCGAACGTGAGGCTCTCGATCTTCGCCAAGCGCTTGATGTGCACGACTTGGGCCTCGAGCACGTCGAGGTGCTCGGTCGTGACGATCGTCACCGTCAATTCCTTGCCGGATTCCACGTCATTCTCCGAACGAATTCGACGGATAGCCGTGACGACGTCGATCACGCGCTGCAGGTCGCTTCGCTCTTTATTCAACTTGGCATCGAACCGCTCGGGCCACTGTTGCTTCAGGAGCATATCGGCGCCCTTCGGTTTGAAGTGCACCCACAGTTCTTCGGTCACGAACGGGCAGTACGGGTGCAGCAGGATGAGCAGGTTGCGCATCGTCTCGACGAGGAGCGCCGGATTCGGCTCGCCCTTGCTGAGCTCCAGGTACCAGTCGCAGAAAAAATCCCACGTGAAGCCGTAGAGCCTCTCGCCGACGTCGCTCAAGCGATACTCCTGGATGCCGCGCGTGGCATCGTCGATGAGCTGACCCAGTTCCTGCGTGAGCGCCTTATCGGCCAGCGACTTCGCTTCGACCGCGCCGACGTCTTCCGGCGTGATATCCGCTTTTTCGCATTCCAGAAGGACGAACCGCGACGCGTTCCAGAGCTTGTTGATGAAATTGCGGTACCCGGCGATCTTCTCGTCATAGAGCTTGCTGTCGGTGCCGGGGCTCTGGCCGACGATCATCGAGAGACGCAACGCATCGGCGCCGTACTTGGGGATAATGTCGAGCGGATCGATCGCCGTGCTCGGATCGGATTTGCTCATTTTTTTGCCATCGCGCGTCCGAATCAAGCCGTGGAAGTACACCGTCTTGAACGGGACCTGCCCCGTCGCATAGGTCGTCATCAGGATCATGCGTGCGATCCAGAAGAAGAGCAGGTCGTAGCCCGTCTCCATCACCGACGTCGGGTGAAATTTTCGGAAATCAGGACTGCGGTCGAGCATCTGCCGGAGCGTGAGCGACGGATCCTTCGTCAGCTCGGGATCGATCAACGTGCTCCAGGTCCAGAGCGCTGAACTGAACCACGTATCGAGCGTGTCTTGGTCCTGCTCCCATCCGCTTCCTTCCGGAGCAGTCGTTCCGACGTACGTTTCGTCGCCGTTGTACCACACCGGAATCCGGTGCCCCCACCAGATCTGGCGCGAGATGCACCAGTCGCGGAGATTGTCGATCCAATGGAAGTACGTCTTGTTGAAGCGGTCCGGGATGATCGTGATGTCGCCGTGGTGGACAACGTCATGCATCACTTCTTTCAAGCTCATTGTTTTATTCTTCCATTGAACGGCGGGCTTGTTCACGTCCACGAACCACTGCAGCTTGATCTGCGGCTCAATGGTACCGCCGCCGCGGCTGTTCACCGCCTTGTTGTGGACGTAGTCCTGTTTCACCGCGACGACCAATCCTTTCTTCTGGAGTTTCTCGACGATGAGCGGCCGCGCATTCTCGATGCTCATGCCCGCGAACTCACCGGCCCCCTCCAGGAGCTTCCCGTCGTACCCGATGATTTGCTCCTTCTCGAGCCCGTGGCGCTCGGCGATGTCGAAGTCGATGGCGTCGTGCCACGGCGTGATCGTCATGACGCCCGTGCCGAATGCCGGATCGACCGCCGCATCCTTGATGACCGTCGCGCGGACGGAACCGTTGATCCATTCGGCTTCGAACGTCTCGCCGTGCTTGTACTGCGCGTACCGCGCGTCGTCCGGGTGCATGACGACGTATTTGTCGCCGAACTTCGTTTCCGGGCGCGCGGTCGAGATCTGAAACGGACCGTACGTGAACGTGTAGAACGGCACCGTTTCTTCCGCGTACTCCAACTCGTCGTCCGACACCGTCGTCTGCAGTTTCGGGTCCCAGTTCACGATGCGGTGGCCGCGGTAAATGAGGCCGTCGCGATGCATTTGGCAAAAGACTTCGTTCACGCAACGGTTGAGCGCGGGCTCGAAGGTATAGCGCTCGCGCGTCCAGTCGCAGCTGGCGCCCATCTTGCGCATTTGGGAGCGAATCGTGTTCTGGCTGCCTTCCACGAATTCGGCGATCTTCGCGACCAGCTTCTCTCTGCCCAACTCCTTCCGCGGATCCTTCATGCCTTCGGACTTCAGTTTCTTGATGACGACGCTCTCGGTCGCGATCGCGGCGTGGTCCGTCCCCGGCACCCACAGCGCCTCCTTCCCGTTCATCCGCGCGAAACGAATGAAGATGTCTTCCAAAGCCAACATCACCGCATGACCCAAATGCAGCTGTCCCGTCGCATTCGGCGGCGGCAACGCGATCGTGAACGGTTCTTTGTCGCTCTGGTTATCGGCGATGAACGCCCCGGAATCCTCCCACATCGTGTAGATGCGGTCCTCGGTTCCCTTTGGATCGTAGGCTTTCTCTAGCACCGGGCGAGTATAGGAGAATGGCGGCGAAACGCGCTATTTGACAAATAGAGTGAAAAGTTCTATTTTAGTGATAGTGATGCCACACCGGCATTGCGTTCATTCCATCAACGGCCGGAGGGGCTATGTCATCACCGTTCAAAGCTCTCAAACCGCTGCGTCAGCGATTCCTGAATGGATTCGTGCAATTCGAGCGCGAAGGCGCGCGCTGGGCGGTAATCTTCGAAGACGCCGACGGAGAGAAGATCGTCGTCTGTTCGATGTCCGTAGAGGATTACAAGCAGTGTGCGATCAGCACGGATTGGCCGATGGAGAACATCCTTGAGATATTTTCGTCTCTCCGCAGTCCGCGGAAGAAGAAGATCATCGAGACGCTCATCGTCCAATGCGCACTTGCCTTCGTGGGACACTATCTTGCAACGGTCGAGCTCGACCAAGAAACCGTCGCAGGCCTACGGGCATACGCCAAACAGAAACAATCGCCGGACACGATCGACTGGGCATTCGCCCACTACGTGCTGGATGACGTCGACGTCGAATAGGAGAGGAAGCCGTTGGATCCCAAAGTGGGCAGTACGTTTCTGCCCATTTTCTCGTGCATCAACAACCGGATTCCGAATAGATCTTCCCCGCCCGAATGTGCTCCAGCGCCGAGCGCATGTACGGCACCATGTCGGGCAATGCCTCGAGAAGGAACCAATCCAGGTGGTCGCACTTCGCCTCCTCGGCATTCCGCGGTTCCCCTTCCCAGGCATCGGCCGTGAAGAAGAACGCCACGCGCTCGTGGGGAATGGGATCGGTGCATCGGCGGTGCATCGTGTGCCGGTGGACGATGATCGACGGATCCACGACGATACCCGTTTCTTCCAGCGCTTCGCGCGCCGCGGCCGCGATCGGCGTCTCTCCGGGTTCTTTGTGACCGGCAGGAAAGCAGTATTTGCCATCCTGGTAGCCCGTGTTCGCGCGGCGCAGTAAACACACCGTTCCGTCCCGAATGAGAACGAGTGAGACTTCTTGAATGGCGGCGCAGTCGTGGCGCATGGGGCGAGTATACAAAAAGCCGCCCGTGGAGGGCGGCCGTTTGTTAACAGTGGAAAGATCGAAGCCCGCCTTGAGAGTGAGCCGGACCTTTGTATAGATCGACGAAAAGAAATGCAAGTTTTTCTTCACATATCACGACGTGGGCGCGGTATAATGGACGCATATGGCATTGCACGGTTATCCGGGTGACGTGAAAGACACCTACTTCGACGGTACGCTCCTGGGAGCCGCAGGCGGCGTACTGAGCGTAGCGGTTGAGGGAGTGGACCAAGGCGTGCGCGCCGTCAGCGGCCGCGCCTACGAAGCGCCGCAGGGCATCATGGGGCGGACGCGCAGGGACATCGGCGCGCTCTTCGGACATCTCGGCCAAGGCGAATTCGTGAAGGCGGCGACGGCTGCGTGGTCCGTGGTATCGGGAGACATCATCATGGACGGCTACGATGCCGTGACGGGAAAGCGACGGTGACGGCGGATTCCGGCGGAGACTCTTTTCGCAGGCATGTCGTACGGGCGATCCGCCGGATCGCCCCCACGACACTTTTCGCACTGATATTTCACCGCCGGAATCCGCCCGGCCGACCGCCGTGGCCACCTGGGCGAGGACCGCCGAAGCCTCCGCGCTGCGGGGGAACGTAGCCTTCCGGAGGCGCCTGCATCTGCTTGAGTGAGAGGCGCGTCTTACCTTCCTGCGCATCGTACTCTATGACCTTGGCCTGAATCTCTTGGCCGACTTTCAACACATCTTCCACCTTCTCGGTGCGGGCCCACTGGAGCTCGGAGATGTGGATCATGCCGTCTTTGCCGTGGCCGAATTCCACGATGGCGCCCGTGCCGTCGATGATGCGGACGACCTTCGCGTCGTAGACCTTGCCGACTTCGGGCTTCTCGGTGATGCCGAGGATCCACTCCTTCGCCTTCGCCATCGCCTCGCCGTTGAGCGCGGTGACGAACACGAGGCCCGAGTCCTCGATGTCGATCTCGACGCCGAGATCTCCCGTGATCTTCTGGATCGTCTCTCCCCCCTTGCCGATGACGAGGCGGATGTCTTCCGGGTTGATCTGGATCGTCTCGATGCGCGGGGCGTACGGGGAGAGTTCGTGACGGGGCTCCTGGATGGCCGCGAGCATCGCCGAGAGGATCTCGCCGCGACCGACGCGGGCGCGTTCCAAAGCTTCGACAAACACGTGGTCCGGCAGACCCTTGATCTTGATGTCCATCTGGATGGCCGTGATGCCCTTCTCGGTGCCGGTCACTTTGAAGTCCATGTCGCCGCCGAAGTCTTCTTCGTCCTGCAGGTCCGAAAGAACCACATATTGTCCCTTTGTCTCATCGGACACGAGGCCGAGCGCAATGCCCGAGACGGGCGACTTGATCGGCACGCCGGCCGCCATGAGCGCGAGGGTGGAACCGCAGGTCGCGGCCATCGATGAGCTGCCATTGCTGGCCAAAATCTCGGTGACGGTACGGATCGTGTACGGGAATTCCTCGGCCGTCGGGAGCACCGGCTCGAGGCCGCGCTGCGCCAGATTGCCGTGGCCGATTTCGCGGTTACCGACGGAGAGACGATTGCTCGTTTCGCCGACGGAGAACGGCGGGAAGTTGTAGTGATGCATGTACCGCTCCTTGTGCTCGCCCTCCATGCCCTCCACCAGCTGCTGGTCGCCGGGGGCGCCGAGCGTGCAGGTGGTGAGCCCTTGGGTCTCGCCGCGCGTAAAGAGCGCCGAGCCGTGCACGCGCTGCGGGAGCACGTCGACGATCGCCGTGATCGGACGGATCTGGTCGACCGTACGGCTGCTCATGCGAATCCCCTCCTCGAGGATGAGACGACGCACTTCGCCCTTGATGATCTTATCGACGAACGCCGCTCCGTACCTGTAGAGCTTCTGGAGCGTTTCGTCGTCGCCGGCCGGACCGAATTTCTGCTCGAGCTGCTCCGCAGCTCCGTCCATGAGTTTGCCGAAAATCGCGCGGCGTTCGAGTTTGGGCATGTGCATCTTGATGGCCGCGTTGATCTCGGCGAGATGCTTCTCCTTGAGGAACTTCAGACCTTCTTCGTGCGTGAACGGCAGTTCAACTTCGAACTTTTTCTTGCCGACCTCCTTTTGGATCTGCGCGAAGAACTGCGCGATCTTCATCGCCCACTTCTTGCCGAATTCGATGGCGCGGACGATCTCGGTCTCGGGCACCTGGTTGGCGCCCGCTTCAATCATCACCACTTTGTCGAGCGACGCCGTAAGGAAGAGATCGAGATCGCTCTTCGTGCGGGCTTCGCGCGTCGGGTTGAGCACCAACTCGCCCCCGATGAGACCGACACGCACGCTGCCGAGAACGCTGTCGTTCGGGCAATCCGAGATCGCGATCGCGAGGTTGGCGGCATTGGCCGAGGCCACGTCGTGCTCATTCTCGAAGTCGTAGGAGAGGACGGTGCAAAACACCTGAATGTCGTTGCGGATGTGCTTGGGAATCATCGGGCGCAGTCCGCGATCGACGACGCGCCCCATGAGGATGGCAGCGTCGCTCGGGCGGCCTTCCCGCTTGCGGAAACGCGATCCGGCGATCTTGCCGCCGGCGTAAAACTTCTCTTGGTACACCAGCTGCAGCGGCAGGAAGTCGACCTCGCGCGGCTTCGGCGACACCGTGACGTTGCCCATCGACACCGTATCGCCCATTTGGATGAGCACGGTGGCGTTGGCCTGTTCGGCAATGCCGCCGACTTTGGCGACGAGCTTTTTATCGCCAAGCTCCAGCGAGTACTCCTTCGTTCCGGAAGGCATGTTCATACAGAGAGGGGGGAAGAATGGATTCCCATCCGCTCCGGAGATGCACATGCGAAGGGCGGATCACCAGCCGCTCACACGTACATCACGAGATGCAGACGGGAAGCAAAGAACGAAGGGATTGTAGCGGATTTTGGAGGGAATGCGAGGGAAATTGACTAGTTATATTTTTGAAGTATTTTAATCATTAGAGCCTGCCAGCGTGGCGAAGGCAATCGGGCAGGTCGTGTCCTGTTCGTTCACATCACTTCTCTGTTGGAGAAAGAAACCATGGATCAATTCATCGGATACGCCGCTCTGCTGTGCGTGAGTGCCCTCATGGTGACGATGATCGGAATCACCGTATCAGTAACGTTCGCGACGTGGGTGTTTGAATCACGCGTCTTTCGGCCCATCGTCGCAGCGTGGATGAAAGTGTGGATTGACACTCGAGCGGAGCGCCGCAAACGTCTTGATGAAAAGCGCATTCATCAGTTCTTCGAAGAATTTGCGCGCGCGTCGTATTGCCCAGCGCAATGGGAACGGGTGCCGCAGCGGTTGAAATGGCGCATTCAGAAACGGATCGCCGATTGGATACGTGAACGAGCTGAGTGGGGATGGCAGGATCTGCCGCTCTTCATCCAAAACGCACGGATCTGCGGGATGGAAATGGCGGCAGAGGAAGTGGAGCGGATGTACAGGAGGATCATGACCAATGACACATCGAGCATCGAAACCCGATTGCATTTCGCCCGGCTGCTGCACGGGGCCCCCTTGCCTCTGGATGCCGTCCTGGAAATCCTGAAAGGACACGGTGAATGGCGCATACTCGGTTGCCTGTATCAGACGGGCAATCTCGAACCGCTGCTCGACGCAATCGATCGGAACGATCCGACCTCACGAGAGATGTTTTTGGAAACGATTGCCGCGCACGGACGTTTCCGGCAATTGAAAGAAGTGTATGAGCTGCTCGATGAACCCATCTGCCCGGAGCGCCTCCGTCAGTGCTTCGACGCACATCTGGAACACGGACGAGGGTATCCGCACGATGTCGCCACGATGTGCATCTGGCTCAAGGACTGGGACAAGGCACGTGCATTGATCGACACATGGAGCAAGAGCAGGGATCAGCATCTGCACGGACTCGCCGCACAGTTGGCGCTCGCTCTCCATCAAGACGAGCGCGGATCGCGGATCGACGAGCCCTGAATTCCGACGCTCTGTCGGTTTGCCGGCAGAACACAAAAAGAGCCCGACCATGCGGTCGAGGCTCTTTTGTCCTGTGAACTACCGCGCGCCCACCGCCTTCTTCAGCAACGGAATCTGCACGACTTCGATGTCGTCCAAGCGCTTGTCGATGTTGTCGATTTGGAGCGTCAGATTCCGTTCGACGCGATCGATCCGTTGCGACAAGCGTCGCTCAAGCGTATCGAAGCGCTGATCGATGTTCACGAATCGCCGATCGACGGCCGCAAATCGCCGATCGACGTCGGCGAAACGACTCAACATTTCGCCGTGCAGCGCCTGCACGTGTTCAAGCACGGTCCGCAATGTGATCGTGGCCGTCGATTTCTTCCTGGTCGTCATGAGCAATGCCGATCCTACCCCTCACCCTCACGACTGCAATGGACGAAGAACGCCGATACGAAAAGAACCGCAGACGATAGCGATGCAGTCCGTTCTACGAGATTGCGGTACACGCCACCGCGCCCGCCCTTCGGCGCCGCTCAGGGTAAACTCCGGAGCGCTGCTGTCGAAATTACCGCTTCAGGCCATGCGCCTCGAGCACCTCCTGGTACGACTCCGGCTTGTTCATGCGCAGGTACGTGAGCAGCTTACGGCGGTGCGCGACCATGCCGAGCAGACCCTTGCGGGCGTCGTTGTCCTTCTTGTGCTCCTGCAGGTGCTTCGTCACCTGGTCGATGCGGTTCGTGAGAATCGCGATCTGTACCGGCGCGGAGCCCGTGTCTTTCGCATGATGCTGATGCTTCTTGATCAGGTTCTTCTTCTTCGTGCGCTTGAGCGGCATAGAGGATGGGAACAGGGCGAAAAGAATTCAGCCGGGCCTCCGGTGCGAGATCGCAGGAGGAAGCGCGGACAGTGGAGGGATTCTACGCATCGAAAATCAAAAAGCAAGAGAATCAGCTATTGGTGCTAAAATTCCGCAGAGATGGGCCGATCAGACGCCATGAGTGTACGATTGTCCACCCTTCCCTGCTGCTCCAACGTGTACACTCCGATACATGAGTATCGCCATCGCATTCGCCATCGGCATCGTTTTCGGAGGAGTCATCGTTTATGTCATTACACAGAAATCGCACAAGGATTCCGACGCCCTCGTCGAATCGGTCTCTGCCAAAGTCGCGCAGCAGCAAACGAAGAATATTCTGGAATTGACCGAGTCGAAACTGACGAGCAAGAAAGAAGTCATCGACGAGTCGCTCAAAGCAATGAACGCGAACCTCGTGCGCGTCGAGACGCTCATGAAGTCGGTTGGCGAAGGGAATGCGAGCGTGAAGACACGCCTAGAGACCGCGGCGACCGTCATCAAAGATTTGTCGGAAACGGCGGGCGGATTGAAGAGCGCCCTGGCCGGCAACAGCATCCGCGGGCAATGGGGAGAGCGCATGGCGGAAGACGTCCTGCGCCTTGCCGGCATGATCGAAGGCATCAACTACATTAAACAGACCAAGCTCCAAGACAGCGGTTCGCGTCCAGACTTCACGTTCATGCTGCCCAAAAACCAGACCGTGAACATGGACGTGAAGTTCCCGTTCAACAACTACCAGCTCTACACCGAAGCGAAGACCGACGCCGAACGCGAGAAGTACAAGAAGGACTTTATCAAGGACGTGAAGCTGCGGATCAAGGAGTTGCAAACACGAGGCTACGTGAATCCGCAGGAGAACACGGTCGATTACGTGCTGCTCTTCATCCCGAACGAACAAATCTTCTCGTTCATCAACGAGCACGCCCGCGAGGTTATCGACGAAGCCATGCAGGGCAAAACGATCCTGTGCTCCCCGCTCAGTCTGTACGCGATCCTCGCGGTCGTCCGACAGTCGATCGACAACTTTCGCATGGAGAGCAAATCGCAGGAGATGCTGAAGATCTTCGGCACGTTCCACGAGCAGTGGGCGAAGTTCAAAGAGCAGATGGAAACGGTGAAGAACCGATTCGCATCGACGCAGAAAGAATACGAAGAATTGCTGGGAGTCCGCACGCGCCAGCTCGACAAACCGCTGGAGAAGATCGACGAATTGCGCACCGTGCAAGAAGCCGACGACGCCGCTCCGGTATTGAGCGCCGCGGTGAAGAAAGCAAAATCACAGGTGCTTTCTCCGGGAATCGACCAAGAGCTGGTACGCTGACGGCTTCGTGCAGACCGCAACGGATCTCATCTTCGGCCCCTTGAACGACGAACAGCGCCAAGCCGTCGTGACGCTCGACGGCCCCGTTCTCATTTTGGCGGGAGCCGGCTCGGGCAAGACGCGCGCGCTCACGCACCGCATCGCCAACCTCATCCACACGGGCGTTCCGCCGTGGCAGATTTTGGCCGTTACGTTCACGAACAAGGCCGCCAAGGAGATGAAGGAACGCATCAAGAACTTGCTGCACCTCACCGAGGGCGAGGATTTATCGCCGTTCGAAGCCGGCCACGCGAAGCTGCCGGTGATGGGCACGTTCCACTCGATCTGCGCCCGGATCCTGCGGCGCGACATCGAACGCCTCGGCCGCGACCGGAGCTTCGTCATCTACGACGGCGACGACCAAGAGAAGCTGATGAAGGAGACGCTCAAGGAGCTGCGCATTCCCGAAGAAGTGCTGAAACCGCGCGCGGCATTGGCACAGCTGGGACGCATGAAGTGCGAGGCCATCTCGCCCGAGGAAGCGATGAAGGACGCGACGAGCGACCGCATGCAGACGGTCATCAAGGCGTACGACCTCTACCAAAAGAAACTGCGCCAGGCGAACGCCGTCGACTTCGACGACCTCATCCTCGAAACCGTCCGGCTCTTCAAGGAGTGCCCCGACGTCCTCGACCGCTATCAGGAAACGTGGCGGTACATCCACGTGGACGAGTACCAGGACACGAACCACGCGCAGTACCTGCTCATCTCGATGCTCGCTGAGAAGTACCGCAACATCTGCGTCATCGGCGACCCCGACCAGTCGATCTACGGCTTCCGCGGCGCCGATATCCGTAACATCCTGGAGTTCGAGCGCGAGTACAAAGACGCCGTGCGCATCAAGCTGGAGCGCAACTACCGCTCGACCCAGCCGATCTTGAGCAGTGCCGACAAGGTGATCTCGGTGAACCCCAATCGGCCGGAGAAGAACATGTGGACGGAGCGCACGGACGGCCCGAAGGTGATCGTGCATCAAGTGGCGAACGAGCGGAAAGAAGCCGAGGAAGTAGTGAAAGCCGTGCGCGGCTTGCAGGCCCAGGGCTTGGCCCTGCGGGAACACGTCATTCTGTATCGCACGCACGCGCAATCGCGCGTCTTCGAAGAAGCGTGCATGCGTTCTGGCATCCCCTACCGGATCCTCGGCGGGCTGAAGTTCTACCTGCGCAAGGAGGTGAAAGACGTCCTCGCGTATCTGTACGCGATCACGAACCCCTATGATGCGCTCTCGGTGCTGCGCATCATCAACGTCCCCGCGCGGAAGATCGGATTGCGCACGCTCGAACGGCTCCAGGCGTTCGCGAACGCGCACGGCTTGCAGCTCTGGGACGCATTGAAGGAAATCGACATGGTCCCCGACGTCGACAACGGCGCCAAGGAACGGGTCCGCACGTTCATCGGCATCATTGAGCGCTTTAAAATGCGTTCGACGCAGGTGGTCGTCAGCACCTTGACCGAGGAATTGCTCGAGGCTACGGCCATGGAGCGATGGCTCACCGAAGGCGACGAAGAAAACGGCGAGGAACGCTGGGAGAACGTCCGCGAACTCCTCACCGTCATGCACAAGTACGATGCCCTGGATCCCCAGACCTCGCTTCTCAGCTTTTTGGAGGAAGCCGCGCTCGTCTCGGAGGTCGATAAATTGGAAGAAGGCGGCGACGCGCTGACGCTCATGACGCTGCACCTGTGCAAAGGCCTCGAGTTCGAGCACGTGATGATCGTCGGGTGCGAGGAGGGGCTGTTTCCCCACAGCAACTCGGTGTACGACAAAGAACAATTGGAGGAAGAACGGCGGCTGATGTACGTCGGCATGACGCGCGCGAAGACGCACCTGCGGCTGTTCTTCGCCACCGAGCGGTACCTCTGGGGCGAGCAGAAGGCGACGGCGCCGAGTCGGTTCCTCGACGACCTGCCGGACGACACCGTGGAACGCCGCAGCGACGACGTGCTCAGTGCCTTCGCCTGGGCGGGACAAACGGGAATGCAGAAGGCGCGGGGCGGCGGACACGTGCAACCCTTCCGCCAAGGCGGAGACGTCGAGATCGAATTCAACCAGGACCTGGGCGGCGACTCCGCGCAGCAGGAGGTGCCCATCGACGTCGGCAGCCGGGTGGAGCATCCGGTGTTCGGCAAAGGCACCGTCGCGAGCAAGCGCGGCGACGTCGTCGACATCCGCTTCGACGGCGGTCAGAAGAAGACCTTCGCGTTGTCGATCGCGCCGTTGAAATTGTTATAACGGTGGCGCGGGATGGTACGCATGGGGCATGGTGATGTAGGGGCATGCCGGCGGCATGCCCCTACGTTCCGTATCCGGAAAAAATCATTGATACAGGATCCCCCGCGCCACCGGCTCCTCAAGCGGCACCCAATCATAATCCGTCGTGCCGTCGGTCCATTCGATGTCTCCCCCGCTCGCCGGGGTGCCCGCCGTCTGGAGCGTCACCTGGAGGAACGGGTCGTCCGCGCCGGTGAGCACCGCGATGTCGGCCGTGAGGCGCAGGCGCCGAAGGTTCTCCACCGTGCCGACGCTCGCAGGGATGGCGTCACACGTGATAAGCCCCGAAGACACCGTGCAGGGCGTTGAGGCGCCGCCGTCGGGGACGGAGAGCGCCACGTCGCTCAACGTGACCTCGGAGGACTTGGCGACCCGGAACGCGAGGGACGTAATTTCGACGTCGTAATCGTTATCCGTGGAACGCGCGGCGACGTTGTAATCCCAGAGCGTCACGCTCGGACCCTCGATGAAGACCGACGACGTCATCGACGTCGCGGGCGTGAAACCGGTGATGACCGCCGGCGTCGTCTCGAATTCGAGGAACGTCTCGGTGGAGGACACCGTGTATTCGCTGTCGCTCCATTGACCGTCACCTTCGGCTTCGATCTCTTCGATCCGAACGATTTCGCCGCCCCGCGCACCGCCGTCGGCGGGTTTCAGGAGCACGCGGACGTACACGCCTTTCTCCTGGCGATGCGGCAGCGTGAGAGCATTCGCGGGAAGGTCGATTTCATAATCGCCGGAACCGTTGCGGAACGACGTTCCGATCAAGCGCCGCGTGTCTTCGTCGTACACGCGCACCTGCTGGATGGACGTCGGGTCGCTCGCGAAATGCACGATGAGCCGCTCGACGTCGATCGGTTCGCTCGCGGCGAAGAAGTCGACCGCGCCGACGACCGAACCGGCCTCGCCGAGCAGGAGGAAGTCCGACCGGACCGAAAGATCGGTATCCGGGTCGACGGACGAAAGGCCTGCCGAACTACTGCTCGAAGATGACGACGTGTGACTCGATGCACTGGACGTCCGGCTGCTCGAACTCGATGACGCATCCTCATCATCCTCGTCCGTTTCTGCGTCGCGCAATTCATCCAACTGCCCCTCGCTCTCCGCGAGGAACGCGACCGCAAGCCGGGCCATCTCGCCGCGCGTGATGCGATCGCCGGGCGACAGCCCATCGATCTCCAGCCCCAAGTCCTCGGCCGCTTCGATGTACGGCACGTACCAGTCGGCACCTTCCGTATCACCGACGATCGGATGGGCGTACACCTGGACGAGCATTTTCACCGCTTCTTCGTACTGCACGTCCCGCGTCGGTTCGAATCGCCACAGGTTCTGCGGCACGCCCGCGCGCGCGTTGCCCCGGACGATGCCGAGCGCCTTCGCGCGGCAGACGGCCTCGGCGTACCAGGCGTCCGAAGCGACGTCGGGGAAGCAGTTTGTATTCACGGCGCCCGTATCGCCGACGAGGCGCACGATGATCTGCACGAACTCCGCTCGGTTGAGATTGCGGTTCGGGCGGAAGGTTCCATCATCGTTACCAAGCAGTATCCCTTCTTCCGTCAGGACGCTGACGGCAAGGTCGGTCTGACGGTCGTCGAACGGCGCATCGTCATACCGATCGAGATCGATCGTCGAGAAATCCAAACGATCGGACGTTTGGGCAAGCGCGGCGCCCGACAGGAGCGAAACCGCGAACGCGATGGATACGGCGGGGAGAGTGAGATGCTTCATATACCCATGTAAACGAAGAAGTGAGAGAAACGTATCACAAAAACTGTAGAATCTTTGGGAATGTCATCGCTCAAAGACCGCGTATCGGGCTTCTGCCGGGCGGCCGGCCTGAAACTGAACACGGACCTCGGCCAGCACTACCTCGTCGACGAATCGGTCCTCGCATCGATCGTGGAGAGCGGCCGCATCGAACAAGGCGAATTCGTCGTCGAAATCGGCGCGGGGATCGGCGTCCTCACCGAGGCCCTGCTGGATGCCGGGGCACGCGTGCAGGCGATCGAATACGACGCGCGCGTCATTCCCCTCCTCACCGCGTTCGTCGATGCCGGACGCCGCGGCGGTGCGCTTACGATCGTCGAAGGCAACGCATTGCACGTGGCGTTCCCGACGGATCCGTACAAAATCATCGCGAACATCCCCTACCACATCACGTCGCCGCTCTTGCGCCATGCGTTCCTCGAGAGCCCCCGCCCACCCTCCTCGATGACGCTCCTCATCCAGCGCGAAGTCGCCGAACGGATCTGTGATCCGGAAGACCGGGGCCTGCTCACCGTCGTCGTCTCGCTCTTCGGCGCTCCCTCCATCGTTCGCCACGTTCCGCCGTCGGCGTTCCTCCCGCCGCCGAAGGTGGACTCCTCCGTGCTCCACATCGATTGCTTCCCGCAACCGCTCGCCGACGGTCCGACGATCGACCGGCTGCTCTCGCTCCTGAAACTCGGATTCGGCCAAAAGCGCAAAATGCTCCGCAATACGCTCGGCAGCCTGCCGGACGGCGACGCCCTCCTGGTCTCCGTCGGGATCGACCCGACACGCAGGCCACAGACGCTTTCGACGAACGAATGGCTCGCGTTGGCCCGGGCGTTCCGTGGGTAGATAGAACCGAATGTAGGCGTTCATATAGCCAAAAACGTAATCATCGCGATGTCATGCGTAGGGGCGTGCCAGCGCCACGCCCCTACCATCGCACCATGAAGTTTCCCCAACCGTCCACGATCTTCCTCGCCATTTTCCTTGCCATCGTCGCGGCTCTCGGCGTCTGGCGGACGCACCGGGAACCCATCGGCCCACACGTGGAACGAATCGGCACGGGATCCGTGGTCCTCAGCGGACGTATCGCGGATCTGCCGGAAATCGGCGACACGTCGATCGCGTACGAACTCGAGGACCTCGCGATCGTCGACGGCAGTGGCGCATTCACGGCGATCGGCGGCAGCGTGCTCTTGCGGGACCGCGCGATGTGGCCAAGGCATGCCTACGGTGAACGCGTACGGGCGACGGGCACGCTCCAGATCGCGGAACACGAGGGGTACGGCAAATCGCTGCGCGCGCAGGGCATCCAGGCGACGATGTTCGTGCGATTCATCGACACGGACATACCTGCGCCACTCAGCGCATTCGGCATCCTCGGCATCGTCCGTGAATCGGTCGAAGGACGCATCCGCCAGCTCCTCCCCGAACCCGAAGCGTCGCTTGCCGTGGGACTCCTCACCGGCACGCGCGCATCGTTCCCACCCACGCTCACCGAGGCATTGCGCACGAGCGGGCTCACGCACATCGTTGCGGTCTCGGGCTCCAACGTCGCGATCGTTCTCGTTCTTTTGGAGCAGCTCTTCTTTTGGGTACCGCGTCGATGGCGGCTCACGCCCCTCCTCGGCGGCCTCGTCCTCTTCGCACTCTTTACCGGTGCCAGCGCATCGGTGGTCCGTGCCTGCATCATGGGCGGGTTGGGCGTGTTGGCGCTGCATGCCGGCAGGCTGTCGCAGGCGCGTCGCGCCGTCGTGCTGACAGCCGGCGTCATGCTCCTCTGGAATCCCCGATTGCTCACGGGCGACCTCGGGTTCCAACTCTCCTTTCTCTCGGTCATCGGCATCATGGAAGTCTCGCCCCTCTTGGAACCGTTGCTCAAACGCGTGCCCAACGTCCTCGCGCTGCGCGAAGGCATCGCGCTGACGCTCGCGTCGCAAGTGACCGCGGCCCCGTGGATCGCCTACACGCTCGGCAACGTCTCGCTGGTGGCGCTTCCGGCAAACCTCCTCGCGGCGCCGCTCATTCCGCTCTCCATGCTCCTCGGCGCCGCCACGCTTCTCCTCTCGCCGCTGGGCCTCGGGCTCCTCGCGGCATTCGTCGCGAAGATCCCCCTCACGCTCATCATCGCGGTCGCGCACGGAACGGCCGCGGTCCCGTTCGCGGCCGTGGACGGGTTGCGCATCCCTCTACCGATGCTCATCGCGTACTACGTGTGTCTCGCCGGGATTCTCTGGCATTATCAAAAGCCCCGCCCCAACGAAGAGGCGGGGTCTGCAGTCGTGTCTCAGGCTTTACGCATCATCGCGCCGACCGACAGGCGTCCCGCGCCGTAGCACGCGAGCACCAGGAGTCCGCCGAGGATCGCGGCATCCAGCTCCCAGGCCGGTCCGGCGGAGTTGATGAACGCGCCGCCCCAGACGAACTGCTTCAGGTAGATCGCGCCGAGCATGACGATCGAGAGACCGAGCGCTGCCCACTGCGTGAGCACGCCGAGAATGATCGCGACACCACCGACGGGTTCGGCGATCGAGAGGATCATCATGACGATGTTCATGCCTTCGGCCGGCTGCTGCCAGGCACCGAATTTGAGGACGCCGTGACCGATGAAAACGGCACCCAGCGCAAGGCGGAGCACGAGCATGGCGACGTCGCCGTACTTCTGCAGGGACAACATGGAAGAAAGGGGGAGGAAACGGCTCCGATTGTACCACGAACGGATTCAAGCGTACATCGACTCGTCGAAGGTCGACGCATGCGGCATGCCCCCCGGGTGCGACGCAACCCACGCGCCGCGCTGTGCTCCGATACGAAAGGCGGTCCGCAGATCCATCGATCGCAGCAGCCCGTGAATGAATCCCGCCGTGAAGGCGTCCCCGGCGCCCACGCTGTCTTTCACGTCGACGGCGTATCCCGGATGGTCGACGATCTCTTCCGCGGATACGACGGTTCCGCCACGCTTGCCGCGCGTGACGGCCACGCAGCGCAGATCGAATTGTTCGCGCAGGCGCTGCGCCGTCTCGGCGGCGGTCGTCACCGGAATCCCCAGGATCGATGCGACCGTCGGCAGTTCCTGTTCGTTCAACTTGCATACGTGCGCCCGCCGCAAGGATGCACGGATACTCTCCGGCGTGTAGAAGAATTGTCGCAAATTCACGTCGAACACGACCAAGCACTCCTCGGGCAGATCGTCGAGGAATGCGAGCGTCGCCGCGCGGGACTGTTCCGATCGTTGCGCGAGCGTCCCGAAACAGACGGCGTCGGCCTGCCTCCCCGCCTCGCGCCAGTCGTCGGTGTACTGCATGTGATCCCACGCCACGTCGCCCGTGATCCCGAAGGTCGGGTGTCCGTGCTTGCCGACCGATACCGAGACCGTTCCCGTCGAAACGATCGGGTCGCGCTGCACGTGCGATACGTCCACGCCGTGCTTGCGAAGGAACGTGATCGCCTCTTCGCCGAGTGCATCGGCCCCCACCGTCCCAAGCGCGATGCCCCGGTCTCCGAGTGCCGACGCGTGGTACGCGACGTTCGCGCCGATGCCGCCGAGGTGCTTCCCCGTCGGGAGGAAGTCCCAGAGAATTTCGCCGATTCCGACGATGGTGAAGGCGGGCATGCGAGTACGTCGGACTATACAGCGAACCGGCGCGACCGTCGATCACGCCGCGACGCCGAACGACGCATCGAACGTTGCCGGATCCGGCATGGCGCCCGCGGACGCCGCGACCCACGCTCCCCGCTCCGCCGCGATGCGCGACGTCTCGAAGAGGCTCTTGCGATGCAACAATCCATGGATCAAGCCTGCCGCGAACGCGTCGCCCGCGCCGACGGTGTCTCGCACCGTGACCGCGAAGCCGGGATGATCCACCGCGTCGTCTTGCGTCATGAGCACACTGCCGCGCCCACCGCGCGTCACCGCCATGCATCGGAGTCCGAACGCGTCGATGATCCGTCGGGCCGTATCAAGCGCATCGGTCACGCGCACTCCGAGCAATTCCGCGACGATCGGCAATTCCTGCTCGTTCAGCTTGCACACATCCGAGAGTTGCAATGACGCCCGAATGATCCCCGCATCGTAGAACGATTGGCGAAGATTGACGTCGAACACGATGAGACACGCATCCGGTACAGCTCCTAAGAACGAACGGATCGCGTTTCGCGATGTCGGTGCGCGCTGCGCCAGCGTTCCGAAGCACACGGCATCGGCCATCGCCGCGACCGCGCGCCAATCGTTCGTCCATGCCATTTGGTCCCACGCGACGCGCTCCGCAATGACGAATGTCGGTTGTCCTCCGCGATCCAGCGACACCGCCACCGTCCCAGTGGGAGCATCGTCGTCGCGTTGCACGCGCGACACGTCGACGCCGCGGCGCCGCAGGACGTTCAGCGCGTCGTCGCCGAGAGCGTCGTCGCCGATCCGGCTTAGCACCGAACCGCGGTCGCCGAGGACGTTCGAGTGGTACGCGACGTTGGCGGGCGCTCCCCCCAGCTGTCGCCCGGTCGGCAGGACGTCCCAGAGGAGTTCGCCGATGCCGACGACGGTGAAGGAAGTGGGCATGCCACGACGATAGACCACCGATTGCGCCGAAGAAAGCGCGAGACGTATACAATACTATACAACAATCAGAATCCTCTTTTTTCGCATCTATTCAATGAAAATATTATATTCCTATTTTCCTCAAATTATTACAATGAAACTTTTGTAATTAAATTTCAAATATTTCGAATTATGAAAACTTGCATTTTTTCACATGTGGTAGAAAGATGAAAACCACTCTTCCCCCACCGCTCATGTCGACGACCACCCGTTCCACGGACATCGGATACGACGTCATGGATCTTTCAGGAAAACCCGAAGCGGAGCGCGCAGAAATCGTCATCGACGCGTCGGCGAGCGCGCCTCGAACGGTGTTCCTGCTCACGCGGAATGCCCGTCGAAGGGCATCCGTCGTCAGTCACACGATCTACGACATCGACGACACGCTGACCGAATCGGGAAAGCCCGAGTTTGCCAAGAGTACGGCGGACCTGCTGCAACAAAGCCCGCGCTTCGCGCACCAAGTGACGTACCTCACCGGCAGGCATGCGCGACTGGTCAATCCAATTCTCGAGAAACATGCCGCCATCCACGCCGAAGCGTACACGGAACTCGGCGCCTTCCGCATGCGCGAGCCCGGCCGCAAGGAGCATTTCCTGGCCACGCCCCGGCACCACCAGGAACTGCGACGCATCCGGGACTACATGCGGGAACGCACGAACGATCTCTGCCGCATGCACGGCGTCACATTGGAACCGAACCTGGGGGGCGACCACGACGCGCTCGATTCGCACCGCATCGTCCGCAACGGCGTCGAGCTCGACGAGGACGACGACGTCATTTTCCGCATCATGGCCGAGGTGCACCGGTCGCTTCCCATTCCGGGATGGGAAGTGCGGGACAGCAGCCGCGAAACGTTCGACATCGTCCCGGCGGAGATTACGAAGGCGAATGCCATGAAGGAGATCATCCAGGCACACCGCTTGCCCCACGAACTCTTCAGCTTCGCGGACGACAGTCCCAACGGCGCCGACGTCCATCGTGCGTTCCCGACGATGACCCGCGCGGTCGTCTACGGTCGGAAATCCCGACCGGAAATGCTCCGTCACGCCGATATCGCGACGGCCGGCACGGCGAACGCGGACCCGCTGATCGCCTTCCTGCAGGACGCCGGCAAGGGTGCATGACAGGAGCCTGATCTTCCGCAATGATGCGCCCGTCCCATGGCGACCCCCATCCGCGATTACTTCCTCATCGGCGATTTGCACACGGCGGCGCTCGTCTCCAAAGACGGCGCCGTCGATTGGATGTGCCTCCCGTACTTCGACTCGCCGAGCGTCTTCGCGGCGCTCATGGATACCGAGAAGGGCGGAACGTTCCGTTTCGCCATGGACGGATTCTCGTCGGTGTCGCGGTACCTGCCGTACACCGCGATCGTGGAGACGACCTTCGAAGCCCCCGCATCCGGGTTCGTCCTGAAGGACTTCATGCTCCCGCGGCCGACGGAAGAAGTGGTCCCCCACTACCTCATTCGCACGCTCAAGGGCACGAAGGGAACGACGACCGTCCGCATGGTGTTCGACCCGCGCCCCAACTACGCGCGCCAGCGGTCGATCATCGGGGGAGCGGCCCCCCTCCTGAACGTGCGCATCGACGACCGGACGATGTGGCTCCACGTCCCCAAGGGCGCGACGGTCTCGCCGCGCGACAACAAGCACGGCATCGACATTTCGTTCGAGCTCAAGGAGGGCGAGACGAAACAGGTGGCGCTGGAGTACGCCGTCGAATCGCGGCTGCAGCTGACGAAACGCAATCTGGAACAGGAGACGATCGACTACTGGCGATCGTGGATCACCGAGGGGAACTTCACGTTCTCGCGCGAACACCTGGTGCGCAGCGCGATCACGTTGAAGCTCATGCAGTTCTACCCGACGGGCGGGCTCATCGCCGCGCCGACGACGTCGCTCCCCGAGGAAATCGGCGGCGTCCGGAACTGGGACTACCGCTACGTGTGGGTGCGCGACGCCACGTTCACGCTCTACGCCTTCTACGTCCTCGGGTTCGTGAAGGAGGCCGAGAAATTCTTCGGGTTCATCGAGCGCATCGCCGAAGACGCCAAGCGCTGCGACGATTCGGGCACGTGCGACCTGGACCTCTCGATCATGTACACGATCTGGGGCCAGCCGCTCCAGGGCGAATCGCTCCTGGAGCACCTGGAAGGCTACGCGGGTTCGAAGCCCGTCCGCATCGGCAACGGCGCCGCGGAGCAGTTCCAGCTCGACGTCTTCGGATCGCTCATCGACTGCTACTACTTCATGCACAAACGCGGTCTGGCGATTTCGGACGCCGGCAAGCAGGTGATCCAGATGCTCGTCCGGGGGATCCTGCTGAACTGGCAGCGGCCGGACGCGGGGATTTGGGAAGTACGCGGCGGCGACCGGCACTTCACCTACAGCAAGGTGATGGCCTGGGTGGGCGTCGAGCGCGCGCTGCGGCTGGCGGACACGCTCGGCATCAGCGACAAACAGCGCCAGCTGTGGACGAAACTGAAAGACGACATCGAAACGTGGATCTGGACGCACTGCTTCGACAAAGAGCGCGGCACGTTCCGGCAGGCTCCCGACATCGAGGGCCAGGACGCGACGAATTTTTTGTTCGTGCTCTTCTTCTTCCTGAACCGACACGATGACAAGACCAAAAAGATGATCGACGCGACGCAGCGGGAACTGACGAAGAACGAACTCTACGTGTACCGCTACCTGACGGACGACGGTTTGAAAGGAAACGAAGGCGCGTTCCTCTTCTGCATGTTCTGGCAGATCGCGGCGTTGAGCGCGGTCGGGAAAACGTCCGAAGCCGACGAGCTCTTGAAGAAAATCGAAGCCCTTATCCCCGCGAGCGGACTGATGTCGGAAGAGATCGATCCGAAACACGGCGCCTTCCTCGGCAATCACCCGCAGGCGTTCTCGCACATCGGGTACATCATGGCCACGTACTACGTGCACCGGTACGGGAAGAGAGAGTGACGATCACGTCCGCGTTTCCGTCATACGATCGGCCATTTTGCGGTACGTGCTTTTCGCATACGCCGACCATGCCGACGGCGAGAGGATCCGACGCCGCGACGGCGTGACGCGTTCCCACGGGCGTTCGCCGTACCGGCTGATCACGCTGCGGCCGCTGACCGTTTGCGAGACGTAATTCATCGCGTACGCCGCGCCGGTCCTCAGCAACCCTTCCTGTTGCAAGCGCCGGGCGGACGAGTAATTGAAGAACGACGGCACGAAGCGAATGCGGCCGACTTGCCCCAGGCGACAGGCCAAGTTCGTGTCGTCGCCGAAGAAGGGAATCGTCGTATCGAATCCGCCGATCGATTGCAGGGCCGAGCGACGAACGGCGAAGTTCCCGCCGATGAGAATGTTGAAACGGCAATACGCCAACGGGTACGCCAAGCTGTTCCACCAGAGAACGTTGATCGCCCTCCCCTGCCACGACGGCAGATCGTGGTAGAACGCCGGGCCCGTGAGCGCGATGGACCCAGGATGGTCGCGGAACGTTTTACGCAGCACCGGGAACCATCGCGCATGAACGCGGCTATCGGCATCCAGGTACGCGAGAACATCGCCGCGCGCTTCTTCGAATCCTTTCTGACGCGCATACCCCGTGCCCTTCCGCATCTCATGCACGACGTTCGTCCGCGGATACCGGGCGGCGACCTCGGCCGTGCGATCGGTGCAGGCGTTGCACACGACGATGATCTCCACGAGCTCCTCGGGCGCATGCTCCAGAATGCTCTCGATACACTCGCCGATGTACCGCTCTTCGTTGTAGGCGGGAATCACGACGCTGATCGTCATACGAAACGGAGGAAATGACAGAAGCGGGAACGTGACCGAATCCCAGTATACAAGCGGACGAAGCGGCCGCGCCACTCTTACGGGAGGCCAAGGAGTCCAAAGAGACCAAGGATGGAATTCCTTGGACTCCTTGGCCTCTTTGGAATCATCGTCACCGAATCACTTGTCCACGAATCTCACCATCCGGCCGCCCCACGGTGTGGACGTTCACGTAGATATCGCCGTCCAGGAGGAGGCTGCGCTCCTCGGCCGTCAGGTCGGTCCAGGTGCCGCTCGCGCGGAGCGTCGCCGTGTTGAAGACGATCGGCTCCACGACGGGACCCGAAACGCCGACGTCGCCACGGTGGAAGTGCGCGCCGGTGATCGTCGAGCCGCTCAAGTTCCGCAGCGTGATGTCGTACTGCAGGCCCGACGACGTGAGCGTGAAGCTGCCCGTGCCCGTCGCCGAGGTGGAGACGGCGGGAACTTCGCTGGCGCCGCTGAGCGACGTCGTGAACGTCACGTTCGTCGTGCCGTAGACGAACGGCGTGCTCGTCGTGAAGGTCGCGCCGCCGCTCGTTTCGAGGTTCGTGACGGTGACGGTGTACAAATCTTGACTCGAGAGCGCTTCGTCGAGGACGATTTCGACCACGTTGTCGTCGACCATGCCGACAGAATCGATGTCGATATCGCCGTCGAAGCCGCTGATGCGGTAGCGGATCTGCTCCTCCGCCGTCGCTTCGTCGATGTCCTGGCTGAAGGTCAAACGCAACCGGGTATTCGAGAGCACCGTCGCGCTCTGGATCGTCACGTTCGTTGCGATGGACGAGGAAAACGTCATGCTGTCGTCGAAATCGTCGCCCGCGTCGCCGCCCTCAGGGCGGATGTTGTCGACGCTCAGGCGGTACGTGACACCCGTCACCAGATCGGCGTCGAGATTCAGGTCGATCGTGCGATCGTCGACGATGACCGCGGTGTCCACGTCGATTTCGGCGTTGTTCGACGTGCGGACGACCGTGTAGCGCGACGCGTCATCGGCAATGGAGCCTTCGACGTCCTCGCTGAAGCGAACGCGAACGGTGTTCTCGTCGCGGACCGTCACGCTTTCGATCTCCGCCTCGTCGACCTCATCCAAGCGGAAGACGAACGTGCGCGACGAGTCGAACGTTCGGCCGAGATCCGTCCGGATGTTCGTAACGGACACGCGGTACGTCCCATCGTTCTCCAGCGTATCGTCGAGCTCAAGCCGCACCGTGCGCGCGTTTTCGACCGTGATATCCGCGATGCCGACAGCATCCCCGTCGACGCGCTCGATCTCGTAGTATTCTTCGTCATCCATGCGATTGGCATCGAGATCGACGTTGAACGAGACTTCGACCGTATCCGACGCCACGGCCGTGGCGGAGACCATTCGGCCATCGACTTGGCCACAATCGTCGCCGTAGCGCAGGCCCATCGACGCGCGGTGGAACATGACGACCATCTCCGCGCGGTTCATCGAGGCCGCCGGTCGGACGCGCGTCGTGCCGCCGTCACCCTCCAGGATGCAATGGTCCGCCGCGATCTGGATCGGGTTGTAGTACCACTCGCCGCGAGGGTTATCCGAGAAGTCCGGCGCCAGGCGCAGGTGCGACAGACGGAAGGCACGCTGCAAGAGCGTTGCCATTTCCGCGCGGTTCACGCGGTCGTTCGGGCGTGCCGTGCAACGAGCCGCGCCCTGCCCGTAACAGTCGCCGTCGCCTTTGATCCAGCCCGCGCGCGCAGCGGCTTCCACATACGGGAAGTACCACGCGGAGCGCGACACGTCGCTAAAGCTGGCCTGCGCGGGGTAGACCAGTTCCTCGCCGTACACGTTCACGAGGAGCTTCAGGACCTCGGCGCGCGTCGCGAGATCGTTGGGGCGGAGTCGCGCTTCGTTCTCGTCGAGCGCGCCGGACTCGAGGAGCGCCGAGGCCGCGGCTTCGTACCAGACGCCTGCTTCGACGTCGGTGTAGTGGGTCTCCTGCGCGGCGGCGGAGCCGAGGGATGTGAGGACCAATGCGCCGGCCGCGGTCGCCGCAGCCAACCGGTTCCAAGTCCGGAAAAGAGAAGAATGGTTCATACCGGAGGGGGGAAAGTACACATCAGCGGACGCGCAGGTCCGGACGTTCTTACGGACAACCGCTTAAAAGACGACGCTTGAACAATCCTCTTCTGCAGACCATACTTCCGGGCAGATATGCGGCGCTTCCTCGCGTCGGCAGCCTTCCCCTTCCTCGCCTGCGTCGTCCTCGCGGGGGCGACGGCTGGCGCATTCTTCCTGCTCGCGCCGACGGGAGAGTGGATCGGCAACGGCGAAATCCAGCGGCTCATCCCGTACGCCGGCTGGGCGACGGGTCCGGTCATCGCCGTGTTCTCGTTCGCCGGCATCACGATCCTCAACGGCGTTCGGTGGATCATCCGCTTGCGGCGCGTGCGCCTCCTTCACCCCGTCGTCATTCTCGCGGGTCTGGCGCCCTGGCTCGTGATGGGGTGGCAATTGGCCGGCGAGCCGCCGTACACCCCGATCGCGCGCGGCGTCATCGACTTCGTCGGTCGCCCGATGTTGTGGGGGTCCGTCATCGCCATGCTCTTCGTTGTCGTGCTCTCGGCCCCTCTCCTCTTCCCTGCCAAGAAGTGATGCGTCGCATCGCCCTACCGTTGGCCATTCCGGCGATGCTCCTGAGCGGGTGTCTCGGTGACGTCATGGAAATCTTCTGCGAGGTCGGGCCCGACAGCGACCACTGCTTCCAAGCCGCCGCCGTGCAAGAGAGCAAACCGGACGGATGCGACAAGGTTGCCGGCGAAGGATTCAGCGGCAGCAATCCGCCCAAGGACAAGTGCTTCCTGCATATCGCGGAGAACACGGGCGACCCGAGCGTGTGTGAGAAGATCGAAGGCGGCTTCATGAGCTACTCGAAGGAAGAGTGTCTCGACAACGTCTTCCGGAACCACACGGTGGATTCCTGCGCGACGGCCGAAGACCAGGTCGCCTGCCGCACGGCGTACGCGACGCGCTTCGGCGAGTGCGGCGACGGGTACTACCTGAGCAAGAAGACGAACATGTGCGCCGAACGGACGAAGGAGATCGCGGGAACGGACGATGACATCGAGAGCAAGGTCGAAGGCGATCTGAACACGCTCAAGGACGCCGCGACGGGCAAGTACATGGAGCTCCTGGAGCAGGCCATCGAGCAGGAATCGGATCCGGCGAAGCTCGCGGGATTGCAGGCATACAAGGAGTTTTTGGAGAAGGGAGGCGAGCAGCTGGAGAGCGTCGGGACGACGGTCGACCAGCTGAAGGAGATCAAGCGCATCTTCCTTGACGCGTACGATCCGTCGATGGACGTCGACAAGATGCCCGTGAACAAGATCCTCGATCCCGGACTCTTCGACAAGATTTCGAACCGCCTCTTCGGCGAAGACCCGCCGACGGAGCGCGGCAAGGCCGAGGACGCGCTCTCGGTGTATGAAGCGATGCTCAAGCGCCAGAGCGAGATCGACTTCCTCAAGAAAGGCCGCATGGAACGCCTGACGGAGACGATCACGTCGAAGGTGAAGGACGAACTGACGGGCCAAGTGACCGAGAAGGTGACGAGCCTCGTCGAGAACACGGCCGGCACGGCGTTCAAGGCCGTCACGTTCGTCGGCGACGCGGTGAAGTCGTTCCAGGAAGAAGCGCAGAAGGAAATGTTCGTCGGTCTCGCGGCGGCGTACAACCGCCAACGCGACGCGATCGTCCAAAGCAATCCAGGGCTCGACGCCGAAGAAATCCACAAGCGCACGGTGCAATCGGTGAAAGAGAATCCCTACGCCGATAATCCCAACGCCGGCGTCGTGAAGTACGGCAACATCCTCGAGAATCCCGACTGCCAGGATGGCGGCAATCCGCTGTGCATCGACGACAGAGTGTTTTGGACTGCTATGGATAAAGCGTATCTCTACACGCACAAGTGAGATGAAGCCCATCGACATCCGCGACGCGCTCGAAGCGTATCGGGCGCAATTTCCGACCGAGGCATCGACCGTCGACGACTTCGCACGACTGCTCGATACCGCCTCCGATCCGACGTCCCGCTCATCGTTTCCCGGACATTTCACCTGCAGCGCCGTCGCGCTGAACGACATCGGGAGCATCCTCATGGTGCACCACCGCGCGCTGCAGCGGTGGCTCTGCCCCGGTGGGCATATAGAAGCGGAAGATCGATCGCCGCGCGCCGCGGCTCTCCGAGAACTATATGAAGAAACAGGTATCACCGAAACTCACTTGCTCCCCTTCGACTCATGGCTCGACCGCATTCCCGTGCAAATCGACCGGCACGGCATTCCTGCCAACGAAGCGAAGGGTGAACCCGCGCATGAGCACTACGATCTGCGCTTCGCGTTCCGATGCGCCGATACGGCATTCACGCCGCAGGAAGCCGAAGTGACAGACGTGCAGTGGAGAGACGCGTCGTTCCTGTCGGAGACGCTCCGACGGCGATTGATGGAGCTCGGGCTCGCGCGGTGATTACTGCCACAGCGCCAGGATCACCGTCATGATCGCAAGGCTCGCAAAGTGGTAGGCGACGTTGAAGGCGTAGAGCGGCACGGTGCGCTTTTCCCAGAGGACCGTGTTCAGGTGCACCGTGGCGATGAACCCGAGCCAGAGCCAGAACGCGAGCGTGAGCGCGCCGAGGACGTCGACGACGTCCCACACGAACACGAAATGCGCGAGGACGAACGCCGTCACGAGTTGCTGGAGGAACGCGAGCAGCATGTACAGCGGCATCTTCTTCTGCATGTCCTGTTTCCCCTGCTCCATCTCGGCGGAGGTAACCTTCATGAGACCCATCCAGACGTTGCCGAAGAGCGGGCCATGGACGAGGAAACCGAACACGAACGCGGCGATCGCGGCCACGAGGACGGCGACGTAGCTCACGGGGATATCCATGCAAAAAAGGGAAGGATACTCATAAACCTATGACAAGCGGCTGAAACGTGCAATAAGAAAACCCCGGGCGCGCCGGGGTGTGGGTCTGTCGACACGAGTGACAGGAGTCACTCGTTGGGCCATGTGGGAACGTCATGCTCCCGAGTCGCCAACGTTCGGCGTACCGTTCTGGGTCCGTAGGCATACAGGAAAGCAAGGAACACCAGAATGATCAGTGCACTCAAAGAGAGAGCAATGTGCATGTGGGACATGACGTCTCCTTCGTGGGGTAAAAGGAACGACAGCGCCTATGAGCAACGTAAAGAATGCTTTTCTTTTCGTCAATATCCGGAAAACGCGTAAGAAGCGGCTATAGTGGTCGTCAGCATATTCGAATCCCCCCACTCCTCATGAAGCACATCACCTGCAAACAAATCGGCGGCCCGTGCGACACCGTGTTCGAAGGCACATCGAGCGCCGATATCGCGAAGCAGGCCGAAGCGCACATCACGGAACTGGCGAAGACGGATCCCGCGCACGCGAAGACGTACGATGAGATGGCGGCGACCGCGACGGATCCCGTTCGCCACCAGGCGTGGAAAGAAGAATTCGCGACGCTGTGGGAAGAGACGCCGGAAGTAGGAGCGGAAGCGGTTTAAGCGGAGAATACGCAAGAAAAACACCGCGCGTTCGTCATGGATCCTATGCGGTTCTTCGCGATCGAAACGAGCATTCGCCGGCTGAAAGCGCAGTTCCTGAACGACACCGAGCAGGAAGTGTTCACCGTGTACAAACATCCGTTCCAGTTTTTGCGCATCGCCATTCCCGTGCTGCTGGCGTTCTTCGCCTTTCTCATCGTGATCGGCGCGTTGGCCACGACGGACCTCTCGATCGAATTCCTCACATTCCTACTGCTGATCGCCGCGGCCATCGCGCTCGTCACGATCATCCATGCATACCTCGATTGGCGGTACGACTTCCTCCTCTTCACGACCGACAAGATGGTCGTCGTCGATTCGGCGCTCTTTCACCAACGCGTGGAACCGGTAAATCTCGAGCACCTGTCGAGCGTTTCGGGCGAAACGAAGTTCGGGAACATCCTGGGGTTCGGCACACTCGAATTCCAGATGAAGGACGAATTTGCCCGCCAGAAAATGTACGCGGACTACATCCCGGGCGTCAGCGTGGTCGCGGCGAAAATCGCCGACATCGTTACCGACTTCCAGCGCCGCAAAATGAACGTCATCCCGATCCTCCCCGAAAACCGACAAGTGGAACAAGTGTCACGCACGGTCGACGAGCTCCAGCAGCAGACGGCCGAGCAGCAACTCGGCGTCCGGCCTTCGGCGCAACAACCCGCCGCTCCGGTTCCCGAAAGCGACGGCACGTCCGCCGCCGCGCGACAGACGTACAATCCGTTTTTGTATGAGTGAGGATGTTGTCCGAAGTCGCAGCTGAGTAATTCATGGCAGGGCCACGGGGAATCGAACCCCGATTAGCGGACTGAAAACCCGCTGTCCTAACCGTTAGACGATGGCCCCACTGAGAAGGAACGCCGGAGTATAACCACAAGACTATGGACCAAACCACTGATTTTTGCTACAATATCCCGAATACACATACGATTCCATGCACAAACTCCACTCCTTCCTCGTGACCGCCTACTTGGTTGGCGGCTTGACCCTCATGGCCACGACGCCGTGGGCGGACCTGACGGCGGCGCTCTCGCACGGCGGCGCAACGCTCGCGGTGGAAACGCTCCACGGCGCGGCGGCGGACGAGAGTGCGATGCTCGCGGACGAAGCGATTGCACGGACGAAGAGCGCCGCGGCCTCCCGCCAGCTGATGTTCGGCATCCTGCTCCTCACGCTCGGCGGATTCATGCACGTCTACGAACGAACGCGATCGGAGCGACCGGTGCACATCTCGATCAAGAAAAAGAAACCGACGCTCCTCTATTGGTTGGAAATGAAGGTCTCGGCAAGCTCGACCTGACAACATACTGAAAAAGGCGACGCGCCGAGACGCAGCCGCCTATTTCTTGCGTGCGGTGCTTAGCAGCACTTGCCGCCGCAGCCGCAGTTATCACCATCGAACATGGGAAACGGAGAATGAAATAACGGTCTGAGTGTAGAGCATCGAAACGGCGGTGTCTAGCACTCTTCGCTATAGAGTGATAACGGTCCGATCAATTCAGCACGATCCCGTACTTCTTCAGGGGAATCATTCTCAAGAATGCCGCGGGGACGTGGCGCCAGGCCATGATGAGCATATAGACGTGGATGTCCGCCAGACGCCGGAGGACGTACCCCGGGAATCCGTATGCCCGGATGAAGTGGTACTTCACGACTGCCCACCGGGGGCCCGCGGGAATCGCGTAGGCCGGAGGACGCGGATCGTACGCCGGCGGCGTGCAAGACGCGCGTTCCGCCACGATGACCTTCGCCACGAACACGCCGTCGTCGATCGCGGTCTGCGCCATGCCGCTGTAGATGGTCGACGCACAGTCCCCCACGACGAATACGTCCCGCACGCCCTTTGCATGCAGTTGACCGTCAACGATTGCGCGTCCACGTTTATCGAGTTCCATGCCGGCGACACCGGCCAACAGCGAATGCCCCTTCACCCCCGCGGTCCACAGAATCGTGCCGGCTTCGATGACGGTACCGCCCTTGAGACGGATCGATCCGCGTTCCGCGGCTTCGACCGCCGTCTTGAGCCGGACGTTCACGCCAAGCGACTGCAAGCGCTTCAGCGTATGCGCGGACGCTTTCGGCTCCGCGAAGGGCAGCACGCGATCCGCGGCCTCGATGAGATCGACCCGAATGAACGCCGGATCGATGCCGGCCTCGCGGGCCAGCTCCTGCGCTTCGTGCAGCATGTCACCCGACATTTCGACGCCCGTCGCGCCGGCGCCGATGACAACGAATCTTCCGAGCCGCGTCCGTTCGACGTCGCTCGCCGTCCGCATGGCGTCGATCGCCTTCCGCAGATCGTCGCGCAACCGCAAAGCATGACCCGCGTGCGACACCGTGATCGAATGCTCCTGCATGCCGGGAATCCCGAAGAACGCCGATTCGGCGCCGGGTGCCAGAATGAGCGTGTCGTAGGCGTACGCGTCGCCCGTCTTCCCGCGCACCGTTTTCACGGCTGCATCGACGGACGTGACGCGGTCGATGACCACGCGCACGCTCTTGTCGAGAATCATCGCCAGCGGAATGCACGCCTGAGACACCGCTCCCCCTCGCAATAAGCGATACAGCACGCCGTAGTACTCGATCCACGGCCGGTCGGTGACGAGCGTAATATCGATATCGCGCAGGCCCCGTTTCGACAGATGTCGCGCGGCCGTGACGCCGCCGAATCCGCCGCCGACGATGAGAATGCGGTGTACCATAGCATTCATGATTGCTTCGTAATCGCTGCAATCAGACCGGCAAACAGCGGATGCGGCTTGTGCGGTCGGCTCTTGAACTCGGGGTGAAACTGCGACCCGAGCATGTACGGGTGGTCCTTCACCTCGACGATCTCCATGAGGCCGCGCTCTTTCCAGAGACCCGAGAACACCAATCCCTTCGCCTCCAGCGCCTCGCGGAACGACAGGTTGAATTCGTAGCGATGACGGTGCCGTTCGCTGATCATCGACTTCGCATACGCCTTTGCCGCTTTCGAACCCGGCAGCAGCTTGCACTCATAGGCGCCCAATCGCAGCGTACCGCCTTTCTCTTTGTCTTTGTGCTGGCCCGGCAAGAAATGCACGATGTATTGATCACGACCGAGCTTTCCTTCTTCATCAAACTCTTCGCTCGTGAGTTTGGGATTTTTGAGTGCGGAACGCGCGAACTCGATCGCGAGAATCTGCGCGCCGAGACACAAACCGAGGTACGGGATGTCGTGCGTACGCGCGTACCGCGCCGCCTTGATCTTCCCTTCGATGCCGCGCTTGCCGAATCCGCCCGGCACGACGATGCCGTCGGCTTCCTTCAGCCGCGCCCATTCTTTCTTGTCATCGTTCTCAAGCTTCTCGCTGTCGATCCACAGAATCTTCGCCTTGCGCCCGTGGAACACCGCCGCGGTTTTGATCGATTCGATGACGCTGATGTACGCGTCTTCCAGGTTCGTGTACTTGCCGACGAGCGCGATCTGCACCGGCGTTCGCGCGGCCTCGTGCCGCTTGGCGCCCTCGATCCAGGGTCGCATGTTCGGCTTCAAATCGCCGAATCCGAGCCGACGGCCGATGATCTGCCCCACCTTGTAGCGCTGGAAGCTCTCCGGTACGTCGTAGATCGAGTCGAGTGTCGGCGCGGGGATCACCGCCTCGCGCGGGACGTCGCAGAACTTCGAAATCTTCGCGAGCAAGTCCGGCGCGATGTCGTAGTCCGCGCGAGCCAGGATCATGTCGGGGTGCAGACCGATGCGCCGCAATTCGCGCACCGAGAGCTGCGTCGGTTTCGTCTTCAGTTCTTTGCTCCCGGCCAGGTAGGGCAGGAGCGTCAGATGCACGTGGAAGAGCCGCTCGCTCCCCAGCTCGCCGCGCAGCTGGCGCACGGCCTCCAAGAACGGCTCGCCTTCGATATCCCCCACCGTGCCGCCGATCTCGACCATCAGCACGTCGCACCCGCTGTCGGCGGCGGCCTTCTTCATCGAATTCTTGATCGCATCGGTGATGTGCGGCACCACCTGGATCGTTCCTCCCAGGAAATCGCCCTTCCGTTCCTTCGCCAGGACCTCGCTGTAGATCTTCCCGGTCGTCACGGTGGAGAGCTTGCTCATCGGCTCGTCGATGAATCGTTCGTAGTGCCCGAGGTCGAGGTCGGTCTCCGCGCCGTCGTCCGTCACGAACACTTCGCCATGCTGGAACGGGCTCATGGTGCCCGGGTCGATGTTCAGGTACGGATCGAGTTTCTGGACGAACACCTTCAACCCGGCGGCCTTCAAAATGGCCCCGATGGACGCCGCGGCGATACCCTTGCCCAAACTGCTGCAGACGCCGCCCGTGACGATCACGTACCGCGGCGCCGCTGCGTGGGACTTCTTGACCATGGCGGAAGCTGGGCGACATTTGGGGAGGAGCCCGCGAGGGATACTACTACGAAAAAGCCGCCCGGGAAGGGCGGCTTTTCTATTTTTCATGGACAACCGTCAGAGGATCCAGCCTGTCGCGCCGTAGAGTGTGGCGGTGACGACCGACATCATCGTCATGAGTTTCACGAGGATATTCAGGGACGGGCCGGACGTGTCCTTGAACGGATCGCCGACCGTGTCGCCGACGACGGCCGCCTTGTGCGGGTCGCTCTTCTTGCCGCCCAGGTTGCCTTTCTCGATGAACTTCTTCGCGTTGTCCCATGCGCCGCCCGAATTGGCCATCGACATGCCCAGCATGATCGACGACACGAGCGCGCCGGCCAAGAGGCCGCCGAGCGCTTCGCGACCCAGAGCCAAGCCCGTGAGCACCGGGGAGACGACGGCGATGAGGCCCGGCATCATCATCTGCTTGATGGCGCCCTTCGTGGCGATCGAGACGCACTTCGCCGGATCACTGTCCGCCGTGCCTTCCATGAGGCCCGGAATCTCGCGGAACTGCCTGCGGACTTCTTCGACGATCTCCATGGCGGCGCGGCCGACCGCGCGCATGGTGAGCGCCGAGAAGAGAAACGGCAGCATGCCGCCGAGCAGCAGACCGATGAGCGTCGACGATTTGCTGACGTCGATCGAGGCCAGACCGGAATCTTCTTTGAACGCACCGAAGAGCGCCAAACACATGAAGCCGGCGACGGCGATCGCGAAGCCCTTGCCGATGGCGGCCGTCGTGTTGCCCGCGGCGTCCAACGCGTCCGTGCGCTCGCGGACTTCGGGCGGCAGACCGGCCATCTCCGCGATGCCTCCGGCGTTGTCAGCCACCGGGCCGAACGCGTCGATCGCGAGCGTCATGCCGAGCGTGGCGAGCATACCCACCGCGCCCGCGCCGATGCCGTAGAGTCCGGCGAACGCGTACGCGATGCCCATGGCGACGACGATCACGATGATCGGGAGCGCCGTGGATTCATAGCCGAGCGCCAATCCTTCGATGAGCACCGTGCCCGGGCCCGTCTTGGACGAATCGGCGAGCTTCTTCACCGGGCGATATTTACTGGCCGTGTAGTACTCGGTGAGGAGACCGACCAACACGCCGGCCACGAGCCCCGCCGTGACGGCCCAGAAGATGCGCCACGCGAACTCGGCCGGGAACCACGCCAACGTGAGCCACAACGCGCCGGCAAGGAAAAGCAGGCCCGAAACGAGCATGCCGTTCTTCAGTGCGCCCTGAACGCCATCCGGATTGTTCGTACGGACCACGCCGAGCGACACGATGGACGCGACGACGCCGACCGCGCACAGGAGCAGCGGGTACGACAGCAGCGCGCCTTGCGTGATATTGGCGATCGAGAGGTGCAAGCCCACGAGCATCGTGGCGAGGACGGCACCGATATAGCTTTCGAAAAGGTCCGCGCCCATGCCCGCGACGTCGCCCACGTTATCGCCGACGCTATCGGCGATGGTCGCCGGGTTGCGGGGGTCGTCCTCCGGAATCCCCGCCTCGACCTTGCCTACCAAGTCGCCTCCCACGTCCGCCGCCTTCGTGTAGATGCCGCCGCCCACGCGGGCGAAGAGCGCCACGACCGACGCGCCGAAGCCAAAGCCCGTCAGCGCTTTGATCGTGGCTTCCATCTCGGTGAATTGCAAAAGCAGAAGCAGGACGCCGACGAAGCCGATGAGCGCGAGACCCACGACCGCGAGGCCCATCGTGGCTCCGCTGAAGAACGAAATGCGCAGCGCCTTCGTGACGCTCGTCTTGCCGGCTTCCGCCGTACGGACGTTCGCGATCGTCGCCGTGCGCATACCCACGAAGCCCGCAAGGCCGGAGCAGAACGCACCGATGATGAAGCTCAACGCGGTGAAGGCGCCGAGGAACGCGTAGAGCAGCGCCGCGACGACGAGGATGAAGGGAACGATCACCGAGTACTCACGCATGAGGAACGCCATGGCGCCTTCGCGGATCTTACCCGCGATGCTGCGCATCTTCTCGTCGCCACTCGGTGCTTGCCCGATGACGTACCGCAGCGCGCCGGCTCCGACGAGCGACACGATGCCCGAAGCGAACACGATCCAGAGAGTGTGGACGAATGTCATACAGAAGCGGGAAGAAAAGAAAGCCGGCCCATGATGCAGGGCCGGCTGTCGAGTCGCAAGAGATGCCGAAGATTGACAACCGTGCAATTACGCTACCTTACGCATCTTGCGCTTTGCTGTCGACTTCGCGCTTTTCGTGGCCATGCCCATCTGCTTCTGCCCTTCCTTTACGAGCGCCATCGCGTTCTTCTGCAGCTCCTTCGCCTGGTCCATCGCGTACTTCTTCGCCTTCGTCAGGTTCTCCTGCACTTCGTCGCTCTCGATGAAGCGCTTCACCTCATGGCCCACCTGCTTGCCATCCTTGGCCAGGTGCTTGGCGAGAACCTTGCCGGCGGCTTCGGCATCCTTCGCTTTCGTCAGCTCCTCGCGGAGCGTCTTGTTGCTAAACACGTACCCGGCCATCGCGCCGCCCATGGCGCCGAGGAGAAGAGTGAGTTTTTTCATGGAAGCGGTGGGAAAGGAAAATAAACGGGTGAAATTCTACGCTCACCCGTAGACGGACGCGAAGAGAAATTCTGACAATATGTCGTCAATCTTGTACAAAGGTGTTCCACGCGCGCTTCTCGCGATGGCGGTTCGCGAAGCGGTGCGCTTCATCACGCAATCTCATCAACAAGAACTTCGCAGGACTATCGGGCGGGAACGGAATGGGACCGTCGCGGCCAGGCGCGAAGACTTCCTCTTCCCGCTTGGCCAGAGCGATGACGGGAATATCGAGTTTCCAGTTCGCGAGCGCTTCGATCGCCGTCGAGAGCTGTCCTTTGCCGCCGTCGATGACGAGCAGATCGGGGCGCGACGTGAGCGAGGGGTCGGGCTTCTGGTCTTTCGGATCGCAGACCATGAGGATTTTCTCCGTCAGATCGCGCTCGGCGAACGTTTTCGGTACGCGCTGCACGTGGCGGAAACCGATGGCCGCATACGATGATTCGAGCGCGGCGTCCGTGACGACGTAGACTTTCTCTTTGGCGTTCTGCACGGCTTTGCGCACGAGAAACGACGCTAGCGGACCGTCGGCGTACGACGGATCGACGTGCAATCGCGTCAGTTCGCAGGAGCCATCCCGTTCGGTCAGTTCGATGACACCCACTTCTTCACCATCTTTGATCGCAGTCAATACGCACGTTACTGCTTCTGCTTCTGTTTTCTGCTTCTTCACCGTCACGCCCTCGTGTATCCACCGCTGTTCCTCCGCCTTGATGCCGCCGAGCAGATGCCGGAACCGCCGGGTGAGCACTTCGCGCAGCGATCGGTAATCATCCACGTCGCCATGCTGCAGCGTGCGGATCGTGAAGTTGCGATAGTGGTCGTTCCGGGGCTTGCCGTCGATCGCCACGACCATGCTGCCGACCGTCTCGGTGCCGCCCAGGTGCGAGATGTCGTACCCCTCGATGCGCTTGGGCGGCATGGGGAGGCCCACCAATTGCCGAAGCGCGTTCAACGCTTCTTCGGTATTGCGCGCGTCGGCCTCCCATGAGGCTTCGGCCTTCAGGGCCTTCTCCTGCGCGTTGCGCTCGGCGAGCGAGAGGAGCTGCGATTTGGTGCCGCGTTCGGGAATCCGGATTTTTACTTTTTTGCCGCGCCGCTCCGAGAGCAGTTCCTGCATCGCTTCGCGGCTGGGAAAATCATCACCAACGAAAATGGCATCGGGTACGTCCGGTGATGCTTCGTAGTACTGCGGCAGCAGTTGCTCGAGCGTTTCGGGGAGACTTTCGCTGCGCCCCATGAGCGCGAACGACTGCTCGTCGATCAGCTTGCCGCCGCGCTTCCGCAAGAGCACCGCGTGCACCGCGCCCGAGAGCAGCGCGACGCCGAACACGTCGACGTTCTCGCCGGACGTATCCGACACGATCTGCCGCTCGGCCATGAGCTCCAGCGACTGCAGCGTGTCGCGGAAGTGCGACGCGCGTTCGTACTGCTTGAGCTGCGCCGCCTGCGCCATGAGCGACTGGGCGCGTTCGATGAGCGGCGCGTAGTCTCCTTTGAGGAACGCGACGACGCGCTCGATGCGGCCCAGATAGTCTTCCGCCGGGACGACGCCCGCGCAGAGCCCGCAGCACTGGCCGATCTGGTAATCCAAGCAGGGACGCAGCTTGGCGGGGTCGCCGCCCCTGTTGAGGAGCGAGAGCGACTCCTTGCACGCGCGGTACTGCACGAGGTCTTGCACCATGTCGAGCGCGCGACGGGTATCCATCGCGCGCAGGTGCGGCCCGAAGTAGAGGGCTTTGTCTTTCGCGAGATCGCGCACGATCTCGACGGTCGGATACGGATCCTGCGCCGTCACTTTCACGTACACGTAGTTCTTGTCGTCTTTCATGAGGACGTTGTACTTCGGCCGGAACTCTTTGATGAGATTCGTCTCGAGCACGAGCGCCTCGAGCTCGCTGCGTGTCACCGTCCAATCGACGTTCTGGATTTTCCCGATCAGCGATAATTTCCACGGTCCCACATCTTTGCTCGGTTTCTCGGCAACGTAACTGCGCAGCCGCGACCGGAGGTTCTTCGCTTTGCCCACGTAGAGCACGCCGTCCTCGTGATCGAGCCAACGATAGACGCCCGGCCCGGTAGGGGCCTTGGAAACACGTTTCCGAAGATGGTCAAGGAGTGCTTGCACGGAGCGATTCTACCCCCTACACTCCCCCGGCCTATGGACACCGTGTCCCTTTTGACGGCTCCCCGCACCCAGGAGGTCTCCGCGCGCCAATTGCGCCGGACCGGCCAGGTGCCGTGCGTGGTCTACGGGAATACCGACAATACGAACTTCCAGTGCGAGATCGTGGCGTTGACGAAGGCCTACACGAAAGCCGGCGAAAGCACCCTCGTGGAGCTGGATTTGGGCGGCAAGCACGTGCCGGTGCTCTTCCACGACGTGAAGTTCGACCCTTTGACGGACGTCATTTCGCACGTCGACTTCTACGCGGTCGACATGAACAAAGAGGTCGAAGCTGACGTCGCCATCCACTTCGAGGGCGAATCGCCCGCGGTGAAGGAGGGCGCCATCCTCGTGACCGCCCTCGATTCGATCACCGTCCGCTGTCTCCCGAAGAACCTGCCGCACAGCCTGACGATCGATCTCGGCAAGATCGTCGAGATGGGTTCGCAGCTCACGGTCGCCGACATCGCGGTCCCGGCCAACGTCACGCTCCTCGTGGAACAAGACGCCGTCATCGCGATCGCGCAGGAGCCGCGCGAGGAAGAGAAAGAGGAAGTCGCCCCGGCCGCGGACGCGGCAGCGACGGCGGAAGGCGCCGCCCCGGCAGCGGAAGGCACGGAGGAGGCGGCGACCGAAGGCGCGGAGAAGAAAGAGTAACCCTGCGTCGGCCGTCTCAGGTCGTTTTCGGTTTGCGTTTTTTCGCGGACGGTTTCACCGCGCCGGCATCGCGCAGGAACACCGGCAGAATGAGAGGATCTTTGAGTCCTTCCACCTTGTCGATCAACGGCAGATCCTCGATGGCGATCTTCCCCACGTACAGTCGCTTCAGATCACCGCCTTCCTTTTGGAAGTGCTCGATGGCGCGCTGGCCGCGGAAGTACACGACGCTCTTCGTGAACGCCCCCGGCTCCGCCGTCTGGATGAGCCCCCGCTTGAGATCGAACGCTTTCGCAAGCGCTTTCTCCGGTCGGTAGCCCAGTTCGCCTTCCAGGTACGCGAGCGTCTCGGAGAACGAGTGCTCCAGCGCGTACGCCGCTCCGAGGAGTGTTCGAGCCGCGCCGAGCCGTTTCTCATGGAAGGGCGGCAACATACGGTTTTGGTTCGCGATCGCCAGACCTTCCTGCGTATCGAGGTAGTTCGCGCAGCCGCGCCGGAAGAGTTCGTAGGGCTGCTGCGAGCCGTTCTCAGCCGTGAGTACGTGCGTCTCGATTTCGTGCGCGATGAGCGCCTCGACGTGCGCCGGCGAGAACCGAGCGCCCTGCCGGACGTAGACCTTCCCTCCGCCGACGGTGCAATCGGCCACGAGCCGTTCGGAAATCTCGACCCGCCATTCGTGCAGACCGTAGCGTTCCAGCACCTCAACGAAGCGCTGCACGGCCGCTTCGGCATCGAGCATCGCCGTTTCGGGCACCGGGAGATCGCAGGCGATCTGCGCATGCAGGAACGACCGCGCCGCGGAGAGGAGCACGGAACTGGGAGCGCCGAAGAGCGCGCGGGATGCATCGGAGAATTGCCGGGCGTTGCCGCGGGCACGCAACAGCGACACGCGCTGCAAGAGTTCGCGGCGTTTTTTGCCGAGCAGAACGCCGATCGGCGACTCGTCGGGCGAGAGCGAGAGGAGCCGCTCTTCCACCGCCTCAAGGTCGATCTCGAGCGGCGCATACTGCAACACCGGATCGTACCGCCGATCGACCCGCGCGCGCTCGCGTTCCTCCACCAAATTGATGGGCTTCAAGAGTTTGAGCAGCATGAGCGATTCGTCCAACTGCGCGAGCGCGCCATCGATGGCCAACGGGTTGTCGCGCACGGCCCCCCTCCGCGCCGGGACCCGCGCGACGCGCGACGGATCGATGAGGAACCCCGAGAGATCCCGCCGCCCGATGACCGCGCGGTAGGGCGACGGGATGTCGTCGACACTGCGAACCACGGTGGGGATCTTCCGACCGCCCAACGTGAATTTGACGCGATAGGACACATTGTCCGCGTCATCCGCCTGCGCAGCCAACCCTTCGGCTTCCAGCTCGCGCAGCAACGACGACTGGAAACGCGACCGTTCCTCCTGCGGGGCGATGAGCGCGGACACTTCGGCCGTCGCGTCGCCGCTCGAGAGGACAATCGTCTCGCTTGTTCCCAGCACCGGACGCTCGGGTTCTTCGTCCTCCACGCTCTTCTCGCCGAAGAGATCCTGCGCGATCCGCACGCCGCGTTCGGGCGTCGCCACCTTGAGCCCCGTGACGCGTTCGAGACGCGAGCGCAGCGGCGCCAGGTTCGCCACCTGCACCATGAGCCCCGCACGCGCATTCACCTCGAGCAGCACGGGCCCTTGTTCTTCGTCGACCGTCAGATCCACCGCCAGGTAGCCGATGTTCGTGATGTACTGGATGCGCGACGCGACGAGAAGCATTTCCTCCCAGTACGGAATCGCATGGCCGGACGGTTTACCGCCGTGCGGCAGCTCGTCGATGAGCCGATTGTACTGCACGGCGTGCGTCGTTTTTCCGTTCGCGATGTCGATGCCGATGCCGATGCCACCCAGGTGGACGTTCGCCTTGCCGCCGCTCTGCGCCGTGGGAATGCGGAGCATCGCCATCACCGGCACAAGGTTGAACACGATGATGCGGATGTCGGGGAGGCCCGCGGGGCGGAACAGCGCGAAGCCATCGTCGGACACGAGGATTTTTTCGAAGAACGCGGTGTCCGGCAGACCGTTCACCGAGAATTTTCCGTCCAAAATGTCTTCGATGTGTTCCAGCATCTGCTGGCGCGTGATCGGGCGTTTTCCCTGCACCAAAAAATCGCCGTTCTTGTCGCGGCCGCGGAGCACCAAGATGCCTTCGCCGCCGAAACCGTAGTTCGGCTTGAGCACGCATTCATCGGGAAGGGACGCGAAATCAAACTCGCGCAGTTGCCGCACGTTCTCGATGCGCGCGTACATGCGCGCCACGGGAACGCCGCGTGCAGAAAGGAATGCCTTCGTCTTCAATTTATCGTCCGCGAACGCCACGGCCTTCCGCGGATTGAACGGCTTGATATACAGCAAATTCCGGGCGTTCAGCCCCAGGACTCCCCGATGGCCGAGAGGCGGAAACATGCGGGAGCGGTTATTCTTCCTGCAAGTGACGGAAGACGTCGCGGAAGCGGAAGTACTCCACGAGACGCAGCCCCGTCCACCGGCCGAGAACGATGTTGGCGATCACCGTGAGGACGAGGAGTTCGGGGTACGCGAGCAGCAGAGACTGGAACGGGCCCCACTGGACCAAGAACACGCAGAGGAGTGCGGCGAGCACCGTCTCCCCCACCGCGATCATGGCGGACAGAAGCCCCTGTTCGGTCTTCATGTTCAAAAACGATTCCGCCAGCGTACTCATGATCAGGAGCAGGAAGATCGTTTCACGCGTGAAGGTGAGGCCCATCATCGCACCCACCGACATGAGGATGAGCAGCGCGATCGACACGACCGTCAGGATGATCGCCACCTTGGGGATGTAGAGGATGCGCCAGCCGTGCATGAGGCGCCGAGCGCCGTAACCCACCGCCAGAATCGCGATGAGAAAGAGCACGCCCATGTGCCATCCCAGAGCCAAAAAACTCAAGGCAATGATCGACGGCGTGTAGAGGCCGAACGTCGTGATGCCGATCACTTGTTTCAAGAACGCGAGAATCGTCGCGATCACGGGCAACACGAGAAGCAGGATCACGGTCTGACTCGGCACGCCGCGGATGAGCATGGCGTTCACGAGCGTCGAGAGCACGTTCCACGGACGAAGCCCCGCCGACGACGCGTCGAGTCGCAGTTGGTCGATGTCGCGCTGGCCGATTTCGCCGAAGAAGTCATTCAAGGTCGGCGTGGTGAGCAGCGCGTTGATGGCCTCGCGCCGCGTAAGCACGATGGCTTGGGGGCGCAGCACGCCGTAGGGCCCCTGCGCCGTGCGCGAGAGAGTTTGCAGGCTGCCGTCGGTAATCATGATGATCGTCTGTTGCGCGATACCCGTGCGCACGTCGGGGTTCATCTGCGCGACGCGCATGAGCGCCTGCAACCCGCGGACGCCGTCGGTCCATGCCACCACCGCGTCGGCCCCTTGAAGCGACGCGGCTTGATCGGCCAAGAGCGATACAAACGCTTCTTCGGCATCGAGCGGCGTCGTGGAGGCCGGAGGCTGCAACACGAGCAGGAATATCCCCTCTTCTTCGGCCGTCTGGGCGTGGCGCGCCAACCGTTCGCGCTCGATGCCCGGATCGGCGACGAGGACGATTTTCCGCTCGTACGCGATGACGCGATACGTCGCCTCGCTCTCCACCGTTTCGCCGCTTGGCAACGTGACCGTCATGAGCAACCGGAAGACGACGCTGCCCGGCTCCTCGGGCGTGTAAATCGCTTCGACCGTCTGGCTGATGGGGGCGCGCTGACCCTCGACGGTCCACTCGTATCGCTCCACCGTGCCGAGACCGATGTTGCTGGCGGACGCGTCGAGGACGATCGTGCGCCCGACGGCGACGTCGGTCGGACCGTTGATGATCGCCTGCACGGGAGCCTCGCTCATCGCACCGGTGCCCGAACGCTGGGCATGCGAGACGATCGGCAGCAGTGTCAGCGCCGCGACACAGACGAAACGGGTGAAATGCATCATGCGGCGAGTGAAAAATGACCGTCGTCTCGAGATCGACGCGCGGCGCGATGGGCGCGTTGCTTGCCGGTGTTGCGCTCTTTATAGCGCAGGAGTTGCGGTTCGATTTTCTCGACGGCACGATCGACGGCTTCGATCACTTCGCCTTTGCGCGATGACGCTTGCAGCCGCGCCTTCGGCAATTCGACCGTCAGCGTCACCATCACCTCGTCACGCCGTTTCTTCGTGGGGCTCCGCAATGCCTCCACGCGGATGACGGACGCTTCGTCCTTCAACGTTTTGCAGTACGTGGCCAATTTTCCCAATTTCCGCGCGAGCATGAGCAATTCGCGATCCGAGTACCGAAGTCCTTTTTCGAAGTGTTCGATATGCATGGAGTCGGGGGGAAACCGCAGGAGTATACCACAGATTCGATCGAGTGCGTTCTCTTGCGGAAAAACAGCAGTTTTGGTACAATAAAAGGAAACCTACACCCACATTTCTATGGCCGACACTCCACGTCCCGCGCCAAGCATTGTCGATACCGTCATCGAGCGCGCTGCGCAGAAACAGCGAACCGACTTGGATATCGACGAATTTGCCCAGGTCGCCAACGATAACCAAGAATTGATCGAACGTGCGAAAGCGATGCTCGAAAGCAAAGAACAATGGGAAGCGCTCAAGCAAACGATGAGCACCGAACAGTCGGACGCGGCCAATCAAGACGTCGTGGACGACGTCGGCAGCAACGAGCGCCTGCAAGAGATCGAACGCGAAATCGATGCGGCACTTTCTGCGGCGCCGGCGGAAGCGAGTACCGAATACAAGCTGAAAAACGCCGTCGGCAACATCGGCGGCATGTTCTCCAAGCTCAGCGAGACCGTCGGCAACGCGGTCGAATCGATGGGATCGGGCGTGGCAAAATTCCTGATAGGAATCTTTGAAATGTCTGACAGCGGATTCATGAAAGGCATCGCGAACTGGCTCCACGGCATCGCCGACCCGGGCATGATTCGGGAAGCGATGGAGCGCACGCTGGGCGACGGAACGATCCGATCGACGCCCGAAGACCGCGGCCATACGCAGACGCTCCGCGCGCAGTACGAAGCGAAGCTCGCGGCGGAGAAATTGATGCCCGAAACGTACAGCTTCGAGACCTTCTACACGCAGAAAATCGCGGAGCTCTCCGCGCGCGGACCGAAGGAGTTTTACACGCTCGCAGATCTGGCGACCATCCCGTCGGCGGAGGCGGAAACGGTGAGGGCAGAAGAAACGGCAAAGAACGAAGAGGATGCGATCAAAGTAGAGACGACGAAAAAAATGACGGAAAATCCGAACCTCGCATATGTTGAAGCGTTCCGTGATGCACTCAACTCCATCGCACCGGGCACCATCAAGGTCGTCGAGAACGAAACGATTCCCCAGATCGTCCAACGTATCTTGAATGCATTCAGCAGATTCAACGATACGGGATTCTCGAATTTCGGACTGGAAGTGCATAGCGGAACGTTGGAAGAGGCTGACCATACGGGCATGTGGAATGTCGACGACAATGTCCTCGTGGATTGGGAAGCGAAACTGAAAGCGAATCCGGTCGGCGCGATCCGGGATTTCCTCTCCGTCGATCCGGCTGCGTGGGAAGGCGAGAACGCAAGCGCGGCCAGGACGTTCGCGGACGTGCGCGCATTCATGGAAAAACGCGGCATCACGCCGACGAGCATCACGTCCGGCAAGGCGCCGGAGGCAGCGGACGAACCGGTGAAACCCTCCGCGCCAGCCGCGGGTGACGACGGCCACGACTTCTTCCCCATCGGCGGATGACCGTCGATCACTCCCCTTCTTCGAGCCCGTCGCCATCCGTGCTGCACAACTTGGAGGGGCTCACGGCCGCGGAATTGCAGGAGCGCGTCCTCGCGTTCACTGCCGCCGAATTGAACGGACTGCTTGAAAACATGAACGGCGTACGAACGATGCCGACGGTGTTCGAATCGTCCGCGGCGCAATCGGCCATCGAGCGGCGCATGGAGGAAGTGGGCGTGAAAATGGACGCGAAGGAACATTGGGAAGCGCTGAAAGCGAATCTCACGTCCGCCGGCGATACCGCGATGCAGGCGGCGGAACACGCGTTCTCGGAAGAGGTCATGAAACGCATGGGTGGTTGGGGCATCGTCGGAGCGGGACTGCTCACGTTGCTGTCGTGGCTCGGTTTTTCGAAAGCGAAGGATCTGCGCGAGAGCATGAAGACGAAGGGATTCCTGGGCACGGCGATCGAGAGCGCGAAAGAGCATCCGGTGTTCGCAGCGATCGTCGCGGCGCTGGGGCTCAAGGTCGGCAGCGAGGCGTATCAGTACGTGCTCGATAACCGCGAAACGCTCGAAGACTACGCGGGGGCCGTGGCCGGCAAGACCGGACGCGACGTGACGGAAGTCGTCGGCGATATGGCTCAGAAAGTGAAAGAGGTCGCCACCGACGCGAAGGACACGGGGCTCCGCGCGCTCGTGAAAGGATTGGCGTACGCAACCGGCGGCAAGTACGACGAAGAGACGGGTGTCGTCACGTTGGACAACATGCTCTTCGGCGGACAAAAAACGTTGAGACCCCCGTTCGTCATCGCGTGGCAGGCGGGCGTGCGCCGCGACGGCGGCACCGCGCTGATGAAGAAAGCCTATTCCCTCTTCCTCATCGAGAACCGGTTCGACGCGATCCTGCGCCAGCAGGATACCGCCCGTTCGCACGCGACGACCGTGGATGCATACCTCGCGCTCTCGGCGAAACGCGGACAGGAATTGATGAAGCAAGGCGTTCGCCCCGGCGGCACGACGGCGGAGTCGCGCGAGCTCGAGCAGATCGTGGATCTCATGATCACGAGCGATCCCGAACTGCAGCACGCCAAGCCGCTGGACGTCCAATCCGCCACGCCGGAAGAGCTGGAAGAGCGTCTGAAGCACGTCGAAACGGAAATGCAGAAGACGTTCACGGAAAAAGAAGCGCCGCGATTCAAGCGCACCGCGGACAAGATCAAAGATCGTTTGCACGATGCGGAGCAAAAACTCGCATCGGGCAGCTACAAAGGAAACAGCGAAAGTTTGAAAGCGAACATTCTGGCCGACATCGAACACGACATGGCGGAGTACGACACCGTGAATGAACGAAAAATCGGATTAGCGAAAGAACAAGCGGATCTTCTGAACGCCATCGATGCGGATCGATCGATGCGACAACACGCAAAACATGGGCTCGATCGATCACCCGGCGGCGCCAGCCGCACGGCCGGCATCCTCGATAACAGCGTGAAATCCGCGGAAAAAGCCGGAACGTGGCTGGTGCGTACGAAGGTCGGCAAATGGACCGTCGGCGCCGTTACGGGCTACTCGTTCCTCCCGCTCGCGATGGAAGCGGCGGCGGCGATGCAGAGCGGCAAGGAGGGGGCTGCGGCCAAGAAGGCCCTGGCGTACGACGCGACCGAAGCCGTCGGCGGATTCATCCCCGGCGTCGGAGAAGCACTCGATTTCCGCAGCGCGATCATGGGCACGGATCTGAACGGACGCGAGCTCGATACGTGGGGGCGTGTGACCGCGGGCGCGATGGGCGCGCTCGGCACGGCGTCGATCGCCGCGGGGTTCTTCACCGGCGGCGCGACGATCATCGGTTTCCGGGCGCTCCGCGGCGCATTGGCCGCTCGCAAAGCCGGCAAAGTCTATAAAGCCGCGAAGGCCGGCATCGAGGTCGCGGGTGTCACGCAAAAAACGCTGAAGGCACTCGACAAGGCGAAAGACAGTACGAAAGCGCTCGAAACGATGTTGACCCTCACCACCGTGCAGAAGAACGCGCGCCGCGTGCAGAACTTCGTGCACAACGCGCAGCGAACCATGCAACTCGTGACGTACGGCCAACTGGGCCTGCAGCTTTACAGCGGCGTCACAACGATCTACGGCAACGCGGAAGCGGTCGTCCAAAACGCCTTCGGGCACGTCGCTGCCGGCGCTCAGGCCGTCCAAGACTTCGTTGGTGGTTCGTCGAACCCCGCGTAACCTTTCGTTCGCATGCCACTCCTTCGCACCTACCTCTTCCTGGTTCCGGTCATCGCCATGGTACTCTCGGAGTTGGCGAAGATCGCGGTGGCGTACGCGCGAACCGGCCACTGGTCGCAGGGCATGTTCCGTCCCGGCGGCATGCCGAGCTCGCATTCGGCGTTCGTGACGTCGCTCCTCATCGTCATCGCGCGCAAGCTCGGGGTCGACTCCACGGAGTTCGCGATCGCCTTCGTCTTCGCCAGCGTCGTGTGGTACGACGCGATCAGCCTCCGCCGCAGCGTGGGCGAGCAGGCCGAACTCCTGAACCGCTTGCAGCAGTGGCACCACCTGCGCGAGCAAGTGGGGCACTCGGTGAAAGAAGTATTGGCCGGCATCGCGTTCGGCGCGGTCGTCACGGCCGTCGGTATCTGGCTGGACGCATTCGTCGCAGGCCTGGGGATTTAATCCGCCTCGCGCAGCACCGTCAGCGCCTCGCGCACGTTCCCCTTTCGCAGTTCGCGGAAGAGTTTGACGACCGTGTCGACGATCACCGGCACTTCCAGGTAATCGATGAGAATCGCCACCCACGCGAGCCACCCCGGCAGCACGGTCTCGGTCGGACGTCCTTGGAACTGATCAAGGACGAATTCATCGGTGATCCAGAAGAGGTGCAACCACTGACTGTTGAGGAAGATCAAGAAAAACACCGCCTTCCAGCTGAATTGTTTGCGCAGATCGTACAGGTACACGAACGTCGTCGAGACGAGTGCGGGGATCTCGGTGTAGTCGATGAGGATGATGATCGATTCGACGAGCGGCGACGTCTCGAAGTAGCTCTCGCCGAGCAGCCGCAGCGCGATGACGTGCGTCGCGAGCCACCACAGATGCACGACCTGCAGCGCGAAGAGGAACGTCGCCACGCCGAGGTTCACGGCGTAGTGCCGCTCGTACCACCCCCAGAAGCGCTGTGCCATATTCATGCGCACCAAGTGTACCGTCAGAAAGCGCTTTCCGCGAGATGGCGGAGCGCGACGCCGGCGCCGTAGGCGATCGCCGTGCTTACCGCACCGATCATGAGGATTTCGACGATGCCTCGCACCATGCGCTGGCGCGTCACCCAACTGCGCGTGATGCCGATGAGCAGCAATGCGATGCCCGCCGCGGCGATCGCCGCGGCGAATCGTTGCTCCTCGCGCACCATCGTGAATGCGTACGGGATCAGCGGCACGGCTCCGAACACGACAAATCCGCCGAAGGTAGCCATGCCGTGCACGAACGCGCCCGAGGCCTCCGACTTCGAAAGACCGTGCTCTTCCCTCATCATTTCATTCGCCCATCGATCGCTATCGGCCGTGATGACGCTCACCGCTCGATCCAGATCGTTGCCGACGAATCCCTTGGCTTCATACGCCTCGCGAATCTCCTCGCGTTCCAACTCGGGATGATCCGCGATTTCCCGCAATTCTTCTTTGCGCAACCGGGCGTACTGGTCGGCCGACGAACGCGACGAGAGGAATGCACCCGCGCCCATCGAAAAACCGTCCGCAAGCAGGTTCGCGATGCCGAGAACCAAGATGATGGTATCGGGCAACGCCGCGCCGACCGTTCCCGCCACCACCGCGAACGTCGTCACGATGCCGTCGTGGGCGCCGTAGACGATATCGTGGATGACGGGACCGAGCGCGCTGCCGTGCGTATCGTCGGCCTTATGCGCGGCTAGGCGCTGCTGCATGTCCATGGCTGCATGGTACACCCGAAGCGGCTTTGCTACAGTCGGAGGGCCCCTCCCCCGTTTTCTCATGGCGCGCATCGCCGACCAGCAGAAGGATTTCCCCCAATGGTACCTGGACGTCATCGCCCAGGCAGACCTCGCGGAGCACGCGGAGGTGCGCGGCTGCATCATCTTCAAACCCTACGGCTACGCATTGTGGGAGGCGATCCAGCGCGACCTCGACGCGCGCATCAAGGACATGGGCGTCTCGAACGTGTACTTTCCGCTCCTGATTCCCGAATCCGTCCTCCAGAAAGAAAAGGACCACATCGAGGGTTTCGCCCCGGAGTGCGCGGTGGTGACGCACGGCGGCGGCAAAGAACTGACCGAGAAGCTCTACATCCGGCCGACGAGCGAGACGATCATCTACTCGACGTTCGCCAAGTGGGTGCAGAGCCACCGCGACCTGCCGCTGAAGATCAACCAGTGGGCGAACGTCGTCCGCTGGGAGATGCGCACGCGACCGTTCCTGCGGACGCTCGAATTCCTGTGGCAGGAAGGCCACACGATGCACGCCTCCAAAGAGGATGCCGACGAGATGGTCATGGCGGCGCTCCGGATGTACGCCGACTTCGACCGTGACATGCTCGCGATCCCGGTGATCAAAGGGAAGAAGCCGGAGCATGAAAAATTCGCCGGCGCGCTCTACACGATGACCACCGAGGCGCTCGCCCGCGACGGCAAAGCGATCCAGGCCGGCACGTCGCACAACCTGGGCCAGGGCTTTTCGGAGGCGTACGACGTGAAGTATCTGAGCAAAGAAGGCAAGCAGGAACGACCGTGGATGACGAGCTGGGGACTCTCCACGCGCATCATCGGGACGCTCATCGTGGTGCACGGCGACGAGAAGGGCCTGCGCCTGCCGCCCGCAATCGCGCCGATCCAGGCGGTGATCGTGCCGATCTACAAGACCGACGACGAGAAGACGGCGGTGCTGAACGCGGTGAACGAGCTGAAAGACGCCCTCGGCGAGGTGCGCGTGAAGATCGACGACCGCGACGACAAGTCGCCCGGGTTCAAGTTCAACGAGTGGGAGGTGAAGGGCGTGCCGCTGCGCATCGAGATCGGACCGAAGGATTTGGACAAGAAGCAGGTCACGATCGCCCGGCGCGACACGTCCGAGAAGTCCGCGATCCCGCTCTCACAGGTGAACGAGACGTCGGTCCGCGTGCTGCTCCAGAACATTCAGGAGAACATGCTCAGCCAAGCCGAAGAGTTCCTCCGCAAGCACACGCACGCCGCGAAGAGCTACGACGATCTGAAGAAGATCATCGAGAGCGACGCCGGCGGCATGGTGTGGGCGCCGTGGGACGGCACGCTCGAGACCGCGCAGAAGGTCCAAAACGAACTCAAGGCCTCGATCCGGCTACTGGGCGACCACGCGGAATCGAAGGGCATGAAGGACATCGTCTCCGGCAAACCCGCGACGGAGTGGGCGCTGTACGCGAAGGCGTATTGACGAGCTTGTAGATTTTAGGAGTTAGCTTGTAGGTTTTGATTGAAATACTCCCGCCAACGCCACGATCAGCAGCGCGGCTGGAACCATCAATTGACGGAAGTACGACTCGCCGTTCAGGAGGAACCGGACGTTCGGCGTGAGCGTGTAAGTGGCGAGGACGATGAGCAGCGCGAGCACACCCCACAGCAACACGATGATCACGCGGCAATCGAGTCGCGGATCGTTGCGTTTCCACAGCATCGTTGTGACGACGAACGCAACGCCGATCGCCCACCACGTGAGGCCCATCGACGGTGAGAACAACAGTCCACCGAATGCTGGGCCGAACGCTTCCACATGGATGCCGAACGCGGCATCGGATGCGTGCGGCGTGAACGGCAAGCCCTGCCAAAGCAAGAAGAGCGGGAAGAGCCCGGCGAGCACGGCGGCGAGCAGCATGGAGATGATGTACGGACGTCGAGTATGGACCGACATCGCGTCGATGAGCATGAGGAGCAGCCATGGCAGCACTCCGACGATGAGCCCTTCGGTCTTCGTCCAGGACGCTGCCGCGACCATGAGCGCCGCCGCGAAGAACCAGCGCGCATCGCCGACGACGCGCGCCGCGACGGTGAAGGCGCATGCCAACGCCAGATACGTCACGAGGTGGATATCGCCGTAGCCCTGCGCCAGATGGAACGACAGCAATGGAATGGACGTGAGTGCCGCGACGCCGGCCAGCGCGATGTCCGTGCCGCGCAAACGACGGAGCACCAAGAAAAGCGATGCAAAGCCGGAGAATGTCAGCAGCAGTGTCGAGACGTTCGCGGCTCGATCATTCCAGTTCGGCGCAACGACGTGCGCGGCCAGCTGCACGCCGTGCACCAGGAACGGGTACTGCGGCTTCGCGACGCCCCGCTCTTCGGTCGCATCGAACGCCAGCCGTTGATCGATCCACGAGACCTTCGCGCGCATCGTCCAGTTCGTGAGACTGTCGATGTGGTAGGTCGGCAAGATCGCGGCGTGGACGACGGCGTAGAGAGATTGAGCCGACAGAAGACCGATGCAGAGTATGCGCAGAATACGTGAGAAGCGTCGCGGCAATTCGAGCGCGTTCGGTTGGGATGGAAACGGTGTCGGCGCGGTGCGTGATCGTACGATGAAGAACACGATGGCGATCAGCAGATGCGCCGGGATTACCGTCCACCACACGATCGGTACGCCGCAGACTGTGCAGATGAGCAAAATGAACGCATGAACAAGCGCGCCAAGCGGCATTGCCAGGGCGATACGCAACCATCGATCTGCCGGCAAGACGTGCCGCACGACGCCGTATCCCGAGAGACACAGAAGGAAGATGCCGACGATGAGCGAGATAAACGTCATGACTGCAGGGAGAAGAGACGCGATCCGTCCGAAAATTCTTCGAGGAGCGCGGCGGGAACGTTCAGCTCGCCGCACCGTAAACGACCGTCGTCGTACGACCAATCGATCTTCCGGATGACCGCGACGTGCGTGGCATCGGCGATGGCATTACCGGTCCAAACGACGGGAATCGGTAGAAGATCGTACCGAAGCAGTTTTGCGAAGTAATCGGTGGAATCGAAACAGACTCCCAACGTCATGTCCGGCTGCTCCTTCGCGGTTTCCCGCACAGCCTCGGCAAGTTCGTACGTACTCCCCGCTTCGCCGTATGTTCCATTCGACCATTCCATGGCATGCACCGCTGACAAGCGGAGTTGATCAACCGCGACGCGCGCGCCGTAGAGGAGCTGCGCGGTCAGCGCGAGCCCGAGCAACGGGAGGAACGCGGCGGCCTTCCAACGGATCATCAGCGCGACGCACGCGAGCGCGAACAGCAACGCGAGCACCGGCACGAGTCCGATGCCGAGAATACGGTACCCGCGCAGTTGGTGGTACGTCGAGATGACGAACGATTCCGGTGAAGCGAAATGCCGGAAGAACGCCCCGACGACTCCGCCCGGCAGGATCTCGACGCCGAGCACTTCGGGCGGCGTCTCGGATGCGGGACTCGCGAGCACGATGAGGTACGTTTTCTCGGTCGGATTCCAGGACGGCGACGCGGAGAGATCCACGTCGACCGTCGACGCAGCATCGGCCGACGGCAGATCGAAGCGGAGCATATCGACGGGGTTGTATTGCGCGCCGAGCATCGGCGCGACGAACCCCGAGAGTCCCGCATCGCTCGTGTACGTCACGCGCAGCCACCGGCCGCCGCCGACCACCGTTCCTTCGGCCATCTGCTCCGAAGCCCGCGCGATATTCGCCACTTCGGTTCCCAGCGCCGGTACGGGCGTGATGCGCAGAACGTCGCTTTGCGCATATGCCACGCCCGACGTCGTCATGGCGATACACCCCAGACAGCCGAGCAAACGGCGTTTCATGGCCGGAATGCTACACCTCCTCTACCATGGACATCCATGGCCAACTACCCGCTTCTCCGCATCCGGCCCGGCGCGGACATCCATCTGCGCAACCGCCACCATGCGATCTACCGCAGCGCGATCGCCGCGCCTCCGCAAGCGCAGGACGGCGCGATCGTCCGTGTCGAAGCGAACGACGGCACGTTCCTCTGCTTCGCCACTTACAACTCCCAGGCCTACATCTGCGGCCGCGCGATCGCGTTCAGGGACGGCGAACCGATGTCGCAGCTCAAAGACGCGATCGAAAAAGCGGTGGAGTTGCGCGGTCTTTTTTTTGGACGTGACGACACGAACGCGTATCGCCTCATTAATGCCGAAGGCGACGGACTGCCGGGACTGATCGTGGACCGTTACGACCGCACGCTCGTGCTCCAATGCACGACGCTCGGGATGGATCACCTGCGCGAGTGGGTGGCCGACACGCTCATGGACGTGTGCGATGCCGATCGCTTGTACGAAAAATCCTCCGGCGCGGCGCGGAAGAAAGAGGGATTGGAACCGCGCGAAGGATGGTTGCACGGGGAAGGATCGACGTCGGTCCCCGTTGAAGAGAACGGACTGAAATTCCAGATCGAACTGGCGGGAAGCCAGAAGACGGGACTCTTTTTGGATCAACGCGAGATGCGCGGGCTCGTGCGTTCCTTGGCCAACGGACGAACGGTGTTGGACGTCTGCAGCTACGTCGGCGGCTTCTCGACCGCGGCGCTCGCGGGCGGCGCGCTCACGGCCGATGCGGTCGACTACGACACGGCGGCGCTTTCGCTCGCCCGCGGCAACGTCGAACGCAACGGGATCGACCCGGGCAAGCTCTCGACGTACGACGAAGACGCCTTCGCGTTCCTGCGGCGCACGCCCGCTCCGCGCGGTTACGACTTCATCGTGCTCGATCCTCCGGCGTTCGCGAAACGCTCGAGCGACCTGGACCAAGCGAAAAAGGCCTACACCGACCTCAACCGCATGGCGATGCAAATCCTTCCCGCCAGCGGCGGCCTGCTCCTCACGTGCTCCTGCAGTTACCAGGTCGACGTCGCGCTCTTCCAAACGATCGTCTTCCACGCTGCTCGCCAGGCGAAACGCTTCGTCCGGATCCTCCACCGGCACCGTCAGGCGTTCGATCACCCGGTGAGCATTTACCATCCCGAAGTCGATTATCTCAAAAGCTTGCTCTTGTGGGTTGAATGAACAAAAATTGTATTCAAAATTCTTCCCGCTTCTTTGTCAGATGCGCGACGGCGATGCGTCTCCCCCGGCGTATCCCTTTTCCCCCACCTTCCTATGGCAACCGTCATCGAACGCGACGTGCATCACGGCCATGACGCTTCGGATTCGTCCGCGACCCTCATCGTGACGATCGTGGCGCTCGTCGTCATCGTCGGCTTCGCCCTCTTCTTCTTCGGCCTCCTCCCGTTCAACGCGGCGACGACCGACAACGGCGGCTCGATCAACATCGACGCCAACCTTCCGTCGGACAACACCGCGCCCACTCCGGACGCGATGAACTACTGAGAATACGGCCACGTTCCGAAAGACCGCATGCATCGCGTGCGGTTTTTCTTATGCCGCGCCGATAACCGTCTCGATATCTTCCAGCGCGCCGCGCATGCTGTGCACGAGCGTCGGCAAGGCCCGGAGCTCGTCGATCGTCATCCAGCGAATGGCGCCCATCTTCCCCGGTTCCAATCCTTCCGTCGGCTCCCCTTCCGCGATCTCGCACAGGAACGTATGCACGTCGAACGCACCCTCGGGAATCGGATCCATCTCGTACACGCCGATCTTCTTCACGCACACCGTGACGCCGAGTTCCTCGGTCAATTCGCGGATGACCGCTCCCTCCATCGTTTCGCCGGGCTCCAGCTTACCTCCCGGCGGTTCGGTGCGTACGCCGTGCTTCAGGTTGTCAATCACCAGGATCTTTCCGTCACGCACCAGAATGCCCGCGACGACGACGCGCCGCGGCGTTTCAACCGATTCGGAGACGGGCGTTTCCGGCATGGCTTAAAAGGATACCGAATCACGTACGCTGGAACAGCGCATCGGAGCGCGCTAGAGTTCCGACATGAAGCACGCAGCGGTGAAACGCATCGGCATCCTCACGGGCGGCGGCGACTGCGCGGGTCTCAACGCGGTCATTTCGTCGGTGGTGCGCGCGGGCGATCCGATGGGGTACGAGTTCGTCGGCATCCTCAAAGGATGGGAGGGCATCCTCGACCCCCCCATGCTTCGGCCACTCGAAGTAGAGAAGATCCGCGGCATCAGCCACCTCGGCGGCACGATCCTGCGCACGACCAATCACGGACGATTCGCCGCGAAAATCGGCCAGGGGGGATCGGCACGCATTCCGGAGGACGTCTTGAAAATGGCCGAACGGAACATGCAAGACAACGGCATCGATGCTCTCATCGTCATCGGCGGCGACGGTACGCTGAGCGGCGCGCAGCAACTGGCGGAATCGACCGGCGCGAAGATCGTGGGCGTCCCAAAGACGATCGACAACGACATCGACGGTACGGACCGGTCGTTCGGCTTTTCCTCCGCGGTCGAGATCGTCCGCGAGGAACTCAATCGCATTCACACCACGGCGGCCAGTCACGACCGCGTGATGTTCGTGGAAACGATGGGCCGGCACGCGGGGTGGATCGCGCTCTACGGCGGCGTGGCGGGCGGCGCGAACGCCATTCTCCTCCCCGAGTTCACGTTCGAACCCGAAGCGCTGATCGCCTATCTGCGGGAACGCGTGAAGATCGGCAAACTCTCGTCGGTCGTGGTCGTTGCTGAGGGAGTGAAGATCGACGGCGCGATCGCGTCGAAGAAAAGCGGAGAGAACGACCGCGAGACGCAGCTCGGAGGCGCGGCGGAACGCCTCATGACCGAGGTTGAAACGCTCGCTCCGAGCGAATTCGAAATGCGCTCGGTGGTGCTGGGGCACGTCCAGCGGGGCGGCGGGCCGAACGCCGAAGACCACATCCTCTCGCGCGCCTACGGCGTCGCGGCACTCGAAGCCGTGCACGAAGGAAAGTTCGGGCAGATGGTATCGTTCCGCAACGGCAAAATGACGACGGTCCCGATCGCGGACGCCGTCGGCAACCGCAAGCGCGTGACGGCGGACGATCCGGTGTACGTCGCTGCGCAAAAAATCGGACTCTTCGTGGGAGGGAAGGCGTAGGAGGGGTATTCGACGGACATTGGCACCCTGAGCCGCTGCGCACGCGAACAAGGGTGGAGGACGGAGGAAACGGCTTAAACAGCGCCGTACGCGGTGCGCGCAAACGCCACAGCCTCGCGAATGGCCCCCGAAGGCGTCGCAGGATCTTCGACGTGTTTCATCTCGATCGAGAGCCAGTTCGAATACTGCATGACCCGTAGCGCCGCCGCGATCGGTTCATGCATATGCGCATCGGCAGCGCCTACGGGGGTGAGGAATGGCTGGCTGATATGAAAATGGCGAATGGGAGAAATGGGCGGGATTGCCAAGGATTCTCCCGTGATCATCAGCGCGCCTGCATCGACATGCAGTCCGAAGCCAGCGTGTCCCACCTCCTGCACGAACGCATCCGCCTCCTTGAGCGTGCAAATGAAGTCGCACGCATACTCAGTCGGATTGGGCTCGATGCAAAAAACCACCCCGCGGCACTCCGCATACCGGCCCACCTCGCGGAAAAATGGCACTGCGATCGCATGGGCCTCCGCCAGCGACAGATCGCCTCTCCGGCGATTTTTCGGTGAACCAAACACGAGAATATGTGCACCCAGCAATGCGGCCACGTCGATCGTCCGGCATAAATACTTTAAAGTTTCTACGCGGATATCGGCCGTCTCAAAGATTCTCAATTCTGGTTTATGATAGAGAAGGGCCTGCATCGCGACGATATCGATCCCTTGCGATTCCCAACGTTTTCCGAAGGCCATCACCGCATCGTCATCGATCTGATCCAGCGGCAGAGCGGAGAGGGAGCCCGGTGTGACTTCGATCGCGTTGACGCCCAGATCGCCCAATGCCGTTTCGATCGCGTCGTTTTGTTCCGGGGGCCATTCGATAGAAGACATCGCAAGTTTCATTCATGCCGCTGGGAACGGACGAATTCCGTCAGTTCGCGTAGTACGTACTCTTTGGAATACAGATAACCATCTTTGCCACGCAACGTATCCGCATGAATCGTGTGCGCATCGTACAAAGGCGCAGGGGGAGGCAATGCGTTCTCGAGCGACATGCCGAAGCACTCCATCGCGACCTGGCGCACGCTCAACGGCTCCGTCACCATATTCAACAAATGGATCTTCTGCTCCAGTGCACGCTGCAGATCTTTCCATAAATGCGTCAACGGGTAGAACTGAAACACGCCATCCTGATGGATCTTCTGCACCTCATGGTGATGAAGCAGATCGAAGATCACATTCTTTTTTAGCCCCTCACCAAAGAGTGCCGGGAGCCTGAGGATTAATGATTCTTTGAATTGAGCCCGGACAAAATCTTCCAACGCCAAGCGATTGCTACCATATGCCTCCCCCGTCCCACGTTCGATCGGGGTACATTCATCGACACCCGCGGTAACGGGGTAGACATCAATGGTGGAGATTAGCACGAAACGAGATGCTTTGACCTGACGAAGGTTGTCCATCAAGCCCTCGAGAATGGCCCGATCCTCTTCCGGCTTGCTGTTGGCAATCCACTTTACGGCAGGGGCGCCGGCGCTCACGAGCAGGTCGTAGGAACGGCCGTGAATATCCGTAATGTTCTTGGTGTTGTAACGATCGTCAAACGTCGCCACACGATCCATATGCCCTCCCACAAGCCCCGTATAGCCAATAAGCGCTGACGACATTGTCGGCATGCTATCGGGTGCGGGAGGACAGTCAATTCCCGTTGCGCGCTCCGCCGTTTCTTTTCACCGTCTGCAGGACAAAATCCTCGGCAAGGAAGATATTGTTGATCTTACCTGAAAAGACGTGCAGCAGATGCCCCTCGGCGCACGTCACAAGTTCGCGCGAATGCGACCGCAGGCGCATCTTTGTTTTAGTTGTCGTGAAAAATCCTTCGTACACGAACTCCTCCAGCAGGGCGGGATAGTACGTGATGAATACTTCTTCGAATCTGGGACGAATACCTGCAACAAATGCCTCGTCTATCTCGGCCAGTCGGGCCTCCGCTTCGGGATATGTTTCATACTTTCCCAACGGCGTGTGTTGGACCGAAGAAAGCGTATACGTGGCCGTTTTCTGGTTTGCCTTATCAAGTGGATAGATCGACGCGAGATCACCGTCCATGATCGTAATGGCCATGTCTTGCCTACCGTCGCGGCGGCTGTAGATCAACATCAGATCCGGCTCGTAAAACACTTCGAGCCCCGGAATGGGATGGAATTGATTGTACGTGCAATTCACGCAGTAATCGTATCGCTCACCGTCCACAAGAACGCCGTCGTCTACTTCCTCCACGTTCTGCAGATGCACTCCGAAACGAATAAACGGTGTCAGCAATGTTCGGAAATGATCGGCGCACCATGTGAGGTCGATGCACATTTCATCACACGACACGCACCCTTCGACATTGCGTAGTCCGAAAGCGGATGGATGCTCCATGGTATACGGAATCTGGTGTCCATCGAGAATGGCAAGATACGTCCCAAAGTCCGTCATCGAATCCTTCTCAGCGATCGCGTATATATTCTTCTCGACTGCATGCAGTGCAGGCGCGTACTGCTCTAGAAAACGATCGTGCGTCTTGATGATCTGCTCCCGTGTTTGATACGAACGCGGATAGTGCAGGCCACGATGGAAACGGTTCTGGTTGAATCCGGATGCCCCCAAGAAAATATCCTTGTTCTTCTCATACAGCACGATCGTATGCCCCTGCTTCAGAAGCGCCTCCGCAATGTGGCATCCGTACCAGCCGGCTCCAATAAGGGCGATCTTCATACGTGTGTGTTTTCCCTGTATTATAGCATATTCGACCTATTTTAGCCAGTATTTATGCACCCTGGATATTTACGTCAGAGACGGTTTATCAGACCATGCAGGCATGCATATCGCCCTATGCATTACCGGTCATTTTCGAAATTACACGAAAAATTTTGCGTCGCTGAAAGCACACCTATTGGATATCGCGGACGTAGATGTATTCATTCACACATGGAACAGCTACGGCCATCAGACGTTTTCTCGAACAGGATCGCCTATTCCCGATGAAAGCCGAGCGTTGGACGAGACAAACGTACGACGACTCTATCAACCCACAAAAATGCTTGTCGAAGAAAATTCGCGTGACTTCCATGAATTGTACGATAACGAAGCGATGTGTATTCCGGGCGGAACGGCACCGCTCAAGAATTTGTTCTCCCAGTATTATTCAATTTTCCGTGTGAATGAACTGCGGAAAGAGCATGAACGCGATCACGGTATGCAATATGACGTGGTCATGAAATGGCGTCCTGATCTGCAAATGCAGGACCCCGCTCCGCGAGACGAATTCCAGCGCTGCATCGACGATCCCCTCCTGCTATTTACGCCCGATTCTCACCGCAGCACCCTGACGTTCGAATACGGATGTTTGCGATGCGAATCCGGATTCCATACCGGTCCGCACGAGGGCGACATCAGCGATCTGTTCGCATTCGGCAGCGGTAAGGCGATGGATCGTTATTGCGGGGTGCTGTATCAGGCTGTTGATGTCTACAGAGAAATCGCCCGTGAGTACCACAACGACGAGCTGCTCGCGAACGGATTCCCCATTGTCCGACAAGAAGGCCCTCTGACGATCACGCGCAAAAGGGATATCTACAAGATCGGTGGGTTTTTTCCCGAGAGGATCCTTGCATATCATCTCCAAGGTTTTCGCGTCATCCACTCCTCCCTCCACACGAAGACGCTCAAATTCCGCCCCCCGGAGAGCGTGATAGATTGGCTACGATTCGAACCGATTCTATTTCAGTATCCGAAATTTCAAGTCCCGCGCTTTTTACTGCCGATTGTACGACCGGTGGTGACGTCTCTTATTCGCAGAGTGTATCTGCCCATCTTTCTACCGCGACCAACCAGAACGATGCGGCTGCAAAACGTGTAACGCGAACGGCCCGCATTCGTCGTTCACGTATATATGCTCATGACCACCTGCAGCAGGGGCCACCGCTTCAATAAGACCACCGCACGCCCGGTGTGTCCGACGTGTTGGCCGGGGAAGTACGCAAAAAAGAAAAAGGCGAAAGCGAAGAAGAAGCGGAAGGTGGCAGCCCCACCGGGAATCGAACCCGGCTTTCCTGGATGAGAACCAAGTGTCCTAGCCGATAGACGATGGGGCCGCGGCTATAACGATGATGTCTACGAGAGCCCGCGGAGTATAGCAAACCCGCCTTTCGCCACAAGCGATTGGCTTATTTCTGCTTCTTTTTCAATTCCTCATACGTCCGAAAATATGCCTGTCCGCCTTCGCCGAGGGCGCCGAAGAATCCCTTGGCGAACGCTCCGATGTTTCCAGCGACACCCGTTTGTTTTTTGCCGTTTTTTGGAGCGGTCTTCGCCTGCTCCTCCATCGTCTTAAATCCCCATTCGATCAGCACGTCGATCCCATGCTGCACATGGGCGTAGGAATTGCCGAGGAGCCGCGCGACGCTTTTGATTTGGTCGGGCATGTGTCGATTATACCCGGGTCACGCGTGATGATACCCCGATCCCTTCAGTATTTCCGTCGCCCGGTAGAGCTGCTCCAAAAACACGACGCGACAGAGCTCGTGCGGGAGTGTCATCGATGACAGTCGCAATTTTTTTCCGGCGCTCTTTGCTTCGTCGTTCAAGCCGTACGCGCCGCCCAGGAGAAACACGAGATGCGTCCCGCGGTCGCGCGCCGTGCCGATAACTTCTGCGAATTCCTGCGTCATCTTCGTCTCTCCGGTTTCATCGAGCACCCAGATCTCGCCACCGATCTTCTGCGCAGCGGCCAACAAACGCTGCGATTCGTCTTCCCGTTGACGTATGGGATCTTTCTCTTTGCTCGCCGCAATTTCCGCGATACCGAACGTGATCGCCCGCCGCAGCCGCGCGTCGTAGAACGCGCAGCCGTCCTTCGCCCAGGATTCCTTCACGGAGCCGACGGCGAGGAGTGTGATGCGCTGCATGTGTTCCGCGGCCAAGAATGGCCGCGCTGGATTATCTCTTCTGCAACACGCTCACCGTCTCGATGTGCGACGTGTGCGGGAACATGTCGACGGGTTGGACCGTGCGCAGGTCGTAACCGGCTTTGAGGAACGACCCCAGATCGCGCGCGAAGGTGGCCGTATTGCAGGAGACGTACACGACGGTGCGGGGCGCGTGCGCGATGACCGATTCGAGCGCCGCCGGGTGCAGGCCCGCGCGGGGCGGATCGACGACGATGACGTCGAATGCGTACTTGCCGCCGGGCTTCAGCTGATCTTTGAGCACCTGTTCGGCGCGGCCTTTGTAGAAGCTGATGTTGCCGATCCGGTTCTTGCCCGCCGACGCGAGCGCGTCCTCGATCGCGGTCGGATGGCTCTCGATGCCCACGACCTTCTGCGCGTAGCGCGCCAGGTACTGGCCGATCGTCCCCATGCCGCAGTACGCGTCGAGCACGGTGTCCTTCTGCGAGATCTCCGCGCCTTGCGAAATCGCGTGGTAGAGCTTCTCGGCGGCGAGGGTGTTGGTTTGGAAGAACGAAAAGGGCGAGATATCGAATTCGAGGTCGAAGAGCCGTTCTCGAATCATCGGCTTCCCCACCAGCGGATACACCGGCGGGTTCTCGGGTTTGTCGTTGAGACCCGTGCTCTCGATCACCATCAAGGACGCCAGTCCCGGCCGGCCGCCGAAGCGCATGAAGTATTGGAAGAGCGGCTCGAGTTCTTTTTTCTTCGCGTTCACCATGAACGCGATCATGTGCTCGCCGGTGTGGACGCCGCGACGCAGCAAGAGGTTCCTCAATAATCCCTTGTGCGTCTTGGGATTGTAGACCGGCAGCTTCGTATCCTGCATGAACCGGCGCACGTCCATCAGGAGCATCGAAATTTGCTCGTCATACAAGTGACACTCGGTGATCGGCAGCACCGTCGACCATTCGTTGGGTTGGTGAAACCCGATCGTCGGACCTTCGTCGAAATACTTCCGCTTGCCATTCACCTCCTCGCTGCGCATCGACGTGAACCCGAAACTCATTTCCAGCTTGTTGCGGTAGTGGAACACCTGCGGACTCGGGATGATCTTCAGCACGCGGCCGGGCAGTTGTTTGCGCACGGGATCATCGATCGGCGTCAGGTGCTCGAGCGTCTCACGGACGATCTGTTCCTTGTACGTCAGCTGCTTGTCATACGGGAGTTGCTGCCACTGACATCCGCCGCACGTGCCGAAATGCGGGCATCGCGCGGGGATTTCGTCCTTCGATTTCCGGAGCACTTTCACAATGCGCGCCTCGGCGTAACGGTCCTTCACCTTCGTGAGAACGACCTGCAGTTGTTGGCCCGGAATGCCGCTGGGAACGAAGACCGGGATATCTCCCAGCGTGCCCATTCCTGAGCCTCCGTGAGTCAACGAATCGATGGTGACCTGGTGTTCCTGCCCTGCATGGAGCGGAACATCGGTAGTTGACATAAATACTACAGTATGTTATTAATGCACCCTTTATCCTTTTTTGCCACAGCGGATGCGCCGAAACGCCGTTCTCATCGGGATTCTCGCGCTGCTCCTGAGCATCACTGCGGCTCTATGGACAGCGCCGAGTGTAGCAAACGAACCGGTGACCGCAAATGCCCATACGGCCGCGCTTCGGCCGGCTACTCCTCCGAAACGCGCGATGCTTGTGCCGACGGCGCGCAAGAAGCGCCGCGTTTCCCTGGCGGCTTCGACCGTCACCGTGACGACCGCGCCGGCGCAACCGGCATACCACCGGGCCGTCGACCAACCGACGATCACCGAGAGCCATAAGAAACTTGCGACCGCCGCTCTCTCCGCGCTTCCCTCCGGCTGCCGCGACCATCTGAAGAATTTCAGCGTTCTCTATCAGGGTGCGAAGCGGCGCGGCCTCGGCGGCAAGACGACGATCATCCTCGACGGTTCCGTCCCCGATGCCGAATTCGTCGCACTCCTCGCGCACGAATGCGGCCACGTGATCCACGGCAACCTGCTCGGCAGCGCGACGTCGGGCGCCAGCACGTTCAAAGACGGCGGCGATACGTTCTACAGCGACAGCACCGCGGTCACGTTCTGGCAGATCAGCTGGACCAACGCAACGACAAGGAAAGCCGTCGCCAAAGACGCGGACTTCGTGTCCGGCTACGCGAAGAGCGATGCGTTCGAGGACTTCGCCGAAACGCTCGCGGCCTACACCCTGCAGCGCGACATGCTCCGCGAACGCGCGACGGACAACGCCGTCATCGCCGCGAAATTGCAGTGGATGGAAACGTATTTGCCGTTGCCGGAGGATCCGCTCGGGGACGGCACGGCGGAGTGGAACGGAACGGTACCGTGGGATATCACGCGGTTGCCGTACGCGATGGCGGCGACGATGACAGCGGCGAAGTAACGCTGTAGCCTCCGTGCATGCGTCGCGGCATCCTCCTCGTCGTCTGGCTCCTCACGGATCTCCTCCTCTTCGTCGGCCTCTATGCGCTGGCGTACTTCCTGCGCGTGGGGTTCATCTTCTCCACGGACTTCCCCTTCGACCGGTTCCTGACGGCGGTGATCCTCGTGGCACCGGCGTGGCTCGCGATGCTCATTGGCACCAGAACGTTCGCGCTGCTGCGCGCCCAACGGAGCATCAGAACATTCGCCTACATCGTCTTCGCCGGCGTCGGGGGCGCCGCCCTCTTCTCGCTCCTCTACTACTTCCTCTTCGGCGCGTTCTTCAGCCGCGCGCTCCTCGGCGTCGCGCTCCTCCTCTCCATCGCCGTCACGTGGGCGTGGCATCTGTGCTTCGGTTTCGTCGCCCGGCGCCTCATGCACCGTGAACCCGTGACGTACCCTACGCTCATCGTGGGCGCCACGCGCGAAGCGGCCTCGCTCATCCGGGCGTTGCAGGAACGCCTCAGTCCACTGAAACCCGTCGCCGTCCTGGATGGCAAAGGCACGAAAGACGCGGCGATCGAGGGCGTGCCCGTGCTCGGCAAACTGAACAAGTTGGAGGAAACGCTCGAGAAGCACCGCATCACCCATCTCATCCAGTGCAGCGACCTGGAGCAATCGATGAACCTGCTCAGCGCGTGCCGGAAGCGCGGCATCACGTACATGCTCCTTCCGTCCATCCTCGGAATCATCGAGCGCGATGAGCGCATCGAAACGCTGGAGAATCGATCCGTCACGACCATCCGCCCGAAGACGCCGTTGTGGCAGTGGTTCTTTCAATGAGCGGGGAAGCCCTTTATCCTCTCATCCATGAGAACGTTTATCCTCGCCGGCGGCTTCGCCACACGTCTGTGGCCGCTCACCGAACACCGCGCCAAACCGCTCTTGCCGCTCGTCGGCAAAGCGATTCTCTCGCACATCGTCGAGAAACTTCCCGCCGACGCGCACGTGACCGTGAGTACGAACGCCGCGTTCGAGGAAGATTTCAACGCATGGCAAAAAAACGCCGGGCGGCCGGTGACCGTGTACATCGAGCAGGCGTTGCATGACGACGCGAAGCTGGGCGCACTCCGCGCGGTGGCCGATTGGATCACGCGCGAGAACGTCCAGGACGATGTCTTACTCCTGACGGGTGACAACTACCTGGGCTTCCGCATGGAAGACTTCCTACAGGCCTACCGGCCCGGCACCCCGTTGCTCGCGGCATACGACATCAAAGACCTCGCGGCGGCGAGCAAGTTCGGCACCGTCGTGCTCGGCGCGGATGGGAAAACGATCGAAATGTTCGAAGAGAAGCCGAGGGACCCAAAGACGACCTTCATCTCGACCGGCTGCTCGATCCTCCCCGCCGCGACGCTGCCCATTCTCGTCGATTTCGCCGCGACCCACCCGGACAACATCGGCGGGATTTTCGAGGAATTCCGGCGACGCGGCCAACCCGTCGACGCCTTCACGTTCACGGAGCCATGGTTCGACATCGGTTCGTTCGACGCCTACCTGGAAGCGACGATGCTCCTCGTCGGCGACGGTCTGGTACAAGCCGAGAGAACGCGTTTCGAAGAGAGCGAGCGCACGGGGAGCGTCGTCCTCGGCAAAGGCACGGACGTCATCCGCAGCCGCCTCACGAACACGGTCATCTTCGACGATTGTTTCATTGAGGACTGCGTGCTGGAGAACTGCATCATCGACAATCGCTGCTCCCTGAGAGGAGTCGAACTCTCGGGGAAGATGCTCCGCGCGGAAACGACGCTGATTTTGCCCCATTAAGGCTTTTCATCGTCGCGGCAGATGACACGGCATTCAAATTGCCGTGGTGGCAACTCTCGCCTACACTCCCCGGGCATGCAACGTCTCCTGGTCCCCACAATCGGCATTTCCCTGGCCGTTCTCACCGCCTGTAGCGGATCCGAAACGGTCCGGTACCGCCTGACGTTCGACACGCAGGATCCCGCGAGCGCGGAAGAGCTGACGCAGGCGACCATCCGCGTCATCGAACGCCGGCTCGAGCGGCTGGAAGCGGGATTGACGGAGCAATCGGTTGCGAAAGACGCCGACGGCGTCACGTTGGAACTGACCGTCGACCGTTCCGCGGCGGAAACGCTCACGGCCGAGATGACCGCGCCGTTCGATTTGGAGCTGATGATCGGCACGACCGACGTCGACAACGCAGACACAACGGTGGAGGGGCTGGGCGCCTTCGATGCCACGGGCGTCACCGGCGACGACCTCGTGAGCGTCATCGCCAAGACGAATCCCGAAACCCAAGGAGGCGTGATCGAGATCAACTTCACGCCGGAAGGCCGCGCGAAGCTGGGCACGGTATTCGCCGCGAACGTCGGCAACGATCTCGGGCTCTTCGTCCGCGGTCGGATCGTCAGCGTCCTCACGATCGGCGCCGCCGAGTTGCCCTCCCCCCTCGTGATCGACGGCGTCCCCGACGCCGAAATGGCGCAGATTTTCGCCGACGACGTGAACGTCGGCACCCACGTCACCGTCACTCCCCAGTAATCGTATGGCACAACGCTCGTCGACCCGGCCCATCGTCACCGCTCTCGCGGGACTCCTGTTGCTCTTCGTCGCACTCCCGAGCGAATGGAAGCAATGGGCTCCCGGATTCTTGAATCCCTCGTTCCACTTCGGGCTCGACCTCGCGGGGGGCACGCAGCTGGATTTCCGCATTTCGGAAGACGAATTGCGCACGCAAGCGGCCACGATCGACGCCGAAATCGCGGCGGCGGAGGCGGGCGGAGCGGGAAGCGACCGATTGGCGATCTTGCGCGAGCAGCGCCGGGTAGTCGAGGAGCAACGCGGCAATATCGTGGAAGCGATCCGCACGGTCCTGGAGCGCCGCATCAACTCGCTCGGCGTCAGCGAAGCCACGATCACGCCGTCCTACGTCGGCGACGAAAAGCACCTCCTCGTGGAGTGCCCCGGCGTCATCGACACGCAGGTCTGCATCGACACCGTCGGCAAGACGATCCAATTGGAATTCAAAGAGGAACAGACGGAAGCGACGCCGGAGTACGAACGCGACGTTCGCGCGCGCGTCGGCGCCGCATTGAGCGACATCCGCAGCGGATCCGGAACGCTCCAGAGCGTCGGCCAGGACACGGGCGACGAGCTGGGCATGGCCTACAGCGATCGGCGGCTCTACTTCCGCGATGAACTCCCCGACGGCCTCGACAGCACGTGGAATGCCGCGCCGACCCAAGGCGTCCTCCAGATCGACGGCACGCTCCCGAGCGTTGCACCGGATGCCCAAGGCAACCCGGTCGAGCGCGATGTACGCGGCGTCTTCCTCGTCGAAGTCCTGGGCCCCAAGACCCAGACCGGCCGTACCTTGCAAGAAGCCTCCGTGGCATTCGCCGAATTGGCGAAGACCCAGCAAGGCCTCAGCGTCGAAACACGGCAAAACGTTGCGCTCGATGAAACGATCTCCCCGCGTATCAGCGGCGCGCTGCGCGGCATGCAGCAAGCCGCCCTCGAAGCCGTTCCGATGGACGACGGCACGGCGCACGTGCTCTTCCTCCGTCAGTTCACGCCCGGCAAGGAACAGGTCGACGTCAGTCATATCCTCGTCGCCTACCAGGGCGCCCAATCGGCCGAGGCCTCGGTGACCCGCACGAAAGACGAAGCCTTTGCACGAGCCCAAGAACTGCGGACGCGGGCCGATACGGCAAGCGACTTCGCAGCGCTCGCGAACGCGGAGAGCGACGGCCTTACCCGCCAGAACGGCGGCGCGCTCGGGCCGATCGGCCGGGGCCAACTGGTCGCGAGCTTCGAGGAAGCGGCCTTCGGCGGAAAAACGGGCCAGATTCTCGGCCCCATCGAAACGCCCTTCGGCTACCACGTCATCCGCATCAACCGCGAGCGGTTCTTGACGCCGGATGTCGCCACGTACGACGACCTGACCGTCACCGGCGAGAACGCCGGCGCGCGCGCCGAGCAATTCGTGGCGGACCTGCAGGCGGGCAACGTAAAGCGCCAGGAGGAAGCGACCCCTTTACGCCTGCTCTTCTTCTCGCTCGAGCCCACGGGTTGGAAGGACACGCCCCTCGACGGCAAGCACTTCCGCTCGGCCACCGCGATCCTCGACCCGACGACGAACATCCCGGTCGTGCAGATCGCCTTCGATGACGAAGGCGGTCAGCTCTTCCAGGAACTCACGAAGCGCAACATCGGCAAGCAAATCGCCATCTTCGTCGGCGGCCAACTCGTGACGGCGCCCACGGTCGAATCCGAAATTACCGGCGGCACGGCCGTCATCACGGGGAACGCCAGTATCCAACAGGCGCAGCAACTGGCCCAAGACCTCAACACCGGCGCGATCCCCGCCCCCATCCACCTCGTGGGTCAGCGCACGGTTGAACCCACGCTCGGAGCGGAGGCGCTCTCGACCTCGGTCACGGCCGGTCTCATCGGCATCGTCGTCGTGATGCTCTACATGATCCTCTTCTACCGCGGGCTCGGCGTCATCGCGTCGCTCGCGTTGGCGGCCTACGCCGTCATCTTCCTCGCGCTCTTCAAGCTGCCGCTCTTCCTGATCACGAACCAGTACATCGTCCTAACGCTCGCGGGCGCCGCGGGGCTCATCCTGTCGATCGGCATGGCCGTCGATACGAACGTGCTCGTGTTCGAGCGTGTGAAAGAAGAACTCCGCCGCGGCAAGAGCCTGAAGACCGCCGTCGACATCGGGTTCGAGAAGGCGTGGTCCAGCGTCCGCGACAGCAACATCTCGACGCTCATCACCTGCGTGCTGCTCTTCATGATCGGCACCTCGATCGTCCGCGGCTTCGCCGTGACGCTCGGCATCGGCGTGCTCATCTCGATGTTCACGGGCATGGTCGTCAGCCGCTGGATCGCGCGGTGGGTGGCGGGCACCGATTGGGCAACCAAAGCGTCGCTCTTCCCCGGAATGAACCAACCGGCGGCGAACGCTTGACGCTCTTGCCGGAAGGGAATATTCCATGGAGGTGAACCAACCGTCCTCTCTTCCGTCTCCCGAACGCGCTCCGGTCGCGGTGAGGGGCATTCTGTCGAGCGTCCGGTCGTCGTCGCTCGCCACCCTGGTGAGTCTGTACGGCGTGCTGCACGGCACCGCAGAGCCCGTGCAGGCGCAGGAACACCGACCGACCGCCGTCGCGACTCCATCGTCGAAACAACCGGACTTCCGGCAACGGATGCGCGACGACGCTCTGCGCCCGGAGGTGCTCAACATGAACGACCGCGAGTTGGAAGAACACGTTCGGCAGCTCATGCTGTGGCTCAATGAGGATACATTTCGCGAACGCGAGGCCGGAAGCGCATTCCTCACGCAAGACCTGCGTCGGCTCATCGCCCACGTGAACCCGCTGCCGTCCGGCGTCCTGGCGATCATGGCCAAGGGCAACGCCGAACAGCTCGCACGCACGGAGAACGTTCGGAAGGAATTGCAGAATATCAACGAAGAACAGGAAGCACGGTTGGGCATCAGCGGCACGTTCCCCGCATCCGAGATCCTGGATCGGTGGAACGACCGTCTCGGCTACGCCCTACCCGTCGACGAACGGCTGCGACTGGCGCTGAACGCGCCGATCCGTATCCGTCAGGACGACACCTACACGATGACGATCGCCGCCGTGTGCCAAGCGATCGGTGCCATTCCGACGAACGACGTCGGCCTCGTTCCCGCACCCGAGCACACCGTGACCACGGCGTCCCGCAGGCTCCTGGGCGTGGTTGCCACCGCAAACGACGGCACGAAGACGATGTGCGTCCTCTACGAGCCCGGCCGCGGCATGATCGCGGCATCGCAACCCCACACGTATGACGACGAAACCGACCATTGGACCGGGGGCGCACCGACGATCGTTCTCCAACCGAATACGGAAGCCCCCGCATTCCTGGATACCGGCATCGCCTACGCACCCGTCACTCGCACCGTCGAGGTTGGATCCATGAAAACGATCGAGTTCCAGTTCTTCAACGTCTCCGGCCTCGCCCAGCGGGACCACTACCGCACGAGCATCGATATCAGCCGAAACGACTGTACGCCCTACCAGGATCCGAGTGAGATGAAAACTCGCCCCATCTTCGATGCGGGTCGGTACGAACCGATCGATGCCCACGGCACGACGCTGCCGTTGCTCGGCCGAGAATCCGCGCCGTTCCTGGTATCCCGAGCGGTAGATGACGACGATCCCCCTCCGGTACCGGAAGACATCGTTGCTCCCCCCGCATCGCAATACATTCCGGACCCGCACGGCCGGACCGTGGTCACCTTCATAACCGTCAAACCGCCAGCAGCCGTCCGCGTCACGGTGTGGTCAAAATATAAGGAGGAGACACTCCGCCTGCCTCCGTTCACGCCACCCGCACCGGATCGCTGATCATCGCGGCATCCTGTCGATCGTCGCGACGGTCGACCGGCCGACTCCCGCTTCATCCAACTTCGCCTGGAGCGCTTCGGTGTCGCCCGTTTCGGTCAGGACGGTATTCCAGAATTCCTGGCCAACAACCTGCTGCATCGCATAGACGACGTTCTGCGCGGCTGCGTAGTCCTCCGGCTGCCCCTCGCGATGCTCCGTGCCCGCCATGGCCATATGGACGTTCGCGACGAGCTCAGCGTCGCCTTCGAATGACTGCCACGACGTGACGACGTCGTCCTGGAACACGAGATCCCCGATCTTCTTCTGTTTGACATGTTGCTCTTCGTGCCTACCCGTATGTTGTGCCTGTGCCGCATCGTCGAGCGTCGTGATCGTCCCGAACATCTGCTCGCTGAGAACGATGCTTCCGTCCCCGCCACCCACCTGCGCGTATCCGAGGACGTTCTGCTCGGTCGCCGCCATCGCCAGGTGCGCTTGGTCTTTCGTCGCTTCGGCGATCACGTCGATGCGCGATTGCACGATCTCCGCGTCGCCACCCTCCGCCATCACATCCATCGCTTCCTGCTTGAAGACACGCTGAAACTCCCCAACGGTACGAGACTTCGCGGCGATCTCGATCTGGGTACTGTTCAACCGCTCCTCCGTGGTCATCATCGATGGAACCGTCATGGTGTCCATACGCGAAAAGTATGAACACGGCCGCTGGGCCCGTCAAAAAAATCGTTTACTTTCTTTTCTCGAAGACCAGTTGCGTGAAGGCGTACGCATGCCGATCGTCGGCCGCGTGTTCGACCCGCGACACCTCGCGCCAATCCTGGAAATCGACGTGTGGAAAGAATGCATCGGCACCATCGATCTCCGTGTGCACGCGCGTGAGGTACAGCCGATCGGCGATCTCCAGTCCGTATCCGTACAGCTGACCGCCGCCAATGATGAATACTTCGTCCGACGACGTCGATGCCAGCTTCACCGCCTCGTCGACGCCGGACACGACGTCGGCGCCGTCGGCTCTGAAGTCCGGCTGGCGCGTGACGACGATGTTCCGGCGTCCCGGCAACGGTTTGGACTTCGGCGGCAGCGATTCCCACGTTTTCCGGCCCATGACGACGGGCTTGCCCATCGTCGTATCGCGGAAGTATTTCCACTCGTCCGGAAGATGCCACGGCATGGAACCGCCTTTCCCGATAGCGTTATGTTCGTCCGCGGCGACGATGAGGGAGATGATCATGTCAGACGGCGATGGGCGCCTTAATGGCGGGATGCGGATCGTAGCCTTCGAACGCGACGTCTTCGAACCGGAAGTCCTCGAGCCGCGTCACGTTCGGATTCAGCTTCAACGTGGGGAGCTTCCGCGGTTCGCGCGAGAGCTGTTCCTTCACTTGGTCGAGGTGGTTCAGGTAGATGTGCACGTCGCCGAAGGTGTGCACGAAATCGCCCGCCTGCAACCCGCACACCTGCGCGATCATGTGCGTGAGCAGGCTGTAGCTGGCGATATTGAACGGCACGCCGAGGAACGTGTCGGCGCTGCGTTGATACAACTGGCACGATAACTTCCCGTCAGCCACGTAAAACTGATAGAGCGAATGGCACAGCGGCGGAGCGGTTTTTTTGTGGCTCGCAACGTCCGCCGCGTTCCATGCCGAGACGATGATGCGCCGCGAATCGGGGTTCTTCTTGATCATCTCCACCGCCTGACCCAATTGGTCGTAGATTTTCCCATCCGGACCCTCCCATCTGCGCCACTGCTTGCCGTAGACCGGGCCCAAGTCGCCCCATTGCGCGGCGAATGCGGCGTCGTCTTTGATATTCTGAATGAACGCTTTCTTCTCCTCCATCCACGCATCGGAATACATGGGGAACTTCTCCGTGAGGTTGTTGGCAATGAGGTAATCCTGGAACGGCCATTCGTCCCAAATGTGCACGTCGTTGTCGACCAAGTACTTGATGTTCGTGTCGCCCGCGATGAACCAGAGGAGCTCATGGACGATCGCTTTCACGCCCATTTTCTTCGTCGTGAGCAGCGGAAATCCATCGGCCAAAGAGACGCGGAACTGGTAGCCGAACACGCTCTTCGTCCCGATCCCCGTGCGATCGCGCTTCTCGTGGCCGTGCTCCTGGATGTGCCGAAGTAAATCCAAATACTGCTTCACGAACGCATGCTAGCACCGCCCCGCGGCGTTGTCCCGAAACGCGTTTTTTGGTATACTGGAAGCGAACAATCAAACACACACATGGAAGAATTCCGCATGATCGGCCATCGTCATGATCGCAGCTTCGAAGAACTGAGCGAGTCGCTCTTCCAGGCGACGCTGATGGGCGATGAACCGAAAATCCGGTCGCTCCAAGACGAAATGCGCCAGCGGTTTGGCAATTTGTTTTGATGCCGCGCCTTACGCGCCGCAACCAGGGACGGCTGCCGCAATGTTTTTGAAATGGTATACTACAGGTCATGAGCATCGCTTCCGAATTCAAGGAGTTCGCCGTGAAGGGCAACGTCATGGATCTCGCGATCGGCGTCGTGATCGGCGCGGCGTTCCAGAAGATCGTGAACAGCTTGGTGAACGACATCATCATGCCGCCGATCGGCGCGCTCATGGGAGCGGTCGATTTCAGCAGTATGTACATACAACTTTCGGGCGAAGCGACGGCATCCTTGGCCGATGCCAAAATGAAAGGCGTGCCCGTCATCGCCTACGGAGCGTTCGTGAACGTCATCATCGAATTCCTCATCGTCGCCTGGGCGCTCTTCCTCATCGTGAAGCTCATGAACCGCCTGCGGCGGCAGGAGGAAAAGAAGGATGCGGCGGCCGCGAAGTAAGCGTCAGCTGCCGAACGTAAACGCATAGGCCTCCACGCCCGCACCCGTCAGCCGCAGCATCAGATCGTGTTCGCCGTACTCGCCGTCGTACAGATTGAAGAGATCGTCGCGATCGACGAGGAACTTCTTCGTCATGACGCCGTCGATCCACACTTCGACCTCGGCGGGCTCAGCACCATCTTCCAGACCTAACACCAAATTGATCTCGCTCCCCTGCCAGCGCATGCGGATCTCGCCGGCCGCACTGCGCAACACCTGCCGTTCGCGATCGAGCAGTTGCCAGTCGCCGGCAAGCGCGTAGCGGTTGAGCTGCACCGAGTGCGGCGCGACGTACGTCACGACGTCTTCCGACGGATCTCCTTGGGCATTCTGCAGCGCCGGCCAGCTGCGCTCGCCCAGGTACGTCTCCGGCGTCCGATTCCTGCGAATCTGGTCATCAGCTTCCGGTCTCTGGTCTCCGGTCTCTTCGCTCGTCGTCACCCCAATCTCCTCCAACAACGTCGCGATGGCTTCGTCGGTTTCGTCGTACGCCCCTTCGCCGAAGTGCACGTACCGGACGTAGCCTTCGGCATCGATCAGGTACTTCGCCGGCCAGTAGCGGTTCGCGAACGCCTGCCACGTGCCGTAGTCGTTGTCTTGGACTACCGGATATGTGAGTCCGTGACGCTCGATCGCATCCGCGACGTTCTCCGGCACACCCTCGAACGCGAATTCCGGCGTGTGAACGCCGATCAGCAGGAACTTCCCGGTGTCCTTATATTTCTCCCAATACCCCTGGATGTACGGCAGCGTGCGAATGCAGTTGATGCAGCTGTAGGTCCAGAAGTCGATCAGGACGACCTTTCCCTCGAGATCGCTTGCGGTGAGCGGAGGCGAACCGTGCCATGGACCGGCGCTGGCGAGTGCCGGCGCACGGACGATGCGGGGGAGGTTCATACGCTCGGGGGAATCGGGTGCGGAGACGGCGCCGGATGACGTACGGGACATGTCGAACACATCGCCGAAGAGTCCTTCTTCCAACCGTGTCCCCAGGTCGCCGAAGGGGGTGTGATCGAGGAGCCAGATCTGGATGCGCTCGAAGGTGCGCATCTGCAGCGCGATCGCCGTGAGGATGAGGAGCACGCCCGCGGCACGCTTCACGACACCCGTGTAGGCATTGAGGAAACGGACGGAGCGCACGGCCCACTGTCCGCCGTACCCGACGACGAGGAGCGGTACCGCTGTCCCGAGCGCATAGCACGTAAGGAGAAACGCCGCTCGGAGACCCGGTTCGTCGCGGACCAAGCTGAACGCGAATCCGAGCGCCGGCCCTGCGCAGGGCACCCACACGAGACCGAGCGTGAGGCCGATGAGCACTGCGGTGAGCGGCGACTCCGCGCCGAAAACCCCTCTCGCCGCGTATTGCACGTCGGCGCCGGTCTGCTGGATTTTCGTCACGACCCATCCCGCGGCCTCCATGATCGCGATCGTCACCGCCGCCGCAATGAGTACCGCAACGGGACCGTAATCCAGGAAGAACAGCGCCGCGCCGACGGCTCCGATGAGTCGCAGGAACCGACTGCCTGTCAGGAATCCGACGCCGAACAGGAAGAGCGCGGCGAACGTCGCGATGCGGAGAACATCGGCCGCCGTGAGGAACGTTCGGAACAGGAAGTGCAGCGCAAACGTGAACGCCACGAATCCGACGACCATGCCCAGGATCACGAAGAGCGGACGCCACTTGCTGTACCCCGTCACGCTCACGCCGAGGACGATCGGCACGAGCGGCAGGATGCACGGCAGGAGGATCGTGAGGACCCCGGCCGCGAAGAGCGTCAGTGCGAGGAGCGCGGTCTGCATGAATCAACCTTGGAGCATGCCTTGCAGCTCGGCATCCGTGGGACCTTCCAGGATTTTCAACGGATCGCCGTCACCGTCGACGAGCACGTACGTGTGCTGGTACGTCACGCCGTAGCGCTGCTTTAGCTCCGTCTCGGTGTCATAGTCGACCTTGTAGACCGAAATCGGGAAGGGGTGCGTCTGGTACCACGCGGTGAGCTGCGTATCGGCGTTGCGGCAGATCGGGCACCACGCGGCGTGGAAGAAGAGCACTTTCGTCCGGCCGTTCGCGAGAACGCTCGCGCTGTACGGTCCGTACGAACCCGTCGCGGGAACGGGCTTCGCGCTGCTCGCGGTTTGGGTCGGAGCCGTGCTGCTCACCGCTGCTTGCGCGGCGACACTGCTGCTGGAGGATTCGGGCGCGAACGGAATCGTCGCCAAGGAACTCTCGGCGGATGATGACGATGAGGACGACGTCTCGTCCATGATCGACGCACTGAACCATGCGTCGCAGCCGACGAGGGCGACGGTGAGCGTGAGAGGGATGAGGAGACGGAGGGTGCGCATAGAGAGGGGGGGAAATCAGACACAGTATACTCCGATCTTCACGGTTCACAGCAGAATTCATTTCGCGGCTACGTACGGACCGTATCAACCCCGACGACTCCGTTTCTTCGGCTTCGCCAGGTCCGGCTTTCCCAAGACCAGCGACGACGGGCAGCGATCTTTGAAAACGCACGCGCCGCATTTTCTGCCGCGTGCCGTGCAGATCGCGCGGCCATGCGAAATGAGGAGCACCGTCACGTCACGCCAGCGCTTTCGGGGCGCCACTTCGATCAAATCCAATTCGATCTTTTTGGGATCATGCTGATCCGACAAACCCAAGCGTTGCGAGAGTCGCTGCACGTGCGTATCGACGGCGATACCCTCGTTCTTCCCGAACGCCGCGGAGAGAACGACCGATGCCGTCTTGCGTCCGACGCCGGGAAGCGCCGTCAGTTCTTCCATCGTTTGCGGCACGTCACCCTTGTGGCGTTCGATGAGCAAACGACAGGTTTCTTGAATGTATTTCGTCTTCGCGCGGTAGTGGCCGCTGCGGCGGATGTCGTGTTCCAGTTCGGCCGGCGGGACGTTCAGATAATCCTGCGGCGTCTTGTACTTGGCGTAGAGCGCTTCTTTGGTGATGCGGTTCACCATCGCATCGGTGCACTGCGCCGAAAGAATGACGGCCACGAGCAAATCGAGCGGCGTCCGGAAAGTGAGGAACGTCTTCGGCGGATCGTAGAGCCGCTTCAAATCGGCCAAAACTTCCATCAGCGGCACCCCGTTTTTTCGACGCATGCGCTGCAGTATAACCGCACTCCGGGAGGGTCAAGAACAAGTGCTACCACGAACGCGCTGCGCACCCTACGATCGACGGCGATGGCCCTCCCCGCACTCACCGTCTTCGACATCGAGACCACCGGTTTGGATCCCCGCAAAGGGCACCGGATCATCGAGATCGCGGGCGTGCGGATCGAGAACGGGCACATTACCGAGAGAACGTTCGAAAGCTTCGTGAATCCCGAGCGGCCGATCCCGCCCGAGGCGCGCCAGATCAACGGCATCAGCGACCACGACGTGAACGCCGCCCCGACGATCATGGGCGTACTGCCGGAATTTTTGGCATTCGCGCAGGGCACGATTCTCGTGGCGCACAACGCCGCGTTCGACATGGGATTTCTGGAATGCGAGAAGGAATTCTGCTGGGGGTACATCGAGCTGCCGGAATGCTTCTGCTCGATGCGCCTGAGCCAGAGTCTGTATCCGCAGGCCTTCCGCCACAATCTCGACATCCTCAGCGAGCGTTTCGGCATTCCCTTGCCCGAAGGCCGCCACCGCGCGCTGCCCGACGTGCTCCAGACGGCCAAAATCCTGCTCAAAATGATCGAGGGCGGCCGCATTCAATCGCTCGATGAACTTCGCCGCCGGTCGTGCTTGGCACCGATGGCGACAGGAGTCTTGGCGGTACGCTAATCCTTCGACGAGCTCAGGATGACATTGCAAAGATGCACAAGTGTCATGGTGAGCTCGTCGAACCATGACTGGTATACTGAGCGTACATGGTGCTCCCCATCGTCACCGGCCAAGATTCGCCGATTTTGCGAACGAAGACCAAACGCGTCCCGACGATCACGAAGGACGTGAAGAAACTGCTGAAGGACATGCAGGAGACGACCGTGCATGCGGACGGCTTGGGATTAGCCGCGCCGCAAATCGGCAGCGACTTGCGTGTGTGCGTGGCCAAAATCCACGGCCGCCTGACGCCGCTCGTGAATCCCGAGATCACCTGGCGCGGGAAGACGACGGATACGCTGGAAGAAGGATGCTTGAGCCTGCCGGGCATCTGGGTGCCCGTGATGCGCCCGACCGAAATTATCGTGAAGTACCAAACGCTCAAGGGCGACCAAAAAGAACTGAAACTCACCGATATGGACGCGCGCGTCGTGCAGCATGAGACGGATCATTTGGATGGGAAACTGATCGTCGATTACGTATCGGCCGCGGCGGTGCTGTAATTACGCCGCATCGCGATATTTTTTCTTCGCTGCGTTTAATCTCGATTTAACCGTTCCAACGGGAACGTGTAATACTTCTGCTATTTCATTATATTTCATCCCGCTCATGAACATCTCGAGCATCATTCGATGATGATCTTGTAATGATCCGAGCCGAGCGGCGATTTCTTGCTGCTCCTCCCGCCGCTCCATTCGTGCGGACGGCGGGTCATCGAGAGAAACCAAATTCGTGTAATCCAAGTCATCCGAATGCTCTCCACTGTACCGGGCATCGATATGCAACATGCCGCGATGACGATCTTCTTTGCGCGCAAAATCCGTCACGGCATTCAAAATGACTGTAAGGAACCATGGTCGCAGTTTTTTCGACGCATCGAACTGTCCTTTTCGGAATCCTTTCAACGCATTGATGTACGCCTGCTGCAGAACGTCATCCGCATCTGCACCGGACTGAAGTTTGCGCCGAGCATAGGCGAACCCTTCGCTGTGCAGCGTTCGTAGAAGTCGACAAAATGCTTCCTCATCGCCACTCTGACAGATTGTCCGAAGATCGTCGATATCCGGTCGTGCCCCTTCCACGTCATCGTTCGTGTATTCGATCATACGTATACGCTACGCCCCCAACCCCGTTCGTCAAGAACCCGATTCATTTGAGTCGGAAGCCCCATTCCAATAGGCTGTGCCCGTCGAATGGCACAGCTAGAGACGATCATCGGCCTCGAGGTCCACGCGCAGGTGAACACGAAAACGAAGATGTTCTGCGGGTGCGATAACGACGCCTGGGATAAAGCCCCGAACACGACCGTGTGCGAGATTTGCATGGGTCACCCCGGCACGCTGCCCGTCCCCAACGCCGAGGCGATCGCGAAGGCGGTGCGGGCGTCGCTGGCGCTCGGATGCACGGTGGCCGAGGACTGCCACTTCGACCGCAAGCACTACTTCTACCCCGACCTGCCCTACGGCTACCAGATTTCACAGTACGACCATCCGCTCGCACAACACGGAATCGTCGAGTACGACCTGCGCGACGATAGCGGCAATGTGGCACGCGAGGGCGTGTGCCGCATCCATCGTCTGCACATGGAGAACGACGCCGGTAAGCTGACCCATCACGGAAGCAAAACACTCTGCGACTACAACCGCGCGGGCACGCCACTCATGGAAATCGTCACGGAGCCGGACCTGCGATCGGAGGAAGAAGCCGTCGCCTTCGCCGAGGAATTGCGCCGCATCCTCATCGCGGTCGGCGCGAGCGATGCCGACATGTTCAAAGGCATGATGCGCTTCGACGCGAGCATTTCGTTGCGCGAAGTCGGCACCGAGAAGCTGAACCCCCGCAGCGAGATCAAGAACCTAAACTCGTTCAAGGCACTCGAACGAGCGCTGCAGTACGAGGAAAAACGCCTGCGGCAACTGTGGGAAGAAACCGGTGGGCCGCTCAAAGGAAACATCACGGTCGGATGGCAGGATGACGAAGGGAAGACGCGGATGCTCCGCGACAAAGAAGACGCCCAGGACTACCGCTACTTCCCGGAGCCGGATATTCCACCGCTGCACTTCGACGCAAAGGAACTGGCGACCGTCGCCGCGGCCCTCCCCGCGCTCCCCCGCCACCTCCGCAAACAATATGTGGAAAGCGGCCTTGACGAAGCGCAGGCGTTGCAGCTGATGGACGATGCTCCGTTGCGTACGATGTTCGACGCCGTATGGGAGAAAACGAAGGACGCAAAGCGCGCGTCGAGTTTGGTTCTTACGCAGCTCCAAGGCGCGCTGAAGGCCGCGAACAAAACCGCTGCGGACGGTCCGTCAGCCGATGCGATGTTGGCGCTGGTCGACGCGATCGACGCCGGAACGATTTCGGCGAACGCCGCCAAAGACGTTCTTCCCGCCATGGTGGAAACCGGCAAAGACCCGGCAACGATCATCGAGGAGAAAGGCCTGAAACAGGTGACGGACACGGGAGCGATCCAGAAACTCGTCGACGAGGCGATCGCCGCAAACCCGAAGTCGGTCCAAGATTACCAAGCCGGCAAGCAAGCCGCGCTCGGCGCGCTGGTGGGAGCGGTCATGAAGCAGAGCAAAGGCTCCGCCAACCCCGCCGCGGTAAACGCACTGCTCAAGAAGACGCTCGGCTGATACGCTCCCCGTATGCGCACCACCCCCCTCGCCCTCGCGTCCCTTTCCTTCCTGGCGTTCGCCGCATGCTCTCCTGCTGCGACAACATCCACCAATGACGCCACTCCATCACTCGTCACGATCGGCTGGCTCTTGGAAGACAAAGGCACGGACGGCACGGGCATGCAGACGTCACACGTCGCATTGCTCGTCGGAACGGGCGACGGCATCAACGAAGTGGCGATCGGCGATTACGCCGGCTGCGGCGCGGAAGAGATTCCGGCGGACGGACCGCTTCTGACGTTGCAGTGCTGGTGGGCTGGCGGCGGCGACGATTTCCAAGTCCGCATGGAAGGTACGAACACGCTCTGGATCGATCACCGCAGCGTCGACGAGCAGGCGGACATCCCCGAGTTCGCCCCTCTCGTCAGCGTCACGATCCCCCAGGGGGCACGCCTGGAGGCGGTATCCATGAAGCGGATTTAAATGAGCGATCTCGCTGATTTGTGAACAACAAATATATTCATAATACATTCCTTACCGCTTGTACATGCCAGATAGTTGCCACTCTGACGGGTGACTGTATGATAGCCAGATTTGTCCGCAGCAAGCGCACAGATCAAACACACAACACACAGACAAACACTCGTTCTTTTCCTTCCACAGCCAAAGACAGAGAGAGCGATGGTCACTCCTGACCCCATGCTCGTTCCTCCCGGGCACACATAGCTACATATGCACATACTGGGCATAGGACACGTGATCATGGAATACGTCACCCGCGATGGCCATCGCCCTCTCTGCTCTGCAACGTTTCGTACGACGAAGGTGAGGTGATCGTCGTGCGCAACCCCCTTCACTCCCCAGTGTTGCACATGCGCCCTTGTGCCGTGCCTGCAACCGGTCCGGGGACCTCGGGTGGTTCCGAGGAGAAACAAGAAACCAGAGCAAGGCAGAGAATCGAGGCACTCCTCGCCTCAGTCCCCTTCCATCATTCGCTCAACGCCACCAGATGGCGTCGATAGCCCGGAAGACGGACAAACACCAACACAAATAGGCCGCGCAAGTGGCCTTTTGTGGTAGGAGCGAAGGAGGAGCGTTGACAAGCAATCTGTGCATTTGTAAAACATACGCACGGTTTTTCCGTTCATTCACCCCGCAGAGGAGACTTGGGATGAACATCCCTCCCATCAAATTCGAGGCGTTCGACGGCGCACTCACGATGTTCGCACGACAGCCACAAGCACTTCTAAACATCGATGCCCAGTTGTATTGGCATTGCCAGAAAATCGCGGCATCGAGCAAAGACCCCGTGCTGGCGAACAACATCCTGACGATCGCGCACCATACGCTCTTTGTGGCGTGCCAACGGCGAAACGTCGTTCCGCCACCCAGCAGGGACGACGTGCTTCGATCCGTGGCGAGCGAAATGATTCGACTCGATTGGGATACGACGATCGTTCAACGATTGAAATCCGCGAAGGATCACCGAACGTATCTTCGGTACTTCGAGGATCATGCTCAAAAGACGCAGCATCCGACGGTCGTCCGCGTATGCGCTCTTCGGATGTTTCGGATCTTCGATCTTCTCTAGATTCGCCGGGTCAGGAAAAATCAAAAGGCAGGCCCATCGGCCTGCTCTTTTTTATCCTTGTTGCAGCAGTCTTCGCATTTCGTCTTCCGCGCGCTGAAGCTCCTCTTGGGTATTGATGGTGAAGCACTCGCACGGCTGCAGGACGTCGAGCGCGTGGACGTCCTTTCCCACGCTCTTGAGATACCGCGGCGCGTCGGTGAGGTAGTACTCCTTCTGCGCGTTGTCCGTCTTCATGTTCCCCAAAAATTCTGCGAGATCACGCGGATGGAACACGTACGTGCTCAGGTTCACTTCGGCGATCTTCTTCTCTTCGTCCGTCGCATCTTTCTCCTCCACGATCTTTTGAAACCGCTTCTCGCCGTCGCGGACGATCCGCCCGAGGCCCGTGGGATTGTCGGCGTACCCGGTGCCGAGCAGGAGCGAGCAGTGAAAGCGTTCGTATTCGGCTAGGAGCACGCGAATTGACGATTCCTGCGTGAGCGGCGAATCGCCCGTCACGACGACCACCGGCCCCTCGTGCCCCTCCAACTTCGGGATGCAGACTTTCACCGCATGCCCCGTCCCCAGCGGCGCTTCCTGCAGCACGAATTCGACGTTCTTCCGGCCCGCCAGCTCGCGCTGCACCTCGTCGGCCTTGTAGCCCACCACCACCAAAATCCGCGGGATCCCCGCGCGCTCCAACGCGTCGATGACGTACTCGATCATCGGCCGGCCGAGCACGGGCACGAGCACCTTCGGCAACTCCGTTTTCATGCGTGTGCCTTTGCCGGCGGCCATGACGATGGCGACTGGGGGGTGCATGAATATGCGAGTGAAGCTATTAGGAGACGCGGGTCATATACATCCCCGTCTCCGTGTTCACCTTCACCACGTCGCCTTCGTTCACGAAGAGAGGGACGTTCACGGTGAGACCCGATTCGAGCTTGGCGGGTTTGTTGCCGCCCGTGGCGGTATCCCCCTTCACGCCGGGGATCGTCTCGATCACCTTCAGCTCCACGGTCGCCTTCAGCTGGATGCCGATCGGGCGCTCTTCGAAGACGAGTGCGTCGACTTCGCCGCCATCCACCAGGTAGAGCGCGGTGTCGCCGAGCATTTCTTTGCTGAACGTGAACTGGTCGTAGTTCTGCAGGTCCATGAACGTGTAGTTCTCGCCGTCGCTATAGAGATACTGGCACTTGCGGTACCCGACGTCCGCGGGCTCGATTTTTTCGCTCCCTTGGAAGTTCTTCGAAATCACCGCCCCGGTCTTCAAGTTGCGGAGTTTGCACTGCATGTTCGCCTTACTCTGGCTTTTGCGGCCGAACTGCGAATCCACCACGATGAACGGCTCGCCGTCGATCTGGATGGCGCGGCCGGGCTTCAGATCCGTAATGTCGTACATAGGAAAAAGAAAGGCGGGCGCATTCTGCTGCTCCGGCGACACTCAGTCAATCTGCTCCTGACGATCCCGCAAGTCCTGAATCGCCGCACGCACGAGCGTGGAGAGGCGGAAATCGGGCAGGGAACCGTCGAGACGGTCGCGGTTCAGCTCCTCGTAGGCCGAGAGCTGTTCGTAGAGAACGCGGAGGATCCGGCCTTCGTCGGCGTGGCCTTTCAACTTCAACAGGTCCTGCCGCAACTGATTCGTCTGGCCGGTGTACTGGCTGTAAACGAACACGCGGTCGAGAAGATCGTCCACCGTGTCCAGAATCTGCTCTTCCGTCAGATGCACGACCGCTACGGGATCGGGGACGTGCGTGCGGACGACGCGGGACATGGCCCGCAGCGCCACGGCACCCGTACCGCCCGCCAGGTTGGCATCGTCCTGAAGCGAGTCGGCGACGCGCGAGAGCTGCGACACCACTTCTTTCTTCGTCGTGGGATCGATGTCGGCATCGTCCGGCAAACCCTCGATGTACGGCGCGAGCGTCTCGAGCTGTTCCTGCATCGATGCCTGGTCCCCTTCGACCGACGCGATCTGCAGAGCATCGACTGTATCGGCGATGACGGACGCCTCGACGTCGGAATCGTCGATCGGCTGCGTGGGCAACTGCGCGCTCGTCGCGAGCACGAGCTTCTTCACCACGTACACATCGTCGTCGGGCAGCTGGGCTCCGAGTTGCGCGGCGTTCTCGGCCACGCCTTCTTCCACCAATTGCTGCGTCAGCGTATCACCCGAACCCTGCGCGATCCCGAGCACCGCGTCTCGGTATTCCTGCAATTGCTCATCGCCCCCGCTCTCCCCTTCCGCAATGAGCGTCGTGGCTTCGTTCAGGCGGGTCGTCGCGTTGGCGATGCGCTTCTTCACCGCCGTCTCGTGGTTGAAGGTGAGGAGCACGTCGACCTCCTCGGCCAACCGCTTCACGCCGTAGAGCCGGGAGGTTGGCAGAATGCCCGCGCGCGCGGCAATGCGCTCGCGCTGTTCCTGGGCGATCGCACGCTGGTGCACGGCATCGCGCTGCAGGTTTTGACTCGGCCATTCCTCGTCGAACTCGCGATCCTCCATTTGTTCGATGCGCAGCTCGCCGTCGCGGGCGATGAGCCGCTCACCGGAGACGAGGATGATGTCGGATTGATCTTCACGCTCGAACCGCGCGTGGCGGTCCCACGATTCCACCGTCACGCCGCCGTCGCGCACCGTCACGGAGACGCTGCCGCCGTGGACGGTGATCGTCCCCGAAGGCGTCACGACGCTGAGGCCGCGCAGGTGGTCGGGCACGAGACCCTGCACCCACACAGTGCCGGATTGCAGCGTGAGCGTGGCGAGGCCGGAGCCCTTCTCGGGGCGATCGGTAAGGTCTTGGAGCGTGAGGGAAGTATCGGACGCCAAGCGCACGGTGCCGTCGTCGTGCAGCAGGATCGTCGCTTCGCCGTCGTCGGTGCGGATGGTCGTGGAACGCAGCAGCGTCAGCTCGTGCTCGACGGGCTGCAGGAATCCTTCGAGCGAAATCGCGACGTCGCCGCGCGTGGGCCGCAGCGTCACGCTGGATTCGGCAGCGGTCTGGGGAGCGAGGAACAGCACGGGGCTCGCGCGCAACGCCACGATGACCACCGCGAAAGCCGCCACCCATTTGAGCGGGCGGGCGGGCACGGCGACGGGCTGTAAGCGCGGCAAGAAGCCCGCGTTCACGCGGAAAACGGAATTTTGCTCGGGTGTGAGGTACGTGCGGACCTGCTCCAAGAAGCCGCGGGCGCGGCTGGGGGCGATGCGCTCGCGAATGCGATTCCACACACGGATCTGCGCGCCGTGAGCCGGTTCCAGAGCGCCGCGAACGGCCCGGAGATCCCGTGCCGAGATCATGCGCTCACGCACCGTCGCGAGCATGCGCGCGCGTTGCTCCTCGGTGGGGCCGAGGGCATCGCGGAGCCGAGAGAAGGGGTTGTCGGGAGTCTGCACGGGGAGGCACTCGTTCAAACGGGAAAAGGGAGGGTTCGTTACGCGCGATGGGCGTCCGGCGGCAGGAAATTCTCGAGTTTCCGCAGCGCACGCATTTTGAGGATCCGAACGCCGCCTTCGGTCATGCGCAGCACCCGGGCCACTTCGTGGGTCGGAAGGTCGCTGACGTACGAAAGAAGCAGAACGTCTTGGTAACGCTTCGGAAGCTGTCGGAGAGCGCTACGAACGCTCTGCAACACCTCGGTGCGCTTCAGGGCGGTATCGGCTTGATTCAGGACGTCGGGATCGACGAGCGTCTCCGAGACTTCCTCGAAACCGTGTTGCGTGCGATACACGTCGATCACGCTGTGCCGCGCGATGCGAAAGAGCCACGCGGCGAACGGCACGCCGGACCGAGCTTTGTAGGTGTGCAGCTTCTCCCACGCCTTCACGAACACGTCGGCCGTCACGTCCTCGGCGAGTTCGCGCGGCAACCGGAACGCGGCGTAGCGGTACACGGGCACGAAGAAGTGTCCGTAGAGTTTCTCGAACGCCTGCTCGTCTCCGTCCTGCGCCGACGCGATCCATGTCTGCAACTCTGCCTCGGGTGTCTGTCCGGGTTCCATTCGGGGTGGCAGTATAGGGGGAAATGCCGTTCGTGTCTTCTACGCAGAAACGGTCGAATAGTAACACTTTTAAGCATTCTTCCGCCAAAACATTGACACGTGCGGCATCGGGGATACCGTTGATACATGCACTTGCAACGCCTTTTCGACGATTCGGCAGAGCTCATGACGCTCGCCCGAGCGGAATCCCCGTTCACGTCACCGGATCAGTGGGAAGCCGAAGAAGGCCGGATCGAGGCATTGATCCACTCCATTCGTGAAACCGCCGTGCTGCATAACATCGATGTGGTACACGAACTTCGCCTTCACCATCCGGAACAGCCGCACATCCGGCCGGATCAGACGACGGCCGCGCGCGAACTCATGAGTACGACATGGTCTCGCGTGGAAGTTCCGGACCGGAATGATTGTTGCAACTCGCTCGATGCGGACACCGAATCGTCGCTCCAAGACTTGACGCCCGAACGACGAGAAGCCTATCGGTTCGCACGGCGCATCTGGTGGCAAGCGGGAACCCTGTTGCTGCATGGATCGCAGGGAGAATCGTACGAACGGACGTCTCCGGAGGGGAACGCGGGAGACCGTTGACACGGAGTACCAGCACCGCTCCAATGTGCGTCCTATGTCTACTCTCCACAGCCCGAAGAAAGCACTTTCGCATGTCCTGGCCCATGAAGGAAAATGGACGCTGAACCAATGCGAGAGCGCGTGTCGGCAAGTGATTGATCACGGGCTCGTTGAATGCAAAGTACGCATGATCCGCGCCCTTACTCGCCCCGATGAAGTACCGGCGCTGGAAGATATACACAAGGCGCTTTCGCGACTGAGAAACATGGCTACGGGATTGAAGGTCGACGACGCATCTATCGTACGATCGTTTAAGCAACAGGAAAGTGCCTTCGGCGCCGCGAAGACCCACGTACGCAAATCGTTCCCCGAAAACGCCTCGCAGACCCATGACACCACGAAGGAACTCGCGAATTTGTACGCCACATACACTGCGATCGCGGGAGCCATTTGCGAAAAACTCGCCCACGTACCGCGGCGATCGACACAACCGCCAGCGGACCACGATACCGACGAAGCGATAGACGTGGGCCCGCGCGCGCCTCTTCCGAAGCCCGCTGCGCAGAACGACGAAACGGACTTCACGCTCGATGGCGTGTTCAGCCTCCAGGACGATGGAGACTACGATCTCCCCCTACCGGACGATTCGGACGAGCAGCCGACGCCGTAAGAACGACGGCTCCCAGGATCCACGCCGCATACGCCGTCGCCGCGTCTTCCCACGCGTGCAGGAACAGCGCCGCGATGCTGACCGCAAGGAACGCGAGGAATGTTTGCCGTGCCAGCGGATGCGATGATTGATGCACGCGACGAAGCAGAACGACGATCAACGCGATGAACGCGATGAACGCGATCCAGCCGCCTTCCACTCCCAGCTGCAGGTACCAGTTTTCCGGGAGCAGCGGACAAGTGCATGCGCGACCGATCGGTTGCACCTGCGTCGCCCCCGCGAAGACACAGAGATCCGCGTGCGGCGCGGCCCACGCAACGTCGCTCCCCTCCTCGACGAACACGCACGCATCGGCGACGCGGTTGTGCGCGGGGCCGGCGGACCCGAGGCCGCGCCCCAGCGGTTCATGCACCATGATGGTCAGCGCTTCCAGGGGATTACGCAGATGATCGAGCGACGATTCGACGCGCAGGATGACCGATGGGAACAAGAGCAGCACCGTCACCGAGATCGCGAGGATGCCGATGCAGAGCGTGGTGACGGCCGTCACCGAGAGCCGTTGGAGCTGCGGCCACAGCGCGATGACGAGCACAACGGCCGTCGCGATCCATGCGGCGCGGGAGAACGTGAGAACGATCGCGAACAGCAACAATGCAGCGGCGATGCGCCGCATTGCCGGGTGCGTCGTCGAGCGCAACGACCATACGAACGGTAACGCCGCGGCCAACCAAATTCCCAATTGATTCGGCCCGCTCATCGGACCTTGTACGCGTCGCAGCGCAGTGCCGCCGATCTGTTGGAACGCCGCGATCGGGCGACCGGGAACGTAGAGCGAATGGAGATCGCTGTAGCCAAGCAACGAGAAAAACGATTCCGGAAGAATGAATGTAATCAGCGCATACAGCGCCGCGATGCCGGCACCGGCAACGAGCACGATCGGCGCACGACGAACGAACCACGCGCTCCAGTCGACGCGGCGAAGGATGAAGAACGCCGCGAGCGGCACGAGGTCGTAGCGGATGCTGTAGATGAGTGAACGAGTTACGAGTTCGGGCGTGCGAATGAACGTTACGAGTAGAAGATCGACGGCTAATAGAAGAATGCATGCATCGATCACGTCGACAGAAAAGAACTCGTAACTCGTAACTCGTAACTCATGTTTTCTTTTGACAATCTTCGTGATCCATTCGAACACTGCAAGAAAAAGAACAATCCCTAGCAACACCTCTTTCCACAGTGCAAAGACGCCCATCGGCGGCTGATTCGGACCGCTCACGATCCGCGTAAAAACCGTGACGCCCAGCGCGTGAAACGGCAGGAGGGCGATGAGGGCAAGCGTCAGGAATTCGCGGAGGCGCGGAACCATGGAATTATCCTACAGGATGCTGCTAGCATGGACTGCGTATGGCGAAGAAAAGAATTCTTGTCACCGGAGGCGCCGGGTTCATCGGCAGCAACTTCTGCAACGCGCACTGCGACGCCTACGACGTCGTCGCACTCGATAACCTCTTCCTCGGCGACAGCGCCCACCTGCGTCCGGAGGTGACATTCGTCGAAGGCGACGCCGCGGACCGCGCGACGCTCGACGCGCTCGGAACCTTCGAATGCATCGTGCACTTCGCGGGGACGTCGTCCGCGCCCATGTTCATCGAAGACGTCGTGAACGGCTACCGCAACAGCATTCAGTCGTTCCTCGAGGTGCTGGAATTCGCCCGGCGCACGGGCGTGTCGCGCGTGCTCTTTGCGTCGACGTCGTCCCTCTACGGCAACACGTCTCCCCCCCTCGTCGAGACGCAGCCTCCGCTGCCGACCAACCACTACTCCGTCACCAAGATCGCGATGGAGCACATCGCCGAATGTTACCAGCGCACGAATCCGTCGATGGACATCGTCGGGTTCCGCTTCATGTCGATTTACGGCCCGCACGAAGAACACAAAGGCATCTATGCCAATCTCGTCAGCCAATTCCTGTGGGGCATGATGCGCGGCGAGCAGCCGATCGTGTACGGCGACGGAACCCAAAACCGCGACTTCACGAACGTGATGGACGTCGTGCAAGCCATCACGCGGGCCATGGAGCACACGAAGCCGCTGGGATTCCAGATCTTCAACATCGGTACGGGCAGGGCGACGAACCTCATCGAGATCATCGGCTTCATCAACAAAGCACTCGGTACGTCCACCGAACCCAACCACATCGAGAATCCCGTAAAGGAACTGTACGTCCGTTCGCAGCTCGCGGACATCGGGAAGATTCAAAGGATGCTCGGCTACGAACCGTCCGTATCGCTGGAAGAAGGGATCAAGGCTCTCGCGGACGAAACGAAGAAGCCCGTGAAGCTCCTGCACGACCGCCGGGCACAAGCGAACGCGATTCCGACGTAATGGTTCGTCGGGCTCACCATGACAACAATTATTTCCCGAACCGCCGCTGGCGATTGTCGTATTCCGCCATGGCTTCTTCTAATTTCTCAGGGGTGAGATCGGGAAAGTGATACGACGGAAAGAACCATTCAGCGTACGCGGCGCGCCACATTTGATAGCCGCTCGTGCGTTGCTCGCCCGATGTCCGGATGATGAGATCGATATCCGGAATATCCGGATTGTCGATATGACGGCGAATCTCCTCTTCCGTCACTTCTGTGCCCGTCGGAATGCGGCGTACGGCGCGGACGATTTCATCTTTCCCGCCGTGATCGACGGCCAGTTGCAGCGTGAAATCGGTGAAGTCTTGCGACTTTTCCTCCGCATCCGCAAAGAGCTTCGCCAAGCTCGGCGGAATCCGATCTTTTCGACCCTGATGCACGAAACGAATCTTCCGCTCGGCGATATGCTCGATCTCTTTTTTCATAAAAAACTCAAAGAGCCGCATGAGCTCGCCGACCTCCCGTTCCTCGCGCTGCCAGTTCTCCGTCGAGAACGCCCACAGAGTCAGCGTTCCCAACCGCGGATGATCGCGGCACCAATCGACGATCGAACGAAAATTCTCGATGGCGTGTCGGTGCCCGTCCCACGGCATCAGCCCTTTCGCCTTGGCCCAGCGGCGATTGCCGTCGCAGATGATGGCGAGATGAAAATTCTTCTCCATGTGAGAGGTCAGTCTTGAATGACGGGTTGGCCTGTCTTCTGGTCGACGCGCAAGACGATGCCCTTCACCGTGCGCGTTTCCTTGCCCGCGACCTTCTCGCCGTCGAATCGGTAGACGTACGGCGTGGTGAGCGACACTTCGAGCAGCGAAGCCTCTTCCTGACCCAGGCCTTCGATGTCCCGCATGATCGGCTTGATGCTGTTGCCGTGCGCAACGAGAAGAACCGTCTTGCCGGCGGCCAGAAGCGGCAGAATGTACTGCCTGAATACCGGCAGCACGCGTCGCTCGCAATCTTCCATGCTCTCGCCGTTCGGCGGCCGCGTCGCGTAACTTCGGCGCCACAGTTTCACCTGTTCTTCGCCGTGTTTCTTGATCGTTTCGCCTTTATCGAGCCCCTGCAGATCGCCGTAGTGGCGTTCGTTCAGCGCCGTGTCTTTCTCGATCGGAATGCCTTCCTGACCGATGCCGTTCAAGAGAATGTCCAGCGTGTCATTCGCACGCCGAAGCCGGGACGTCCATGCGACGTCGAACCGAACATCCGAGAGAACGGAAACGGCTTTCGTTGCATCTTCTGTACCGCGATCGGACAGCGGTACGTCCGTCCAGCCGGTAAACCGGTTCTCCAAGTTCCATTGGGACAGTCCGTGACGGACCAAAACGAGCGTACCCATAGCAGGGGCAGCCTACCCTCGGGCGGGTGGCGCGCCAACGCCATTTCTGCTACAATATCTCGATATGCGCGGATTCCACATACACACACTCTCACACCGAGGATATCGCCAGACGGTGCTCTGGGCAGCCTTCTGCGCGCTCGTGATCGTCGTGGCGGCGTCGTCCTTCGCTCGGGCCAGCCGCAACTTCGCGGCGGCGCTCACCGACAAACCGGATCTCGCCGTCTATCTGCTTTTGCCGGACGAAGGCATCGGGATGACGACCTTGCTGCGCGAACAGGAGACCGAACGCGACTACCTGGCCGAAACGACCGACGGACCGAAACTCATCAAGCTGAAGAAGGGTGACGTCGAGTGGTACGTCAGCGTGGTGGAGAAGCTCCATGAATAACCAACCACGGAAACACCACGACCGCGTTCCACATCCGCCGCCAGCGCGACGGTTCTTGAATGAATCGATAGAGCCATTCGAGACCGAGCGAGCGCATCCACGCCGGCGCGCGTTGTTTGGTGCCGGCGAGGAAATCGAACGTGCCGCCGATGCCCATCGCGACGTGGACGGACGGCATTTCCTTCAAGTGCGCGTCGATCCAGAGATCCTGCGCCGGCGAACCGTACGCGACGAATAACAGTTTCGCGCCAGACTCGTTCACACGTCGCACAATGTCCGCAACATCCTCCGGCTTTGGAGAACCGGCGAACGTCCCGGCGATGACGAGCCGAGGATTGCGCGACCGCAATGCTGATGCCGCTCGTTCCGCAACGCCCTCCCCCGCTCCTAGCAAAAACACCGGCGTGGCATCGTCGATCACGGCGCAGAGATCCGTCACCGTATCGATACCCGTCACGCGCTCAGGAAGTCGCTGATCGGTCCAGCCTGCGGCCCACAGAAGACCCGTGCTATCCGGAAGATTCAGTGCGGTGCGATTCAAGAGTGCATGAAATGCGTGGTTCTTCGACGCTTCCACGAGCATCTCATTGTTCGGCGTCATCACGTGATTCTGTTGTGCATCATTGAGCATCGCACGCAGACGAACGACCGCTTCGGTCCGTGTGACCGGATCGATGGGAACGCCGAGGAGAACGATGCGATCCATTTTTCCCACTATACACGGTACAATCCTCGCCGTGCGTCGCACACTCATCGCCATCGGCATGCTCGCGCTCGCCGCATGCGTTCCGCTGCCGGCACCCGTGACGGATGACGATGCGTCCTCTCTGTCGATCGACACCGAAACGGGCTCGCTCGATATCACGCCCGAACCGTTCGAAGATCCGCTCGCTCCCGCGACGTTGACCGGCGCCGTGGCGATCGCCGAACGAACGTCGTCCGGCGTCTTGCTGGAAATCGGCAACGTTCGTGCACGCACGACCATGACGGTCTTCCTGAACGTCGAATCGCCGTACGCCCGCGAGTTCCAACGATCGCGCATGCCGCTCCTGATCCAAGAATTCGTGGAACCGGGTGCGCTCAAGATCCGCATCGTCATCCTCCCGATCGCGAAGTACGCGGGATCCGACGAGAGCACGCGAACGATCGGGTGCGCCGCGGCACAAGCGAAAGGCTATCCGACGCTGGAACTGCTCACGCAGGAAGAACGAACAACACTGACGCAAGACGACGTGACGGAGCTTGCACTCGACGCGCTACTCTTCCTCTCGTGCATGCAAACCGGACAGTCGGATCTGTTAACCATTGGCGCACGTGAAGCCGCACGCTGGAACGTGACACTGGTACCAACGTACGTCATCGACGAGGAGGTCTTCACGGGGCTCCCGACCGAGGCCGACCTGCGCGGCCAGATTCACGCCGCGTTCTGACACACGATCCGGACGCGCTTCTCGCGGGACGCATGCCCGGAGAGGATCTCGACACGGGACGGGGGTACGCTGAATTCAGCCGCTACAAAGCGGCGTAAGAGCTCGTTCGCTGCTCCGTCTTCTGCGGCAGCGGCGATATCGATCTTCCAGACGCCGTCCGCCCGCCGTTCCTTCAGACGAGTTGCTTGCGCCTGCGGCCGCACGCGGACGCGGAGATCCAGGGATCCCTCCCGCTCCAGCCGATCGCGCAACTCATCCGTCACCCTGTCATTTTACCCTTCTTCCCCTTTCCCGTATGAACCGCCATATCGCCCGCGGCCTCGCGGCCGCACTCTCCCTCGCGACCGTCGCGAGCGCCGCCGCCCAGGGAACGTCCCCGGCGTTCGCCGAGAAACCGTTCACCGACGTCTCCGAAGGCTCCGCGTACTACGAAGCCGTGGAATATCTGCGCAACGGCAACGTGCTCACGGGCTATCCCGACGGCGAGTACAAGCCCGATAACCGGCTGAACCGCGCCGAGTTCGCCAAACTCATCGCGAACCCGTTCATCATCAGCAACGTTCGCGTCAATGACTGCATCGGAGAGAACGTCGATGAAGAGAGCGACGTCGTCCTCTTTCCGGACGTGCGTCGCGACGCGTGGTACGCCCCGGCCGTATGTACCGTGCGCATCGCCCAGATCGTGAACGGTTACGACGACGGAACGTACAAGCCTAACCGCATGATCAACGTGGCCGAAGCCATGAAGATGCTCGCGAGCACGTTCGCGTTCGATACGAAGCAGGAACCGGACGACCAGTGGTACATGCCCTACGCCCGCGCCCTCGCGGAACGCAACGCGATCCCGACCTCGATCGACACGTTCAGCGATCCCATCACCCGCGGCGAGATGGCCGAGATCCTCTTCCGCCTGAAAACGCAGAACGACGACAAGCCGTCGCGGAGCCTCTCCACGATCAGGGAATATTGATGTTGGGTGCAGTAGGTGCGCAGCATGCTGCGCACCTACGCATCTTTATGCCGTGTGTTCTTTCCTCCATTCGGCGATCTTTTTGTGGTTCCCGTTGATCAATACCTCGGGCACGCGCAGGCCGCGGAATTCCTCGGGCCTGGTGTAGTGCGGATACTCTTTCTTGCGGCCGAGTTCCTGCGAAAAACTCTCTTCGTGCGACGATGCGTCTTTGCCGAGCACGCCGGGCAGCTGGCGCGCGACGGCATCGATGACGACCATCGCCGGCAGTTCGCCGCCGGTGAGGACGTAGTCGCCGATCGAGAGCTCTTCGTCGATCCATCCGCCGTCGACCACGCGCTGGTCGATGCCTTCGTAGTGACCGCACAGAAACAGCAGCCACGGCTTCGTACTGAGCGATTCGACGTGCGGCTGATCGAGTCTCTTCCCACGCGGCGAGAGATAGATCCTATGCGGTTTTTCCGCGTTCGACTTCTGCTCTCTGCTTCTGCTCTCTGCTTCTATCGTTTCGATGGCCATCACAATCGGTTCCACCATCATGACCATACCAACACCTCCCCCATAGGGTTTGTCATCGATCTGCTTGTACGACCCTTTGCCGAACGTGCGCAGATCGTGAATGCGGATATCGACATGCCCGGCTTCCCGCGCACGCCCCAGAATGCTACCTGTCAGCGGACCGTCGAACATGGAGGGGAAGAGGGTGAGAATATCGATGCGCATGGCGGGAGAGGTCAGATGAATTGCTGCATAAGATGAGAGACATCCGTCACCGCCACCTCATCGACCGGCGTCGTTTCTTTCCCCTGCCGCGGCACCAAGCGTTCATAGAACGACGGAATGTCTTCACGCTGATAGAGCACGCCCGTGGCGATCGTCTCGCGCGTATCGACGGCCAGCCTGCGTGCTTCCGTGAGATTCGACGCGTCGTGATCGGGGCCGACCGGTCGACAGTGTTCCAGGAAGTACTCCTGCGTCGCGAATTTGTTCCACGTGGGGCACGATTGCAGCAGATCGACGAACGCGAAGCCGCGGTGCGCAAGCGCGGCCTTGAGAATCTCGGTCATCTGCGGAATGTCGCCGGAGAAGCCGCGCGCGACGAACGTGGGTTCGAGCGAGAAGACGAAATCCATGCTCGGGAGGGTGTGCTCGGGAATGCCGTTCGGAGAGCTGTTCATCCGTTGCTCTTGCCATGTCAGACTGCTCGCTTGGCCGAGCGTCAGACCGTAGTTGGCGTTGTTGTGCATGACGAAGACGATCGGATAGTTGCTGCGAATCGCATGCACGAGGTGCCCCACGCCCTCCGAGAAGCTCGCGCCATCACCGCCGAAGGCCATCACGGGGAGCCGTGGATTCGCCAGTTTGGCACCCGCGGCAAACGGCAACACGCGGCCATGCAAGCCATGAAAGCGATATCCCAGTAATTTATCGCTGGTGTTGCCGTGGCATCCGACGTCGTAACAGAGCAGCACGCCGTGCGGCGGAATGCCGCTCTCGACGAGCGCGCGTTTCGTGGCGGTCCAAATACCGTAGTCGCCGCAGCCGTCGCACCACGTGCACTTGGTATCGCAATGGTAATCGCTCATTGTCGGACGGTCGATGCCGAGGGAAATGCGCTTCATGGCATGACGGGGGTGGGCTGACCAAATTCTTCGAAGGGACTCTCGACAGGCGGCGTATCGAAGGGATTCTCGGGGGCGAAAACCACATCGAGATTCGCCGTGCGGGTATCGAGCACGGCGTAGCCGTTGTGGGCGGGAACGGAGGAATCGTAGAGCACGTAGGTGATGGCGACGGCATCGTCGAGGAGCGCGATGTTCTGCGTTTGCTCCGACAACGCCACAAACGTCTGCGGAGGTTGCACGGCATCGATGAGCACGTGCGTGCCGCTCACGAAATCGATCGCCTCGACCGTGCGTCCCGCCGCGCCGATGTAGGCGACGTACCGTCCGTCGGGCGTCACGAGCGTCGCACCGCGAGCGGCGAACAAGGATGGCAATTGGACGAATACGCCTCCGTACACGTCGGCGGCGAACATCTCGGGACGAAGGGTGCCCTCCACATCTCCGCCGCGCAGGATCGCACGGCCGTTCAGGAGCGGCACGCGCACCGTCCATGTGTCTTTCGGCTGACCTGCGGGATACGGTTGCAGAAAGATGCCGTCGTACGCGGGCGCGACGCGGCCGAACGGATTGGCATCGGCCGCGAGCAGGCACCCGGCGCTGCCTGCGGCATCGGTCGCACGCAGGTCTTGGCGGAAAATGCGCGTCTTCGCCGGCAACAGCACGTCGACGTGCGTCGTGATTTCCAGATGGGTCGGCAACGACGTACAGCCCGCAATGGTGAGCGGCATCGTCATCGCTCCTTCCGCAAGGAGCGCACGGTATAGCAATTCCGCGACGGCTCCGCGCGTGAGCGGGGCGTGCAGCGGCGTCGCGTTCTCGCCCCACACCTGCTCGTACGACACGATATCGAGCAGAAGCGCCGTCGTCAGGTACGGCGCGAACCACGATGCGGGATGGATGCCGCGACGCTCGCTCTCCTCCGCCGGCGCCAACGGATAGCCGCGCACGTTCACGAGCATCTTCAACGCCTCGGCGAACGCCACGGGCTGCTCGGGTTTGAACGTGCCATCCGGGTATCCCTGCACCCATCCTTGCAACGCCGCGAGGCACACGTACGGCGCGAACCATTCGGTCGTCACGTCGGGGAAACACCGGCTATAGAGATCGGCCGGCGGCTCGATGCCTCGAGCGGTCACGAGCACCTTTAGGAACTCCGCACGGTTGATGGCGAACGCAGGGCGGAACATTCCATCCTGGTAGCCTTTCAGAATGCCGTTCTGCTGCAAATATTCGATCGACCGGCGCGACGCGTGCGTCGCCGGGACATCGGGGAACGCGCCGGCTTGGAGAGGCAAGAGGAGAAGGCCGAGGAGGACGGCAAGATGCTTCATAAGACGAGCGAATAAAGTGCGGACGCGAGTTCATCGACGAAGAACGGCCGGCCATCGTACCGGTGCACAAGATGCGGAATGTGAAGACCGTCGCCCTTCAGCAACATCCGCAGTTGACCCTGGTAATTCGTCTCGACGCACGCGGCGGTTTTCGACGCCGCCAGCACGCGCGTGACCGTGTCGGTCTTCAGCGGCCACAGATACTCGTAGTGCACGACCGCGACGCGTTTGTCGGCGAATCGTTCGTCGCGGAGCGCATCGAGTACGACGCCCTTCGTGCTCCCCCACGTCACGAGCGCGAGATCATATTCCCCTTTCTTCGTTCCGAACTCCTCCACCGTCGGCTCGGGCACCGCATCGCGCAACGCCGTCATCTTCCGCATCCGTTTCTCCATCTGCAATCGCGCGTTCTCCGCGGTCTCGTCCACCGTGCCGTCGGGACCGTGTTCGTCGCCCTGCGCCACGTACGTCGCGGCGACGCTGCCGGGCAGCCACCGCTTGGAGACGCCGTCGTTCACCGCCGGATCGTATCGGTCCGACGGGGAGAGCCGCGCGAGCTCCTTCGGATCCGTCACCAGTCCGCGCTCCAGCACGGTCTTGGATTGATCGAAGGGCTTCTGGGTGTAGAGCGCCTCAGCGCATTGCTTATCGGTGAGGACGATGACCGGAATCTGGAATCGCTCGGCATAATTAAACGCGTCGCTCATGAGACGAAACGCATCGTCGGCATCGGACACCGACAGCACGAGGCGCGCGAATTCGCCATGGCCGGCATGCACCGCGAGCAGTAAATCGCCCTGCGCGGTCCACGTGGGGAGTCCCGTCGCCGGGCCGGGACGTTGCGCCAGGATGAAGAGAGCCGGGTTCTCGATGATTGCATTGAGCGAGAGCGTCTCCGTCATGAGGTCGAATCCGCCACCGGACGTGGCCGTCGCCGCACGAGTGCCCATGAACATGGCTCCGCTCATCATCTGGGCCGCCGTGATTTCGTCTTCCGCCTGCTTCACGACCATACCCGTCTCGTTCTGGATATCGGCAATGTACGTGAGGAGCGGTGACGACGGCGTCATCGGATACCCGGCGTAGAACCGGCACCCGGCGTGCACGAGCCCCAACCCCATCGCCTGGCTGCCCGTCACGAGGAGATTGTTTTTCCATGATGCGTCGGGCGGCGGCAGTTTCACCGCCAGATCCCCCGCCGACTCGTCGCAGTAGGCGATGCCCGCGTCGATACACGCGAGGTTCTGCCGCACGACCGCGTCGCCTTTCTTGCCGAATTGCTTCGTCACTTCCTCGCGCAGGTCGTCCACGTCTAAACCAAGGAGGTGCCACACGACCGACGTAATGAGCGCGTTCCCGAGAATCGGTTTCGCCTTGAGCTTTGCGAGGATCTCGTCGCTGGGCAGATGCAGCACCGTGATTTTTTGCTTCTTGATGAACGCCGCATCCTCTTTCGTCCACGTCCAATCACCCGTTTGATGCACGATAATCCCATGCTCCTTGAGATCGCGCAGATTCTTCTCGAGTCCGTGGTGGTTGAACGTCACGAGCACGTCGACCTGCGTCTCGCTGCTTTGGATCGCTTCCGGCGAAACATCCAATTGGTAGCTCGAGTGCCCGCCCTTGATGAGCGACATGTACTCGCGGTAGCCGAACACGCAGTACCCCGCCCGCTTGAGACCTTTGGCCACCATCTCGCCGACGCTGTTCACGCCCTGCCCCTGTGCGCCGACAATTTTGATGGAACGTCTGATCATCACAAATGCGAAGAAAGCGTATCGGTCCACGCATCGATGGCACTCTCTTGGCCGTACGGTTCGTTCACGATGACGAGCGGTTCACCGAGCACTTCGCCACCGTGCGTTTGCACGAATTCGACCAAATGATCGCGACTCTTGGCCGTGTAGCGATACCGCCGGTCACCCAGTGCGATCACGGCGACGCGCTTCCCCTTCAGATCGATGCCCGCCGCTTTCTGTCGCAACAAAAAATGCAGGTAGGGATTCAATTGGCCTTCGATACCGCCGGTGTTCCAGGTGCCCGACGCGAGCAAGAGCACGTCACCCTTCGTCACGTCGTCGGGCGTCGCACTGTCTGCACGAACCCGCGACAGAACGAGCGATGGATTCCGTTCGTTCAAACGCTCGATGACGCGATCCACGACGAACTCCGTGTGGCCGGCCGTCGACGCGTAGAGAATATGCAGGGATGGCACATCCGCATTCTATCGACCCCGACCGTCAAAAACACGCATTTATTGCCAGAATAAGCCAAAAATGCTATAATTATGAGAAAGTATGACCCTCCTCGCCCCCCGCTCCATCGCCGTCATCGGCGCCAGCACCCAGCCGGGCAAAGTGGGGCACGATATCCTGAAGAATCTGGTCGCGGAGGGGTACGACGGAAAAATCTATCCGGTGAATCCGAAGGGCGGGAAAATCTTGGAACTGACGGCGTACCGGTCGGCACTGGAGATTCCGGACGACGTTGATCTGGCGATCATCGTCATTCCCGCGGCGGTCGTTCCCGCGGCGCTGCGTGACTGCGGCGCGAAAGGCATTCGCAACGCGGTCGTCATTTCCGCGGGATTCAAAGAAGTGCATTCGCCCGAAGGCACGGCGCTCGAAGAGGAAATCGCGGCAGTGGCAAAAAGCAGGAATATCTCGCTCGTGGGACCGAACTGTCTGGGCATTCTTCGGCCATCGCTGGGAATGAACGCATCGTTCGCGAAGGGCATGCCGCCGGCGGGCAACGTGTCGCTCATCAGTCAGTCGGGCGCGACGGCGGTGGGCATCATGGATCTGGCGCCGACGCTCGGGCTCGGCTTCGCCTCGGTCTTCTCGATCGGCAACAAAGCGACGATGAACGAATGCGATTTTCTGACACTCTGCGCCGAGGATCCGGAGACACACGTCATTGGGTTATACCTCGAAAGCATCGAGGATGGCCGCGCGTTCCTGCACACCGCCGCGGCGATCGCGCCGACGAAGCGCATCGTCCTCCTGAAGTCCGGCGTCTCGGAACGCGGACGCCGTGCCGCCGCATCGCACACCGGCGCGCTCGCGGGATCGGATCAAGCGATCGATGCGCTCTGCGCGCAATCGGGCATTCGGCGCGCGCGAAGCATGGAAGAATTCCTGGATCTGCTCTGTACCTTCAGCCGGCAACCGCCGCTCCTCAGCCGCAACATCGCGGTGGTCACGAACGCGGGCGGACCCGGCATCCTCGCGACCGATGCCTGCGAGAAGTACGGGATGACGCTCCCCCCGCTGACGCCGCGCATCGCCGAGACGCTCCGGAAAGCGTTGCCCGCCGCGGCCTCGATCGGCAATCCGATCGACCTCATCGGCGATGCGAAGACCGATCGCTACGAAGCGGCGCTCATTGCCTGCCGCGACGATCGGGCGATCGACGGCGTCGTCGTCATCCTCACGCCGCAGATCATGACGCCGGCGGAAGAAATCGCCGACGCGATCATCCGCATCATGCGCCCCGCGCCGCTCATGCCGGTCGTCGCGTGCTTCATCGGCGGAGCGCTCGTGGAACCCGCGACGCAGAAACTGCGTACGCATGGCATTCCCGTGTTCGACACGCCCGAACAAGCGGTTCGCGCGATGGCGGCACTGCGACAACCTCGGGCTGAGGGCCTGCAAGCCTGTACGGACGACAAACGCGCCGAGAAAGCGCGCGCGATCACGAACGGGCACCGCGGGCTCCTGCCGGAAGACCGGACGCAGGAACTGTTCGCGCTCTTCGGCCTGCCGACGCTGAAACAATCGGTTGCCCGCAGCCGCGACGAAGCGATGGCGATGGCACGAACGATCGGATTCCCGATCATCGCGAAGATTAGCTCGAAAGACATCCTGCATAAAACCGACGTCGGCGGCGTGATCGCGAATCTCCGCTCGGAAGAAGACGTGGCCGTCGCGTACGACGCGATTCGGACGAACGTCGCCGGGAACGTGCCGACCGCCGCCGTCGACGGCGTGCTCCTCCAGCAGTTCCTGCCGGCCGGCGACGAATTCATCGTCGGCGCGCTTCGGGATCCGTCGTTCGGCCCGCTCATCATGGTCGGCCTCGGCGGCATCTACACCGAGCTCTTCCGCGACGTCGCGTTCCGCATCGGGCCCGTCGCGCGGGCGCAGGCCTACGCGATGCTCGAAGAACTGAACGCATGGAAGCTGCTCCTCGGCATGCGCGGCAAGGCGCAAGCGGACATCGATGCGCTGGCGGACGTCATCGTGCGCGTGTCGGAACTGATGTGCGCCTACCCGGACATCCGCGAACTCGATATGAACCCGGTGCTCGTCTCGCCGGACGGCACGACCGTCGTGGATGCGAAAATCGTTCTGGAATAAGGGCGAAAGGACTTCCCAGAACATGCGGGAAAACGTAGGATGGCGCCCATCCATTGCCCCCGTTTTCCATGAAGCTCAAAACCCTCTACAAGCGCACGATCGACATCGGCATCGATGCGGACCCGCGCGAGAAAGCCTACATCCAGAAGCTCCTCAAGAAACACGCCGACCGGCAGAAGAAGCTTGAAGGAAAGGAGAAGCGCTATGCCGACGAAGAGCGCACGTGGAACCCGTACAGCGACTCCCGCATCCTCAACGGTACGGGCGATGAAGACGTGAAGCGCGTGATGGTCGGCATCGACATCGAAGCGCCCGAAGTATTGCTCGCGGACCGCTTGCGCGAACGCGGGGAAAAAATCGACTGCATCATCATTCACCACCCGGAGGGCCGGGCGTTCGCGGATCTCGAAAAAGTCATGCCGCTGCAGGCCGACGTCTACCTGGCCGCGGGCGTGCCGATCAACCAAACCGAGAACCTGCTCAAGCCCCGGATGGACCGCATCTGGCGCGCGATCCACGCGGACAACATCCTGCGCACCGAACGGACGGCGGAATTGCTCGGCATTCCCATGTTTACGTGCCACACCGTCACGGACAACCTCGTCTGGCGGTTCATGGAGAAAGCGATCGTCAAGAAGCAGTGGGACGACCTGAGCGAGATTATCAACGCGCTGCACGACGTGGAGGAATACGACTACTACGCGCGGAAGGGCAGCCCCGCGATCATCGTGCACGGCGGCGGATCGAGCCGTCCGGGCAAAGTGGTGGCGACCGAATTCACGGGCGGCACGAACGGCCCCGAGGAACTGATCGAGCAACAGGCGGCCGCGGGCGTGGGAACGATCCTCGCCATGCACTTCACCGAGAAAGAAGTGGAACTGGGCCGCAAGCACCATCTGAACCTGATCCAGTGCAACCACATGGCGGCCGACTCACTGGGGATGAATCTCTTGCTCGATAAGATCAAGAAAGAGGAGAAGAAATTGGACGTCCTGCCGGTCTCCGGCTTCGTCCGCGTCGAACGCTGATGCATATGCTGCTCTTTCTGCGCCCCATCGCCGACGCCTGGAGCTTCCTGTGGCGGCAGCCGGCACTCGTGCGCGGGTGCGTCTGGTTGTTGTTTATGCCGTTTGCGGCGATGAAGATGATGGAATTCCTCCCGGCGTTCGACCGGCCGGAATTCATGGCGGTCTCCGTCGTCGTGCAACTCGCCCTGCTTCTCCTGACCTATTGGGGCGTCGCCTGCGTGCTCACCGTGGGCCGTCGCATGCTGCAGGCGAAATCGGGACGCACGCGCACATCGTTCAAAGCGGTGCAGTTCCAAGCGCGCGGGCTCGTCGTTCCGCTCTTCCTCACGGATCTCCTCCGCTTCTGCATCGCCGTACTCTGGGCATTGCCGCTCATCGCGCTCGTGATCGTCGCCGCGACGTTCGCGGATGCACGCGATGTCACGCTGATGACGTTCGCACAGATATTCCCTTGGATCCCGCTCCTCGCCATCCTCCTCGCGCTCCCGCCGCTCCATTTCCTCATCCGAACGACGCTCTCGCCCATGGTCGTCGCCTACGAGAAAACGGGCTTTCGTCCGGCCCTGAAGCGCAGCGCGCAACTCATCCGAGGGCACCTGGGCCGCACGATTGCGACCATCGTCCTGTTCGCCATCATCCTGGTCGTACCATCGATCGTCGTCGGAATGCTCTTCGATCGCTTCGCATCGGGGCTTACCCTCCTCGTCGCCATGCCGATCATCGTCGCCGCGCTCGACACACTCGGCGCGGCGCTCTGGCTCTTGGGATTCACGCAGTACTACAAAGCACTGGGCGGAAAATCGAAGGTGCAGGAGAACGAGTAAGCGATGCATCAACGATCGAACACCAACGGTCCGTCGTGTTCCGCGCCAACCACTTTTCCGCCCAAGAAAGACCAATCTTCACCTTCCCGTTGAAGCGTCCGACGAATCTCGTCTTCCGTCTCGTCACGGTTTCGTTGGATATCCGCTATCAGATCGCTCGGTTCCGGATTCGGGAAAAACTCGTCGGGAGTTCTGAGTTGTGTGATGCGAACCGATGCTTCGGGTTCCATAGGGCGAGTGTATCACATATACGCGCGTCCAAGAATGGGCACGCTACAACCAATTTCCACTGTGGTGAGCCCAGTGTAGCCATTCATGGCTGCGCTGGTAGGGCGTCACTTCGCCACCGACTCCACCAACTTCTTGAACGTCTCGGGCTCGTGGATCGCCATTTCCGAGAGCACCTTGCGATCGAGCGTGATGCCTTTCTTCTTCAGCTGGCCGATGAACACCGAGTACTTGCTGCCGGCGTCGCGTACGGCGGCGTTCAGACGTACCGTCCAGAGAGCGCGGAAGTTGCGCTTCTTCTTCTTGCGGTCCATGTACGCGTGCTGACCCGCCTTGATGAGACGCTCCTTCGCCTTCACGAACGTCGAGTGACCGAGGCCTTGGAAACCCTTGGCTCGGGCTCGGATCTTCTTGTGCCGACGGTGGCGGACGATGCCGCGTTTGACGCGCATGGGAGTTGGGGCTTAGAGATTCGGCACGAGATGCCGGATGTGGGCGATGTTGGTGGGATGCAGCACGAGCGTGCGGTTCTGGCGCTTCGCCTTCTTACTCTTCTGCATCAGGAGGTGATTGCGGCTGTTGCGCTTCATGGCCAGTTTGCCACGGCCGGTCTTTCGGACCCGCTTTTTGGCACCGCTGTGGGATTTCATCTTCGGCATACGTGCGCGGGAGTATAGGGAAGGTTACAAGGGATGCAAGGCAAATTGCCTCACCCTCGATTCATACGCGCGGCCAGGAATGGCCACGCTAGTGCCATTCTACGATGTATGACCCAGCGTGCCCATTCGTGGGTGCGCTGGCGAGGGTTTTACCGTTTTGGCCGCACCACGGCGAAGAAATCCCTCCCCTGCGGTTTCACGTCCTGCTCGATTTCGGCGACGTCCACCAGAGCGGCCAAAAGGCCCTTCAATTTCTGGATGGCGTAGTCCTTGTTCGAAAGCTCGCGCCCGCGCAGACGGACCACAAACTTCACCAAGTGGCGTTCACCCAGGAATTCTTTGGCGCGTTCGACGAGACGATCGAGGTCGTGCTTCTCGGTGCGGAACCCGAACCGTAGCATCTTCGTTTCCGTCTGCTTGCTTCCGCTCTTCTGCTTACGCTCTTTCTTCTGTAGCGCGTAGAGGTAATGGCCGAAATCATCGATCTTCACGACCGGCGGATTCGCCTTGGGCGACACTTCGATCAAATCCAATTCCTCGGCCTTCGCGCGTTCGAGCGCGACGCTCGTGGCGATACGCTCAGCCTTGCCGTCATCGGAAATGAGCAGCACTTCGGGGACGGTGATTTGTTCGTTCATGCGAGGACGCTTTTCCAATGGTTTTTGGAACCGTCCGGGCTGGGAGCGTTGACGCAGAAAAGGAGTGGGGAAACTCGGCGTACTCTACGGAATCGGCTGCGGTAAATCAAGAAATGGACGTTTATTCCGCGGATTCTCCCGCACTATGCGCCCGGACCGTCACTGTCAGACGTTCGATGCCGTCGGTCAATTCCGCATGCGCGCGTTCGACGGTGAACAGCGGCAATGGCCACAGCGAATCTTCTTCGCGATCGAGGAGCAACGCCGTCTGCGCGAAGGACCGCAGGCGCGATCCGTCGACGAGGGCATGGAAGTCGGCTTCGAAGAGCTCGCTCCCGACCGATTTGAGGAGTTGCGACTCCGCGATCTGCGGCGTGCGCGCGTACTGCAGCAAATCGGCGCTCAGGAACTGCTCGAGCGCGGCGATGACCGCCGGATTCTCGCGTTCGGTGAGTGCGATGAGCGCCCTGCGTTCGGATTCCGTGAATGCATCGTTCACTGTGAGCACGCCGCTCAGTTCCAGCAGGTCGAGCAGTGCGCTGCCACCGTCTTGCTCCGTCGTCACCGCAATGGTGATCTCGGCACGCTCCCCTGTTTCCAAGGAATCAATCGAGCGAATGGATCCGCGTTCCTGTAACTGCGTGAGGAGCTGTTCGAGAATCGCGAGCGTGCGCGGGACATCGGGTGTTTCGGGGAGGACGTAGAGCGCGTAGATCTCGCGGTAGGCATCGCCGCGCGCGGAGGCCTGCAACGTCGCGACTTCCGACTGCTCTTGCAGCATGCTCTTCCGTTGCTGCAGCGGTTGCACCTCGGCCGCGATCGGGAACCCGATATCGCGCATCGCGCGGATCCGCAGCACATGCGCGGCGGTCAGCCCGGCGGAACCGAAGAAGAATGCAACGCCGAGGAGCGTGAGGGCCAATGCGTGTGCGCGGAGGAAGTTCGTCACGGTTGAAGAGTGAATGAAAATGTGAACGGCGACCGATAGCCGCCGACGATCGCTTCACGCGTAAGTGCAGGAGCCGTCAGATCGGCAACATCCGGAAGCGCACGAACGGCTTCGACCACCGCGGCAAGGATCGCCATCGTACCGGGATGCTCGTCTTCAATGCGTCCACGAACAGTCACCGTACGATCGTCGGTTTCCACCAAAATCGCATCGACGAACACGTCGGCTCCTTCGGCTTCAGCAACCACACGCATCGCGGATTCCACGTTGTTGCGCACGTCCACTACCGACGGTGTCTGGCGCTTCTGCTCCATGAGCGCGGCGTGCGTGTCGTCGATGTACGGGAGCACGAGTTCGGTGCGTTCGTCTTCCAACGACAACACTTCGGCTCGCAATGTCCGTTCGTAGGCGATCGCCTCATCAACGGAAAGTGATAGATCTCCCACCGTGAACGTCGTCAGCTTCGGGAGTAAGAACGTCTGCGAGGCGAGGAGCGAAAGAAAGAGCACGGCGCTGAACGAGAAGAACGGCACGGAGATTCGCTGCAGAATCGTCTCCGGATTCGGTTCGATCGTCGGCTCGGTGACGGGAGGGGGGTGTGTCATGAGGTTTCTGCTCAGTATAGCAGAAAACGCCTCTTTTTGCTGACGTAGGGTATTGCAATAAGTATTATTTGTTACATAATTATCATAGGTCCATTCCCATTCCCCAAAGGAGGTCTCGTGTTCCTTCTCAACAACACCCCCACCCCGCTGCAGCTCGGGGACCGAATCGAATTCGACTTCCATGTCGGATCGTTCCAAATCCGTCGGGGTACCGTCACCCTCGACATGCTGCTCGGCAATATCCATACCGGCACGTTCGAATGGAACATGCTGAAGGATCGGTTCGAGGCATTGCGCCTCGGCGGCCTGATGGCGGACTGCGCCGGGTACGGCATCCGCATCGTGCACGATACCGATACGACAAAAGCCATCCTGGAACTTGTGAGTCTGTAGGTTTTTCCGTTCATCTGAACACGCCCCACCCGGTTCACCGGGTGGGGGCTTTTCTTATGCCTCTTTTTGCGCCGCAGCCAGGGACCCTTCGACGATGCTCAGGGCAGGCTTCGCTGCTAAAACTTCCTAGCAGCTATTCCCTAGAAGCTATAAGCTCGCCCCAGTCCTCTCCCCCATGGAAGAACTCCTCCAAAAATTACAGGCGCTGAAGGAAGCCGTTTCGACGGGGAAGGACTCGCTTTGAGGCCCGAAAGGTGCCGGAGAAAATAGCCGAGCTGGAAACGAAAGCGTCGTCGCCCGATATTTACAACGATCAGAAGTACGCGAACGCGCTCTTTGCCGAGCTGCGGGGACTCAAGAAAACGTGGGAGCCGGTGAACAGGCTGCACGGCGACGTGACGAGCCTGCTGGAACTCGTGCCGATGGCGAGCGAGAGTGATGTGCCGGGACTCACGGAAGACGTCGCGAAAGCGGAAGCCGCGTGGGCCAAGCTGGAACCGATGCTCTACCTCTCGGGCGAGTTCGATCACAATAACGCCTACCTCTCGATCAGCGGCGGCGCGGGCGGCACCGAGGCCCAAGACTGGGCGGGGTTCCTGCTGCGCATGTACCTGCGCTACTGCGAGCGCCAGGGCTGGAAGACCGAAATCCTCGAGAAGACCGACGGCGCGGAGGCGGGCATCAAGTCGGTGACGATCCTCGTGGAGGGCGACCCCGCGTACGGCTACCTGAAGTGCGAAAAAGGCACGCACCGCCTCGTCCGTCTCTCCCCCTTCAACGCCAAGAGCCTGCGCCAGACGAGCTTCGCATTGGTGGAAGTGCTACCGGAAATCAAAGACGCGGCCGCGATCGAGATCGACTGGAACCAAGTGCGCGTGGACACCTATCGCAGCGGCGGCGCGGGCGGCCAGCACGTGAACAAGACCGACTCCGCGATTCGCATGACGCACGTGCCGACGGGCATCGTCGTCTCGTGCCAGACCGAACGCAGCCAGATCAAGAACCGCGAACGCGCGACGAACATGCTCATGGCGAAATTGATCGAAAAACGCGAAGAAGAGAAGGTGGCGCAGAACAAGGAACTGAAAGGTGCGTCGCAATCGGCGGACTTCGGACAGCAAATCCGCAGCTACGTCCTGCACCCGTATCAAATGGTGAAAGACATCCGCACCGAGCACGAAACGTCAAACACGAGCGCGGTGCTCGATGGCGACATCCAGGATTTCATTGATGCCGAGTTGAAGAGGCAAGCCAGAGAAGGATAATGCCGTTGTCACCCTGAGCTCGTCGAAGGGTGAAACGCCAAGCTCGAGAAGGCTAACTGTCATCCTGAGCGAGCGAAGCGAGTCGAAGGATCATTGATGCAGAGCTCAAGAGGCAGGCGCGGGGAGAATAATAAAAACCGTGGCGACGTATCGCCACGGGATGAAGGTTTTTCAACAAAGACAGTTTCCTACCGAAGAACGGAACGCGTCGATGGAATGGGAAGAAATTCGAACACGACGCTATTTTTCAGTTCCACGGGCTCACCGTGTGGTTCGAATCCATCGTAGGCAAGCTTGTCGACGAGTCGACGATCGATGTCGTCCGCTTTTCGATCCATGAATTCAATGACCTGCCGGCGCGGCTCGCTGAAGCGCCGATACACGATCGCCCGTTGCCCTTCCTTGAGCAACGCATCGAACCGCGAGTCGGGTCCAATGGCCGGAACACCATGTAGCGTGGTCGCGACGATGACGCCGTCTTTCTTCGCGTATTCGATCGCCTCTTCGTCTTCCAGGGCCAACTTGTTACCCAGGAAGTCACGACCGGATGTGTGCGGGACGGGAGGCGAATCCGGGTGATCACCGACGATCACGCGATAGTCCACCCGCTTCGATTCGTTTTGCTGGTGCACCGGCCGGGTCGTCGACGACTGCTCTTTGTTGCTCACGACCATCGCGATCGCGACGGTAACCGCAAGACCAGCGCCCAGGAGGAACCAGGGAAACAGCGGACTCGATTGTTTGTTCACGGAACGGCCTCCTAACGTGGAACGGAAGATGTGAAAAACCTACTTGAATATAGTAAAACTATATTTTATTTTGTCAAATACCACGAATACCACGAATATCAGAACTCAGCAGCCTGTCCCGCTTCCAGTGGCACGAACCGGATCCCGAGCGATTCGAGCACGGTGCTCATTCGCTGAATGATGAACGCCGGTGCTTTCATGATGGCTTCGTGGACGGGGAAGGCGATCTTCGCGTTCGTCGCCACCGCGTAGTCGACGGCCTCGGAAAACTTCATCCATGGACCGGCAACCGGCAGCGCGAGGACATCGACCGGGCGGCCCGGGACCGTGAGTGCATCTCCGGGATAGAACAACCGTTCGCCAATGAAATATCCCGTGTTCTGAATGTTGGGAATCGACGAATGGAACGCTGCGTGCTGTTCACCATGTCCTTCGAACCGCACGTCGCCCTGGACGAAATGCCCGCCGTGCTCGACGCATTGGTATCCCACATCCAATTTCTCAAGCAGCGTTCCGACAGCGGTGTTCGTGATGACAACCGCGTTCGGATTGTTCTTCAAAACCGCCTGGACCGATTCGCTGTGGAAGTGATCCGTGTGCTCGTGCGTGATGAGCACCACGTCGATATCCGTCACCGTGTTTTGACCATCGGACAAATTCCCGGGATCCGTGAGAATCCGCAGACCTTGCTCCTCGATGAGTAGACAGCAATGACCGAACTTCGTGATGCGCATGAGTCCGCAGTATAGCAAAACCCACGCCAAACTGGCGGAGAGGGAGGGATTCGAACCCTCGATCCCGTTTCCGGGATACACGATTTCGAGTCGTGCGCTTTCGACCACTCAGCCACCTCTCCATGGTGGGAATATGCCCTGCGGTCCGGGCGACCAAAGAATAAAAGGATCCAAGAAGCCTGTCCTGAGCGAAGCGGCTCGGCCGCGTAGTCGAAGGGACCACTCAGCCACCTCTCCGTGGCGCATGGAGCCTAACGGCTGATACGGTCTTCCGCCAGGGAATTGCCGCGTCATTGGATAATATGCGTCACGGGAGACGTCGTATTGGCGCAGACGTCTTCCGGCGACCACATCTTGTCGTAGGCGTTGAGGTAGACGTTCGTCATCTCGAACGGTTCCTCGAAACGATGTGTATCTGCTTGGAACTCACCCCGTGCCAAGAGATCGGATCCTATATCCACCGCCCGCATGCAAACGTTCGGAATGAAACTCACAAGGCGACGGACGCCCCGACGGTAGAGCATCGACGTCATCATGACGATCTCGCTCGAACACTGATTGCACTCCTTGGAGAGTCTTCCGATCGATCGTTCTCCGTATACGCTGCGGAACGCCTGTTGCAACGCGTACTCCGAAAACCGTCCCTGCGGCCGATCGGATTTTCGGACGCCGCGCCCTTCGAGCAGGTACGGTTGCCACAGCGGATCGGATTCCACATCAAACGCCATCGCGGGATCTCTCCAGTACTGCTTCCGCACCGTGTGCTGTCGTTCCGGAGACTCATTGCGCAATGCATACCAGTCATTGATCAAGGCGAAGAGCTTGATGCTCGAGAGAGAATCGCGCGTGCGCTCGATAATCGCCTTGCCGATATTCCGGCTGACATCCGGAAAGTCCCCGAACACATCCGAGTACGTGCCGTCCGGTGCAACGACGTTATGGCCAGCCATGATGGCCGTCGGAAGGGCGGGCTGCCGCAGCAGGCTCTCGGCAATGCGATCGACCAAGGCATTGGCACCATCATCCAGTCGGGGTGTTTCCATAGAATATAAAGATTAAATAAAACATTTACATTATTTGTCTAATTTCAGCACAATGGAACACCTTCTCATAAAAATGCGTTTATCTATCGTTTTACATTCATTATTCGAATTATTAGTGTTGTTCATGTATAATCAACAGATGGACGGAAAAAGCATGATCACCGTGTTGAACGGGCTCCAGTGGACCGACGAAGAAGCGACGATGTATGTCACGCTCCTGGAGCTGGGCAGACAGCCCGCGAGCGTCGTGGCGAATCATCTGAATCGCAATCGCGTGACGGTATTCCATGCACTGGAGCGCATGGCGAAGAAAGGTCTCGTCCGCAAGATCCCCCACCGATCAGGCGCTCAATTCAGCGCGACGGAGCCGGGAACTCTCCTGCAGCGAATGGAGGAAGAACGCGAAAAGCGCGCGACCGAAGCGCAGTTCCGCGTAAAAACACTCGCATCGATCGTGCCGGAACTGGAGGCGATTCGCGCGATGGACGTCGTGCGCCCGCGCGTACAGCTCTTTCACGGCGAAGAAGCGTTAAAGGACATCTACGCGCTGTCGTTGCAGGGCACGGACATGTGTGCGTACTTTGCACCGTGGTCGCCATCGACCGACAAACACCTGCGCGATATCGACGATTGGCATACGGGCGAGCGCGCCGCACGGAAGATCCCCGTCAGAATCATTACACCCGATACCGATGAGGGTCGCGCATTTGCATCGGTATCCGCACCGCTGAAAGAGATCCGTCTCGTGCCGACGAATCTTTTCCCCCATCAAGACATCACGCTCGTCACCGACCGGCACCTACTCATCTTCTCTCTCGCAGATCGTTTGGGGATCGCCGTTGAAAGCACGTATATCGCCGCGAATCAGCGGGCGATTTTCACACTCGCCTGGCAGGGTGCAAAAGTGTATTTTGCGTAATGCAAACGCCTGAAGCGGCATGTCATCGCCATTCGACGTTCTTCTATCGCGTGCTCGGTTCGCCGTTCGTCAATTGCATGTATGGCGGCGTTCTCCAAGGATTTTGGCGGTCATTTCGCACATGACCCTTGCGGGGGATGCCAAACAGTCACTAGAATCCCCTCCGCTTTCCTATTTTTCTCCCCCCTCCCCCATGAGCTACGTCGTAGCCTCCAAGGTTAAGGAAATGGTCAACGGCAAGGGCATGATGTCCGCCGGCGACCTCCCGGAACATCTCAGCAAGCACGTCGAGATGTGGCTGGGTCTGGCCGTCAAGGCCGCGCAGGCCAACGACCGCAAGACGGTCCGCGGTTCGGACATGCTCGCCTTCGCCCCGGGCAAGGTCGGCGTCGTCGTCGCCTCGAAGATCAAGGAGTTCATCAACGGTAAGGACATGATGGCCTCCGGAGACTTGGCTGACTTCGTCAGCGGTCTCGGCGAGACGCTCTTGGCCAAGGCCATCGAGCGCGCCAACGCGAACGGTCGCAAGACGGTCCGCGGCGAGGATCTGTAATTCCCTCTGCGAATTCCAAAAAAGGCCCCTACCGGGGCCTTTTTTGTGCACTGTTTTACCTCTCCCCTAACCCCTCTCCTACACACAACCGCACGCCTGCCAGGAGAGGGGGATGTTTGTTGTTTTTGCGAGCAATCTCCCCTCTCCCGGCATGGAGAATGGGCGAGTGGGAGAGGGGCCGGGGGTGAGGTACACTCTCTCGGCATGAAAATCGCAATAGTAGGTACAGGCTATGTAGGATTGGTCACCGCCGCGTGCTTCGCGGAGTTGGGGCACGAGGTGACGGGCGTCGATATCGACGCCGCGAAGATCGAGAAGCTCAAACAGGGCGAATCCCCCATCTTCGAACCGGGACTCGAGGAATTGCTCAAACAAGGATTGGAGAGCAAACGATTATCGTTCACCACGGATCTCGCGGCGACGCTGCCGCACGTGCAGATCGTCTTTTCGGCTGTGGCCACGCCGCCGGACGAAGACTGGAAGGCCGACCTGCGCGCGGTGTTCGCCGTCGCCGATACGGTCGCCGCGCACGTCACGAAGAACATCGTCTTCGTGAACAAATCGACCGTGCCCGTCGGCACCGGAAAACAGTGCGAGGAGCGCATCGCCGACATCCTGAAACAGCGCGGCGTGTCCCTTGAGATTCCCGTCGTGAGCAATCCGGAATTCCTCCGCGAAGGCATGGCCGTGAACGACACACTGATGCCGGAACGGATCGTGGTAGGACTGAATGGAATTGTCAGTTCGAGCGGAGACGAGAACTGGGCAAAAGAAATTATCGAAGAGATCTACCGCCCGATCACGCGCGTCGGCCGCCCGATCGTGTTCATGGGCCGGGAGAGCGCCGAGATCGTGAAGTATGCGGCGAACGCGTTCTTGGCGACGAAGATCAGCTTCATCAACATGCTCACGGAATTCTGCGAGAAGACGGGCGCCAACGTCCGCCACGTCGCGGAAGGCATGGGCCTGGATAGCCGCATCGGACCGCGCTTCCTGCACGCCGGCATCGGTTACGGCGGGAGCTGCTTCCCCAAAGACGTCAAAGCGCTCATGGCCACCGCGAAGGAGTACGGCATTCCGATGCCGATCGTCGAAGCGACGGACGCGATCAACCGCCACCAACGCGAACGGTTCATCGCGCATCTGCTCAAACACCTTCCGAAGAATTCGCACGTCGCCGTGTGGGGGCTGGCGTTCAAACCCAAGACCGACGACATGCGCGAAGCCCCGAGCATCGACGTGATCCACGCCCTGACGAACGCGGGCCACACGGTAACGGCCTACGACCCCGCAGCCGAGGAACGCGCCAAGCCGCTGCTGCCGGCAATCGCCTATGCACAGTCCCCGCTCGACGCGGTGAAGAATGCTGACGCGCTGGTGCTCCTGACGGAGTGGGACGTCTTCCGCGGCATCGATTTGGCGGAAGTCGCGGCGGCCATGCGCGGCACGCAACTCTTCGACGGACGCAACGTCTATGAGCCGCACGAGGTGGAGGCGGCGGGCATGGACTACCACTGTCTCGGCGTCCGCGTGTAATCCTGCTACGATCGACCCATGAAAATCCTCGTCACCGGCGCCGCCGGATTCATTGGCTTCCACCTTTGCAACCAACTGCTCGACCGCGGCGACGAAGTTGTGGGTCTCGATAATCTGAATCCCTACTACGATCCGTCGCTCAAAGGAGAACGGCTGAAAATCTTGCAAGCACGGGACGGATTCTCGTTCACGAACGGAGACATTCTGGATCGGGAGACGGTCGCGGCATGTATGAAAGGATGCGACCGCGTGGTCCACTTGGCCGCGCTCGCGGGCGTGCGGTACGCGTTCGACCACCCGGACGAATACATCGACATCAATATCCGTGGGTTCTTCCACGTGCTCGAAGAAGTACGCCTCCAGAAGATCCCGGGGCTCATCTACGCCAGCTCCAGTTCGGTGTACGGCGGCAACACGAAGCTGCCGTCATCGGAAGACGACCGCACGGACGACCAGTTGTCTTTGTACGGCATGAACAAGAAGGACAACGAATTGATGGCCCACACCTATCACTCCCTCTACGGCACGCACGTGACGGGCCTGCGCTTCTTCACGGTCTACGGTCCCTACGGCCGCCCGGACATGGCGCTCTTCCTGTTCACCGAGGCGGCGCTCAAGGGCCAGAAGCTCCCCGTCTTCGGCGAAGGAAAAATGCAACGCGACTTCACGTACGTCGAAGACATCGTCTCCGGCATCGTCGCGGCGGTCGATAAAAATTACCCCGAGGAAGTCTTCAACCTCGGCTGCGGTCGTAAGGAAGAATTGATGGATTACATCGGGATGGTGGAGCAGTGCCTAGGACTGACGACCGAGAAAGAATTCTTGCCGATGCAGCCGGGCGACACGCGCTCGAGCTTGGCCGATATTACGAAGGCCAAGAAGATGCTGGGCTACGAGCCAAAAACCACGATCCGCGAAGGCGTCCCGAAATTCATCGAATGGTATAAGGAATATTACGGCGTGTGAATCCTGAACCACGCTTCGATCTGTCCGTAGTCCGAGTGCGACCACTGCGCCGGATCCAGATCGATGCAATCGTCCGTGCAGAGCACCACGGCCGCTTCTTCGAGTAATTCCGGTCTATACGGTTGGAACGTCACGAACGCATCGGAGTAATACTGCCATTCATGCCCATAACTGCCGACGATCAAAGCCAGTCCTTCGATGTCCCCATCGTAGAATTCCATCAGCACGATATCGGTCGGATTCAACACGAACGGCGGCCGCAGGATCAGCAGCGTGAGCGTGCCGACCGCGAGAGCGATGGTCGATGGCACGGCCAAGCGAGGCAGACGACGCCAGAGGTGTTTGGCGCCGGTGACGAAGAACGGCAGGAAGAGAATCGCGTAGTACTCGTAGCGGCCGACGAAGACGTACAGCAGCACGAGGATGAAGGATGCGAGAATCATCCAATGTTTTTTGAGGATCAATCCGACGATGCCGATGACCGTTCCCACACCGCTCCCGGCCAACATCAGAACCCAGAGCAATCCGCCGATGCGATCGATCACCGTATCGGCCGCATCTTTGCCGGCGTGTAACACGAAACTCGCGAGGACGAGCGGATTGCCCAGCGCGTAGAGACCGACCAAGAAGAGAGGGGCACCGACGTACCATGCAACGGCCTTCCACGAAGCCCCACGCAGCCGCAGTGCGGCGATGGCGAGCGGCATGAGCAAGACGCCCTGTAGCGCCGTAAAGAGCGTCACGAGCCACAGGAATGCGATGGTGGGCACTCCTGGAACGCGTTCCCGCGGCAACGAGAGAATCCACAGGAAGAGCAGCGCCTGCAGAGCCGTTAGCGGCGCCATCATGACGGTGCCTGCCTGGATCACGAGAGCAGCGGAGGCGAGCCACAGGACGCACAGCGAGAAACGCGCAGGCTTATGCAAGTATCGACCCATGTCCCACACGATCCACACGGCCTGCACGAGCAGCGTGGCGAAGAGCAACCGCGCGACGGATTCTTGGAACCACCATCCGTCGAACGATCCGAGGATCCACCGCGCGAGCGGCGGGTGCGGATACGGGATGTTCAACAAGTACTTCGCTTCGTCGGTCCGCACGCCGTTGAACCATTGCAGGACCACGAGGACCAACGCATAGAACTCCAAGCCGGCGATGATCATCAGTCTGTGCATAGGACGGGTTCGCCGGTGGAGGGAAGCATCCAACATTCTTCCGGATCGTCACCGCGCCTATGCCGACGGTGTGTCACGCGCATCGTTCCGTCCGGCCCGACTTCATCGATACGCACATCCGACACGAGCCACCCCTTCGCAGCAGCGACATCGCGGATCTGGCGCTGGGCCGCATCGCGGAGCGACGCATCGAGATACAGAAAACGTAGCGGCCATGCACGCGCGACGAAGATCACGGCGAGCAGGAGGACGATGATCGCAAATACACGAGCGCCACGAAGACCGATTCTTCGCAGTCCCAGGCGCAGAGCTTGTTTCAAAAACTGTAGCTGCACCCACAGCGACAACTTGCTCTCTCCGTGCAACCGGGGCTGGAAGTGCAGCGGGACCTCGTCCAAACGACTGCGGCGCGGAAGAGCCGCGAGCAGCTCAAAGAGGATCTTGAACCCTTCCGGTTTCAGGAGCGGCCGAGTCTTCGTGTAGACGTCTCTGCGCACCGCGAAGAACCCGCTCATGGGATCGGTCGTCTCGACATTCGGCAGTTTGCGCGCGACGAACGTCCCGATCTTGCTGAGCCACCGCCGCCCGCGTACCCAATCCCCCACGCTGCCGCCCTCGCGGTAGCGCGACGCGACGGCGATGGCCGCGCCCCGCTCGATGCAGGCGGCGAGCGACATGATGATCGCCGGATCATGCTGCAAATCGCTATCCATCACCACGAGCACATCGCCCGTCGCTTCGTCGCAGCCCCGCACCACGGCCGACGACAGGCCCTTTTCGCCGATGCGGCGGATCACCCGTAGATTCGGATACGTCAATCGCAGCCGCTCGCCTTCTTCCCACGTTCGATCGGGCGAATCGTCGTCAACGACGATGATCTCCGCCGGGTTCGCCGCCTCCGTCACCCGCCGCAGGAGCTCGGGGAGGTTCTTGGCCTCGTTGTACGTCGGCAAGATGAGCGAGAGACGCATACGTTTATGGCAGCGGATTCCCGTCGCGGGGCTTGCGGAACACGAAGTGATGCGACATGAGGTAGTTCCAGACGGCGATGACGCCGATGGCGACGAATTTCGACGCGATGTCGGGCAGGAACAGGAAGAGCAGGTTTGAGAGAAGGAAATTCGCGATGATCGCCGGGCCGTAGACCGTGTAGTGCTTCAGAAGCTGCGTCGTCCACGCGCCCCGGTGCTTGAACGTGAAGTGCTTGTTCACGAAGAACACGAACGTCGCACCCACGAACGCCGAGAACAGGAACGCGGCTTCGGCCGGAACCGAGAACAGTCGCGTGAGCAGCGCGAGCGTGCCCATGTCGAGAATCGATCCCGCTCCGCCCGTGAGGCCGAACTTCAGGAGCTGCGGCGCATGCGTCTTCACCGTTGGGTGGTGCAGGAAGCGCTTCATACATTAGATGCCTTTCCACCACGTTAGTGTCCGTTTAAGGCCTTCGGCCAGCGGCGTCCACTCAAAGTCCCGCACGAGCGGATGGACCGAGAGGTGCGGAATGGCGCGCTGCGCGACCGATTTTTCCGTGTTGTAGCCGATCGGCAATCCCGGGCGGACGAGGTCGCGAATGAGCTCGGCCAGCTCCTTCACCGTCACGACGTCGTCGGTCGTCACGTACTGGATGCCCGTCACTTTTTCTTCCGCGAACCGCGTGATCACGTTGATCAAATCTTCGACGTAGAGGAACGCCCGCTCCTGCGTGCCGTCGCTCCACACCGTCATCGTTTCTTTCTTGTCCCTGGCCTGGAGCATGAGCGCGGGAATGAGATTGGCATCCTCGTTGAACGTGTCGCGCGGGCCGTAGGCGCCAACCGCACGGACGACCAAAATGGGGAATCCGCGCTGATGCGCCGCGATGTGCCAGAGCGTCTCGCAGAGCGCCTTACCGAGGACATATCCGTCGACTTTCTCCTTCTGCGACAGCTCCACGGTGTCGATTGCAGGGGGGACGTTCGCGGTCGAAAGGAACGTGACCGGCACGGGGACGTTCGCTTCCTTCAGCGCCTCGATGAGCGCCAGCGTCATGCGGACGTTCTCGTTGGCGACGTCGCTCGGCTTCTTTTGGTGGAACTCGGTGTTGCGTCGGCAACCGGCGAGGTGAAAGACGTGACTCACGCCCTTCACGAGCTGCGTGCAGTAGACGGGATCGCGCAGGTCGCCCTCCATCCAGTCGACCTCGGACCGACGCGATGACAGCGCGCGATAGTTTTGGGCTCGCAGAGGCACGCGGACCGACGCGCCGTGATCGAGCAGCCATTCGACCAAAAAACTGCCGATAAAGCCGGTTCCGCCGGTCACAAGCACTTTTTTGCCGTTCCAGACGCTGTCCATGGCCCAAGCCTACCTCGGCCGACTCCCCAAGGGAAAGAAGCTTCGCTAGACTCCGCGCATGCAGAAACCGGTGCTGTGCATCATTGGCTTGGGCTACGTGGGATTGCCTCTGGGGAATGCCTTTTCAAAAACAGGCTACCGGGTGATCGGCTTCGACGTGTCGGAACGACGAATCGCGGAACTCAAGGATGGACACGATCGGACGGACGAACTGACGGGCGACGATTTGAAAGCCGGTCCGCTCGAGTACACGACCGATCCGGCGACGATCAAGGAAGCCGACATCGTCATCTTCGCGATTCCCACACCCGTCGATGACGCGTTCAATCCCGATCTCACGCTCCTCAAAGACGCGTCGAAGACGGTCGGGCAGAACTTGAAGAACGGCGCGATCGTCGTCTATGAATCAACCGTCTACCCCGGCGTCACCGAAGAAATTTGCGGACCGATCCTCGAGGAAGCATCCGGCATGACCTGCGGCACGGACTTCTTCCTCGGGTACTCGCCCGAGCGCATCAACCCCGGCGATAAGCAGCACACCGTCGCGACGATCGTGAAGATCGTGGCGGGCCAGGACGCCGCGACGCTGAAGACACTTTCCGATCTCTACGGCTCGATCGTGAAAGCGGGCATTCACCAAGCACCGTCGATCAAGGTGGCGGAGATGGCCAAGGCGATCGAGAACGCGCAGCGCGATCTGAACATCGCGTACGTGAACGAAGTGGCGATGCTCTGCAATAAGCTCGGTATCCGCACGAAAGACGTCTTGGAAGCGGCGGGAACGAAATGGAATTTCCTCACGTTCCAACCGGGACTCGTCGGCGGGCACTGCATCGGCGTCGACCCCTACTACCTCGTGGAGCGCGCGAAGCAGCTCGGCATGACGACGCACGTGATCACCGCCGGTCGCTCGACCAACGAAGACATGGGACCGTTCGTCGCGGAGCAGACGATCGCCGGACTCGCCGTGCCGGCGAACAACGCACGGGCGCTCGTGATGGGACTGACATTCAAAGAGAACGTCCCGGATACGCGCAACAGCAAGAGTCACGACGTGATCGCCGCGCTACGCAATGCCGGCGTCACCGTGGACGTAGCGGATCCGTACGTCGACGACGCGCAGCTGGCGAAATACGGATATGAAAAGGGATCGCTCGACCAAGAATCCTACGACGCCATCTTGCTACTCGTTCCGCACAGAGAATTCCTCGCGTTGCCGCCGGATGCGTTCGTCGGCGCGTTGAAAGACGGCGGCGTCTTTTACGATCTAAAATCGGTGATGAACGATGCGGCGTTCGTGAAGAGCGGAAGAACCTATAAAAGTCTGTAATGCTTGTGAAACGAAGGTGCCAGCGCGCCCATTCTTGGGCGCGACCGACGATGTTCATCTTGCCAGCAGCATCACCAAGATCGTCGCACACCCCACGAGCGCGCTCGCCAGGTCATGCAACGTAAAGAGCACCGGGTCTTCGTGCATGTCTCCGCGATAACCCAGCCACCACAGACGCAGGATCCACAGCAGAAAAATCGGACAGAGGATGGTGATGAATTGCGGCTGGCCGTAGAATTCCCGGACGTGCGCGCTGGCGGCGTATCCGACGATGACGCCCGTCGAGACGACGCCGCTCGCGATGCCCGCGGCCGCGATGGCGGAGCGATGATCGACGTGATAGCCGCGACCGGGCGCGTAGCCGTTGGTGCGGTTGCGCAGTTCTGAGTAGCGCTTCAAGAGCGCCAAGCTGAGGAACATGCACACCGCGAAGACGGTCAGCCAGATCGAGTAGTCGATGCCCGTCGCCTCGTGGCCCATCACGATCCGCAGCGCGTAGAGCCCCGCCAGCACGAGCACGTCGACGACGGGTACGCGCTTCAGACCGAAGGAATAGAAGAGCGTCGCGACGACGTACACCGCCAGCACCCAACGCGCGGCGACCGGCAGCATCGACGACAATACCGCGGCGGCGATAAAGAGCAGCGGCATCAGGATCGCTCCCCATTCGACCGGGAGATCGCCGGATGCGAAGGGGCGCGAGCGCTTCGTCGCGTGCGCGCGGTCGGACGGCAAATCGAGGAGATCGTTCAAGACGTACGCGCCCGATGCCGCCATGCAAAACGATACGAACGCAACGATGACGGACCAGAGCGCGTCGGCATTCCCCAATTGGTGCGCGGTAAACACGGGTACGAAGACGAGAATGTTTTTGAGCCACTGATGGGGACGCATCGACCGAACGACGGTTCGCATACGCGGCGGACGATCCTCGAACGATCGCTCGATCGACGTCACGGTTGCGGCGGCCTTTTCGAGTCCGGGGTGCGGATTCACGACGATCGCCGCGCCGGCGCGCTCCCACACGCGCACGTCGCGGAATTCGTTCCCGGCGTAGACGAAGCCTTTCTCGCCGTAGCGCTTCGCCAAGTACTCGCCCTTCGCCGCGCCCGCCAAGTTCACGGAACTCGACGTGCCGATCCCTTCACGGAAGAACGGGAAGAGCGACGCCACGTGCGTGGCCGTTGTTTGATCGGCGGCGGTTACGAGCACGATCTCGCGTCCGATCACGGATTGTTCGTTCAAATATTCGACGAGCTGCGAGTGGAACGGCAACGCGATCCGCTCGATCGGCGCCACACGAGCGAGACGCGCTTTCAGTGCCGGTCGCCCTTTGATCAACCAGAACGGCAGCATGACGATCATCCACGGGCGTGTGCGCAGCAGCAGCACGACCTGCTCCCAGATGCTGTTGGCGCGCGTCAGCGTTCCATCCAGATCGACGGCGATGGGCAGGGAGGACACGACTGCTAGGATACATCCATGAAGCCCTCCTGGCTCGCGCTTGGCGCGGCGATGCTCTGCACGATCGGCATCACGGCCTGGACGCTCGTCCCCTACAGCGGACATCCGTCGGCACTGTTCCACTACGGCACGGACCAATCGACCGACGATCTGCCGCCGGGTTTCGTCGTCCTCGATGTGCCGTCCTACGACGGCGCTCTGTATTATCGTATTGCGCGGCAGCTACCGCTGATCTTCTCGGCCGAAGGGCGCGACGCATTGGCAACGATGGAACCGAAATCGTACGCCTACCAACGCGTGCTGCTTCCGGTGCTCGCGGCAGTGTTCGCTCTCGGCAACGACGTCACGCTCCCCTGGACGTTCCTCGCCATCAATCTCCTCGCATTGGCCACTACCGCGTACGTCGTGATGCGCGGCACCGGGAACGCGCTCGCCGCGCTCGCGCTCGCGCTGTCGCCGGCCGCGCTCCTCGGCCTCCATTTTTCGCTCGCGGAACCGGTGACGATTCTGCTTTTGACGATGTTCCTCGTCCGCGCCCGCGATGGGGCGCGGCTACAACTATTTGATGCGGTCCTCCTATCCCTTGCGGTTCTGGCGCGCGAGGTGAACGTCTTGTTCGCGGTCGGCGCGCTGGCCTGGTTCGTGCTGCATCGGCGTTGGCACGATGCCGCCTGGATGCTGCTGCCAATCGCGGTCTTCGCCGCGTGGCACTCGGTCATCTTCTCGATCTTCGGCGAATGGCCGTTCTTCCTGAGCGCCGACAAGCGCGATCTGCCGCTCGTCGCGGTCTGGGAAATTGTTTCCGGCCAAAAGGGTTTCAACGCCTACACGCTCTCGTCGATCGCGCTGCTCCTACTCTTCGTCCTGCCGGTGCTCGGCTGGACACTCACGCAGGTCGTCCGGCGAAGGGATTTTTCGCTCCCGACGCTCGGCGCGCTCGCGTTTTCGCTCCTCATGCTCACGATGGCCGACCACATTTGGGGATCCATCACCTCGATCGGCCGCGTCATCACGCCGGTGTATCCGTGCGCCGTCGTCGCGCTGGCCGCACGGAACAGTTGGCCCACAAAGGCCATTCTCTCTGCTACAATCCTGCTCGGCCTCACGGTCGGCATTTCGCTGGCTTTGAACATTCATCCATATCATCTCGCATGACGAAACTGACCATCATCGTTCCGGTCTACAACGAGGGCCGCACCGTGAAGGAGATCATGGACGCGCTGAACGAGCGCTGCGGCGACGCGCAGATCATCTACGTCGATGACGGCTCGAAAGACGATTCGCTCTCGATTCTGAAGGCACATGCGCGGTCGCAAGATATGGTCCTCACGAAGCCGAACGGAGGCAAGGGCTCCGCCATCCGCGAAGGGTTAACGAAGGCCGATGGCGACTACACGGTCATCCAGGACGCCGATCTCGAATACGATCCTTCCGAGATTGCCGTGCTCCTTCGCGAGGCCGAGGCGCATCCCGGCAGCGCGATCTTCGGTTCGCGGTTCCTGCGCGAGAACCCGACGATCTACCGACGGTTCCTGTGGGGCAACAAGGTACTGAGCGGCGTGCTGAGCGTCCTCTTTTTCGCGCGCATCACCGACAGCTACACCTGCTACAAATTGCTCCCGACGCCGCTGTTCCGATCGCTGAATCTCACCAGCCGCGGGTTCGAGCTCGAAGCCGAGATCTCGGCCAAGTGCCTCAAGCGCGGCATCCCCATCCGCGAACTCCCGATCAGCTACAAGCCCCGCACCCTCGCCGAAGGAAAGAAAATCCGCTTCAGCGACGCGTGGAAAGGAGTGATGAAGATGTGGAAGATCCGGTGGGCGAAAGCGTAGACAATCCGGGGCGCGGTCTGCACAATGCTGGCCCATGCACGTGGTTGTCACAGGTTCCGGCGGAACGATCGGCACGCGCCTCTGCGAGCAACTCCTCGCGGAAGGGCACACCGTGCAGGGCATCGACGCACGGCCCAACCAATGGATTCCGGCGGTCGACGCGCTCACGAAGGTCGGCGACTTGCGCGATCCGGCGGCGATGGACCAGCTGGACCCGACCGGCGTCGACGCGGTGGTGCACCTGGCGGCGAATGCGCGCGTCTACGACCTCGTCGAGGATCCTTCGAAGGCGCTCGATAACTTCGTCACGCTCTTCAATGCGCTCGAATGGGCCCGAAAGAACAAGGTGAAAACGTTCATCTTCGCCTCGTCGCGCGAGAGCTACGGCAACATCAAGGTAAAAAGCTACACCGAAGACTTGGTGCGCGTCGAAAACTGCGAGAGCCCCTACACCGCGAGCAAAGTCGGCGGCGAGGCGCTCGTGCATTCGTACCGGCACTGTTACGACATGGAGACGATCATCGTCCGCTTCTCGAACGTCTACGGCGCGTACGACGGCTCCAACCGCGTGGTGCCCCTCTTCATCCGCCGGGCGCAGAAGAACGAGCCGCTGACAATCTTCGGCAAGGAGAAGTGCCTCGACTTCACGTACATCGACGACGCCATCCGCGGCGTCATCCTCATCCTCGAACAACACGAGAAGGCGAACGGCGAGACGTTCAACCTGGCGTTCGGCGAGGGTACGACGATCGTGCGGCTCGCGGATTTGGTGAAAGAACTCCTGGGCAGCCATTCCTCGATCGATCTGCAGGAGTCCCGCACGGGCGAGGTGACGCACTACGTCGCCGACATCACGAAAGCCAAAACGCTGCTCGGATACGCGCCCAAAACCGGATTCGAGGAGGGCGTACGCAAGGCGGTGGAGTGGTACAAAACGAACACCTAAGGCACTCTGCCATCGATGGAGTGCGATCTGCTCATCATCGGCGCGGGCCCCGTCGGGTGCGTGATCGCCGAGCGCGCGGCAACCCGGCGCGGCTGGAGGTCGATCGTCGTCGACAAGCGCGACCACGTGGCCGGCAACTGCCACGACAAATTTCATGAAAGCGGCGTCATGATCCATGCGTACGGCCCGCACTACTTTCGGACGAACGACCAGAAACTCCTCGACTACCTCTCGCCCTTCACCGATTGGATCCCGGGCGACTACGTCGTGAAGAGCCGCATCGGCGACACGCTGTACCCGATTCCGATCAATCTCGACACGCTCGAGATGTTCTTTCACCGAGAATTCACGCCCGAGAGCGCCGAGGCATTTTTGGCGGGAATCCGAGCCGACATCAAAGACCCAAAAAATTCGGAAGAATTCGTCCTCTCGCGCGTCGGAAAAGAGCTCTACGAAGCCTTTTATCTCGGCTACACGCTCAAGCAGTGGGACCGCCACCCGCGCGATCTCGACCCCTCCGTCTGCGGCCGGATCCCGATCCGCATGAACCGCGACAACCGGTACGTCGACCAGGGGTTCCAGGTGATGCCGGCGAAGGGGTACACGGCGCTGTTCGCGGCGATGATCGATCATCCGAACATCCGCACGCTGCTCTCGACCGAATACTCCGCCGTGCGCGGGAAGATCGCGCCCCGCGTCGCGACCGTGTACTGCGGACCGGTCGATGCCTATTTCGAGAACGCCCTGGGCAAGCTTCCATGGCGCTCGCTCGAGTTCGAGTTCGTCGAACATCCGGTCGAGTACGTCCAGCCGTGCGTGCAGATCAACGAACCGAGCCTCGACGTCCCCTACACCCGCACGGTCGAGATCAAGCACGCGACGAAGCAGCGGCATCCGCACACTGTCATCTCGGTGGAATATCCGCGCGCCGAAGGCGATCCGTACTATCCGGTTCCCGCTGCGGAAAACCGCGTGCTCTACGAGCGGTACAAAGCGATGGCCGACGAGGAAACGCGCACGAAGAACGTGTACTTCGCCGGACGACTCGCGACCTACCGCTACATCAACACCGACCAGGCGCTCGAAGAGGCCTTGCGGACGTTCGACCGTATCAGCCAGGATCATCCCGATGCGTGATCTCGCCGTCGTGATGCCCGTGTACAACGAGGAGGCCTCCGTGGAGGCCGTCCTCCGCGAGTGGAGCGCGGCGCTCAGCAAGCTCGGCATCGATTACCGCATTTTCGCTCTCAACGACGGATCGAAAGACAGGACGCTGGCGGTCCTGCGACGGTTCGCCGAGAACGATACGCATGTCGAAGTGGTCGATAAGCCCAATAGCGGCCACGGGCAAACATGCATCGAAGGCTACCGCCGCGCGTGCGATGCGGGGTTTCAGTGGGTATTGCAGATCGATTCGGACGGTCAGTGCGATCCGCGATACATCGAGCGGTTCTGGCATGCGCGCGATCGCTCGCCGGTGCTCTACGGGCTTCGGTGGTGGCGGAAAGACGGTCTTCTGCGGTTTTTGATTTCTCGCGTCGTCAGCGCCGTTGTGCTCGTCGCCACCGGCACCTGGATTTTGGATCCAAACGTCCCATATCGCTTGATGCGCGCGGATGCGCTGAAGCCGCTGCTCAATCGTATTCCGACGGATTTCCATCTCGCGAATATTCTCTTGGCGGTGCTGCAGAAACGCACCACGGGAATCTTCTGGGTGCCGATCGTGTTCCTCGATCGCACCGGCGGCACGCCGAGCGTGAAGCCGGGCGTGTTCTCGAAGCACGGCCGGACGCTGTTTCGGCAACTGCGCGCGCTCAGTCGATGAGATGATAGAGCCGGGAAGAAAGAGCGTCCCATTGCGTTCGATCGCATGTGGATGCGAACCACGCGGCGCGTTCGTCGTTCAAGACGACGAGATAGCGGATGCCGAGCGACCGGAACGCGTCACCGTCACACCGTTCTTCGATCGATCGAAGCAGTGGAATCTTCTCTTCGGGAAAGGTATCGACGTGGTAATCGGCAACAGCGAATCGCCCGGTGCGCGTCATGAACAGGATGATGTCCTGCAGATCTTCCTCCAAAAACTCCGGCCCGAGCTCTTGGCTACGGACGTAGAAGCGGTCGGCGATCGTCGTATGCTCTCTGATCCATGCGTAGAGCTCGTGCTCGGCTACGGTAGAAGCTGGAAGACGTTCGATGAGCGGCGGAATCTCGGCGCGTAAGCGCGGTAACGTCAGTCGAACGCTGACGTAGACAATGCTCGAAAGCACCATGGCGCCGATACCGAGATACGCCCATCTCTGTGGCTTCATGAGGAACCGCCACCCTGCGAGGAATGCGCCGAACGACGTCGCGCCGTAGAGGAGCCGGACCATCTCGGACGGACGTTCATCAAACGAAACGACGAACGGGAAGAGCAGATGGACGATCGTGAGAATCGCAACGAGTTGGAGCGGCGATCCGGTTTCTTTCCGCGCGACCCACGCGGTCCACGGCAGCAGCAGGATCGGCAGACCGAACGCGATGAGCACCGTCGGCGACCAGAGCGCCAGCCGCGTTCCGTCGCGCCCGATGGGAACACCGAACGATGGATCGACCGACAACGCGCCGGCGTCGTTCTCGGCACCAAGATGGGAGAGGACGCCACCCTGTACGAGGGCGATGAAGAGTGCCGGCAGCAGCATGCACACGCACGCGAGCAACACGTGGATGCCATCCCGCCGCGTTGCGCGCCGAAGATGCAGCAGGACGCCCCACAGTCCGGCCGCGAGACCGAAGAGCAACAATCCCGTTTCCATCGTCAACGCGAGCGCCGCGCCGAGCACCGCACCGGTCATGCAGAAAACCGCGAAACGGCTTTTGGATTCGCGCAGCGAGGCTGCGAACGCGAGCGCCAGACCGAAGAGCAGCGGGTACCCGAGCGCCGTCGTCCGCTGCTCGAACATCGGCAGGAGCGCGTTCGTCACGTTGCTGCGAAACAGGAACACGATCGAGCGGAACGGCGAAACGTCGTCGCGCAGTATGTCGGATACGACGAGCCCTCCATGGAGCCACAGGACTCCCCCGCCGGCCAACGCCAGCACCGCCAGCACGATCGATCTCCACGAACGCATGCCGCTCATCCGCGCGAGCTCCGCGGCGAAGAAGAGACATCCAAAGACGCCGAGGATCGCCTGGAGCGCGAAGCCGAATTCGAGCGGCAACTCCGCCAGCGCGAACCAGGCACCGGCCAAGAGCTGGGGTCCGTAGTGGTACGCGGCGACGTGATCCGGGTATCCTACTTCGCGCACCGGCCCCAGGTTTCCTTCGGCGATCGTCGCGGCGAGCGGGTACTGGGCCCAAAACCACGGGTCGCTCCCGAGCGTGCGGATGACCGCAAACGCACAGACGGCGGCGGCGATGCCGAGGACGATCGTCGGTCGATCCATTACCTCCCGTTCTCGACGGAGAAGCAGCCAGAATCCGGCGATGCCGGCGACGATATGCACGATCGCCGTAATCCAGAATGCGACATCTATCGGGAAGACGTATCCGAGTGCGTTCGCCAGCACCATGAACGTCGCCATGCCGCCGACGCACGCCATTCCCCAGAAGGCCCATCGTTGGAAATGCAGTATGCGACCAAGAAGCATGCCCGTCCCGATGAGCGACAAGAGCAGCGCGATACTCATGGCAAGCGGCGGTAGATCGTCAGGGGTTCGCCGTAGACCTCGATCGTATCGATGGGACGCAGCGACAGTTCTTCGATCAACGCATCGAGCTTCTGGGTCGGAACGACGCGCATCGTGCGACTGCCGATGATCGGGCTGAGACGATCCGCAGCATGAGCGATAAACGGCACACTCGGATCGCCGACGAGAAGATACTGCGTACGCGTTGTGCGTACGTTCTCCAACAGCGCATCGCCGATCCCGGGAAATTCCAACGCCTGCGTCGGATCGATGTTGAACGCGTTCCCGGTACCGAGACAGACGTAAATGTTGTACGCATCATGCCGATCCAACAGGAGCGCGAGGCCGCCGCTCTCGACGTACGGCCGAAGCGCCAAGACATCGTCGGAACAGCGGCGCCGCCGGAATTCGTCGTGCATCCACGGTGCATTCGACATCAAGAGCGACCGGTCGCCCGCTGATGCAAGAACGGCATCGCGACCGGACAACAGATGGGCCGCCGGCAGATACAGCGATGAAAGAAAAACGGCCACGATGACCGATGACACGATCCGCGATAGTGCTTGCGGAAGGAGACGAGCGCCAGCGATGGCCAGAACGACGAACGCAAACGAGACAGACGGCAGGACTTTCCAGTGGCCGTGCCACACGAAATACGACAGCGTCGCGAGACACCACAGCGCGAGAAGCGTGACGCGCTCATCTTGGGGGCGATCGGCACGACGGAGAGCGAATCCCAGACCCATGAACGCCGGTAAGAGCCAGAAGAGATCGCGCAGCGCGATGATGCCCCCGCCGAATCCCGCGGCGTGTACCGCTTGGTATTCGCTGTAGAGCGAGAAGTGGATGCGCTCTCCCGCCAGTAACGCTGGTGCGCTGAGAAAAAATAGCAGCACAACAGAGAATCCAACGTACGCGCCTAACGTGATCCCCAATCGCCGCCATTCCCATCCGAGCACGAGCAACGCGAAGACGGGCACGACCGTGTAGAGCACGTTATCGGACGACCACAGCGTCGCGATCGCGCAGATGAAAGCGATGAATATATCGACCCACAGCCATGCCATCGGTCGTCTCTGTCGAAGCGTGAGGAGCAACAGGACGACGACCATCCAGCCGTAGCGGAGCATTCCGCTCGAGGGCGTTTCGTACGCGACAGGACCGAGGAATGCACCGTAGAACGCGAACGTGGCGAACGTCGCGAGGAACGAGAGGCGGCGGTCACCCCATAGCGAGCGACAGAGCGCGTACAACGCGACGTACGCACCGGAGAGCAGTAATTTTTGAAGAAGCAGAAGCCCTTCCGCCGAGACGATACCCAGAAGCGAGAACCATCCGGCAAGGAAGACCGTGAGGCCCGTGCCGTAGTAGGCATGGAGATCGCTGAACGGCAAACGACCGTTGTGGAGCAGCTCTTGAACCGGACCGAGGATCAATCCGTAGTGGTACAAGTCCCACCGACCGGCCGAGAGAAACGGCAACGCAATGAAGAACAGAACGACGACGCCATCGAAGAAGCGGAAGCGCGTCGGCTCACGCCCCAGCCACCAATACGTACTACCGAACAGCGCGACGGTCGCAAGCACGGTTGCGAACACCAAACGATCCGCTTGGAAGGCGAAGTAATCTTCCGCTGAGAAACTGACGATCAGCGCGGCGGCCGCGGCGAAGACGGCGAGCGCGACGCGGACCGCGTGTTCGCGATCGGCATGGACGAATATCGCGGTCGGGATGATCGCGATGCTTGCAATAAGTACGATGATCGCTGTTACAAACGAAGAAGTGTTGAACAGAACAAGAAGCACTGTGAGGAGACACAGTTTCGCAACGAGCGCGCCGTACACGCCCCAATCGCGCTGCCATAGGCGCGGCACGAACCACCGCAGGAGCACGATCGCGCCGCCGATGCCTCCGACGAGCCCGACGTACGTCTTCACGCCTCCGTTCGGTGAGAGATTTCGCCAGAAATCCAGCTCGGGAAACAGCAATGGAACGACTACCAGTGCCGTGACGAACGCATGGATCGCCACGAGAAGCATGCCGTACGCCGGCTCTGTCGCCAGCGCATGAAACGGGTGTTTTGGACGGCGGAAGAACGACAACCAACGCATCGCGGCCATCCTACATGCCCGGCGGCAGGCAGGTATACTCCCCGGCATGTGCGGGATCGCCGGACTATCGGGAGAACGCCGCGAGGAGATCGCGGCGATGACGCGTGCGCTACGCCACCGCGGACCGGACGGCGACCATGTCGCCGTCGAGAGCGGCGCCTCGCTCGGACACGCTCGCCTGGCAATCTTGGATCCGCGCCCGATCGGCGACCAACCGATGTGGAACGCGGACCGGACGATCGCGATCGTCTTCAACGGCGAGATTTTCAACTACCGCGAGCTGCGTGAGCAGGAACGATTCGAGTGCCGCACGAACACGGATACCGAAGTGCTGCTGAAACTCTACGAACGCCACGGTCTCGCGTTCCTGCCGCGGCTGCGGGGGATGTTCGCGTTCGGGATCTACGACACGCGCGATCGATCGTGGCACCTTGCCCGAGACCCATCCGGCATCAACCCGCTCTACGTGTCGACGGTCGCCGGCGAGCTGCGATTCGCCTCCGAGATGCCGGCGATCCTCCGATCGTTCGAGACGAAACCCGCGCTGAACCTGCGCTCGCTCTCGCGCTACATGCGCCTCCAGTACGTCCCCGAGCCCGAAACGCTCTGCGACGGGATCGAGGCATTGGCGCCGGGCACGACGCTCAGTTGGAACAATGGCACGATTACCGCATCCGCGTTTCGATCGAACGCGGTGTCCGATTCCGTGTCATCGCCGCGGGAATTCCGCGAACGATTCCCGGCGCTGATGCAGCAAGTCATCACCGATCACCTCCTCTCCGATAAGCCCGTGGGCGTGTTCTTGAGCGGGGGGATGGATTCGTCGATCGTCCTGCACCATGCGGCGGCATCCACGAGCGGTCCGGTGAACACGTTCACGATCCGGTTCGACGCGACGAAGGAAGAAGGCGCCGACCGATTCAACGCCGATGCCGATCTCGCGGCCCTCACGGCAAAGCACTACGGCACGAATCATACGGAGATCCTCCTGACGGCGGACGACCAACGCTCGCTGTACCGCGATACCGTCCGGTCGCTCGGGCAGCCGAACGCCGACACGGTCTCGGTCGCGCAATTCCTGCTCGCCAAGGTCGCGAAGCGCACGGTCGACGTCGCGCTCACGGGAGCGGGAGGCGACGAACTCTTCGGCGGGTATCCTCGCTATCGGGTGACCAAGATCCTCCACGCCCTGCGCTTAGTTCCGCCTGCGCTGCGCGGTCTGGCCGGATCCTTCGCGGGTCAACCGGCGGACGTTCTGCGCATGTTACCCGGAGCGGCGCTTGCGGAACGGCTGCTCGCGCGCCCGGCCGACGAAATCTGCTCCTATGCCCGAGGCACGTGGTTCGACGGATCCGCGACGCGACAACTCTTCGCGGAATGCTATCCGCACACCGACGACCCGCTGCGCGACTTCATGGAGTTCGACCGCCATACGTGGCTCGTGTCCGAATCGCTGCGCCTCATCGACGGCGTCGGACTCGGCAACGGCTTGGAGGCGCGCATCCCGTTCCTCGACCCGCGCGTGATCGCGTTCTCCCATGCAACGCCGGGCAACTGGCACGTCGGATTCAAGCGCACGAAACGCCTGCTGAAAGACACCTACCGCGGCATTCTGCCCGAACACCTCTTCACGCTCCCGAAAGCGAGCTTCTACCCGCCGGTCGCCAAGTGGCTGCGCCGCGAAGCCGCTCCCCTCATCGACGAAGCGCTGGAACAACCGCGCATGAAAGACTTCTTCGACATCGACGCGCTGCGTCGGATCGCGAGCGAACACACGGACAAACGCGGCTACCACCTGCACACGCTCTCGAGCATCATCCAGCTGAGCCACTGGTTCGATGCCGTGTACGATGCTGCCTGACCGCATGCGCACCCCCTCCGCCCTCACCGCGCTCCTCCACCGACCCTTCGTTCAAGGTCTCGCCAAGCTCCAAGTCGGCAGCGTCGTCACGATGGCCACCGGGCTCGCGTCGTCCATTCTCTTCTCGCGACTGCTCGGGCTCGAGCAGTACGGGTACTACGCCGTCGTCGTCGCGTTCGCGGGGATCGTGACGATCGTCGCATCGCTCGGGCAGGAGATCACGCTGACAACCTTCCTCTCCGAGGCCGCCGCGCGGAAGAACGCCCGGGACATCCGGTCGGTCCTCATCTACTTCCTGCAAGTGTCGGCCGTCACGACGGTCATCTACCTGCTCCTGATTCTCGCCGCGCCCCTGCTCGCCGATCTGCTCCAAGGCGACGCACGGGCCGGAGAAATCGCCCGGCTCGCGATCCTCAACGCCGCGCTCCAGTGGCCCGCCGTGCTCCTGTTCCTTAGTCTGCAGCTCAACAAACGGATCGGCACGATGGCGCTCCTCGAGAACGCGCGATCGATCCTCCAAGTTGCCCTCGGCACGCTCTTCCTCGTCCTCGGGCTCGGCGTCGAAGGGATCCTCCTCGGTCAGCTCTTCATTTCGCTTCTCTACGTACCCCTGTGTCTTCTTTTGTACCGCAGGGCGCGCGTCGCGCTCGGATTCCCGTCGCTCGAATCGCTCGTACCCTCGATACTCCGTCAACACACCGGCACATACTGGAAACAAGGATTCTGGATTTCGGTGGATCGCAGCATCGCCAATAATATCTATCCGAATGCCTTCTTCATGGTTCTGAACGCCGTCGCCTCGCTCGAAATCGTCGGCCTCTTCCGACTCGCGCTGCGATTGGCCGAACTCCCGCGCTCGCTCGTCATGCCCAGCATCTCACGCATGGCGAACGTCGCGATCCCTCGGCTCACGACGCTCGATCGGAAGTCGTTGAAGCGCGCGTGCATCCAGCTGATGGCGGGATCGTTCGGCCTGCATCTCCTGGCCATCATCGGCGCCGCGATCTTCGTCCCGCCGCTGCTACCGTACGTCTACGGAACGGCCTTCGTCGGTGCGATCCCGGCCTTCCTGCTCCTCCTGCCGACCAACCTCTTCGCATCGCTCCAAGTGGTCGCCGTGCCGCTATTGCGTCTCTTCAAGAAGATGCACGTGAGCATTCTTGCGAACCTTTTCGGCATCGCGGTCGCATTGATCGTGTTCTTCTCGCTGTCGTCGGCTCTCTCTCCGCTCATCGCCATGTGCATGGCCGTGCTCATCGTATACGCCAACAGCAACACGCCGTACCTGTACCTGTGGTACCAGATCGAGAAGCACAAAGGCCTCAAGCCTTCGTCGCCCGCAGCGTGAGCTGGGCGTAGTAGTCGCGCTTGCCGCGCGTCGACGCGTCGTACAGGAACGGATTGAACCGAAACCACAGCGCCAGCATGTTCACGATCGGTTTGCCGATCTGCAGCCGGCGCAGCATCGGGAAGCGGTATCCGTAGAACGAGAACCAGAAGACATGGTGCGATTCGAGGACCGTGACATCGGAGAACGTCGTCGCGACGAGTTCTTTGAGCTCGGTCGGGAAGAACTCGTGGACGTGGAACTGCGACATCGGGATCTCGCCGAGCTTGTGCGGCGTCGTGACGACGAACGCGCCCCCAGGCTTGAGGATCCGGTACGCTTCGGCAACGAGCGATTCGGGATGGTCGAGGTGCTCGATGAGCTCGCTGCACATCACCGCGTCGGCGAAGCCATCGGGGAGCGTCGTGTGCCCGGCGTCGCCTTGAACGAACGTCGCGGAGAGGCCGCGCTGCTCGATCATTTTTTTCGCCACGTCCAATCCCGCCTGCTGGTTATCGACCACCGTGACGTTCGCGCCCTTGCGGACGATGAGCGACGAGAGCGCTCCGTCCCCCGCCCCGATATCGACGACGGTCTTGCCCCGCACGTCACCCAAGGCGTTCAGCGCCAGCTCGTACGCCGCGGCTTGGTACGCGTTGTACTTCCAGAGCGACCGCGTCTCCATCTGGGCCCAGTGGAACGCGCCCTGGTCTTTGTAGCGGGTGAAGGCGAACGCCATGCCGCGGCAGTATAGCCCGTTTGATCCCGTCCGCTATCATGGCCCCCGTGGTCGACGGACGCTCCCTCTCCCGGCTCTACGGCACGCGCGAAGTCATGGTCGCGCTGCTCGATTTCGTGCGCGGCGACGTGCTGGATTTCGGCGGGGGCGGCGGGAAGCAGAAGGCGCTCGTCTCAGAGCGCGCGAAGACCTATACCTCGATCGACATCGATCCCGCCGTGCGTCCCGACATCGTCGGCGACGTTCTCAACCCGCCGATTCCGGACGCGAGCTATGACACGATCGTGAGCAACCAGGTGATGGAGCACGTACAAGAACCGTGGGTGATGATCGAGCAGATCGCGCGGATCCTCCGCCCGGGCGGGACGTGCATCCTCTCGGCGCCGTTCATGGCGCCGTTCCACGCGAACCCGACGGACTTCTACCGGTTCACCGAACAAGGCATGCGACACATGGTGGAACGGGCGGGATTGGAAGTCCTGATCTGCACGAAGCACGGCGGATTCTGGGCGAGCGCGGGCGAAACCGTAAAGCATCGGTTCTTCAACCCGCTCAATCCGCACCGATCGCGGCTCAACAAGCTCCTGGCACCGCGCGTCGAGAAAATTTTCCGATCCCTCGACCGGCTGAAAGGCCCTCCCGGCATCGTCTACAACAACGTCGTCTGCGTCGCCCGCAAACCATGAAGATCCTCACGATCAGCGAAGACCTGCCGCCGTACATCCTGGGAGGCTCGGGGCGGATCGCGCTCGAATCGAGCCTGGGATTGGCGCGCCGCGGCCACGACGTGACGATTCTCACCTGCGCGCCGCGCGAAAAATTTCCCATGACCATCGACGGTGTCGTGATTGAAACGGTCCAACCAAAAAACAAGCGCACCGCGCACTACCGCAGCGTTTTTTCGCAGTCGCGTGCGCAAGAAGTCATGCGCATCATTCGGCACGTCCGGCCCGACATCATCCACGCGCACGGACTCGCCTGGCAGATCGGCTACCGCTGGATCCCGCTCGCGAAGGCGATGGGCATTCCGGTGGTCTACACCGCACACGGTGTCATGCACCTCTCGTACGGCAAAGTATACGGTGATGAAACACTGTTATGGCTCAAAGATGTGAAACGTGCACGATGGGAGTTCAATCCGCTGCGCACGACGATCGCCGTATCGCTTCTCAACCAATGTGATCGCATCGTTGCCGTGAGCGACGCGTTGCGCTTATACCTAGAACCGCGGATGAAACGCGAGATCGTGACGATCCATAACGGCATCGATACGACATTCTGGAAACCCATTGCCTCGCGCGCCGAAGCGCGGATAGCACTCGGCATTCGGTCCGACGCTCCCGCGTTGCTGCTGGCAGGACGCCTCGGCCACGACAAGGGCGTGACAGCCGTCCGCAATGCGCTGCCGGACGACGCGATCTTGCTCGTGGCAGGAGAGCTGAACGAACGCGATCTCGCGTCACTCGGTCCGCGCGCGCACTACCTGGGCTCGTGCGACGCCGAACGCATGCGGCTGGCCTACGCCGCATCCGACGCGACACTTGTACCGTCGGTGTACCTCGATCCTTTCCCCACCATGTGCCTGGAATCGCAGGCGTGCGGCAAACCGGCCATCGCGACCACGTGGGGAGGCGCCAAGGAATCGATCGTCAACGGAACGACGGGATGGGTCGTCGATCCGACGGATGTCACAACGTTCAGCGAACGCCTCGCGTGGTGCAGCGATCATGCATCGGAGCTCTCAAAAGCTGGTGAGAACGCCCGGACGCATATCGAAACACACTTCTCGCTCGATCGTTTCTTGGATGATCTGGAAGCGCTCTACGCGCCGCTCATGCGTGCTGCCGGAGCCACGTCTCGAGCGTGAGCAGCCGGAAGAGCGGACGCTCGTGTGAGCGCGTGCCGGACTGGTGATCGTCGAGCATCGAGCGAACGGCGTCCATCGAGACGATGCGACCATCCGAGAGAGCGCCGTCGAGCAAGCGACATCGCAGTTCCTCGGCAAGCACCCCTTTGAACCACTGCGACGTCGGCGTCGGGAAGCCTTTCTTGTCTTTTCTGTTCAACACGATCTCCGGCAGCAGATCTTTGAGTGCCTCGCGCACCACGACCTTCGTCGTCGCGCCGCGAATGCGCCACTCAAGCGGGAGCGCCGACGCGAATTCGACGATACGGTAATCGAGGAACGGGGTCCGCGCTTCGAGTGAGAACGCCATGCTGTTGCGGTCCTCGTAGCGCAGGAGCATCGGCAGGTTCGTCTCGCGGAAGCTCTTGTACATCTCTTCGTCGAGCAACGTGCGCGCGTTCTCAAGCACGGCAAGTTCGGCGGCATCTTCGGCAATCGGACGGGCGTGTTCGACGACGAACGTACGGGCAAAAATCTCATCTTTCTCCGTCGATCCGCCGAGCGAGCGGATACCCGGAATGGCTCGCACAAGCGCTTCTTTCACCATCCGCCCCGCCGACAGACCCTTCTCGTTCTGCAGCGTGTCGAGCGTCGATCGGATCATGCGCAACGCTTCGCCGGGACCGCGCAGCATCGCGACGTTGCGCATCAAGCTCGCGAGATACGACACGAAATACTCATTGTATCCACCGACCACTTCGTCCGCGCCCTGGCCGTCGAGGAGCACCGTCACGTGCGGTTCGGCGCACTGCATGACGTGCCAGTGCGAGTACACGCCCGGCATCCGCACGGGTTCATCGTGGTGCGCGACGATGTGCTCCATCACGGCGAAGAAGTCCTCGGCACGCGGCGTGAGCGTGTGCGACTCCGCACCGACCGCCGCGTTCACCGCGTCGATGTACCGCCGCTCGCTGTAGGCCGGTTCGTCGTAGATCGACGAAAACGTGTGCGGCCGCACACCCAACTCCTTCACAACCACGGCGATCGCCGAGCTATCGATGCCGCCCGAGAGGCAAATGCCGACGGGAACGTCGCTGCGCAGACGCAGCTTCACGCTGTCGACGAAGAGCTCGCGGAACGTCTTCGCAGGATCCGCGTAGTCGTACGTCCGCTGCGCCGCATCCGGATCGTAGACCCAGAAGCGCCGAATGGAGATCCGGCCGTTCTTCCATGTAAGGGAATGGCCGGGGCGCAGATGCAGAATATCTCTGAACACCGTTCGGTCACACCCGAGCGGCGTTTTGCGATCGAAGAAGTGGTAGAGATACTGCCAGTCCGGTTCGGCCTTCCCGAGCGCCAGGATGTTCTTCATCTCGGACCCGAACTGCAGCTCGTCCCCGCGGATCCGATAGAAGAACGGCTTCACCCCGAACCGGTCGCGCGCGCAGAAGAGCGTCTTCTCCCGCGTGTCATAGAGCGCGAACGCCCACATGCCGTTCATCTTCTCGATGCACGCTTCGCCCCACGCTCTATACGCCTCAAGAATCACTTCGGTATCCCCCGTCGTCTTGAACGTGTGTCCCAACCCTTTCAACTCATCCCGTAATTCGATGTAGTTGAAGATCTCGCCGTTGAAGACGATGACGTACCGGCCGTCGTGGCTCCGCATCGGCTGATGGCCGGCCTCGGTGCAATCGATGATGCTAAGACGCAGGTGCCCGAGCGCGGCACCGCCGTCATGGAACGTTCCGCGATCATCCGGTCCGCGCCAGGGCGAGGCGTCAAGCATCCGCCCGAGATCCGCCTCGGTCCCGATCCTGCCGGCGATGCCCGCGATGCCGCACATCAGCCGTGTTTGGAAGACGAATGGGAAGCGATCGTGTTCTCGTAGACAGCAAGCGTCTGCTTCGCGATTTCCGGCCAGCTGCACGTGAGCGCGTACTGCCGCGCACCACGCTTCAGCCGTTGGCGCAGCTCTTCGTTCCCGAGCACGTCGATGACCGCTCGTTCGAGATTCTTGACGCCCTCTTCCTGCACCGCACCGACGGCGTACGTCGCTTCCTGGAATTCGGGAATCAGGTACCCGTTCTCGCCGTGCGTGATAAGTTCCTTCAGCCCTCCCGTGGCGGTCGCGATGATCGCTGACCCCGCGGCCATGGCTTCCAGACAGGCCAAACTGCGTGCTTCGGCGATGGACGGCTGCACGACCAGATCGGCCGCCGTGAAGTGCGCCGGCAGTTCCGTATGATCGACGCTGCCGAGAAACCGAACCTTCTCCGTAATTCCAAGCTCTTCGGTGAGCGCTTTCAATGTCTCATATTCGCGAATGAGCGGCGAGGCCAGCCAGAGCACCGCGTCGTGATGCCGGAGGACACCGGGCAATGCACGCACCATATACTCGATGCCGTTCTTGGGGACGAGCCGCCGCGCACAGAGGATCACGCGCTGCGTCGGGCCGACGCCGTAGCGCTTGCGGATGGGCGCGCCGTCGACGTCCGGGCGGAAGGTGTCGATTTCCACGCCGTTCGAAATCGCCGTCGTCTCGAGGCCGAACCGCTCGCGGCCGCGGTCGACCATCTCCTCGCTCGTCGCGATGTAGGCATCGGCCTTCGCCGCGCCGCGGTTCCAGAACCGGTACATGATCGACTCCTGGAGCGACGTCGCTTCGTTGTAGAGGCCCTTGCCGCGGTTCGTGAGCACCACGGGAATCCCCTCGGCCTTCGCCGCTTTCACTCCGACGTATCCGGATTCCAGCATGAAGTGCACGTTGAGCACGTCCGGTCGGAACGCGCGGATGATCGTCCGAAGATTCCGGATCTTCCCGAGGAACTTCAGATCCACCGTGCCGATCTTCGACGACACGTTCCAGAACGAAAATTTATCGGAGGGGCTGCTCGCGTTGGGTTTCGAGATGACCGCGACGCCGACCTCGTGCCCGAGGGCGACGAGCGCTTCGCCGAGTCTCCAAATGGCCGTTTCGCTTCCGCCCACTTCGGGGTGGAAGCTGTCGGTGAGCATGAGAATGCGCATGGTCGGCGCCAGTATACCGCTATACTTCCGTCCGACATGAGATTCTCGCTCTTCCCGACGCTGCTGGCCGCCGTGATCGTGGCTGTTGCGCCATTCCTCTTCTTCTCCTACGTCTCCGTCTGGGAATTGAGCGGTGTTCCGACCGAGGTCGTCCAGCGGACATGGCTCCTCGATTGGCACGCGCTCCCGTCGTCCGCGACGCTCGCGCTTCTGTGCATCTGCATCGGGTCCATCGTCGCATGGGGCGACGGATGGCGCCGCTTCCTTCCGATCGCGACGCTCCTGCTCCTCGCCGCGATCCATGCGACGGCCGGCATCGACAACGTCGCGCGCGCCATGGGCGACTCGCACTGGCGGTCGCTGGTGGCCGACGATACGACGCTCTTCGCATCGTCCATCCTCGCGAACCTGTTCTACCTGTGGTGGCTCGGCATCGGCATCGATCGCGGACTGCTTCCGGTGGCCATGGGCGCCGTCGCAGCCGTTTCATTGTTCGCGGTCTTGTGGGAAATCGGACAACAAGAGCCGGAAAAGCGGTGGGCGTGGATGAAACTCGGGGCACTGTTCTACCTCGGCAGTGCGTTGCAGATCGTCTTCATCCGCGACTACTACGAAGCCACGCTCATCGGCATTCCGTTTCTGCTCTGGTCGCTGTGGGCGTTCGTGCGCTATCTGCGAACCGAAGAACGCGGCACGCGATGGCTGGTGCTCGGCTCCGCATTGCTCACCTTCGCCGCGCTGACACACGGTCAAAACGCGTATCTCGCTCCCATCGCGTTCGCGGCGTTGCTGCTGCGGGAACGCGATCTCGGCTTCGCCGCCAGGAACGGCGCGATCGTTCTCGGGACGGCCGTCGTCGTCTTCGTCGCGACGCTCATCGTCGTCTCGGCCATGGGGTACGCCATCGTCGCCGGAGACATTTACGGCGGCGGCGACAAGGAAACGTTCGTTCCGCTCACCGAAGCGGGATTGGCGGGCGCCGCGGTCTTCTTGTTCTTCTCGGTCGATCACGCGCTGCAGATCGCAAACATCCTCTTCATCGTCGTGCCCACGGGCACGCTCATCGCGGCCATGACGCTGTGGAACCGATGGAAGAACGCGATCGCATTCGACCGCACGGACGCGTTCTTGTCGATCTGCGCGCTGGGAGTCGTCGCCTTCGTCACGCTCTTCAACTTCGATCTCCGATTCCCGTCGGACCTCGACCTCATGGTCACGATGAGCACGCCGTTCATCCTCGCCTGCGCCGCGATCGCCTGGAAATCCTGTTCGATGAAAACGACCGCGGCACTGGCCGCGTTCAACCTCGCCGTCGCATGGGCGTTCATCCCGGCGTTTTTGGCATGAAGCCCGAAATACGGTAGGGTCTCCCCGTTATGCAGACCACCCTCGTCACCGGCGCGCCGGGCTGGCTCGGCACGCGTCTCCTCGAAGTCCTCGTCGACCCGAGTGACCCGCTGCAGAAATTTTCCATGCACAAGGAGCGGCGCGTGAAGGCGCTCGTGCTCCCGGGTTTCAACACGTCGTCGTTGCCCTCCGCCACCGAGATCGTACCGGGCAACGTGCTCGATACGGCGTCGCTCGACGCGGCAATGCAAGGCGTTGATACGGTCTTCCACCTCGTGGGGCTCATCCACCCGAAGAAGATCCAGCAGCTCTTCGACATCAACACGACGGGCACGCTGAACGTGCTCGAAGCCGCGGCGAAAGCCGGCGTGAAGCGCGTCGTGATGATCAGCTCGAACTCGGCGGCAGGACTCGGCAAGGCGATGAAGGAAAGCGATCCGCCGAAGCCGTACATGGCCTACGGACGGAGCAAGCGCCAGGCGGAGGAACACGTGCTCCGCTTCGTGCGGGAAGGAAAACTCGAAGCCGTCATTCTGCGCCCGTGCTGGTTCTACGGCCCCGGCAACGGCCAGCCTGAACGTCAACTGCGGTTCTTCCGGATGATCCAGAAGGGCAATCCGATTCTCTTCGGATCCGGCAAGGCGCTGCGCAGCATGAGCTACCTCGATAACACCATCCAGGGCATGCTCCTGGCCGAGAGGACACCGGAGGCCAACGGGCAGATCTACTGGATCGCGGACGGGAAGCCCTACGAAACGATCGAGATCTACCGGACGATCGCGAAGCTCTTCGGCACGGAACTGAAGCCGCGGAAGATTCCGGGACTGGCGTCGTTCATCTGTCGCATCGTCGATCGCCTACTGCAATCGGTGGGCATGTACGTCACCGAATTCCACGTGGCGGGCGAGATGGACCGCGACATCGCGTGCGACATTTCCAAAGCCCAGCGCGAACTTGGGTATAAGCCCGAAGTCGAACTCGAAGAAGGCATGCGCCGCTCCATCCAGTGGGCGCGCGAGAAGCAGGGACTCGACATCTGACATGGCGCTCCACCACCTCATCACCGGCGGCTCGGGATTCTTCGGGCTCCACCTCATTGAAGCGCTCCTCGGGCGCGGCGATACGGTCGCCGTGTTCGATCTCGCGGAGTTGGACCCGGCGGTGCAGGCCAAAGGCGTGCGGTACATCCGCGGAGACGTGCGCGATCTCGCCGCGCTGCGAGCGGCGTTCAAGGGGGTCGACGTCGTCCATCACAACGCCGCGGTCCTGCCCATCTCGCGCTCTGGTTCGGTCTTCTGGGACGTGAACGTCCAGGGCACGAAAAACGTACTCCGGGCCGCACGGGAAAACGGCGTGAAGAAGGTCCTGAACGTCTCGACGAGCTCGGTGTACGGCATCCCGAAGAGCGTGCCGATCACCGAGGAAACGCCGCTGACGCCGCTCGGACAGTACGGATTCGCGAAGGAAGATGGCGAGAAAGCCGTGAAAGAATTCCGAGCGACGAATGATCTCGACGTGTCCATCGTTCGTCCGCGGACGATCGTCGGCACGGGAAGATTAGGCATCTTCGGGATTCTGTTCGACTGGATCCGTCGCGGGAAGAAGGTCTACATCATCGACAAAGGCGACAACCTCTTCCAGCTCGTCTCCGCCCCCGACCTGGCCGACGCCTGCGTGCGGATTGCGACGCTGCCCTGCAAGAACGAAGACTTCAACATCGGCGCCGACGAGTTCGGCACGGTACGCGGCGATCTGGAAAAACTCATCGCCCACGCGAAGACGGGAGCGCGCGTGCAGCCGACGCCGGGCCCCTTGGTCCGCGGCATCCTCACCATCGTCGATTGGCTGAAGATCTCACCCCTTGTCGATTGGCACTACAAAACGCCGCACAAGCCGTTCTACTTCGACTGCACGAAAGCGAAGACGATGCTCGGCTGGCAGCCCAAAGATAGCAACGAAAAAGCGCTCTGCGACACGTACGACTGGTACCTGGCGCATCGCGACGAAGCCGACAAGACCGGCACGACGCACCGCAAGAGCGTGAAGCAAGGCGTACTGAAAATCCTACGCGCCTTCTCTTAATATCCTCCTCGGAGGATTTCCACGATCCGCTCCCCCGTCCGCCCATCCCAGAACGGTGGAATATCGACGCCGACGTCGCCCGGCGCTTCGGCGAACTCCAGCACGGCGCGGCGGTCGCGCTCGATCGCGGGGTCAATCAAGATGTTGCTCCCCACCTCGATCGTCACGGGGCGTTCCGTATTACGCCGCAGCGTGAAGCACCGCTTGCGCAGGAGCACGGCTTCTTCTTGAATCCCGCCGCTATCGGTCAACAAAAAGACGCTGTCGCGCATGAGCCGCAAGAACGGCACGTACGGTTGGGGCGGCAGCAGCAGGATCGACGGCGGGAGAATTTCGGAAAGATTGAACCGATCGAGCGATGCCTTCAGACGGTGGTGGATCGGCAACACGACGGGGCATTTTTTGGAAACCTCGGAGAGGAAATCGAGCACGGCGCGCAACGCGTCGGGGTCATCGACGTTGCTCGGACGATGCAGCGTCGCCACGGCGTAGACATCCGGCAATCCCGGCGGTACGTCCGCCTCCTCGACGAAGGGCAACATCCGCAGGAGCGTGTCGATCATCGTGTTCCCGACGAGGTACCGCTCCCCCTCCGCCCCTTCGTGCTCGAGATGCGTCAAACCAGACTGCTCGGTGCAAAAAAGGACATCCGCGAGCTGGTCGACTTCGATGCGGTTGAGCTCTTCCGGCATCGTCTTGTCGAACGATCGCAACCCCGCCTCCACGTGCGCCAGCCGGATACCGAGCTTCGCGCAGGCCCGAGCCGCTCCCACGGCCCCGTTCACGTCGCCGTACACGAGGACGACATCGGGCTTTTCGTATTCAAGCACGGGGAGCATCGCGCGCATCGTCCGATCGATCGCTTCGTCGCGCGTACCGCCGTGCACTTCCAGGTTCACGGCGGGGAGGCTGATATCCAACTGCGAAAAAAATACATCGGAGAAGAGCGGATCGTAATGCTGGCCGGTATGGACGATCCGATGCTCGACCGACGGATCTTTCAATCGCCGAATGGCATGGTCGACCGCCGCGAGCTTCACGAAGTTGGGCCGGGCCGACGCGACGCTCAGGAGCTTCATGCGCGGCGGGATGGTACACCATCAAGGATGCGTTTCATGCGTTCTTGCCACGTATGACGCTTCACGAGCGCGGCCGCGGCCGTCGATCGCTTCCGAGCTTCTTCCGGATGATCGTGAATCCATCGCACTGCGCGCACGAAACTCGATGTACTGTCCGGCTCACAGAATACCGCCGTTTCTTCGCTGAGGACGTCGCGCACCGTTGGCAAATCGCTCGTGATCATCGGCCGGTCCGCCGCCATGTACTCGAACATCTTCAGCGGCGACATGTGCGTGCGGTAATGCGGCAAATCCGGGAACGGCATCGCGAGCACGTCGCACGCCGAGAGCGCGGCCGGCACGTCCGCGGCTTGGATTTCACCCACAAAGAGCACGTCATCTTCGGTGAGTCCCAATTTCGCAGCTTGCTTCTGGTATCGCTGCTTATCGTCTTGCGGCCCACCGACGATGAACCCGAAGAAGCGCTTCTCGCTCTTCAGCATGGCCAACGCATGGAGCACGGTCGAGACTCCTTTCTCTTTTCCCAGCGTCGTCAGTCTGCCGACGTAGCCAATGACCATCCGATCCGTCTTCACGTTCCACTTCGAACGGGCTTTGGCCGGCGACGGCAGGTTCTCGAATCGACTGAGATCGACAGCATCGCCCTCCACGATCAATTTCTCTTTCTTCACACCCCATCGCACGAGCTCATCGCGCATCGGTGACGTAAGACAGGCGACGCGCGCACACGCATTGCATTCTTCGACGAACAAATGGCGCGCAAACCGCGGCAGCTGGTGCAGCTCAAGCACGGTCGGAATGCCGGTCTTCAACAACGCGGGAAGTAGCGCCGGCGAGCGTGTGTAGAGCAAATCCGGCTCGCGCTCCTCCAGCATGTTTGACATTTCTTTGCGCAACATTGAGTTCATGAGCCACAGTTTCAATGCGCCCGGCCAACGCGTCTTGATGTAATCCGTATCTCCGACGTACGTCAGTGTAATGTCTTTCGGTAACCGCTCGTACGTCCAGAAATCCTGCTCGATCACGTTCTCACGGTACGGCGCGAAGACGTCAACGTGGTGCCCCAATTGCCACAACGCTCGGCACACATGGGCAACCTGGCGCCCGTGGGCGCGCTCACTGGGAAGCCGGACGTTCGTGCAGTACGCGATGTGCATGAGACGTTTAGAGTAGCAGAGAGCTGGGCTTCCGCCTGTATTTGACAATATATAAATTAAGTATACTATATCGATCCTGGCAACGGGAACGCACCCGGTGGCGGCGGAATCCTTCGGGATTTCGGAGGTTCGACTCCTTACATGTGCGGTCAGAAGCTAGGTGTGCCTGCGTAGAGTAGGCGGTAGACGTTGACGCCGGCCTCTGGGCCTCGCTGAGTCACAAGTGAAACACCGCCCTTGCATACCGAACGGAGCGACGGACTTCGGTCCCATCCTCCCCGCTCAAGATCCCGTCCAGGACAGGAGAGACGAACGTCGTCTCTCCTGATTTTTCATGTCAATCAACACGCCACAGGCTCCACCCCTCCCCTTCCTCTACCTGCACCAGATACGACGGCATCGCCCAATCCGGACGCTCCCGTTCGTTCCACAGCACGAGATCGACGCCATAGAGGCCGAGCGCTCCCTGAGGATTTTCCAGAAGACGGCCGCAGATCTTACGGAACTCCGCCGTGCGTTCTTCGAGCATGAATGCGCCGCGGAACTGCAGCGTGTGCCACGCGAGCGCCGCGACATCGGGACCTCTCGGCTGGAAGAGATCGGCCATGCAGCCGCGACGCGCGAATTCGGCGTTCGACACGAGCAGGTGCTGGACGTACGGCGTGAAGACGACGTCGTCGTCCGTGCGCGACGTCACTTCCACAGCGGTGCGGGCGTCGGTGAGGATCGTGCGACGGTCACCGTCGCGCAGATATTCCATGGCGGGAGCGAGATGCCGCGTCGCGAGGGAGATATCGTCGCGCCAGAGGAACGTCCAACCAAGTTTGTAATCCCACGCGGCCGCCGCAACGAGCACCGCAGCCGATAACAGCGCGATGATCGCCGGAACTATGAATCGTCGATCACGCGTTCCCGCACGAAGCTGGTCGAGCGTCCATGCACCCAGCGCGACGGCCGCAAGCGTCGCCATCGGAACGTAGTGGCTGGAGGACAGAAAATCGTTGCCGTGGAGCACGTGCTGATGCACCACGAGAAACACACCGACGGAGAGCGAAAGCGGAGCCGCGAGGATCGCGCGCCATTCCGTGAAGCGTACAAAGAGCATAACGCCGCCGGCGACCAGGAGAAGTTGGAGAATCGATCGGATCGGCGAAGCGATCGCATGCGATGGGTAGAGCCCGCTGCGGTACAGCGACATTTCGGCGAACGTCGGGTCGGCCGTTTGCAGAACCCACGTCGAGATGAGCGACGGCAATGCGAAGAGCAATGCGAGCCCGCCCGTCACGGCCAACATCCGCAGCGCTCGATCGCGCATAGATCCTTCCGGCGTCCACCATCGTACTATGAAGAGCGCCGCGCAGGCGGCCCACGTCGTCATCCACGTCCAAAAGTAGAATGCGGGTTGCACCGCAAGGAGCGCGGCCGCAGGAAGCACGAGGATCCATGAGGGCCGATGTGCAATGCGTTGGACGACGAGCAGCGTCAGCACGGCGATCGGCAACAGCACGGAAAGATGCGGCCGCGTCAGCACTCCGGCCATGGATACGCAGAAGAGCGCCGACGCGACGAGCGCGATTCCCGGACGAATGTGCATGCCGCGCAGAAACGCGTACAGGAGCGGCAGCATGAGCGCGCCCGCGACCGCCATGAACGCGACGCCGACGTCGACGCCGGTCCAGCCCGTCCATCGCAGGAGCATGCCCTCCGTCTTTTCCAGTAATCCCGGTCCGGCGGCACGAATCTGGAATTCGGGACTCGTAATTCCATTTTCATAGGGACCGAACCGTCCTAACAGAGATGTCTGAATGCGACTGAAATACGAACCGTCATCCAGCAATCGAATCGGCGTCTGGCCCATGAATGCCGGATCGAGCCGATACGAGACGTAGGGGCCGACGAGCACCACGAACCATACGAGCGTCAGAAGCGGCAATGCGACGGCGACGAAGCGGCGTTCCACACCCTCACTCTACCATCCACAGCGTCCAGCCGGTGCCGGAAGCGATCGTTACGAGCGGCAAGCCATCCTCCGGCACGACCCAATCGGGACGCTCGATGCTGTTCCAGAGCACGTGCGAGACGCTGTACTTTTGCAAATACTCCATCGGATTCTGCTTCACTCGTTCGCACGCCTCGGTCACGAGCGACCGCTCGCGCAGGCGCATCTCTTGCGAATCGAGGACGTGGTTGTACTCGATATAGAGCGCGCGGAAGGGATCCGGTACGGGCGTGAAGAGTTCCGTCACGCAGAACCGTTCCGCCAGTTCGGCATCCGAAATAAAGAGGAACCGCGCGTGTGTTGTGTAGACGATGCCGTGGTGCGTCCATGCGGTGAGCGTGCGCCCGGTCGTCGCGTCGGTGAGAATCGTCGCTGGCGGCATTTCCCGAAGAAGCGCGATCGGTTGCAATAGATGTTGTTCTTTGAAATCCTTCTCGGACGGCACGAAAAACGCGTGCATGAACGCGTAATCCCACGCACCGGCCAACAAGAAGACGGCCGCGATGCCGGCGATGACCGCGCGACGAACGAGATCCGTCCGCCGCGTCAGCACCCACGCACCCGCGACGATCGTCGCCAGGAGCAACTGCGGGTAGAAGTGCGACGCGAACATGAGAATCTTCGCGTGGAGCACGTTCTGGTGCATCGCGAGGACGATGCCGCCAAGAAGACCGAGTGCGATAACGTACGACCGATCGGCTCGCTGTTGTTTCCAAAGCGATGCCAATGTGATGAACTGAATAAGCAAGAGAATCGTCCGCGGCCAGGATTCCGGCGTGCGTTCGTAGAGGAAGCTCGCGCGGACCGCGACCTCCGGGTAGAGCGGATCGGCCATGAGCGCGGCGGTTTGCAGGATGAACGGCGATGCAACGAGCAGCGTGATTACGGCAAGCAGTAGTGCATACCACGGATGGCGCAGGAGCAGCCGGTCGTTCGGCGTTGAACCGAGCGAGAACAGAACAACGCATCCAATCGCGGCCCAGACGAACGTCCAATGCCAGAAGTAGAGAAACGGCAGAACACCGAGGAGAAGCCCGGCGATCAGCACGCCGTTGAAGCTCGGTCGGCGCCAGAACCGGATGAACGCGATGAGCGCCACGATCGCCGGAAGGAACGACCAGCCGGGATGCGGCATGCGGGAAAGGACGTGGCCCATCACGAAAAACAGCACGACCGCCATTCCGAGACTCCAGCGCCGATCAAACCCGATCTCTCGAAAGAGCCAGAAGAACAATGCGAACAACGCAGCGGTAAAAATCGCCGTGAGAATGACGGAGAGGGGGGCGGCCGCGATGCCCGTCCAGCCGAAGAGCGTTCCAACCACCTGTTCGACGCCGGCGGTCTGCATTCCCTTGATGCCCGATCCCACGCCCGTAATCGCGTTCGCGGATTCTTCCGGATAGCCGTCGAGTGCGCGCTGCAGCCGGCTGTAGTAGTTCGCGTAGTCCTTGTCGCGGCTCACCGTAAGGCCGCTCATGGCAGGATGCACGACATGCACGACGTACGGCAGGATCGTGAGGAACCCCAACCATACCGAGATGCATGCAACGATGAGAGTGAAACGAGAACGCAAAGGAAGAAGCAGAAACAGAAAGGAGAAGCAGAAAACATGTCCCAGAATACCGAAAGGCCGAGGACTCTGCTTTCTGTTTCTGTTTTCTGCTTCTCGGGTACACTCCCCGCATGCGCACGGAATTTCGCAATGATTCGGCCCTGAACGCCAAGGTCCAAGACTGGTGGCACAAAAACCCCTTCAACTACTTCGTGGACGCGGAGGAAGGATCGTGGGAGTTCTATCGGAACATCGACCGCAAATTCCTGAAGTGGATCCCGTTCATGCAGAACGGCGGCTACCCCTTCCTCACGCGGTACGTCGACATGAAAGGGCTGAAGGGCAAGAAGGTGCTCGACATCGCCTGCGGCACGGGCGTCCTCACCGAGCAGTTCGTCCGCATGGGCGCCGACGTCACGGCGATCGACCTGACCGCGAAAGCCGTCGAGCTCACGAAGAAACGTCTCGAGCTCTATCACTTGCACGCGAACGTGATCCAAGCCGACGCGCAGAAAATGCCCTTCGAAGACAACACGTTCGATTACGTGTGCGCATGGGGCTGCCTCATGCACATGCCGGAGACCGAGCAAGCGATCGCCGAGATCCGGCGCGTGCTCAAGCCCGGCGGGAAGTTCCTGGCGATGATGTACCACCTGAACTCCGTCCACATGCGCTACGCGATCCAATTCGGCCGCGGCATTCTGCGCGGGCAGTACTTGAAGTACGACAACCAATCACTCATGAACCGCTACACCGACGGCGCGCACGTCGGCGGCAACATGCTCGCCAAGTTCTACTCCCGGAAGCAGTTTCGCAACCTCTTTAAAGACTTCCAAAAGGTCGGCGTCTTCATCCACGACAACCACGGCGTCCCGAACCAGCTGCCCCACCCCTGGCTGCCGCTCGGCAAACTGCTGCCGAAAGCCGCGAAGGAGTGGGTGTGTCGAGCGTGGGGCATGACGGCGATCATCACGGGTGAAAAGTGAAGACGTTCTGCCACCATGCAGAACGCGATATGTGGCTTACCAGCAAGGCATTGCTCGCTGTGACCGATAACGTCTAGCCCGATCGGTTGTGCCGTCCGCCGTCGCGTCGTAGCATCGGTGTCCATGGCAAAACGACGGGCTACCATCGGCATGGTTCTGGAACGCTTGGATGCAACAGACAGGCGCATCGATGAGCAGTCGCAGCTGCTTCTTGGACACATGCAGGGCATGAAGTCCGAGCTGAAGCAGGACATCAAGGGTCTGAAGGATCGTATCGACGGTTTGGAGAACAAAGTCGTTGGACTGGAAAAGAAAGTAGATGACGGTTTCGTGGCGATGAAACAGGGTTTCGAGGAATGCCGTCAGCGCGACGAGGCTCTGGAAGAAGACCTGATTGCGACGATGCAGATCGTCGCTCGTCACGAGAAGAAATTGGCTACAATACGTCGGTGAACCGGCGATCCGTCGCCATCATCGGCCTGGGATACTGGGGACCGAATTTGCTCCGCAACTTCGCGTCGATCGACGAGTGGGACGTGCGCTGGGCGTGCGATCTGAAGGAATCGAATCTCGCCAAGGTCCGGTCGAACTATCCGACGATCCGCACGACGACGTCGATGGACGACGTGTTCGCCGACGACGCGGTCGATCTCATCGCCATCGCGACGCCGACCAAGACCCACTTCCCTCTCGCCAAGCGCGCGCTCGACGCCGGCAAGCACGTGTTCGTCGAAAAGCCGATGGCGTCGTCTTCCGCCGAAGCCGAAGAGCTCATCGCTCTCGCGAAGAAGCAGAACAAACTCCTCTTCGTTGACCATACGTTCGCGTTCGCCGGCGCCGTGCGGAAACTAAAAGAACTCGTGGAGAGCGGCGAGCTCGGCGAGCTCTACTACTTCGATTCCACGCGCATCAACCTGGGGCTCATCCAGCCGGACGTAAACGTCCTCTGGGATCTGGCCATCCACGATTTGGCGATGCTTGGGCAGCTGAAAGATCTCAACGGCATCGACACGGTGTTCGCACACGGCAGCAGCCACCACGGCGAACACCGCGAGATCGGGCATTTGCACCTCTCCTGGAAGGACGGCTTCGACGCGCACGTGCACGTGAGTTGGCTCTCGCCGGTGAAGATCCGCCAGACGATCATCGGCGGCACGAAGAAGATGGTCCTGTTCGACGACATCCACCCCTCGGAAAAGCTGAAAATTTACGACACGGGCGTCCAGAAACGGATCGGCGAAGCGCAACCCGCGGACCCGCTCTTCCCCATCTACCGCTCGGGCGACGTGCTCATCCCCAAACTCGACAACACCGAAACGCTCAAAACCGAACTGCTGCACGTGCTGGCCTGCGTGAACGGCAAGGACATGCCGATCGCCGGCGCAACGGAAGGCCTCATGATGCTGCGCATTCTCGAGGCAGCCGACCGATCGCTCGTCGCCCGCTCCCCCGTCAGCCTATGACCCAGAAGATCGCCCCCTCCGTGACGCTCGGCGCGAACGTGGTCATCCGCGACTTCGTGAACCTGTACGGCTGCACGATCGGCGATGCATCCATGATCGGCCCCTTCGTCGAAATCCAGTCGGGCGTCGTCATCGGTAAGCGGTGCAAGATCCAGAGTCATAGTTTTCTCTGCAGCGGCGTCACGCTCGAAGACGGCGTCTTCGTGGGCCATGGGGTGATGTTTACGAACGACAAGTCTCCAAGATCATTGCGGGATGACGGCACGGTGCAGACCGCCGACGACTGGGAGTGCCTGCCGACGCTCGTGCGGAAGAACGCCTCGATCGGCAGCAACGCGACGATCCTCCCGGGAATCACGATCGGCGAGGGTGCGATGGTGGGGGCCGGCTCCGTCGTCACGAAGGACGTGCCGGCCGGCGCCACGGTCGTCGGAAACCCGGCCAAGCCCATGATTCCCCGCGCATGATCCCCTTCGTCGACCTGCGGGCGCAGTACGAGACGATCCGACCGGAGATCGATGCGTCGATCCGACGCGTCCTCGAATCCAGTGCGTTCGTCGGCGGTCCGGAAGTCGAGAATTTTGAGAAAGCGTTCGCGGCGTTCTGCGGCGCCACGCACTGCATCGCGCTGAACTCCGGCACGGCGGCGCTGCACTTTTTGTTGCGCGCGAACGGTATCGGCCACGGGGACGAGGTGATCACCGTCGCCAATTCGTTCTTTGCCTCGGCCGAGGCGATCTCACAGGCCGGAGCGACGCCGGTGCTCGTCGACTGCCGCGAAGAGGACGCATTGCTGGATCCGTCGCTGCTGGAACACGCGATCACGCCGAAGACGAAGGCGATCATCCCCGTGCACCTCTACGGACAACCGGCCGACATGAATGCGATTCGTACGATTGCCGACAAGCATGGGCTGTTCGTCTTCGAAGACGCCTGCCAAGCGCACGGCGCGACGTACCAGGGGAAGCTCGCGGGTTCGCTCGCGCACGGTGCGGCGTTCAGTTTCTACCCCGGCAAGAACCTGGGTGCGTACGGCGACGGCGGAGCGATCACGACCGATGACGATGCAGTCGCCGAGCGCATCCGCATGCTGCGCGATCACGGGTCGAAGAAAAAGTACGAACACGAGATCGTCGGTTGGAACGACAGGCTCGACGGACTGCAGGCGGCGGTGCTTCTGGCCAAACTCCCGTTCCTTGCTTCCTGGAACGAACGCCGGCGTGCGATCGCCGAGCGGTATCGCGCATCGCTTCCCTCCTGGACCGTGCCCTTTGCTGCACATGCCGACCGGGCATCCGCGATGCACCTGTTCGTCATACGCGTGAAAGACCGCGACGCCGTCAAAGCCGCGTTGGCCGAACGCGGGGTCGGCACGGGCATCCACTATCCTGTGCCCATCCACGAGCAACCGGCCTACGCCGGACGCTGGAAGCACGGCGATTTCCCCGTCGCCGAGCGATTATCACGCGAAATCCTCTCGCTCCCGCTCTACCCCGAACTGACGAACGAGCAGGTGGACCAGGTGACGGCGGCGCTCGGAACGCTAAACTAGGCCGGTGCCGTCCCTCTCCATCGTCATTCCCGCCTACAACGAGGAAGCCGCGATCGCCGACACCGTCGCGCGGTGCGATGCCGCCGCGGCGCGTTGCACGAGCGACTACGAGGTGATTGCGCTGGACGATACCTCGAAAGACAACACGCTCTCCATTTTGGAATCGTTGAAAGCGCGGTTTCCCCGGTTGCACGTGGAACGTCATGAAAAAAACCAAGGCATCGCGAAGACGTTCGAAGATCTCTACGCACTCGCATCCAAAGATTACGTTTTCCTCGTGTCGGGCGACGGGCAGTTCCCGCCCGAACTCGTGGAACGCTGCATGCCGCTCCTCGATCGCGCGGATATCGTCATCTGCAACCGCAGCACCAAGCAGTACACGCTCGCGCGGCACGTCATCTCGTTTTGCTATCGGTGGCTCCCGCGCGTCCTCTTCGGCGTCGATTTGTACGACTCGGGAAGCGTAAAACTGGTGCCCCTCAAGGTCTATCGGGATATTCGCGTCTCCTCGACGAGCGTGTTCGTGGAGGCCGAACGCATCATCCGCGCGGCGAAGCGGGGGTATCGGATTGCCAAGATCGACTTCGTGCAGGAAACCCGCAAGGGCGGCAAAGCGCACGGCGGAAAACCCTCGACCGTCTGGAAAGCGTTCGCGGACATGTGGAGGACGTGGTGGAGGCTCCAGGTGCTGCGACAGGCGGTGTGATCAGCGGTAGACGATGAATTTGTAGATGAAGAAATTCCACGCGACCATGCACGCGAGCACGAGGAGTTTGGCGACGAATTCGCCGATGCCCACGGCATCGACGAAGACCCAAATGAGCGCAGTCGATGCCGCCAGGTTCCAAAGCCCGAGCGCGCAGTAGCGAAGGAAATGCTTCGCGCGGTCGCCGTGCGCGCGAAACGCGACGTACTTGTGGAGCACGAACGCGCTGAGGAATCCGGCGATTTCGCTGACGACCGACGCGGCGACGTACCACGTGCCGGCTCGCAGGAGCAGCAGGTACAACCCGACGTTGATCGCCGTGGCCGCGCCGCCGGTGCCCAGGTACGTCACGAATTGCCCGAACGGCAACCGATGCAGCGGCGACGTTTCGGCGATGAGCAACAGCGGGTACGCTAGGAATTGCCACTCATACGCGAGCGGCAGCCGCTTCCCTTTGCCCGGCACGATCCACACGACAAGCAACCGAATCGCGTACGACACGCACGATCGCAGACTTCGCCAGAGCACCCAATAGAGCCAGTCCCCCATGCGCATGGTTGCCGCGCGTTCGGCTTCGATGGTGAGATAGCGGCGGTACTTGGGCCAGAGCGTCGACGGTGCCGGAAGCGGAATATGCAGATCGCCATCAAGTCGACCGATGGTTGCGTCCGGCTTCAGGTTGAAGCGTTCGTGCACCGGTTTTCCAAAGCCGTCGGTTGCGGTTGTCCGTACGAGCCGCACGTGGAACGACGGATACGCCGCCGCACGACTCACGGTTTCGCCGTCGATAACGAAGCGACGGCGTACTTCGTAGGCATCGCACGTTCCTGCTGCGACGGCACGTTCGATCGACATCAAAAGTTCCGGCGTGAGCGTTTCATCGGCATCGACGAACAGAAACCACGGCTGGCTCGCGGCCGCAAACCCGACGTTCCGCACCGCCGCGAAGTCGCGGATGCGTCCGTCGGCATCCAGATACTCTTTCGGTTGTTCAAGCATCCGCACATTCGGATACCGACCGGCAATGTCTCGCGTCGCATCCGTCGATCCCCCGTCGAGCACGATCACCTCGGCAAAGGACCGCAGGCTCTCGAGGCACGCAATGATCGTTCCGGCGGCGTTCCGGGTGAGGACGAGGACGCTGCACGGAATCGTCGCGCTCATGTGCCCGTCGAAACGTACTGATCCATTTTTTCCACGATGCCGTCCAAGCTATGGCGATCGCGAACGATGGCGTAGAGCTCGTCGGCGGTCGCCGGAAGATCCTGGGTCGTGTAGAACTGCACGAACGCCGCGATTTCCTCGGGCGTGTCTTTCGTGGGTGCGGCGGGGAGGCCGATCGCCTGGGCATTCCGCTCCGTCGTGACGGGGTAGCATCCGCACGTCATCGCCTCGAGCATCGTCTTGTCGATCGTCTCGCTGGCCATGTTCAGAATAAGACGATGCGCGGCGTAGATACTCGGCAAATCCTTCGACGGAACGGTGCCGTGGAACGTCACACGGCGCTCGAGCTTGAGCGAGCGCATGCGTTGCTGCGTCTCGATCACGTAGTCGGGCTCCGATTCGATACCGTAAATATCGAGCGTGAATTCCGGCGGCAGCAATGCCAGCGCATGGAGCGCGAGTTCCAAGCGTTTACTGCGCGCGAGACGATGGACCATCAGCAGACGATGCGGATCGGTACAAGCACTGGATCGCTGCGGCCAGTACGACAGATCCACGCCGTGGCCGACGACGACCTTCTTGGGATTCCCTTCATAGTGCGGAAGGCTCTGCGACGTCGCGGCGAAGAGCCTCTTGCCGTACTTCCCGAGCAACCACAATCCCGTCTGCATTTTGTAGTGGGTGTACCACAAGTACACGGGCGTTCGTCGGACCAGCCAGATCGGCGCTCCGATGGCGCCCCACACCGGCGTCATGTGGATGAAGACGCGGTCGTAGCGCAGCGTCGCCGTGAACCACAGGAAGCGCAGAACCTGCATGAAGCGCGACGCGCCGTTCTCCTTGCCCATCGAGCGCACGGTGACATTCGGCGCCTGATCACGGCCGAGCGCGGTCATCGCGGCGTGCGGCTTCCACTCGAGACAAAGAACCGTGACGTCGTACCCGCGCCGCTGCCACGCCTCGATCCACAGAACCGTGAATGCGTCCTGCTCGTGCAGTTTTTGCGTGATGAAGAGGAGTTTCATGGGAGCGCGATGAGAAAGCGGGCATAGCGCGCGATGGCCGTCTCGCGCTCGTGCTGGTCGACGATCTTCGATGCTTCGGCGCCGATCCGTATCCGCAGATTCGCATCCGCCAGGAGCGGTTTTAAAACCTCCGCGAAGGCTTCGGGCGTTGCATCGGCGAGAAACCCGTTGCGTCCGTGCACGATCGCATCCGGCATGATGCCGACCTTCGTCGAGACGACCGGCATTCCGAGCATCATCGCTTCAAGCCCGACGCGCGGTCCGCCTTCGCTCAGACTCGGCATCACGAAGACGTGCGCCGACCGCATCGCGCGGGCCACGTCGATCTCACTCCCCAGCCATCCGAGGAAGGTGACGCGCGGTGCGACGCCGAGATCGCGCGCCAGCGCTTCCCACGGCTTGCGCATCGGCCCGTCGCTGATGACGACGAGCGTTGCCTGCGGCAGCAGTTGCAACGCGCGGAAGACGAGCGGGAGGTTTTTATTGGGAACGAGACGGGCGCAAAATGACAGCGATGCCGTTGGCTGCACGTCAGCCACGGCACGGACCAGTGACGTATCGAGATAGAACGACGGCACGACGTGCAGCAGCGATTCTTTGACGCCCCACTTTGCCAAAAAGGAGACCATCCCCTTGTTCACGACGCGTACCGCCCGAACCGTTCGGGAGAGTCGTGGGATCATCAACCGGGACAGTACATATCCGATACGTTCCTGGAACGACGCCGCGCGCGGGTGGCCGACGACGTGGTGGACCTCGAGCGCTAATTTCATCCCCGTCTTTTTCGCAAGGCGTACGGCGCCGAGGGCATGGTGGAACGGCGGCGACGCCTGCACGGTCGCATGGCGGATGTCGTGCTGCGCGGCCAACTCTTCCCCCTTCGTCATGATCCAGCGAGCATGCCCGAAGAAGCCCACGGGAGCGCTGTGGATGTGCACGTTCGGCGGCACGAGCGATTGCCAGGCTTTGTCGCCGACGGAGACCTTCGGCGTGAGCACGTCGATCCGATCGAAGTGCCGCGCGAGTCCCGTGAGCGTCACCGCGAACGGTCCGCGCTTGCCCGACGCGACCGCTCTGTCTCCGGTGATCATCAGGAGATTCATAGCAAGCTCGAGAAGAGGGCAAGGTGTTCATCCGCGAGCGTATTCCACGTGCGTTCCGAGAGTGGTTGTGCCGCACGTGCGGCATGCGCATCGTACTTCGCCGCGACTTCCTCAACGGCCTTCGCGATGTCGTCGGACCGACGCAGATCCTGCACGGTCATCCCTTCAAGCGACGCGCGGCTGAGCCCCGTTTCGCGCGTCAGGAGAACGGGCAATCCCGCCGCGCGCGCTTCAAGCGCGGTGTTGGGGCTCAATTCCGTCGTGGAGGGCAATACGAGCAGATCGTGATCGCGCAGCAACGCGGTTTTGTCGGCGCCGTGCTGCACCGGCAGAAACGTGACGCGGTCACCGAGATTCCGGTTCCGTACGAGATCGCGCAGTGCTTGCTCCATCGGACCGCCGCCGGCCAGCGTGAGCGTCGCATTCGGCAGAAGCGGCATCGCCTCGATCAGCGCGGGGAGGTTTTTGAAGGCTACGAACCGACCGAGGAAGAGCAGTCGGAACGGGTCGTGCTTGGCGTGCGCCGTCGGCGTTCCGGACGGCGACACGTTCTCGATGACGGTCATCGGCGGCAGATTCGTGTAGACGCGCCGGTAGAGATCTTCTTGGAACGCGGTCGAGAACACGATCACGTCGAACGTTCGCAGCAATCCGTTCATGAGGCCGGTGAACCGCTGCGATTCCTCGTACCATTGCATCAATCCGCGCGGATCGCCTTTGTCCGTCGCGCGCTCCCAGAGGAAATCCCCGCCGAGACGCAGGATTTTTTTAGGCCCTCGCAGGTGCGCCAGCCACAGCGGGACGCCCGCGCTCACCGACGAAAATGCTTCAACGATATCGGCCCCTTCCGCAATCCGGCGCAACGTCCGGGCATAGCGGATGTACCGCAGGAGCGGACCGCCGGCGCGCAAGACGCGCGTGACGTCGTCGCGCCGATCGCTCTCCTGCACATCGCCGTACGCCACGATGCGGACCGTGACGCCCTTCGATCGCAGTGCCGTCGCGAGCGCGGACACATACGTTGCCGGACCGCCGATGTCGGGCGGATAGATACCGCTCGCAAGAACCACGTGCATCGTATCCATGCTACCTGCTACAGACGAAGCAGCGAAGGGCTTCCGTCTCAGAAGAACACCCAAAAACGCTTGTACTCCTGAATGCCCGGTGGTTATACTCGGAAGCGTATGCAAGTCGTCATTTTTTGCGGAGGTCAAGGGACGCGGCTCCGGGAAGAAACCGAAACGCGGCCGAAGCCGATGGTCCCCGTCGGGGGCCGTCCGATCCTCTGGCACATCATGAAGATTTACGCCCACTGCGGGCACAAGGAATTCGTCCTGCCGCTGGGGTACAAAGGTGAGCAGATCAAGGAGTACTTCGTGAATTACCGCGCGATGAACGGCGACGTGACGGTGGATTTGGGCGGTGAGGAGGCGCGCATCGTCCACCATGACAAAACCGACGAGCACGATTTCCGCGTGACGCTGGCCGACACCGGCCTTGACGCGATGACGGGATGCCGGCTGGCTCGCGTGCGGCGCCACCTGCGCAACGAAACGTTCCTCTGCACGTACGGCGACGGCCTGTCGGACGTCGATCTCGACGAGCTCGTCGCGTTCCACAAGAGCCATGGGAAAATCGCGACCGTGACGTCGGTCCCGACGATCTCGCGCTTCGGTGTCATTGAGACCATGGAGGACGGCACCGTCACGTCGTTCGCCGAAAAGCCCGACACGAGCAGCTGGATCAACGCCGGCTTCTTCGTCTTCGAGCCCGAAATCTTCAACTACGCCAAGAACGATCCGTCGCAGGTTCTCGAGAAGAAAGTGATGGAAGGATTGACGGCCGACCGCCAGCTCGTGGCGTACAAGCACGACGGCTTCTTCTACGCGATGGACACCTACCGCGAATTCCTGCACCTCAACGAACTGTGGAATTCGGGGAGGGCGCCGTGGGCACACTGGACGCAGGCGGCACAGGCGGCGGACCAGGCGAAACAACACGCGGTCGAAAAAATCCTCTCATCTCAACCGGTTCCCACCGCCGCATAAGCATGGCCGCCCTTTCCCCCATCGCCTGGCAGGGCAGGCCGGTATTCGTGACGGGCGGGGCGGGACTGGTCGGCAATGCGCTCGTCGACGAACTCGTGGGATTGGGCACGACCGTCGTGATCCTCATCCGTGACGACGTTCCGTCGCCGATGCAAAATTGGAACCCGTCGATGGACAAGGTGACGAAGGTGCATGGGAAGCTCGAAGATCAGGCGCTGATGGAACGAATCCTCGGCGAGTACGACATCAAGACCGTCTTTCACTTGGCCGCGCAGGCCATCGTCGGCATCGCGAACCGCAATCCGATTTCGACCTTCGAATCGAACATCCAGGGCACGTGGTCGCTCCTCGAAGCGTGCCGCCGTTCGCCATTGGTATCCGAAATCGTCGTCGCGTCGTCCGATAAGGCCTACGGCGAGCAGCCGGTCCTCCCCTACACCGAGGACATGCCGCTCCTGGCCCGCAATCCCTACGATGTCAGCAAGGCCTGCACCGACATGCTCGCGCAGTCGTACGCCGTGACCTACGGCATGAACGTCGCGATCTCGCGCTGCGGCAATTTCTTCGGCGAAGGCGATTTCAACTGGAGCCGCATCGTGCCCGGTACGATCCGATCGATCCTCCGCAACGAGCGCCCGATCATCCGCAGCGACGGCACGCTCATCCGCGATTACTTCTACGTCCGTGACGGTGCGCATGCCTATCGCGTCTTGGCGGAGCACTTGGCGGCACATCCGGAAGCGCGCGGCGAGGCCTATAACTTCTCGACGGATCAAGAAGTGAGTGTGATCGATCTTACGAATCTGATTCTGAAACTCATGGGAAGCGATCTCCAACCCATCATTCAAAATAACGCCCCCAACGAAATCCTTCGCCAGAATCTGAGCTCCAAGAAGGCACGCGAGCAGCTGGGCTGGACGCCGCGGTACACACTGGAAGACGGACTCACGAGGACGATCGATTGGTATCGCTCTTATCTTCGATGATCATCGAACCGCTCGCCGTCCACGGCGCGTTCCTCATCTCTCCCGAGCCCAAAGAGGACCATCGCGGCTTCTTCGCGCGGATGTACGACCGCGCCATCTGGGAAGAACGCGGGCTCGACCCGACGATCGAACAGTGCAACGCATCCTTCACGAAGAAGGCGGGCACGGTCCGCGGCCTGCACTATCAATTGCCGCCGCACGAGGAAACGAAGGTGATCCGCTGCACGAAGGGACGGATCTTCGACGTCGTCGCCGATCGACGCAAAGACTCGCCCACGTATGGAAAATGGGCCGGCGCCGAGCTGACGGCCGACAACCACAAGATGCTCTACGTGCCCAAAGGCTGCGCGCACGGCTTTCAAACACTCGAGGACGAAACCGAAATCTTCTATTTGGTGTCGACGGCATTCCATAAAGACGCTGACCGGGGCATTCGCTACAGCGACCCGACGTTTGCCATCACCTGGCCGCTTCCCGTGATCGAACTCTCGGAGAAGGACGCGAATCTGCCGTTCTTGGCGGCCGCCGACTAGGCTAGAATCACGGGGATGGAGCTCTCGATCGTCATTTTGCATACGAACAAGCCGCAGGACGCGACGCAGTGTTTGCGATCGCTCCAAAAGGTCCGGCTCCCGGCCGAGACCGAGATTTTCTGCATCAACAACGGCGGGCAGAACGCCAATGACCGTGTCGACCGCTCGGCCGCCGAAGGCTTGCCCGTCACGTTCATGGAACTGCCCCGCGACGGCTATGTGTACGGCAATAACCAAGGCTACAAGGCGGCGAAAGGACGCTATATCGCGACGGTGAACGCGGACATCACGATGCACGAGGACACGATCGAGAAGCTGCTCGATTACCTGAAACGCCACCCGGACGTGGGCATCGCCGCGCCGCGACTCATCTACCCCGATGGCCACGAGCAAGACAGCGCGCGCCCGTTCCCGAAACTGCTGGAAATCATGGGGCGGCGGCTCTTCCAGCCGCACGTCCACCGCGCGTCGACGATGACGTTCCGCGGCGAAGCCGAAGACGTCGATTGGATCACGGGCGCGATGTTCCTCATGACGCGGCAGTGCTTGGAAGCCACGGGTGGCCACGACGAGCGGTACTTCCTGTTCATGTCCGACATCACGATGTGCCGCGAGGCCTGGGCGCACGGCATGCGCGTGGTGCAGCTGCACGACGCGAAGGCCGTTCACAACGAACACCGGCTGTCGAAGGGCAGCGTGCTGAAGATGTTGAAGAAACGGACGGGCCGCGCGCACATCGTCGATGCGACGAAGTATTTCCTCCGCTACGGATGGCGCCCCGCTCCCGCCGGATCGCCGAGTAGCAAAAAACCTCTTCCGACAGCCTAACATGGCACGCGTCTCGGTCCTCATGCCGGTGTACAAACCGAAAATCGAGTACTTCGCGCAGGCGCTGGACGCGCTCTTCGCTCAGACCGAAACCGATTGGGAGTGCATCATCCACAATCAGCCGTGGGAGTTCGATCTGCAAGGGGCGTTGAAGAAGTACCTCGACGATCCGCGCGTGCGCTTCGTGCAGGGAACGCAGCTGCGGACGATCGGCGAGAACTGGAACGCCTGTCTCCCCTTCGCGACCGCACCGTACCTCGCGTATCTCTTCTACGACGATCTCTGGGAGCCGGAGTATCTGCAAACGCTTTGCGACATTCTCGATCGGCACCCGTCCGTCGGCTTCGTCTCGGCGAATCGTTCGTACCTCTTCGAAGGCGACATGCCGAAGGAAGCGATCTACGACGAAGCAACGGACTTCATTCAAAAACACATCAAACCGGGCCTCCACGAAGGCATCCCCGCGCTCGCGGAGTGGATGAGCCGCGGTTTGAAGCCCAGCGCCATCGGCGAACCGAGCTTTGTCATCATGCGCCGGAGCCTCGTCGACGCGGTGGGCCCCTTCCACCCCACGATGCAGCAGTTCCTCGACGCCGAATACTGGACGCGTTGCCTGGCCAAGAGCGACTGGTACTTCGAACCGCGGACGCTCGGCAAGTTCCGCGTGCATGCGGTAGGCACCACGGCCCAAAACGCGGCGGCAGGCAAAGGCCTCTACGATCGGCTGGAAACGATGGAGCTGGCGGTCACGCTTCTACCGCCGGAACGGCGCGGCGCGGCGAAATCCGCGATCCGCCGCGAACTTGCGGGAATGATCCGGAAGTACATGGAGCGCTGGAAGAAAGCGCGCGTCGGGGTGACGACGATCGGCGGTGGCGGCTCGGCGGCGGTGAAGAAGTTCGCGTTCAAGCATCCGCTCATCATGGCGGGGGCGATGGTAGAGGCGACTTTTAGGAAATCAACGACATAAGCAAAGAGCCACCCACATGGGTGGCTCTTCATGCAATCGGCAACCGACTGCTTGTTGTATTTTGGCCCGAGATCCGGCCTCAGACGATTACAGAGGTCGGGTTTGTCGTCGGCGAGGATCACCGATCGAGGCGTACAAGTCCGGCCGTTCAAACTGCAGAACTTGCAGAGCGGCCAGCGTGTACGGATCGACCACGTGTCCGTCTTTGAACGCCTGCGCGAGTTCGGATAGCGTGAGCCATTCGGCCTTCGCGGCGATCTTCTCCCACAGATCCCTCGGTTGTCGTGGCTTGCCCTTCACATCCATCCGCACGAAGCAGTAGGAGTTAAGGGCAGGGTTCTGTGCCGTGTCCTCACCGAGGAGTCCGAGCTCGAAGCGTTCAACGCAGCGAACCTGTAACTCTTCCTCCGCCTCGCTTTCGGCGTTTTGCACCGGCGTCTTCGTGACGTCGCCGTAGCCTCGCGGTAATTCGAGCGACCACATGCCGAGCAAAGGAGCGACGCGAAGGAGGAATGCTTTGTACTGAAGCATGCGCTTCTCGATGCTGAGCCGAATGTCCGGATCATCAGGATGTAGCTTGGGCTCGAGAAGATTCGCACATCCATTCCAAAGGAAACGGTACACCGGCATCTGCTCGCGTGGAATGATAGGACGGTAGTTCCACACGAGTCCGAGCTTGTTCCCCTGGTTGAGAGCGACATTGATCACTCCTCCCAGCTTGAACTCGGTGACGTTCTGGATCGCACCCTTCGCGACGAAGCCCTCGTGAGCGACGATCGATGCGTACCGCCGGAGCAACATGTTGCCGGCACCGTTCTCCACGTCGACCCCCGTCAGGAGGCGGGTCTCTTGTAGAAGACGGTTGGCGTCGGCGAAGCGCTTGGACCAAGATCCCAGCTCTTCTTCAACGTCCCAGGCGGTGTACTGCTGCGGAACAGTAGTGGGCACGGTGAGTGCCATGACGTAACTCCTTTTGAAGGAACGATAGGACGTCGGTGAGCCCGACTGCAATCCTATGATTATTTTGAACTAAAATTACTATTGGTCAATGTAAAATTAACTCGTCATACACTTCCGCATACCGCTCCGCGATCGTGTCCCAATCGTACGCAGTGGCATTCGTTTTTCCATCTTCCAAAAGCCGTTTCCTGAGACTCTCATCCCCCAACAATCGCTCCAGGGCATTCGCGGCGGCGGTCGGATCGTCCGGCGGTACGAGTAACCCCGTCTCCCCGTCCTTCACGATATCCGGAATACCGCCGACGTTCGTCGCCACGACGGCACATCCGGCTGCCTGTGCTTCAAGAAACACATTTCCCAACGCTTCGCTCCGGGAGAGACCGCAGAAAATTTCCGCTGAAGCGTATTCGCGCGCAATGTCATCATGCGACACGGCGCCGGCGAACGTGACCCGATCCGCGATACCGAGTTCCTGCGCCCGGCGCTCCAGCGACGAACGGAGTGAGCCATCGCCGACGATGCGAAGATGCGCCGCGTCACCCTTCGACGAACTCAGGGTGACAGCGGCGAAGCTGTCATGGTGAGTCCGTCGAACCATGACAGCGAATGCCTCCAGCAACGTCTCCACCCCCTTCATCGGTTCCAACCTCCCGACAAACAGAATTCTTCCCGGCACCCACTCCACATGCATGGACTGCAACTCGTTCACGCGAATACCGTTCGGAATGAGCGTCGCGTTGTAGCCGAACTTCTTCGCACGCTCGACAAGCACCGAGCTGATGGCGGTGATCCGATGCGCCGCCGCGTGCATGGGCCTGAGCAGCAGCGTTGTGTTCGTGCTCTGGCACGTGAGGACTCTTTTGGCTTGCGGAAGCAGATTTTTTGAAAGCACGAGCGCCATGCCGGCGAACGATTCGAGCACCGCGTGGATGATCTGCGGCTGCAACGCCGCGGCGGCCGCAGGCGCGAGGAACGGATACAGCCATTTGTCGATCGAACTCCCGATCCCGACGCGTTTCACCTTCACACCCGTCGAGAGCACGTCGTCGGTCGGCAGATCCTTCCGCATGCGCGCGGCGACGATCATGATGTCGAAGCGATCCTGCAGTCGCGCCGCAACTTCCTCGGCGCACGCTTCGGCTCCGCTGCGCAGCGGAGAGACGAACGCCGAATAGAGGACGATGCGGGGTTTCATGCGTGGATCGAACGGAAGAGTTCTTCATACTGCTTCCCTACTTTTTCCCAACTGAACACCGCATCGACGCGCGCCCGTGCGGCGTCACCCATCGCTTTTCGTTTCGCCGGATCCTGCACGAGTCTTCGGATATGCGACCGCAGCGCCTCGCGATCCCCTGCCGGAAAGAGGAGACCGGAGAGGCCGTTCTCGATCAAATATCGGTTCCCGCCGACGTCCGACGCGATGCACGCACACTTCGATGCCATGGCTTCCATCAGCGCGTTGCTGAGGCCCTCGCTGTGGCTGGGAAGGACGAAGATATCGGTCCGAACCAGAACATTGGCCACATCGTCTACTAATCCAAGAAATGCGACGTTTCTTTCGTATTGCTCCACGAGCGGATGCTTATCCGGATACCAACCGGCCACTTGAACTTTCACATGAGAATATTCATCAATGAGTGAATCGGTTGCCGCAAGAAAATCATCGACGCCCTTCACAGATTCCAAACGTCCGACATACGTGACGACGACGGACGATGAGACCGGAGACACAGAGGCCGGACGAGCATTCTGGTCTCCGGTCTCTGGTCTCCTAAAAGGCGCTGGATCGATACCAGTAGGAATAACACGTGTCTTCTGCGTGATACCCAGTCTTCGTAGCAATGGTTCTGGCTGCGGATGAAAAAACACAATCTTCGACGCGATTTTTAGCAACAACCAACCGATCGTCCATGCGTAGATCGCCGCGCAGAATTGCGGAATCTTCCCGCGTGGCCACCATGTCATGCCTACCAAAGCGTCCGTGATTTGAATGACACGATATCCGCGCAACCGAAGCGAGAATGATGCGAGCGATGACCAGAACAATAATTTGTTGATGACGATGATGTCCGGCTTTTCCTTTTGTGCGATGCGCGCGACATCGCCGCCAAAGCCAAGAGAAATACCGTAGTTCCACGGATCTTTCAAAAACACGTCTTTCCGGGAATGCACGGCCAGCGTATCGGACATGCGCTCCGTCTTCGTCTCCGACCCCATGCACGTCACGACGACCCGATACCCCAGGCGCTGCCAGAGCTCGGCGAGTTTGTAGCCGCTCACCATCCACCGGTGCTGTTCGCGCCAGTAGGGCGTGACCAAAAGAATCGTCTTCATCGGCACCAGCTTATCACTTCTGTTCCGCTTCTTTGCCGTCTAATTCCATATCCCGAATCGCCAAAGCACGCATGATCTTGGCATAGCGCTGCGACAACTCCTCGAGCCGGACGATGATCGAGAACACGAGGAACATGAGGATCCCGATCGCGGTCACGATGACGGCGTTCACCTGGCTGCGGATACCCGTGATGATCGTGAGGTACGTCAGGAGCCCCGGGAAGAGCGCGATGCACCCGACCCCCGCCCAGAAGAACGTCCAGAGCGTGGCCTCCCACAGCGTCTTGCGATCGCGCTTGAACAGGCTCCACGCGTAGAACATCGCGACGGCCGAGAGGACGGGCACGACGATTTGGTAGGGCGTGAGGATCATCGCAGGAAGGATCGTAGCAGAATTTTAAGCGCCGTTCGCACGCCGTTCGCGAACGACTGCCCTTTGGCCAGCGTGTACTCCGAGTACAGCACCTTCACCGGCACCTGCGCGTAGCGCCATTTGCGCTGCACGCACTCGCGAACGATCTCGGTGCAGAACTCGAACCCGTTCATCCGCAGGTCCAGCTCCCGCACGGCGGTGGGGCCGAACGCCTTGTAGCCGCATTGGCTGTCCGAAATCCACATGCCCGTCGCGGCGAGCGTCACGAGATTACCGAGTCCGTTGAAGACCCGGCGGACGAACGGAATGTGATTTTTTTGGCCAAAGCGGTTCGCGAACACGATGTCCACCCCCCCTTCCAACGCTTTCAGAAGATCGGGAATATCGCGCGGATCATGCTGTTCGTCGGCGTCCAATGTCACGACGATCTCCGCCCCCAACCGCCGCGCCGCCTCGATGCCCGTCATCGTTGCGGCGCCGGCGCCGCAGTTCTCGGGATGCCGGAGAACGAACGCCCCTGCCTGGCGCGCGATGTCACCCGTGCCGTCGGTCGACCCGTCGTCGACCACGATCACGCGGTCCACGTACGGAAGCGCACCCTGCACGACGCTCGTGATGCGCGTCGCTTCGTTCAACGCCGGTATCACGGCGGCGATCATGGCAGCAGGATGTACGCAATGCCCGCACCCGGATCGTTCACGACGATCTGGATCCCCAGGCCCGACGTATTCGCAAAGTCCACGAACGCCTGAACCTTCTTATGCAGGCTGCCGTTCGGATCCTTCTCGATCGTCTGCGTGTTCATGTCGAAAATCATGCTGTTGAACCCGAGCGCCTGCAGGCGGGCGAGCGTCTTGGCGGCGTCGCGCTCTTGGTGCAAGCAGTTGAAAACATCGAGCTGGTTATCGGCCAACGGCAGCACCTCGAAATTCTGCGGGATGAAGTACGGGATGAACGTGCCCATTCGGTACGTGAACGGTCGGTCGGGCATGTGCGCCCGCCTCTGGAGGATATCGTCGCGAATGTCGTCGTAGTGCGGGATCGTCCGCTCTTCCATCGTCTCGGCGCTCACTTTGCCCATCGGATACTCGAAGATATTGCGCATGGTGTCGAACTGCCACAAGCGGTGCGAGAACGCGGCGAGCAACGAAATGGCCAGGAGCACGCCGACCGTGCGGCGCGTGGATGCGTTCGGCGCGGCTGCGAAGAGCGCCTCGAGCAGCACGACGATGCCGAGGAACATGCTGAGGCCGTACCACACGATACCGTTGGCGAAGAAGCACCACTGAACGACCATGAAGACCGTCGCGGAGAGCAGCCAGCGCATCCAGCGGCCTTCGCGCGTCCAGAAGAACGGCACGAGCAAGAGGAGCGGCAGGAGGAGCAACGCCGGAATGAGCGTGACGTAGTACCCGAACGTATCGGTATTCATGACCGCGCGCCACGGCAAGCCCAGGTAGTGGCCGATGCCGGCGTAGTCACCCCAGTAACGGTCGAGCTCTTCGGCCTTCGAGGTCGACGCGCACGCGGGATGCGACGAATCGATCTGAAGCTCCGGCGGCAACGTGCGGACGTTCACGGCGTTCGGCGGCGGCACGCCATCATCGATCACGAACGACGTCGTGATGCGGTTGGGGGCAGTGAGTGCGATGCGCGGCGGCCAGTTGCCGTATTGGACGTTGTTCGCGATAAGCCACGGCAGGATCGACACGACGAACGCGAGCGCGAACACGCCGATCTGGCTCAAGAGCGGACGGAGCATTCGCAACTTGTTGCGGAGTCCGTAGCCGAGGAGTGCAAGCCCGATGACGGCGCAGACGCCGAACACGATTCCGGTCGAGAGCGCATTGGGATTCCCGAACACGCGACCCGACACTTCACCGACTTTGAAGACGTCTTGCTTGGTGAAGAGCGCCCAGGCCAAAAACGCCGCACCGAGGAACCCGGACCACCCGAGCCGCACGCCGGCCATCACGGCGCCGAACGCCATGATGAGCATGATGGCCGTCGGCTTCATCGCGAACGCGAACCCGCTGAAGACGCCCGCGAGCGCCAGGAGCGGCAATACGGACCGGCCATGCTCTTCGTCATCATCCAGTTCTGCGGGCGGACAGACCGCAAGAAAACCTGCGAACGCCGAGAGCGATCCCACGGCGAAGATCGCGTTGTCGACCTTCATGTCGGCGAACGAGAAGTGCCCGACCATCGGCAGTGCGTAGTACAGCAGTGCGGAGAGCATCCCCCTTCCCTGCCCCAGGTACGTGCGACCGAAGAGGAGGACAGAGAGGACTGCAAGCAATCCCGCGGACCAGTTGATGAGCATCGACAGCGTCGCCCCAAAGATACTGTCGAATCCGAACAGCAGGAACCCGAGCGACGTGAGGTACTCCCAGCTGAAGGTGGCGAGCGACGGGATGAAACGGCCGTAGCTCACGAGCAATCGCGGCTGGTTCAGGTAGCGGCCCAGGTCGTCCCAACCGATCGGGAACGGGCGGACGACGTTGAGGAAGTTGAACGCAAGGTACGTGACGAGCATCCAGCCCAGAATCACACTCCAGCTCCAGGGCTTCGCGTTGAGTTCCCACCGCTCGTTCCAGAAGAGTGAAAGCCAATAACGGCTATGGATGAATCCGGCGACGGGAATGCCAATCAGGAGCGCCCAGCCAGCGGTCGACGTGTAGACGCCAAGCATCGCGATAGACCAGAGGATCGCGACCATCAAACACGCGCCGAGCCCGGCGCTGATGACGCCTTCGGGCAACGCGGGGAATCCGCGCAGCCTAAAGATGTGCAACGCCGCCCGCCCAAGGACGAGCGCGTTGAACGCGATGAGGAGGAGCATCGCCAGTTGCGAGAGCACGCGCGAAACGAATCCCGTTTGGACGCAGAAAAGACTGTAGTCGAAGGCGCCGGCACCGCTGACGGTGGTACCCCGCGGCGTCAGGCATCCCCGGCTCTGCAATTCCTCGAAGTTCCCTCGCAGATCCTGGAGGCCTTGAGGACTGGCATCTGGATACACCTGAGCCGTCGGTTCGATGACGCGACGCATGGGCATGCCGTCCTCCTGCGAGAACGCGAGCGTCATCGTGAGACCCCAGAGCGAGAGGACGAAGAGAACGAGAAGCGCGAACGGCGAGAGCGTGGCGCGGATCGACCAATCTTCGTCGCGCAGGTACGTGCGCAACGCGAATCCCGCCGCCACGAGGAGGCTGAGGACGCCGTAGACGAGGAACGGACCGAGGGCTTTGAGGAACGCGATCGCCGACGCGGGAAGCGTGAAGAAGCCGTTACAGAGGAACCCCCAACCGGAGCACGCCGTTTCGACCAATCTCTTGCCGCCTTCATCGAGCATCACCGACTGGTGGACCGGTACCGCGAAGTACTGCAACGTGATGACGCCACCCCAGACGATGAGGAGCGCCAAGAGCGCGCGAGTGAGGATGCGGGTGCGGATCTCGTTCATGGAGGGGATGAATCGTACCGGAAGTGTAGCACGTACCCTATACTCTCTCCCACGATGTCCTTCGATGCTCAAACCGTCCGCCGGCACTTCCCCTTTGCGGCCCACCGACCGGAACTCGCGTACCTTGATTCCGCCGCGACGACGCAGCAACCGCTTGCGGCGATCGATGCCGTGAAGAACGCGGCGATGCACGGCGTCGGCGGCGTGCATCGCGGTCTGCATCCGTTGGCCGATGACTCGACCGAAGCATTCGAGAGCGCCCGCCGGATCTGCGCGGAGTTCCTCGGAGCCGCGCACGCCGACGAAGTCGTGTTCACCTCCGGTACGACGATGGGGATCAATCTCGTCGCGCATGCGCTCGGGGAACGCTGGGGCGAGGACGACGCCGTCGCGATCACAACGCTCGATCATCACAGCAACATCACGCCGTGGCTCGCGTTGCGGGAACGCCGCGGCGTCGACGTGCGGTGGATCGGCGTCGATGAAGACGGACGACTGAACGAGAACGATGTTGAAACGGTTTTCCGCGACGAGCGCGTTCGACTGCTCGCCGTGACGGGCCAAAGCAACGTGTTGGGGAACCGTCCCGACATCCAGTCGCTCGCGAAGCGAGCGAAAAAAAACAATGCGCTCGTCTGCGTTGACGCGGCGCAACTCGCCGCCCATGCGCCGATCAACGTCACGAAGCTCGATTGCGACTTCCTCGCGTGCTCCGGTCATAAACTCTATGGCCCATCGGGCATCGGCCTGCTGTATGGCAAGCGTGCCCTGTTGGCCGAAATGCCCCCGTTCATCACGGGTGGCGGGATGGTCCGCAGTGTCACGCCGGAAGGCTTCGTTCCCGCCGACGCGCCCGCGCGGTTCGAAGCCGGCACGCCGAACCTTCTTGGCGCCATCGGGCTCGCGGCGGCGCTCGAGTGGCAAAAGACATGGCACTGGAGCGATCGGGTCGCGCACGAACGACGTCTGCTTTCGCTCCTTCTCGACGAACTCCGATCCGTACAAGGCATTCGCATCCTCGGCCCGGGTAACGATACGGTTTTCGGCTGCGTCAGCTTCACCGTCGACGGCATCCACGCACATGACGTCGCGGAAGTGCTCGGCCACGAAGGCGTCTGTGTACGCGCGGGGCACCACTGCGCCGGACCGCTGCACAAAGCGCTCGGTATCGACGCGTCCGTCCGGGCATCGGTCGGCATCTACACGACGGAAGAAGACATTCGCACGCTCGCCCCCGCTCTTCGTACCGCTCAGAAGATTCTCCTTCGTTAATCGATTCTGCTCTCTGCTTCTGTTTTCTGCTTCTCGTCATGGATCTCTACGCCGACCAAATCCTCGATCACTCCAAGCATCCGCGCCATGCGGGGTCCATCGCCGATGCAACGGCGGTGCACGACGAATCAAACCCCAGCTGCGGCGACAGAATTCGCCTGGAACTGCGCGTGGAGGACGGCGTCGTCCGCGACGTCGGTTGGCTCGGCAGCGGCTGCGCGATCAGCCAGGCCGGCATGTCGTTCCTCTCCGAGCACATCATCGGTCGAACGGCCGAAAACATCCTCAGCCTCAGGAAGAAAGACATGCTCGAACTCCTGGGCGTTCCCGTCAGCGCCCGCCGCATGAAATGCGCTCTGATGGGTCTTCACACCCTCCAGAACACCCTCCGCATCTCCTTGGCTTTTCCCCCTCAATCCTGGGTCGAAACGGTGGCGGACCCCCCTGCCGCCTAGTACACTCCCGCCGCGTTCTTTGCGCATTTCGCCGCTGTAGCTCAGTGGTAGAGCACCTCCATGGTAAGGAGGTGGTCGTCGGTTCAATCCCGATCAGCGGCTCCATACCATCTTCTCATGCACTACGACTTCTTCGTCGCCGGGCGCTGGCGCAATAAAGAGAATGTCAGCGCACTCGAGCGCGGCATCCGCGAACGCGGATACACGGCGTACTGTTTTCTCACCTCAACGCATAATGCGGATAAACAAGATATCGATCCACATGCGCACATGGACGCATTCGAGCGACTTGATTGGAAGAATGATACATACGTGAAACAAGTGTTCCAGGAAGACATGGAAGGAGAGCGCAGCAGCGACACGTTCGTCCTGCTCCTGCCCGTCGGTACCTCCTGCCACATCGAAGCCGGCGTCGCGTACGGCCTTGGCAAAAAGTGCGTGCTCATCGGCACGCCGACCGAGACTGAAAGCTTGTACCAAATCTTCAACGAGCACTACGAGACGATCGACGACTTCCTTGATGGCCTGCCCGATCGGAATACGCAGTCTTCTTAGACCCTTGTTCTGAACGCGCATCGGTGATACGCAGTACGGGAATCTTCCTTCTTTTTTCATGCCCACCATCACCTCCCTCAAAGCCCGCCAGATCCTCGACTCACGCGGCAACCCCACGGTCGAAGTCGACTGCACGCTCTCTGATGGCTCATTCGGACGAGCCGCGGTGCCCTCCGGCGCTTCTACCGGTTCGCACGAAGCGCTCGAGCTGCGCGACGGCGACAAGAAGAACTACGGCGGCAAATCGGTGCTGAAGGCCGTGACGAACGTGAACGAGACGATTGCCAAAACGTTGATCGGCAAAGACGGTGGCGACCAGCGCGCCATCGACAGGATCATGCTCGAACTCGACGGTACGCCGAATAAAGCCAGCTTGGGCGCCAACGCGATTCTCGGCGTCTCCATGGCGGTCGCGCGCGCCCGTGCGATTTCTGAAAAACAGCCGCTCTGGCGCTCGCTCGCCACGTATTTCGGTGTCCAGGAGCCACGTTTGCTCCCGGTTCCGCTCATGAACGTCATCAACGGCGGCGCCCACGCCGACAGCGGCCTCTCGTTCCAGGAATGCATGATCGTCCCGACGGGTTTCTCGACGTTCAAAGACGCCCTGCGCGCCGGCGCGGAGACGTTCCACGCGCTGAAGTCGATCCTCAAGGAAGGCGGCCACGTGACGGCCGTCGGTGACGAAGGCGGATTCGCCCCGCACCTCGAAAACAGCGACGATGCGTTCGGCACGCTGACGAAGGCCATCGAGAAGGCCGGCTACACCGGCAAGATGCAGCTCGCGATCGACGCGGCCGCCTCCGAATTCTACAAGGAAGGTTCGTACCACATCGACGGGAAAGTCCTGAGTTCCCAGGAATTGGTGGCCTACTACGAAGCGCTTTGCGCGAAGTACCCGATCGTTTCGATCGAAGACAGCCACGCCGAAGATGACTGGGAAGGGTTCCAGACCATGGTCGCGAAGCTCGGCTCGAAGGTGCAAATCGTCGGCGACGACCTGCTCGTCACGAACGTCGAACGCATCACGAAAGCGATCGATGCGAAGTCCGCGAACTCGGTGCTCATCAAACTGAACCAGATCGGCTCCGTGTCCGAAACGGTCGACGCCATCCAGATGGCGCAGAAGGCCGGCTGGACCGCGATCTCCTCGCACCGCTCCGGCGAGACGGAAGACACCTTCATCGCGCACCTCGCGGTGGGCCTGCGCACGGGCCAGATCAAGACCGGCTCGCTCTCGCGCACGGACCGCATCTGCAAGTACAACGAACTCCTGCGCATCGAAGAGGAACTCGGCGACGCCGCGCAGTACCAGAGCCCGTTCAAATCGTAACTGCTAGAGTGATCCTGTGCGCCCCGCGCGGATCCTCACCGCTCTCGCCGTCGCCGCCTACGCGGTGGCGGCGTTGGCGTACGGCGTGCATTCGTACGAATCGAACCCGCAGTACGACAACCAAGGCATGCGCTACGCGCAGGAAGGCATCATCGCGGCAACCGCCGGCACGTTCGGCGAATTCCTGCTGGAAGAACGGAAGTACCCCCTCTTTTACGCGCTGCCGTTCGCGCTCACCTACGAAGCGATGCTCGTCGGCAGCGGCGGCAACCTCACCGATGCATCGCTGTATCTCGCCAGCCGCCTCGTCTCGCTCCTCTTCGGACTCGGCACATTCCTCGTGCTATGGCGCATCGGCAAACGACTGGGGCTCGGCATCGATCCCGTGCTTCTGCTCGCGACGAGCGTCCTCTTTTTACTCTTCACTAGCGCCATCCGACCGCACATCCCCGTCGCGTTCTGGACCGCCTTCAGCCTGCTCTTCGCGCTGCGTGCGAGAGAACGCGATCGCATGCTCAACATCGTACTGTCGTTCGCCACTGCAATCGCGGCATTCTGCACGTTGCAAAGTGGACTCCTCGCATTCGTGTTTCCGTTGTGGTCCATACTCGACATCCCATTCAGCAAGAAACGAATCGTCGTTGCATCCACGCTGCTTCTCGCGTCGCTCGCCATCGCCATCCCGCTCGGCTATCCATTTCTCCTACGACCACTTCTCGGCTTATCCGGAGTGGCGGGAGCCGATCTCGGCCATGACGTGGGGCTCAATTTCGGCATCACAAGGCCATTCCTCATTCTGTGGCAATTGATCGGCGGAGAACTCGTACTGTTGATCACAACGGTCATCGGCGCACGACGGCTCTGGCGCGACGGGGTGGACATCCATCCGGCGTGGCAGCCGATCGCGCTCTACGTCGGACTCTTCCTCCTCGTGTTCGGATTCCATTTGAGCAGCGCGGGGCGATTTTTCCTGCCGATTTTCCCGATGCTCGCGCTCATCGGCGCAGTCGCGCTTCAACAGACCCGCCCATGGGTCCGACCGGCGCTCGCAGCGTTCGTGATCCTGATCTCGCTACGACTGACATGGTTGGCAACGCTACCGAATACGTACGAAGATATGAGCACGTTCCTGGACACTCGTCCGCCCTACACCGTCATCCTCGTGCAACCCGATGAATTCTTCCCGCTCGATCGCGCAAAGCTCGCGACGGAACGAGAGCACGCGCCGCTTACGAGCACGATCGTCCTGCCGGATTACACCGATAAGCCCCTTCCACCGATGGCGAAAGAGTGGCCCGTCTGCCATAGAAGCAGCGCCTCTCGCACGACGGACGAAATCGTGCTCCTCTGGAACGACACGCCTCTCGCGCTGTGGCACCTCTTCGAAGCATCGCGTCTGGGCCCGAACATGACCGCGTACTGCGCACCCGGACGCTGATTACGGAAGAACCAGCGCGAAGAGCGAGAGCACGGCATTCTCGATGCCGAAGACCCACGCGCTCAGGATGGGGATGTTCAGGAACGATTCGGCGACCAGCACCGCGAGGAGGATCCACGGACCGTAGCGCATGAAGTCTTCGTACCGGTCGGCGTACCGCCAGGGAATGAACATGCGCAGGATGTTGCCGCCGTCGAGCGGCGGGATCAGCAGGAGGTTGAACGCCATGAGACCCAGGTTCAGGCGGATCGAGAGGACGATGAAGATCGTGAGCATCGTGCGTGCGGCATCACCAGCGGCCAGCGCGCTGCCACCCAGGACCGGAACGCCGAGCGGCAGCACCGTTCCGAGGACGGCGAAGAGAAACGCGAGCAGCAAGTTGCTCACCGGACCGGCCAACGCGACGAGCGCGTTGTCGCGGACGGGGTGGCGGAAATTGCGCGGATCGACCGGCACCGGCTTCGCCCATCCGAACCCAACGAGCACGAAGAGGATCGCGCCGAGCGGATCGATGTGCGCGATCGGATTGAGCGTCAGGCGGCCCATGCTCTCGGCCGTGCTGTCCCCCAGCCACTTCGCGGCCAAGGCATGCGCGCATTCGTGGACCGTGATGGCCACGAGGATGGCGATGATCGTCAGTGGAAGAGAGGCGAGATCGGGCATATGGACAGTGTACACGGACTCCGTTCGTGCTTATACTTCGGCCCCGTCAATGCACGGAGAGGTCGCATAGTGGCCTAGTGCGCACGCTTGGAAAGCGTGTAGACCTGAAAGGGTCTCGGGAGTTCGAATCTCCCCCTCTCCGCCACTTTGGCGTGCTAGAATTTTGACATGGCCTTCCCCGCCAACATGTCGGTCTCGATGGAGCGCCTGGCGCGGGAGCTAAGCGTGCGGCCGGAGGACGTGGAAGAACAGTTCGTGCGTGGCAGCGGCAAAGGCGGGCAGAAAGTGAATAAAACCAGCAGCGCCGTGATGCTGAAACATCTTCCGACGGGCGTCACGGTTCGCGGCGATACGCATCGATCGCAAGCGCTGAACCGCCGGGAAGCGTTCAAATTATTGTTGCTGAAAATCGAAGTCGAGAAGCGCGGCAAGGAATCCAAGCTCATGCGCGCCGCGTTCAAACGCAAGAAACAGAAAGACCGCCGCAGCCGCCGCGCGAAGGAGAAGATGTTGCAAGAAAAACACCATCAATCAGAGATCAAGGAACTACGAAAGCCAATCCTCTAACGGCTGTCATGCCGAGTGATGTGCGTCGCGCACATCGTACCGAGGCATGACTTACGCCTTCTTCCCCGCCTGCAACCGCTTCGCGAGCGTGCGCAAGTAACTGGCCGACACCTTCATCGTCACGTACTTCCCCGTCGCCGCATCGAAGACGCGCTTCTTCTGGATGTTCGCCTTGAACGTCCGGCGCGTGTGGCGCATGGAGTGGCTCCGCGTGTTGCCGAACGCGGTTCCTTTGCCGGTTTTGACGCACTTGCGGGCCATGGGCCGGGAGATAGTAGGGATTGCCAAGAGTACCGTCAATCGGAAAAACAGGTTTAAAAAGACGTCCAGAGACCAAGAGACCAGAGACCGGACCGTCTGGTCTCCGTGTCTCCGGTCTCTTCGCCATCTTTCAGTGCTCGTTTTTCGCCGCCGTTCGCGTTACTCTGACGCTCGATGAAGATTTCTCTCGACTGGCTTGGCGAGTACGTTGCATGGACGGAAAAAGATCCGCTGAAGATCGCCGAACGGCTGACCCTGAGCACGGCCGAAGTGGAAGACGTCATCCGCAGCGGCGAACTGCTTGAGCACTGCTGCGTCGGCGAAATTCTTTCGATCGATCGACATCCGAACGCGGATAAGTTGCTTCTCGCATCCGTGAAGACGGACCGGGGAGAGAAGAAGGTCGTCTGCGGCGGGACGAATCTGCGCGTCGGTATGAAGGTCGCGTTCGCGCACGTGGGCGCCACCGTGAAGTGGCACGGCGGAGAGACGATGACGCTGGCACCGGTGAAGATCCGCGGCGAGGAGAGCCACGGCATGATCTGCGCGGCGGAAGAACTGGGCATCGAAACACAGTTCCCGCCGAAGCCCGAGGACGGCGAACGCCCGATCGTCGATCTCGGATCCATGAAGACGGGTATGCCGCTGGCGGAAGCACTCGGCGGAGGAGACACGGTCCTCGACGTGAACAACACCGCGATCACGACCCGCCCGGACCTGTGGTCGCACCGCGGCATGGCGCGCGAGTGCATCGCACTCGGACTCGCGAAAGCGAAGGGCGAACCGAAGCGCTCGGCCCCCACGTTCCCGAAGACCCCGCTCCCCTTCGCGTTCAAGACCCCCGCCAAAGCGTCGGTCGTCCGCTACCTCGGCTGCGCCATCGACATCGATGCGCCGGGCGAGACGCCGGACTGGATGAAGCGCCGGCTCGAGGCGGTCGGTATCCGCCCGATTTCGCTCCCCGTCGACATCACGAACACCGTCATGCTCGAATGGGGCGCGCCGCTCCACGCGTTCGACCGCGACGACATCCGCGGTGATATCGAACTGCGCATGACGAAGGCGGGAGAGACGATCCGGACGCTCGACGGCGTCGACCGCGCGCTCCCCGAAGGTGCGCTCGTCATCAGCGACGATGATGGCATCTTCGACTTGGTCTCGATGATGGGCGGCAAACGAACGAGCATTTCGGAGAAGACGCGCCGCATCTTCCTGCAGGGCCCCGTCCCCGATCCGATTCTCATCCGCAAAACCATCCAAGCGACGGGCCACCGCACGGACGCCGCGACGATCTTCGAGAAGAGCGTCCCGCCCGTCCACATGGAAGCGGGGTTCTACCGCGCGCTCGAGCTCTTCCTCACGCTCATCCCCGGCGCGCGCATCGTCTCCAAACTCGAAGAATGGGGAACGGACGGCACGGCGCCGACGATCAAGCTTCCCCTCGACCGCGTGGCATCGATGCTCGGCGTCGACCTGCCGGCAAAAGACGTCGTAACGATCCTCGAATCGCTTGGATGCACGGTCCAGAAACCCACAGCTCGATCCAAGAATACATCCGCACCTGTTCTCTCTGTGACACCACCACTCTGGAGACTCCGCGACCTGCTCGGCGCACACGACCTCATCGAAGAAATCGCCCGCGCGTACGGCTACGAACGGATCCCGGAGACGCGTCCGCACGGACTCCTGCGACCGATTCCCGGCGAGAGCATCGAACAGCGGGTCACGCGCGCGCTCGCCGCCGACGGTCTGCGCCAGATCCTCCCGCTCTCGCTCGTAGGCCCCCAGCTCCTGCGCCAAGCGGGAGTCGATCCCGCCCGCGCGATCGCGATCGCCAACCCGCTCGTCGAAGAACTGTCGCTCCTGCAGACGAGCACGCTCCCCCACCTGCTGGACCACGCACGCCGCAATCACTTGCTCGCGGAAGGAACGCTCGCGACCTTCCACTGCTCGCACGTGTTCGCGAAGGATGCCCCCGAACGCTCCGAGTGCGGACTGCTGGTGCTCGGGCATTCGTCGCTCCTGGACGATCCGTTCTTGGTCGCCATCGAACGCACGATGCACCTCTTGAAGACACTCGGCTTCTCGGCGACCGTGGAGCGCGATACGAATCCTCCCGCCCCCGCGCATCCGGGACGGGCGTGCGTCATCACGGTCGGATCGACCGAGGCCGCCAGAGTGTTCGATGTGCACCCCACCATCATCAACGCGTTCGATCTGCCGCATCGGGCGGCCGCCGCCACGATCGACCTCACGGCCCTCGGCTCACTCGCCGGCGCCATCATGAAATCGACGCCGCTCCCCGCACACCCCGCCATCAGCTACGACGTCACATTCAAGCGCTCGCATACGGAACCGATCGGTCCCATGGTCGCAGCCATGCGGAAAGCATCGCCGTTGCTCGAAGACATCACGGTCCGCGATTTGTACGACGGCCAAGGCGTCGAGCGAGGGTCGTACAACGTCACCCTGCGGTTCACCTACCGAGCGAATGACCGAACACTGACGGACGACGAAGCGAAGAAGGAGCATGGGAAAGTGACGCAATCCCCAATAACCCCATGACCATCGTCACGCGCACCGGCGACAAAGGCACCACCGGTTTGGTCGGCGGCACGCGCGTCTCGAAAGCAGACCTGCGCATCGCGGCCGTGGGCGACGTCGACGAATTGAACGCGGTGATCGGCGTCGTGCGCTGCGAGCGGATGCCGAAAGACGTCGAAGTCGCGCTCGAGACGGTGCAGCACCGGCTTTTCACGTTGGGAGCCGACATCGCGTCGCCGCTGGATACGAAAGCGCACACTGAACGTATCCAGGCGTCGCACGTAACGGTGCTCGACGCGTGGATCGGCCGCATGGAACCGAAGCTCCCGCCGCTCACGCATTTCATCTTGCCGAGCGGTCACCGCAGCGGCGCGCTGCTCCATGAAGCCCGGGCCGTCTGCCGCCGGGCGGAACGCAGCGTCGTCGCCCTCTCACAAGAAGAAGCGATCAACCCCGAAGCCCTCATCTATCTGAACCGCCTGAGCGATTTGCTCTTTATAGCCGCCCGAACGGCCAATGCGGCGGCAGGGGTGACGGAGGAGACGGTACGGTACGAGTAAAGAAGCAGAAGGAGAATGCAGAAGCAGTGATTATGGCAAAAAAATCGTTTTTAACCGTTTTCTGCTTCTTCTCTAATCGCTTGACCCATTTCGTAAGCATCGTTACCCTCCCGCAGCACTATGCTTGGAAAGCTCAAATGGCGCCGCCGGCTTCGGAAACACGGATTCCTCTCGCGCAAAGCGACGATGAAGGGCCGCCAGGTCATCGCGCGGCGACGTGCCCAGGGGCGAAAGAGGATTACGGTGCAGAAGAAAACAAAGTAACGTATCCTTCGCCCGTGATTCACTTTTTGCACAAGCTCTCGGCCGTCCTCTTCACCATCCTCGGACTCCTGCTGTTCGGCATGGAGGTCCTTTGGCGACAAGGGCTGTGGATGCCGTGGAGCCAGGTGCTGCTGACGACGATCCCCACGCCGCTCCTCGCCGTCGGCTTGCTCTACGGCGGGCTCAGCATCGTCCTGAGCGCGCGGGAGGGCGACCACCGGCGCGCGGTCATCGGCACGGTCATCGGTCTTGCGTGTCTCACCGTGTTCGCCGCGTTCGCGATGCTTCGTCTCTGGCCGCTTTCCTAACCATCTATGTATACGATCGATACGCTCGATTCCGGACTTCGCGTCCTCACCGCTCCGGTCGACGTCACCGAATCCGTCACCGTCCTCGTGTTCTGCGGCGCGGGCTCGCGCTACGAGACTGAGAGCGAGCGCGGCATCAGCCACTTCCTGGAACACATGTTCTTCAAGGGCGGCAAGAAGTACGTGAACACGCAGCAGGTGAGCGCGGCGATCGAAGGCGTGGGAGGCGATTTCAACGCGTTCACCGGCAAAGAATACGCGGGCTACTATGTGAAGGTCGCGCACCCGAAAACCGAACTCGCGTGCGACGTCCTCTCCGACATGCTCCTGCACGCCAGCTTCCCGCCCGAGGAGATCGACAAGGAGCGCGGCGTGATCATCGAGGAAAAGCGCATGTACGAAGACACGCCGATGTACCGCGCAGGGTGGGACTTCGAGGAGCTGCTCCTCGGCGATTGCCCGTTGGGGTGGGACACGATCGGCACCGAGGAAGTCATCAACGCCGTGCAGCAGAAGGATTTTCAGCGACACAAAGATGAGCTCTACACGGCCGACAACACCGTCATCACCTTCGCCGGTCGCATCACGCGCGACCAAGCGTTGGCATTCGCCAAGCAGTTCTTCGGCGATCTGAAGGGCAGCAAGAGCAAGCAGTATCCGGCATTTGCGACCTATAACCCCAAGCGCATCTGGCTGCGCAAAAAACAGACGGAGCAGGCGCACCTCGTGCTCGGCGTGCCGGGCGTGTCGTCGCAGGATCCCGATCACTTCCCGCAAAAACTCCTGGGCATCATCCTGGGCGGCAACATGAGCTCGCGCATGTTCCTGCGCATCCGCGAGGCGCGCGGCATGTGCTACTACATCGCCACCGATACCGATAACTATTTGGACGCCGGCATCATCTCGACCCGCGCGGGCATCGACCAGTCGCGCGTCGGCGAGGCGATCGCCGCGATCCGCCACGAGTACGAACTCGCCGCGAAGGACGGCGTGGAGGAAGAGGAATTGCAGCGCGCGAAGGATTATCTGAAGGGCCGCATCACGCTGAGCCTCGAAGACAGCGAAGAACGCGCGAACTTCCTGGGCAAGCAAGCGCTCCTCTACCCCGAAATCCGCGACACGGCCGAGTATTTCCGGAAGATCGACGACGTGACGAAAGAGCGCGTCGACGCACTCGCCAAGCGGCTCTTCGTGCCCGAAGAGCTCCGTCTCGTGGTGATCGGCAAGAGCGACGACGAGAAGGCGATGGAGAAGTTGTTGGCGTAATTCTTGCGTACGATCGTAACAACCGTGAGAATGCGAACCATGATCACACGCCTCACCGCATCCGCCCTCGCTCTCAGTCTCTTCGCATCCGCCGCGCCGGTCGCGTTCGCCGACGAAACGGCGACGGGCTTCGCCGTCCAAGCCCCGACGGAGGTTCCGTGCGAAGGCACGTCCGGCAAGAGCCGCGCGCGCTGCATTACCGACGCGCTGAAGGCGTGGAAGGAATTGGAGCGCGACTACAACGACGCGGAAGACGCGGTCATCACGCAGTGGAAGGCCGACCACGCCCACATGGGTATCGGATCGGACTACCAGAAGGCCCTGCGGGCGTTCCTCGTCGAGATGCGCGCGAAGCGCAAGGAATTCCAGCGGCAGCTGCAGGACTTCCGGAAGGCGTTCTTCGCCGAGCAGAAGACGAAGCGCGACGAAGGCGACGGCCGCAAAGCGACCGAGAAGAGGCTCGACAAGGCGACCCTCGACGCCGCCAACGCGAAGTGTGGTCCGGTCGACGACGACGGCAAGTATCGCACGTGCATGCGGCAACTGCTGCGCGGCGTGCCCGCCAACGTCGGCAAGCGCTCCCGATCGAGCACGAAGCTGCTGGGCAAGTAACTTGCGTCGAGCGCGGTTTATGAGCACAATGCCGCCGCTTTTTACCATACAACCCATGGAACGCACGCTCATCCTCCTGAAGCCCGACGCCGTCCGCGGTAAATTCTGCGGCAAGGTCATCGCCCGGTTCGAAGACGCGGGGTTCACGATCCGCGCGTGCAAGATGATCCACCTGACGCCGGAGATCCTCCGCGAGCACTACGCGCACATCGCCGACAAGCCGTTCTACCCCGAGGTGGAATCGTTCATGCGCTCCGCGCCGGTAATCGCGCTCGTACTCGAAGGCGATGGCATCGTCGCCCAAATGCGCGACATGCTCGGCGTGACGGACAGCAAGCTCGCGGCGCCCGGCACCATCCGCGCGGAACTGGGTTCAAAGGCGGAGAACAGCAAGATGATTAACGTCGCGCACGCCAGCGACAGCCCCGAAGCTGCGGAGGCGGAGATCAAAAGGTTTTTCAATCCGGAAGAGGTTCTTGCGTATTGAGCCGAATCAGCAACCGCACGATTCGCCGCATCCACAGAGCCCCCCATCCACGCACGCGCAGGTTTTTCGCTGAGTGTCTTCAAGCAAATCCAACTTAAATCTTCCCTCGCGGTGATCGATCGTCGCTCCGCCGATGCGCTTGAGCGTCGCGGGGGACGCGGCAAGCTTCAGCGTGGGGACGGCGGGATGGCCGAAGAGGAGATGATCCGTCGCGACGTCGGGCAGGACATCGAGACAAAAGTTGCCGGTGTCATCGAGTCCCACGACGAGCACGTGATCGCTTTGGTTCTCCGCTTCCAGAATCGCGGCCAACGCGCGCGCGGCGGTGTCGGTCACCTCGATTGTCTGCGGCCGTTCCGGTTGGCGTTCGAAGAGCGCGTTGAGATCCGTCACGAGATCGTCGAGCCGATCTTCCGCGAAGCCATGGCTCAGATATCCCTCCTCCAACGTTTCAAAGGCGCTGCCGCTGCACCCGACGCAGTGCAGCCCGTACTCCGCCAGCAGCGGTTCCGCCGTTGGCAGCAGCGCCAAAATGTCTTGCACACGCATTGCGCGATGGATCGTCTGTCCCATACGCTGATTGTACCTGCACGAACACACGTCATGACACGCCCCACCCGGATTTTCGTCGGCATTTTGGTCCCGGTGTTCACCCTGCTGCTCGGATGGCAACTCGGGAACCGGTACGCGATGGTGCAGTACGGCGAGGCGCAGCAGCGCCTGGAGGAGATGCTCATCGGCCGTTCGCAGAGCGGCGCGGTCATCGCGAATCCCAAAGAAGACGTGAATATCGAATTGCTGTGGACGACCTGGAGGTTGCTCCTGGCCCACTACCTGCGCCCGGAGGAAATGGATCCCCAGAAGATGGTCGAAGGCGCCGTGGCCGGGATGGTCTCGGCCGTCGGCGACCCCTACACATTATTCATGTCCGCGCAGGAGAGCGACGAATTCGTGAACGGCCTGGACGGAAACTTGGAAGGCATCGGCGCCGAATTGAGCGTGGAAGACGGCGTGGTCCGCATCGTGCGGCTCATTCCCGGTTCGCCGGCCGAGCGCTCCGGATTATTGCCGGAGGATCTCATCATGAACGTCGGCGGCGATGACGTCTCGGGTCTCCCCCTCCCCGACGTCATCGGAAAAATCCGCGGGCCGAAAGGCACGTCGGTCACGCTTGAAGCCGCCCGCGCGCGAGGAGGCGATTTCGATACGGTGACCGTGACGATCGTCCGCGACACGATCCACGTCCCCAGCGCGACGTACGAAGTAAAAGCAGGCACCGGCGGATCCGTGGGCCTTCTCACGATCAGCCAGTTCGGCACCGAGACGATTCCCGAAGTACGCGGTCTTCTGACCTCCGCCGATCTTTCGAAGGTGAAAGGCCTCATCATCGATCTGCGCTACAACGGCGGCGGTTACCTGGACGGCGCGATCGACTTGGCATCGATGTTCCTGCGCGAAGGGCGCGTGGTCACGGTCGCGGGGCGCGAGGCGCAGGATCACCACAACGCGCTCGGTTCGCCGCTCTTCCCCGACATCCCGCTCGTGATCCTTCAGAACGAAGGCAGTGCTTCGGCGTCGGAGATCGTGGCGGGCGCGCTGCAGGACCACGGCCGCGCCCGGGTCGTCGGGACGCAGAGCTTCGGCAAGGGCACGGTGCAGGAGGTGATCGACTTGCCGGGCGGTACGAGCCTGCGCATAACGACGGCCACGTGGCTGACGCCCAAGGGCACGGATCTCGGCAAGCACGGCGTGACGCCGGACGTCGTCATTGATCGGACGGTGGAGGATCTCGAGGCGAAGCGCGATCCGCAATTAGATGCAGCAATCCAGGAATTGTTGTAGAAGCAGAATGTAGAAGGAGAAGCAGATTCTGCTTCTGCTCTCTGCTTCTGTATTCTATCGTCATGCTTCGTCTTCCGGCAGCACTCGAACGGCGTCTCCAAGAACTCTTTCCTCGTGCAAGAGACCGCGAGCAATTCGTCACGAACCTCGTGGAGGAAGCGCTGGCCACAACGAAGTCGGACGATTTGCCGGTGCAGATCGGCGGAACGCTCCACCTCTTCAGCGACGGCGGCTCGCGCGGAAACCCGGGGCACGCCGCCATCGCCTGCATCATCGAGGATCCCGTGAGCGGCACCGTGCTGAAAGAGCACTTTGAACGCATCGGGCAGGAAACGAACAACGTCGCGGAGTACCGGGCGCTCATCAAGGGTCTTGAACTCGCGCGGGCGTTCCAACCGAACCGTCTCATCGCGCATCTCGATAGCGAACTCGTCGTGAAGCAAGTGAACGGCGAGTACAAGGTGAAGATGCCAACGCTCCAGCCGCTCGTCGATGAAGTACAGGAACTCGCGAACGACCTCCCCGACGTCGTCTTCGTCCATATCCCCCGCGAGGACAACTACCGTGCGGATGCGCTCGTGAACCGCGCGCTCGATGAATTGCCCAATCCCATGGAACATCCCAAGCCGGTGCATCCTCCGCACATCTTCGAGCGAACGCCTTTGCCGGGAGATCGCTACAGAGACGCTCAACGCCGCATGCTGATTCTCGTCGGCTTCTTTGGCCTCCTTGGCCTCTCGCCATCGGTCGCATCCGCAGCCGCCGGCGACATCCTCTACCGCCACGAACATTTCCTGTTCACCGTCCCCGCCTACGAAGTCCAGGATTGGACGCGCGCAGAGGATGCTTGGACCTATGCGGGTGAGGTCGTGATGCCGCCGCAATCGCTCTTGGCCGACGGCGACGTTCCGCCGGTTCCTCCCGCGGGCTTCGCGCGCACGACGCGCAGCGGATATTCGCTCGACGCGATCCGCGAAACGCTCCGGTCGCGCATCAGCGAGCGATTTGACCGCCCGGCGGGGAGCGTCGTCATTCGATCGACAGGATCGGGCGACGTCGTGTTCGACGGCGTGGGGTTGCCGGGCCGCCGCGTCGATCTCGATGCCCTCGCCGCGCTCACGATCGAAGCGCTCCAGCGCGGCCTCTACGATATAGAGATTCCCATTGAAGAACTGCCGGCGGATGTGCGCGTGGAAAGCGCGGAATTGCAGGACATGGGCATTCAGGAAGTCGTCACGGTCGGCGAATCGAACTACGCCGGGTCGCCCGTGAACCGCCGCCACAACATCGCCACCGGTCTCGCCCGTTTCAACGGGCACATCATTCCGCAGGGAACGGTCTTTTCGTTCGGCAAAGAACTCGGCCCGGTGGACGGCACGACGGGCTACCGCAAGGAACTGGTCATCAAAGGCGACCGCACCGAGCCCGATTACGGCGGCGGACTCTGCCAAGTGAGCACGACGGCCTACCGCGGCGCGTGGGAGTACGGATTCCCCATCGAACAACGCATCAACCATAGCTACGCCGTCAGTTACTACGGTCCGCAAGGTACGGACGCCACGGTGTATCCGCCGAATCCGGACATGAAATTCACGAACGACAGTCCGGGAGCCTTGCTCATCCAGACGCACCACGATGAAGACGATCACGCGTACTTCATCTACTACGGCACGAAAGATGCGCGCCGAAGCAGCGTGTACGGACCGTTCATCTGGGCACGGACGGCCGCGCCGCCGGATCGCACGATCACGACGACCGAACTGCCGCCCGGACAGCGGCGCAAAGTCGGCGATCGTCACCCCGGCATGACCGCCGCGTGGGTACGACAGACGACGCTGGCGGACGGAACGTACGTCGAAGAGCCGGTCATCTCGATTTATCAGGCCCGTCCGCTTTTCTATGAAGTGGGTGCGAGCGCGCCGACCGAAGAACCGTCGGATATCAATACGCCGAAGCCTCCAAGAGCATTCTAAAGTGACGCGAATACCGCGGAACTCTTCAAGTCGCGCCGCGCGTGCTCATCGACGAGCGTCCGGACGAACGCATCCAGAGTCGACGTATCGGTCGTTTCCGCGCAGAGCATGGCAAAATTGTCATTTCTGCTGCACAACCGAACGTACGCTTGTTCCGCACTCGACAACAACGCGAACCGGCGATCATCCAGATGCGACGGAAGAAATCCGAGGAGGTGGAACAGTCTCAGCTGAAACACGATCCGCGCACGCTCCGGATCCACCACGCATACGTGCAGATACTGAAAGAGCAAATCGAACACGGCCGGGAGAGGCTCGCCGTCTTCGGTCAAAAGCAGCACGAGTTCGATCCCCTGCTGTGCGGCGGCGAACGACCGTGCGTCCGAGAGATCCGCGATCTCTCCGTTCAGTGCCGCGGCCGCGACGGTCGCGCCGTTGCCGTCATCGCGCACGTCCACGCGCAAGCGACGTCCGGGCAGGAGGAGCGACCCCATCCGGCTCCCGAGCTTGCGCACCGCCCGCGCTCGCATCGCCATCCGCCCGCGCTCGCGCGTGAGCACGATGCACAACCGATCCGCTTCGCCGACGTCGTAGGTGCGCAGCACGATGCCGTCGAGGGTCGACTGACTCCGCACGGCTACGAGCGGAACGCCACGCCAGCGCGCCCGACGATCCACGCGAGAACCCCGAGTGAGATCACCTCCGCGCCGAGTGCCAGCGGTACGAGCGGGAGCAGCGTCGCGAAAAACGATTGCGTGAGGAACGCGCCGACGAGTGCGGATTGCGGGAAAAGCGCGAGAACGACCGTGAGGAATGCCGCAAGGAACGACGCGACCGCGAGCGCGCCGAGCAGTCCGAGCATGCCGGCAACGATCGCAGGCATCGCGAGAATTCCCGACGAAGCACCTGCAAAAAGCTCCGCCTGCGCGTCGGGTCGGCGCAACGCGGCCAAACGAACGAGCAGATTGAACGCCAAGAATCCCGCCACGACCGCCGTAAGAATGATCAACAACACCGTTCCCATGCGCACGATGCCGATCGCTTCCAGCAATTCGACGACCGCGGCCTCCTGCGCCGAGATACCGGCCAACGACGATGCGTCGATCACATCGGTCCATCGATCATCACGCACAAGGGCGCGCACCGCATCGTATCCGCCGCGGTCCTCCGGCAGGATTTCGAACGTATCGGCGAACGGATTGTCGATCCCATACTGCTCAAGGAACGACGCCAAGGCCGCATCGCGTGCTCGCTCCCGTGCCAGCACCTGCTCACGCGGAACGTACGTCACCGCGCGCACCGACGGCAATGCGCGCAGCGTCGCATACAGTTCCTGCACCCGCTGATCGCCGACGCCGGCAACGACATCCACGCGCAGGGCGCCGCGCGAGAGCACCGCCGATTCCACCGATCGCACGCCCGACAGCGCCACGAGCAACAACTGCACCACGATGAATGCCGCCGTCACGCCGAGAAGGTCGATCCCCGTGCCGGACCCCTGCAACAATCGCCACCCCCGTGCGATGCTTCGGCGAACCGCGACGAACTGCGCGCTATCCATGGAACCGAGTATACAGCAGCTTTTACTTCGTCGTCTGCATGCGCTGCTCCAAGCGGCCCACCATGTCCACGCATTCCCGCGCCCGAGCGTTCTGGGGATCCAGCTCCAACGCGCGCTGGAAGAGTGCACGGGCCTTCGGCGTGTTCTGCAATTCCAGGTACGCGACACCCAAATCGCAGAGCGTCAGCGGATTGTCGTTATCGAGATTGAGCGACCGCTCGAGCGTTACCGTTCCCTGCGCACGCATGCCGCTGCGCAGGAGCGCCCACCCCAAGCAGCGCAAAATCTCGGGATTGTTCGACTTCAATTTATTCGCCAGCTGCAGTTCGACGAGTGACTCTTTCCATTTACCCTCGTGCGAACGAAGGAACCCCAGAATGTAATGCCCCGTATAACTTCCTTGGTCCAACGTTACGGCGCGATCGGCCGCGGCCTGCGCCCGCGCGAAGTGATCGAGCGAGAGTTCGTTGTCGGCCAATTCCTCGAGCGCCGGCACGTTCGCCGGATCCTCCATCAGGAGGGCCTCCAGGATCACGATGGCGTCCTCGTGCTTTCCTTGCAGTTTGAGCTGCTCGGCGCGCTCCAGGGCCTCCAGCGTGCTATCGGACAATTCATCGGAGTACATACAGCGTTCTATTGTAGAAGAGGACGGACGGCAGGCAACGGAATGAATGACTTTTTGGGTTACGCGATCAGCACGTACGTCACCAAACGGAGGAGGGCGTACGCACCAAGGACAATCGCCATCGCGATGAGCGAATGGATCATGAGGTCCTTTCCTTGATTCCGCCAATCTTCGTTCGCGGCGGAGGCCACGAGTTTCAGCGCGCCCACGATGAACATCACGACCGCAAGGAAACCGATCGACGCGGCGAGGAAGTTCACGATGTTCGTCAGGAGTTCGCCCAAGCTGAGCGGCGTGCCGATATTGACCACGAGCGGCTGCGCATGGGCTGACGGCGCCGGGGAAACGAGGCGAAGAAGCGGGAGAACCATCGATTCAGTATAGCATATTTTTCACCCGCCCGCACATTGCCCCCGGGCCTTCCAGGGGCTTACACTGGCAGCCCCATGGAGAATGATTTCACGCCGCGACCCTTGAATGGCTCCGCGGCAGACCGGCCCTCTCCGCGTGCCCAAAACCGCCCCATGGCGCCCCGGGTCCGGCACCCCCGCATGCCCCGGGGCGACGGCTGGAAAGCGCGCATCCACGGCCTGATCGTGGCCACGCGCTTGTGGGCGGAGGAACGCGGATGGAAACGGGTCCTACGCGATGCCGCACTCGGCTTCGGCGGATTGCTGCTGCTCTACATGAGCTTTTTGTGGATCACGCTTCCCGATATCGACGATCCCCGCAGTCTCATTCCCGATCACAGCTCGCAGATCGTCGACCGCAACGGCACGGAGCTCTACCGCCTGTACCGCGACGAAGACCGCGAATTCATTCCGAGCGACCGGATCCCCGAGCACATGAAGCAGGCGATCGTCGCGATCGAGGACCAGCGTTTCTACGATCGCGGATGCCTCGACGTCGTCGCCCTCGCGCGCGTCGTCTTCCGCTTCGGTCAATCGGGCGGCGCCTCGACGCTGACCCGCCAGTTGGCGCGCAACGCGATGAACCTGCAGCAAGACAACATCCTCAATCGCAAACTGAAAGAGCTGATCCTCGGGTGCCAGCTGGAATCGCGGTACGAGAAAGATGAACTGCTCGCGCTCTACTTGAACTGGATTCCCTTCGGCCAGAACGCGTACGGCATCGAGCTTGCGAGCCAACGCTACTTCGGCCACTCCGCCAGCGGCATCACGCTCGCGCAGGCATCGGTGTTGGCGTCGCTCCCCCAGCGCCCCAGCTACTTCAACCCGTACGGCTCGCACGTGCGTACGACCCCGACGGAAGACACGCAGCGACGTCTCGACAACGGCAACGTCAAGAGCGCCGACGACCTCGACATCGACGACGTGCGTATCGGCCTCATGGGCGGGTTCTTCGGCACGGGCACCAACGCGTTCTACGTCGGCGGCCGCAGCGACCAAGTGCTCCAGAACATGCAGGAACAAGGTTACATCACCGAGGAAGAACGGCTCGCCGCGGTGGAGGACTTGAAGACCATGACGTTTCAAACGGCGCGCGACAGCATCCGCGCGCCGCACTTCGTCCTGTGGGTGCGCGAGCAGGCGGAAGAACTGATCGGCACGGCGGACGGGCTCCTGGATCAAGGAGGGCTCACGATCGAAACGACGCTTGATTGGGATTTGCAGCAAGCGGCCGAAGCCGCGGTGGAGGCGGAACGCGAAGACGCCGCATCGATCTACGGCGCGCACAACATCGCGCTTGTGTCGGCCAAGCCGGAGACGGGCGAGATTATGGCGTACGTCGGCAACGCGGACTACGGCGATGAAGAATTCGGCGGCAAGATCGACATGGCGCGCGTTCCGCGGCAACCGGGGTCCAGCTTCAAGCCGCTCGTGTACGCGTCGGCCTTCGAGGAAGCGGGCGCCGGACCGGCCACGGTGCTCTTCGACGTTCCTACGCGCATCGGCACCGAAGAGCCGCAGAACTTCGACGGCGGATTCTGGGGCCTCATGAACGCGCGCACCGCGCTCGGCGCCTCGCGCAACATCCCCGCGATCAAGATGTACTTCCTCGCGGGGGAGGAGGAAAATATTCTCAACCTCGTCAGCCGTTTGGGCGCGCCATCGCCGCTCGAGCAGAAAGAACAAGCGATCCAGACGAATCCCGACTTTGAGTACGGCTGGCCGCTGGCCCTCGGCGCCGCCGAGACGCCGCTGCTCGAGATGGTGCAGGCCTACGGCACGATCGCGAACAATGGCGAGCTCATGCCCCTCCACGCCATCAAACGCATTACGCGCAACGGCGCGATCCTCTACGAAGCGCCGGATCACCGTCCGCAAGAGGCGATCGACCCGCGCATCGCGTACCAAGTCACGTCGATCCTCAGCGACGCGTCCGTCCGTCCCGGCGAATACTGGCAGAACGCGCTCTCGGTGCCCGGCGGTCCGGCTGCCGCCAAGACCGGCACGAGCAACAAATGCCTGAAGCGCGACGCCGCGGGAAACTGCACCGACCGCAAGCCGTCGGACCTGTGGACGATGGGCTTCATTCCCGGCCTCGTGACGGGCGTATGGGTGGGCAACGCCGACGCCTCTCCTCTTTCGGCCAAGGCCGAATCGCTCATCAGCGCGGCGCCCATCTGGAAGTCGTACATGACGAAGGCTCGCACGACGCTCGACGATCTTCCCACGGCATTCACAGCCCCGAGCGGCATCGCCAACCCGCAGATCTCGACGCTCTCGGGTCAGCTTCCCACCGAGTGCACGCCCGTCGCCTACCGCAAGTCCGACGTGTTCCTGCAGGAGCGCATGCCGACGCTGGCGGATCCCGCCTGCGTGCAGCTGGAGATCGACCGCGTGACGGGACTCCTGGCCTCGGATGAATGCCCGGCCGAAGCCCGCGAGACGCGCAGCTTCTTCGCCCCGCGCGATATTCTGGCCGATCGCTTCCCCCACTGGGACGCATCGCTGCAGGCATGGGTGCGCTCGCGCGCCGGCACGTACGATTCCGTCGCGGGCACGTACAGCGGCTCCGTCTTGCCGCTGCCCATCGCACCCACGGAATCCTGTACGATCGCCATGACCCCCGGACGCCTCAAGAAACCCGAACTCACGATCGAATTCCCGCAGAGTGGCGGCGGCGCGCCCTACCCGTCGTTCCAACCCCGCTTCGACGTCAGCGTGGGTTCGCGCATCCGCGAAATCCGCGCCGAGATCGACGGCAAGCCGGCCGGCAGCGCGCGCGGCGCCGAGGCGAACCGCTTCACGATCAACGTCCCGCGTTCCGTGTCCGAAGGCGGATCGCACACGCTGAAGCTCATCGTCGTCGACGAGTACTACAACGAAGCGACCGACGAGGTGACGTTCCGCTTCGAGGAAGATTCCGGCGGCCCGAGCGTCACGATCACGCGCCCGCGCGGCGGCACCGAGATCCGCCGCGGCCAGTCGTACACGATCGAGGCGGAGGCCGACGACGACGAAGGCGGCATCAAGTACGTGCAGTTCTTCCTGGGCGACACGCTCCTCTCGACGAAGCCGCAGGCTCCGTACGAACTCACGTACGACTTCGACGTCGAACCCGGCTCCTACGATCTGCGCGCGGTCGCGACCGACCTGGCGGACAACGAACGCGAGGACCGCGTGGAGATCACGGTGACGGATGCCAGCGCGACGGACGATTTGGCACCGACGGAGTAACCTTTGCTTTTCATGGGACAGGTGTAGCGTGTGTAGGCATGGGTATGAACGAAGCGCGCGAAGAGGCCGTTATCGACTCTTTCTCCGTGCAGCAACAACCCACGCTACGGCAATTGCCTGTGCAACAGCAGCAGCAGTCGCGTCCGCCTCTCGTGCAGAACGCACAGAACACGTATGCCGCGGATTTGGCATGGGTCCTACAAAACGAACCGGACCATCTCTGGTGATGCAACGTCACCGTTTCGATCCTCCACAATTCCAATCGGCCGACGTCGGGGCACAATGGGTCATAGATCCGCGTTCGTAAACACCTGCGACACGTCGTCGTCTTCTTCGAGCGCCGAGACGAACTCCGCCAGCTGTTCCATCGCCGCTTCGCCCGGCAGCGGCGTCTTCTGTGTTGCGACGTAGTGCAACCCGGCCGAGACGACCGTCCATCCCTTCGATTTCAACGCATCGCGCACCTTCGTCCATCCGGCGATGTCCGTAGTGACGGTCAGCGTGTCGTCCGCCGCGTCGAAGTCTTCGGCACCGAGATCGATGAGTTCCAGTTCCAGCGTCTCCAGATTTTTTTCTCCTTCCTTGCGCGCCACGACGACCCCCCTTCGCGCGAACATCCACAGCACCGAACTCGATTCCGTGAACGTCCCGCCGTTCTTGCTGATGATCGTCTTCACGTTCCCGAGCGTGCGGTTCGTGTTGTCGGTCAGGCATTCGATGAGGCACGCAATACCTCCGGGCGCCATGCACGCGTACAGCACCTCTTCCATCTTCTGCCCCTTCAACTCGCCCGTGCCCTTCTTGATCGCACGTTCGATGTTCGCGTTCGGCACCGAGTCGGCTTTCGCTTCGGCAATCGCGTTCTTGAGCGCGCTATTCGTGTCCGGGTCACCGCCGCGCTGCGCCGCGATCTCGATCATCCTGGCGTGCTTCGTGTAGATCTTCCCCCGAGCCTTATCGGCCGCGGTTTTCTTCACCCGAATGTTGTGCCATTTGGAATGGCCGGACATGAACGAGAAGGGTAGCTGGATTAGCTTGGTTAGCTTAATTAGGAACCGTTCTAAGGAACAGAAGAACGGATTATATGTTATTCCTCAGCCAAAAAACCTATACTAGAATGAAATAAGAAAAACAAAAGAATCCTTAGAGAAGAAAATACGTCCATGCAAAACGCATCATCCAACGTAGTTTTTACATACAAAGATTTAATCGTCTGGAAAAAGGCGATGGATCTCGTGACACACATCTATCGCATAACGCGCGAATTTCCTCGAGAAGAATTATATGGCCTCGTTTCCCAAATGCGCCGTGCAGCCGTATCGATTCCTTGCAACATTGCCGAAGGCCGACGACGCGGTACAAAAATGGATTTTATGCAGTTCTTGCGTATTTCCTATGGCTCCGGTTCTGAATTAGAAACACAAATCGAGCTCTGCAAAAGAATTTCGCCTATGAAAGAATTGGATTACAAAGAAGCCGAGTCGCTGTTAAACGAAGTCATGCGCATGCTTCACGTCATGCTCAAGAACATGTCCTAATTAAGCTAATGAAGCTACAAACTATTTCCTATACGCCAACATCGCCAGGAACCGCGCGCGTTCGACGGCGAGGCGGAGGAGCTTCTGGTGCTTGAGGCAGACACCCGAGTAGTAGCGGGCGCGGATGTTGCCGAAGTAATCGATGAACGGCTTCATGGCCGGATAGTCCTTGTAGTCGATGTACGTGACGCCTCCTGAGCCTGTCGAAGGATCGCAGAAGTCGCACTTCTTGAGACGCGGATCGCCGCGTTGCTGGTTCTTCTGCTGGCGGTTGTGGGAGGGGGGCATGGGTGGGGTGGGTGGGTCAGATGGACAAATCGGTATCGGAGAGGAGCTTGTCGACGCCCTGCTCGATCGTCTCGGTCGGCATCGGCTTCTCCTCGGGCGCGGCCTTCTTCGCCTTGGCGGGCGCGCGCTTCGCCTTCTCCACCACCTGCTTGCGCAGCTTCTCCTCCTTCTCGCGCGTGCGCGTCTCGCGGTCCATGCGCAGCTGCTCCTTCCACTGGTCCAGGCGGCCAGCCATCGGCGCGATGTCGTAGTGCTTCGGCGGCTTCACGATCAGGTGGCGAAGCACGCCCTTCAGAATCGAGAGCTGTCGGTCGATCTCTTTGATCTTCGACGGATCGATCTCGTAGTAGAGAACGAGGACGTTCGCCTCGTCGAATCCGCCGATCTTGTACGCCAGGCCGCGCGGGCCCCAGGCGTCCTTGAGAATCGCCGTGCCCTTGGCATCGGCAAAAATTTCGTCAATCGCCTTCAGGAGTTCTTTTTCCTCCTTCTGCCCGAAGGGGGACGGATACAGGATCGCGCATTCGTACACGCGCACGTCCTCGGAACTGGGTACATGAACCGGCATACTGTTCGTGGGTAAACCGTGCGGGCGAATGCCCAGACGGGAACGAGTAGGGACCCGGACTGTAGGGAAAGCGAAACGAAGGGTCAAGATTTCTTTGCAGCTCTCTTTTTCCCTCTCCCCTCACCCCTCTCCTACTTACACCGCACGCCCGCCAGGAGAGGGGAAGAATTTCCTTGACCCTGCCCAAACCCCGTATATGATAGCCCGGCTCTCGCGTCAGAAGCGGCCTTGCGCCTCTCTCGGATGCGTAGGGCTGTCTGTTTGCGAGGCTCCTTCACAGCATCGCGTAGTAGAGAGACATCAGCGCTATCTTTTGAATAAAAAGCATAGCCCCCCAATTCCTTTGGAATTAACGTGTGGAGACACGCAAAACACTCAACACTAGTGATCACTCGATCACGGTACCGCTCCTCTATAGAGCGCGTACTACGAGCACAATCACTCTCAAGATCCTCACGGATCTTTTCGAAGAGTTTGATCCTGGCTCAGAGTGAACGCTGGCGGTGCGCCTAAAACATGCAAGTCGAGTGGGTTTAGACCCACGGCAGACGGCTGCGTAACACATGGGTACCTACCCCGAACTCAGGAATATCCCGCCGAAAGGCGGAGTAATGCCGGATAGTCCCGCAAGGGTAAAGCTTTCGCGGTTCGGGAGGGGCCTGTGCCCTATCAGTTAGTTGGTAAGGTAACGGCTTACCAAGACAATGACGGGTAGCTGGATTGAGAGATCGACCAGCCAGAATGGAACTGAGACACGGTCCATACTCCTACGGGAGGCAGCAGTTAGGAATCTTCCGCAATGGGCG
>CAZXKA010000001.1:0-207072 GCA_964641555.1 uncultured Candidatus Peribacteria bacterium | reverse complement strand
ACATTTGTAACATTCAGCCCCGACCGTCTTGCCCTCCGTTCTCTAAAACCCTACCCTCAAAAACGTTGTCTGGGACTCAACCAAGAAGTTCACGACCGCTCCGCCCAGCCACGACTTGCACTTCCGAACTATAAAATCCCCCCTGCGAACAGGGGGGTGTATTACGTGGTCGCGAGAAAGTAAACGCTGAAGGGTTTTAGTAGATGCCTGCATGTCAGATAAAAATATTCTGACCGTATGCCGGCAACAAAACCCGAAAGATCGAATAACTCCATCGAAACTTCGATAACACGTACGTGCCAGAGGAAGGAAATTACTTCATCCAGCTTCAGATTATCAATGTCTCCTTTCTTGCTCTGGGGGAGCAATTTGTAGAATTCCGATGTCGAACACCCCATTCCATTTTTCAGAATGCTCCAGAAGTCATTTTGATCCAGAAAATCAGAAATCAAGTGAACATCATCGAAACCGAGTGTGGGCAGCATGGTAAGAAACTTTTCATTGTACTCACGCTGCTGCTCACGACTTCGCCCCAGAGTTAGCTGGGGCAAAACGTCATCAACCAATGCGATCATTGAAATTGCGCGAGATTCTGAGCGAAGTAAGTTCTTCGCTCTTTCGCCATATTCACAAAGATAGCTTTTGGGTTCGCTTCGTGCCCAGACACTAAAGCCTAGGCGTTGCGCCGATTCTGCTGCTGCAATCGTTTTTGCCAATGTTGCCATGTGACTCTCCTTAGGCCGGTGCAACATTGAGTCGGAAATTCTTTCGTTTTCCCACTCGCACTGTGCAGCCTTCATCGGGGACAACCGCATTCATATCGAGCACACGTTCATCCTCTCCTTCGATAAGACGAACAGCATTTTGCTCGAAGAGACGTCGCAGCTCGCTTTTGCTTTTAAAGCCTCCACCTTTTTCCAGGGTAGCAAAGATGGTTTGATCCTTCTCTGCCGCCAATGGAGTGTAGTCGGCATCCAAGAGGGTCTTCTTTGAGAATTTACGCTCAAAGTTTTCCCTTTCACGATTGCCGTCTTCGATGAACTTTGACTGAAGGGCGACAACCACTGTCGCCAACTGCTTCTTCGCTTCCATCGGATCATCTCGGATTAGCTGCTCAAGCTCTGGCAGTTCACGCTGATGGATGTCTCCAAAGCCACAGAAGTATTGAAAGATCAGCCGATCTGGAATCGACATAATCTTTCCGAACTGATCTTCGGGAGGCGCCTTTACAGCGATAAAATTGCCGTAGCTTTTGCTCATCTTACGACCGTCGCCGCTCGTTCCTTCGAGGATAGGGGTCATAAGGATCGTTTCTTCCTCCATTCCATTTTGGCGCATGATTTTGCGACATTGCTGGAAGTTTAGAAGTTGATCGATCCCTCCGATTTCCACATCCGTCTTGAGATGCACCGAATCGATGCCCATCAGGACGCCGTAACAAACTTCAGCGAGGGAAACTCCTTGTGCCGCCTTCACTCTGTTACGAAAATCTTCGCGCTGCATTGCTTCCGCCAAATTCAACTGCTGAAAGATCACGAAGACTTCCTGGAGTGTCATCGGATTTAGCCAAGACGAATTATGGTGGAAAGTGATGAGAGACAAATCGATGTACCTGCCGATCTGCTCTTGGTACGTTGTCATATTTTCGGCGATTCTCTCAACGGTTAGAGGAACGCGTCCTGTCTCTCGCTCCGTAGGGTCACCTACGCGAGCAGTAAAATCGCCAATGATGAAATCGACGTGGTGTCCTGCCTTTGCGAATTGGCGCAAGAGCATGACGGGAATGATATGGCCGAGATGAATATCCGTGGCCGTAGGGTCAATCCCGAATTTCGTTCTAAGCGGTTGCCCCTTAGACAACAATTGAAAAAGCTTCTCTTGTGTCAGGATTTCCCTGCACTTCGGTGAGACAAAGCCCATCAATTCATCCGGGCTCATTCCGGACCAATTTTCATTCAACCGAGCACAAATTCGTTCAGCTAATTTCGTTTGCATAACATTTCTCCTGCAATAGGGTGACATCGAACTCTGTGTTGTTAACGAACAACAATATCTTTATATAACTTTAACCATATATTCGCAAGTATCATTAAAAAGGCCGCCAGCGTCTTACTGACGGCGTTATACGGCCTTATGGAGGTAGAAATTGCTATTTCTTTGTGATGCTGATTTGATCACCAACACAAACGCCTAATTCGCTAGCCCCATTGCATCGCACTTTACCCAATTCCAAAAGGTCTAAGGAGCTACCGGGGTAAACTGACCAAGTACCGGTCTCAAGGGACATCATTCGCTTACTCCACTGAGCCTCGAATGAATGACCTCTGATACGCACATTGAGGCGATCGCCTTCTTGGCATGCCTGAATGGGGCCAATGAATTTCATGAGGCCAAAATTGTCGATATGAATGACCGTTCCTTCGGATATGTTCAACCGAAGTAAATTCTCCGCTGGAAATTGAGTTCCAAGGCTAGAAAGAGGTTCTCCCAAAGCCATTTTTGCCGCCGCAGGGGCGTGAACATATTTCCCTCCGAATGGCAGGAACCCCGGATCGTGCAACTCATATAGCTCCTCCACTCCAAAGTCCCGTAAAAACCAATCGAACACGCCAGTATTCGCACCAAGAAATAAAAAATTCTTTTTCTTGGTTCTCCCCAAGATCCTTGCCGGTCTTTTTTGCAATGGATTAAGTATGACTGAAAAAATCGTTCCTTCAGGATACGATTCGCCCAACATTCTTAGCGCAAAATTACCATCTAGAATCGAGAAGGGCGCAACGGGTACTAGAGGTTCGATCGTTACCTCTCGATTATCGTCCAATGCACTCAGAACAGTCCCTCGAAGTTCGCTGTAAGCAATATCACAGCAATCTGTAATAAAAACAATTCGTTTCATTTCTCTGCCTCCCTGTTACAAAGCCGATAGGTGTAATAGAACTACATGATTAAAATATAACAAAAATTGAATAAATCAACTATCAGAAATGGAATATTAGAGATCTTTAACTGAAATCATCTCTTTGCTATGTCCAAAACCTTGTTTGATATGGAAATAGGCGCCGAATCTATTTGCAAAATATTCAGAATATTTTGGATCAATTTCAGAATCATTCACTCCATGGAAGACCGTTATCTCTGGAAGATTCTTACGTGATTCGATAAGTGATTTCGAATCCTTACCCATAAAAAATTCATCCCATTTTTTATTATTAATTCCTCTCCATATGTTTGAATATGCTCGTCGCATGAATGCCAATTCGTGTTTATTCTTGATCTTGAAATGTTTATTCTCTGGGTCGCTCATTACCCCCCCGAGGTTCCTTTGGTGAATGAAAATTAAAGGAGAATAGAGCAAAATTCGATGGGCATCCTTTTTTGAAAGGTTGGAAGTCAGAATGATGTTTCCTGCGAAGCTGTATCCGATGATTATTAGTTTTTTAAATGCCCAATCCACATTCTTGCCCCCAAATAACTCTTTGCCCTCTTTTGATTGTGCGAATTCCAAGGCAATTTTTACTGATTTGCGACAATTCTCTGGGCTGCTATCTCCAGAACTAAGCCAAGAACCCAAATAATGAACATATAAAAATGCCACGCCTGGTTCGATCTTTTTAGCGAAAAACTCCTTGGATATCGCATTGGGCATTCCTGGAAACAGTACACATAGTGTTTTGATTTTAATCTTACCGTTTGTAACGTCTTGAGGAGCAACAAACATTTCCATCGATACGCCGTTCTTCGAAAAGAGGAAATGCTGCATGGGGTTCAAATATCATATGGCAATATAGCAGGGGTTCCACCCATACTATAGTTCGTAAATCATCCACCAGCCCCAGCCAGTCTTCGCCAAAGCTTCGGCTGGCCGATGGCCGTTGCAGTCTCTTTTTGAGTTGCTTGTTGTGGGATGAGGGGCATTCGCATGCATATCGTTCTATTGCCAGGCGGGAAGAATCTCTATACTTGCGCCTGCGATGCGGATCCTAAAAAAGTACCGACACCTCACTTTCATTCCGCCTGCTGAAGTGGCGCGATACGCCGCCGAGGGGCTCCGTCTTCGTCGCGAATGGGGCCGCGGGGGAACGCCCGTCGGCATCGCCCGCGCTCGGGATTTGAAGAATCGAAGATGCCTGTCCCCACGGACGATCCAACGCATGTGCAGCTTCTTCGCCCGACACGAAGTGGATAAAAGGGGGAAAGACTTCGGGAACCCGAACCGACCGAGCAACGGGCTCATCGCATGGCTCCTTTGGGGCGGTGATCCCGGAAGAGCATGGGCGGATGATCTTCTCCGGAAGATGCGGAAAGCGGATGCGTATGCACCGTCACGATCATGACTTCCGATGGTGCACAGCAATGGTACGCGCTTCTTGAAAAACCATGGTTCGCTCCTCCGGCATAGGTTTTCGGACCCGTTTGGAGCGTGCTGCAAATCTCCTCTACGTGCCACTCCAGTTCGGGCTGCGAAACAATGTCTTGGCGTTGCTCGATATTCTCGTCGTTCTCGCTACCATCGTGTGGATGGTGCGGGCGGTCTTGCCCCGCGCCCGATGAATCACGGATTTGGCTTCGGAAAGCCTTCCTTGACAGAGGCGACCCGCCGTTCTTTCATGGTTGTCTACTCGGAAGAGTTGCCCCGGACCCCCTCCGTAAGAATACTGTATCTTTTACGTCTTCACCCATGCACGACCACCCGCCAGAACGCGAGCAGATCCTGCTCACCGCGTACGACGAGTACGCGGACGCGATCTTTCGACACTGTGCGCTCCGTCTCAACGATCGTGAACGCGGCAAGGACCTGATGCAGGAAACGTTCATGCGCGTTTGGGAAAGCCTGCAGAAAGGCACGGACATCGAGAACATGCGCGCCTTTCTCTATCGCATCGCCAACAACCTGATCGTCGATGACGTGCGGCGACGCAAGCTTCGAACCGAGGAATCGCTCGAAGACATGCAGGAAGAGCACGGTTGGGAACTGCCGGACTCGGCGCCCGATCCCTCGCGCGTCACCCAGGGGGCGATGCTCATGGAAACGGTTTCGCAACTCGAAGAGCCCTACCGGACCGCCGTCGTGATGCGCTACGTCGATGGCCTGCCCCCGCGCGACATCGCCGACATGCTGGGCGTCTCGCCCAACGTCGTCTCCGTCCGCATCCACCGAGGCATCGAGCAACTGTCGACCCTCGTGAATCCCTCCAAACCGTAAGTTCCTTCTTTTATTCCACCTCTACGATCGAATACCGGTTCGATCGTCCCGCCCATGATTGATCCCGTTCAGTACCTTGCGAACGCAGAACACGAACTCTCTCTGAGTGCCGACGAACGCGCCGCCGGGCGCATGGCCCTCCGAGCGACGATGACGTTGTCGCTGACCTCCGGCGAAAAAACGGACATCCGTCGCGCCCTCCAGCGCGCGGTGTATGCCGATCCCGCGCCGTTCTCGCTGTGGGAGTTCCTGCGCTCGCCCGTTCGACTCCAAGCCGTCGCGCTCGCGGCGCTCTTGCTCGTGGCCGCTTCCGGCGGGGGATTGGTGTACGCGGCGGAGAACGCGCTGCCGGGCGACCCGCTCTACGGCATGAAGCTGCACGTGAACGAAGCGTTCCGCGCGCGCTTGAACGCCACGCCCGAGGCGCGCGCCCAGTGGGCGGTGGAACGGTTGCAGCGTCGCATGCGCGAATTGCATCGCCTGGAAGAGCGCGGCACCGCGGAGGCCGACATCGATGTTGCCATCGGCGGGCACATCGAAGAGGCGGCGTATGAAATCGAAGTGGAAGTGGAAGCGCTCCCCGCGGCCGCCGCCGAACGCGCCGCCATGCGGACGGCCGTCCGCGCCGCGATCGGTACCGACGACGGAAGCTTGCGTCGCGCCTCGCGCATCAATCGCGTGCTGAAAGCGCTGCACGACCGCGCCGAGCAATTCGACGCGCCGGTTCCGACGTCGATCGCACCCGCTGTGATTCCGGATGCCGAAGTGGAACTCGATCTCGGTGCGAATGTCGGGGCGACCGCATCATCCGCGCGGGGCACCAAGCCTCGTACGTCTTCCGCGGCGAGTAGCCGAGAGCGCGCGATGTCGTCCGAACGATCCTCCGCCGCCGTCGATTCCGGCGAAGCGGTGACGACGTCTTCGAATGCGACGGTCACGACGCCGGTCGAAGAAGCGTCGGACGATGTCGGCGACGTGCTCGATGGTGTACTCTGATGGTCGTATCCCTTTCCCCGTTCCGTATGAGTTCGCATCGCATCGTTTCCGGCGCGCTCGCCGTCTCCACGTTTCTTATTGCGCTTCCCGCGTTCGCCGTTACCGAGGATGGCGGTTCTTCGTCCTCCGTCGGCTCCAAGGAATCCGTCCGCGTCGAGCGGTGCAAGCGCTTCTCGAAAGGCGACGATTACGAACGCTGCCTGCGGATCATCCGCCGTCTTCCGGCGCGCAGCACGTCATCGAGCAGTACGAGCAGCGCGGCGTCGTCCGTTCCTCTCGATCCGTCCGATAAAGAGTGGAAGTGGGAGAACATCCTGAAGCGCATGGAGGACAAAATCGCGTCGACGGTCAAATTCGTGAGCGTCATGGGCAAAGAGTTTTGCAAAGATCGCACGCTCGAGAACGAAACGACCTCGCGCGAATGCATGGCCCGCCTGAAGGAATCCCTCCGGACGCGCCTCGAGAAGGTGCTTGACGAAGTGTTCCGCGGCGATCTGCCGAGTTCCCGTTGATCAGCGCCCCGCTGCCTCGATCTGCGCTTTCACGCGCATCGTGCCCACGATGCCGGCGCGCTCCGACTCGTCCAGTTTCATCTTGATGTACTTCACGGTGTCGCGGAGGTCGGGGAGCATTTTGTGCTCGAGCGCGTTCACGCGGCGCCGGGTCGTCTCGAGTTCGATTGCCATCCGTTCCGCCTGCTTCTCGATTTCCGCCAGGCGCGTGAGCGATGCGAACGTTTCCTCGAACAGATCGATGGCTTCGTCGAGGAAGGCGTTCGTGTTCGCATAGCCGTAGCTGCGGATCGTGCCTTCCTTGCGGAGCTTGAACGTGGGGATCTTCACGCCCATGACGCTCTTGATTTCGTAATCGAGCGATACGACGGCCTGCGGACTCGAGAGTGCGTTCTGCAACTCGGATTCCGAGAGCCATGCCGATGCCAGGATGAACGTACGGAAGGCGCGTTGCAGTTTAAGGTCGATCTCTTCGCGCAATCGTTTGGCCAGGCGGATGACTTGCAGGAATTGCTGCATGAGTCCGTCTTGCTTGTCCTTGAGCAATTTATGGCCGCGCCTGGCCGACGCGCTCTTGCGCTTGAGTTCCATGAGGGCCATGCGCGTCGGATTGACGTGAAGAATCGCCATGGAATCAGGAGGGCTTGGGCATGTATCGATCGACGTGTTCCGCCTTGACCCGCTTCAGTTCGCCCCGCGGCAATTCGGTGAGCAGGTTCCAGCCGATCGCGAGCGAATCGTAGATGGAACGGTTCTCCTGTTCGCCCTGCGTGACGAATTCCTTCTCGAACCGGTCGGCGAATTTCAGGTAGGCCTTGTCGACGTCGTTGAGCGACGATTCGCCGAGGATGACCGCGAGTTCGCGGACTTCGACGCCGCGCGCGTAGGCGGCGGTCAGCTGCGCGTCCATACCGCTGTGATCCTCTCGTGTCTTCGTTTTGTCCTGGGCCTTGCCCTTCAGGCGCGAGAGAGATCCCATCGGAATGACCGGCGGCTCGATGCCTTTTTGATGCAAGCCGCGGTCCAGGCGGATCTGCCCTTCGGTGATGTAGCCGGTGAGGTCGGGGATCGGGTGCGTCACGTCGTCTTCCGGCATCGTGAGGATCGGGATCTGCGTGATGGAACCGTCGCGGCCCTGGATGCGGCCGGCCCGTTCGTAGATCGATGCCAAGTCTGTGTACATGTAACCCGGGTAGCCGCGGCGCCCAGGTACTTCCTTGCGGGCGGCGGAGACTTCGCGCAGCGCCTCGCAGTAGTTCGTCATGTCCGTGAGGATGACCGTGACGTGGTAGCCGCGTTCGAACGCGAGGTATTCCGCGGCGGTGAGGGCCAGACGGGGCGTGGCGATGCGTTCGACGACCGGGTTATCGGCCGTGTTGAGGAAGAGCACCGTGCGCGAGAGGGCGCCCGTTTTTTCGAATTCATGCTTGAAGTACTCGGCTTCCTGGAAGGTGACGCCCATCGCCGCGAAGACGACGGCGAACTTGCCCTCCTCCGCGCCACCGATCGCCTTGCCCTGCGTGTCGCGGTCCTGCTGCGTCAACACGCGTGCCTGGCGGGCGATCTGCGCCGCGAGAACGCTGTGCGGCAGGCCGGCGCCCGAGAAAATCGGGAGCTTCTGGCCGCGGACGAGCGTGTTGAGCACGTCGATGGTCGAGATGCCCGTCTGAATGAAGTCATCGGGGAATTCGCGGCTGGCCGGATTGATCGGATTGCCGTTGATGTCGACGACGGCTTCGGGCACCAGGTCGGGCCCTCCGTCGATCGGCTTGCCGGAACCCGAGAACGTGCGACCGAGCATCTCTTCCGACACGCCGAGGCGGAATGTTCGGCCGAGGAAGCGCACTTTGAGACCGGCGGTTTGCAGGCCTTGCGTGGATTCGAAGAGCTGCACGACTGCCATGTCCGATCGGGCCTCCAGCACTTTGCCGAGGCGTTTTTCGCCGTTCGGGAGTTCGACGTCGCAGAGTTCGTCGTAGGCGACGCCTTCGACCGACCGGACGATGAGGAGCGGGCCGGCGACGTCGGAAACGGTTTTGTAGGCGTTGAGGGACATGCGGAGGTGGGGGGAGGGCTGGAGTGAGGAGATGTTCACGCGACGGTGTGGATCGAACGGAGCTGTTCTTTGATGCGCTCTTCGAGAGCGTCGAACGTCGAGAGTTCCGTTTCGGGAATCAAGTGGGCCTGCGCGAGTTCGGTTTTGATGGGCAGCGTGCGCAGCTGTTCGACCGAGAAGTCTTCGCGGTTCGTAAGTTCGGACGCGAGGTCCAGGTAGAGCATGATCGCCCGAAGAAGCCGATGCTGTTTGGGAATGGATGTGTAGGCGTCGGCGGGATCGAAGGCGTTCTGGAACAGGAAGTCCTCGCGGATCATGCGGGCGACTTCGAGCGTCAGCTGGTCTTTCGCCGAGAGCGCTTCGGTGCCGACGAGTCGGACGATTTCCTCGAGCTTCGCTTCGTCCTGCAAAATCTTCATCGCGCGTTCGCGGTTCTGCACGAATGACGGATCGACCGTGCGGTCGAAGTACGATTTCAGATCGTCGCCGTAGAGCGTGTAACTTTGCAGCCAGTTGATGGCGGGGAAGTGGCGCTTGTACGCGAGCTTGGCGTCGAGGGCCCAGAAGACCTTCGTGACGCGGAGCGTGTTTTGGGTGACCGGCTCGGAGAAGTCGCCACCCGGCGGTGAGACGGCGCCGATGACCGAGAGCGAACCCTTGCGCTCTTGCCCTGAGCTCGTCGAAGGGCCGATGCACTGAACCGCGCCGGCGCGTTCGTAGAAGCCTGCGGTGCGGGAGCCCAGGTACGCGGGGTATCCTTCCTCGCCCGGCATTTCCTCGAGGCGGCCGGACATCTCGCGCATCGCTTCGGCCCAGCGGGACGTCGAGTCGGCCATGAGGGCGACGTCGTAGCCCATGTCGCGGTAGTACTCGGCGATGGTGATGCCCGTGTAGACCGACGCTTCGCGCGCGGCGACCGGCATGTTCGACGTGTTCGCGATGAGCACCGTGCGCTTCATGAGCGGTTCACCGGTGTGCGGGTCCGTGAGGTGTGGGAATTCCGTGAGCACTTCCGTCATCTCGTTGCCGCGTTCGCCGCAACCGACGTACACGATCACCTGCGCGTTGCAGTATTTGGCAAGTGATTGCTGCGTGACGGTCTTGCCGGCGCCGAAGGGACCCGGGATCGCGCCCGCGCCGCCTTTCGCCATCGGGAAGAGCGTATCGAGAATGCGCATGCCCGTCGCGAGCGGTTCGTTCGGGACCGTTTTCCCTTTGACGGGCCGAGGGATGCGGATCGGCCAGCGCTGGAGCATCTGGATCTCGTGCGTCGCGCCTTCGTCGTCCTCAATGACGGCGATCGTGTCCGTCACCGTGAACGAGCCCGACGCGATCTTCTTCAGCGTGCCCGAGAGCGCCGGCGGCACCATGACGCGGTGCTCGATGAGTGTCGTTTCCGGCACGGTGCCGAGGATCGAACCGCCCTCCACCCGGTCGCCGACCTTCGCGACGGTCGTGAACTGCCATGCCTTCGATCGGTCGATGCCGTGGGCGACGATGCCGCGGGTGATGAACGGGCTCTTGGCCTGGCGCTCGATCACCGTCAGCGGCCGCTGGATGCCGTCGTAGATCGATTCGAGCAAACCCGGGGCGAGTTCGACCGAGAGCGTCTCGCCGGTTTGTTCGACGACGTCGCCCGGCACGAGCCCCGAGGTTTCTTCGTACACCTGGATCGACGCCGAGTCGCCGTGCAGCTCGATGATTTCGCCGACGAGCTTCTCTTTCGAGACGCGCACGACTTCGAACATGCGGGCGTTGAGCAGGCCTTTCGCGACGACGAGCGGTCCCGCGATTTTCGTGATGGTTGAGGACATAGGCGGAAGAAGGAAGGAAAAGATTCGTTACTGAAGGATGTCGCTGCCGACGGCGCGCTCGACGAGTTTTTTGAGGCGTTCGACGCCGGCCGTGGCGTTGCCCTTGTTGCTGGGCGTGGGGATGATCGCGGGGAGGAAGGTCGAGGCGAATTTCGTTTCTTCTTCCTTCGGCATGTCGTGCACCAGGTGTTCGGAGACGAAGATGATCGCGTACGCGTTGCGCTCGATGCCGCGGTCGTCTTTGATCATCGCTTTGCGCAGGCGATGGAGGTGCGAGAGCGCTTCCTGTTGAGTCCGGGCTGGCGCGATTTCGACGCCGAGCAACGAGAACGCCCGTACGGATTCCTCGGGGCCGACGAAAGCGATGCGGCCGTTCATGCTTCGTAGGGGGAGGTTGAAAGGAACGGCGGGAGCATCTCGCGGATTTCGGCACTGCTCAGGCCTGCGCGCTTCCCGATGACGATCGTCCGTAGGATGCGCAGTTGCGACAGGGCGATGATGGCATAGGCGAACGCCGCTTCGAGGCCCAAAATGTTTGCGCGCATCTGGGCGATGTCGTGGGCCAGTGCCTTCACCAAACTCCGTTCGACGGCGATCGAGCTGTCTTCGACCGTTTCGAACGCTTCCGTGAAGGCGAAGTGCAGGCTCGTGCCGCGAAGCGCGGCGGCGGTTTTGCGCCGGTCGCCGATGAGCAGTTCCGGTTTCACCTCGCCTCCGGGCAGGAAGATCTTCGACGCGTCGTCGCTGTCTTTCAGCCTGCGCGCGATGCGGATGTTCTGCAGGTCGATCTGGTGTTTCACGTAGAGCTGGAGCGGCGCGCTGCCCGACTCCTTCGCGAGTTCGGTTTGCGTGCGGGCCACGTACCGTGCGACGGATGCATCGATGAGCGCGGGCGTTTGGTGTTCCTTCATTTTCTGGCGTTGCACGAACAGTATCAGGTGTTGGGGGAGCGAGTGGTGGGGTTTGTTCTCGAGGATCAACGCGCGCAGCAGCTCCGGATCGTAGGACGACGGCGATTTCGCTTCGCTGGCGACGTTCGACTTCGCGAAGCCCATCTGCTGTTTGAGCAGGCTGGCGATGAGCGGCGCGTCTTCCTTCAGCCACAGGATGCCGAGCGTCGGCGCGCGTTCGGTCGGAAGCATGTCCTCCAGTTCGCGGTGCAGCCACTGCTCCATGCGGGGGATGAGTTCGTCGAGGGATTCCATGTCGCTCGTGACGACCCTCGTGAACGCGAGTTCGCCGAAGACCGTGCGCAGTTCGGCATCCGTGCGGGCACCCAACAACCGATCGACGTCGGATGCCGACAGCAGGCGTTGCTGTAGAACGCCCACGCGGCCCGCGGCGTACGCGAAGTCGTTGCCGGAGCGGGCGGCGGCCGCGATCATGCGGCGATCGAGGGGAAGAGCGCGCCGGCGACGGCGAGTTCCGTCGCGGGGCGGAGGATATCCCGCACGAGGGTTTCGTAGGTGCAATCGCGATCCGCGACGTCGGAGACGTGCACGAATCCGCCGCGGCTCCGTACGCTGTCACCGATTTCGCGTCCGTCGGCGAGTTTCTTCAGCAAGGCGGCGTGCGGTTCCGCAGGCCGGATCGTTCCGCCGGCGGGACAAGCACGCAGCAAGCGTTTCAGCAGATCTTCCGATCGTTTCGCATCGAGCGATGCCAGCTGCTCGAGCGCGGCTTCATACGTGCGTTCCATCAGCGCGTGCTTGGCCGCCATGACGGTCTGCCGGCCGCTCATCTGTGCGTGCGCGAGCACTTGGCGTTCCATATTTTTCTTCTTCCGTTCGCATTCCGTTCGGATGCTTCCAAGCGCATTCGCCGTTTCGCTCTCGATGCGAGAGCGCGTATCGGCGAGGACCGCCTGCTGCGCTTCGCGCGCGGCGGCGATCCGCTTGTCGGTATCGGCGGTCAGTGCCTGAAGGATATCCTGGAAGGCCATGGGGAGCGGGGGAGGGGAATCAGCTCAAGATGCTGTCGCGCAGCGCGTTCAGCATGAAGAACGAAATGAGGAAGCCGAGCAGGGCGTACGTTTCGACGAGCGCGGCGAGCGTGATGACGCGACCCATGAGGCCGGTGTCCTTGGCGAGCATGTGCATGCCGGCGGCGCAAACTTTGCCCTGGTACGGGGAGGAGCCGAAACATGCGAGCGTGACCGGGATGAACGCCGCGAACAGTGCGACGCCGTCCGCGAACGAGAGCACGGCCGTTCCGTCGAGGATCGGTGGAGCATAGTTGAAGAGGAAGAGCAGAGAGATGACCATGCCGTAGAGTCCTTGCGATCCCGGAATGACGGCGAGCGTGATCACGCGGCCCGCGAGATCCGGTTTTTCGGTAATGAGGCCCGATCCGGCTTGGCCCACGAGGGAGACGCCGATCGAAGATCCGTAGCAGGGGATCGCGGTGGCCATGCCCGCGCCGAGGAACGCGAGGCCGAGTGCCCAATGGTCCGAGACCGCGAGCGCGGCGTCGAGGAGTCCGCCGTCACTGACGGCATCCGGCGTTTGTGCCAGCGCGATTGCCGGCATCGAAGCCAGGACGGCTCCGAGGAGAGGAAGGAACTTCTTCATGGGAGAAATGGAGAAAGGGATGAAAGAAAGTGGCGGGATTACGCGGAGCGCATGAACGGCCGGAACGGACGGCCGCCTCCTTCGAAGAATTGGCTGAAGAACTCGACGAACTGCAAGCGCCCCGAGTGAATGAACGCGCCGAGGACGTTGAGCGCGATGTTCATCATGTGGCCGACCACGTAGACGATGATCATGAACGGGATCGCGGCGAACCACGGCAGCAACGCGCCGATCTGCTCCGCCACGAGGTTGACCGTGAAGGCCAGCGCACCGGTGACGAGACCGAGCGCGAGAATGCGGAGGTACGAGAGCACGTTGCCCATCATGCCGAGGAACCAGTTCAGCGTCTGCAGCAAACCGAAAATCGGCCGCTTGAGGACGGGTGAGCCGTAGCCCTTGCCCCAGATCATGAACGCGACCGCGCCGTACACCGCATACACCGCGATCTGTTTGAGCTCCGCCGGCGCGAATCCCCAGAAGAGCAGCGAGCCGATCATCGCGAGCGTCGAGACGTCTTGCCAGAACGCTGCGGCGATTTTCCCCTGCAATGCCTTCCAGTACGCCGAGAGCGCCACGCCGAAGCTGAGGTGGATGATGCCGAGTGCGAGCGAGAGGTTCTGGAGAAAGGTGATGCCTTCCGTCGCACTGAGATTCCAGATTTGCCCCTTGAACCACATTTCACCGTCGGCACGCGTTTCCGTCATGAATGACGGCGCCATCTGCGGCGTCATGCCGAACCATCCTCCGAAGGGAATGGAGACGAAGACCGTCACGATGCCGCTGAGGAAGAGGAGCCAAATCAACGGTGATTCGTGCACGCTCTTGCGCGTTTTGAGGAGGTACCCTCCCATGAGAACGGCTTGCACGAGACCGTACCCGGCGTCCGTGAGGCACAAGGCGAAAAAGAGAATGAAGAAGAGCGCGAGGAACGGCGTCGGGTCCATCTCGGTCGCTTGCGGCAAGCCGTAGAGTTTCGTGACGCTCTCGAACGGCGTGAGGAACGAGGGGTTCCTGAGCTGCACCGGCATCGTTTCGTTCTCCTCGGGCCTCACTTTCAGAATGGCCGTCGCCTCGGAGACGTCGTGCAGTTTCTTTTCCAGGCGGGTGAGGTTCTTTTTGGCGACCCACCCGAACAGGGTCACCGTTTCGCGCGTTTCACGCATCGCTTCGCGCACGGCCTGTTTCTCATCGAGCCAGCGAAGGTACACGAGCGCGCGCGCGAGGCTTGGAAGTTCCTCGGTCAGACGGAGGCGTGCCGCATGCACGTCTTCGAGTTCCTGGTCGAGGCGGCGATGTTCGGCTTCGATCTGCGGATTCGGGGCTTCCGATGCCGCGTCGGCCGCGCTCGTCGGTTTCACGGCGGACTGCGACACGTGTCCGGTGAAATACGCCGCTTCGGCGACGCCCGACCCGCCGGTTGCGCCTTCGTCCATTCCTTTGCGCAGCTCGTGCAGTTTTTTCTTCGCGTCGTGCTCTTTCTTTTCCAGCGCATGCACCTGATCGATGACGAAGCGAATGTCCGTGTGCAACGCGGCCATGACGACTTCTTCCTTCGTCGGTTTCTTTTCCATCGCGGCACGCGTCTTCTTGGTCGCGAGCGGCAACAGTGCCGCGATGGCGAATTCCAATTCCGCTTTGCGGAATTTTACGTCGGTGTGATCGGTGTTTCCGGGTCCTTCGCGGACGTCGCTCACCTCCAGGACTCCTTCATCATGCAACACGTGCAACACGTCTTCCTTGAGCGACTTGAGTGAGATGATCGCCACTTTTTGCATCGGGATGATCGCCATATCAAAGGAGGGAGGGGAGGATATCGGAAAGCGCCGTATCGACGACGATCGTCGCGGCGGCATCGACGCGGGATGCTCCTTCGCGCTCGATGCGTTCGCGTTCGCGCGCGGCGTGGGCGGCACTTTCTTTCAGGATCTGCGGCAGATGCGTGTTTTTGTATTCCAGCAGTTCTTCGCGAGCTTTGGAGCGCGCTTGGTCGATCTCATGCGCCTGCCGCGTGCGCAGTGCGTCTTCCCCGGCGATGCGTTCCTGCTCCAGTGCCGCCATGGCGTCATGCAACAATTGCTCGTCTGCGCGCTCCCGTTCCAGGATCTGGTCGAAGGGGCTCAGGCGTTGGGCGGCTGCTGCGGCCGTTGCGGAGGATTCAGGCATACAAAAGTGAGACGAATAGAACGAAATGCGCGCGCTGTCTAACAGCCAAAAACGAAAAAATCAAGGCCCTAAGAGGTCACTTTGTTTCATATTTGCTAAATATAAATAATATGTTATAATAATAACAATATCCACACCACGCACGCATGCCCTTCGCCTCGATCGACGAAGACTCCGCACGGCCGTTCTTTGGACGTGACGTCCAGCGTCCGGGTTTTCGCCGAACGCTGAAGCAACACATCGCGCTGTTGCTGCTGACGCTCGCGGTCGTGATCGTTCCGAACGCCATCGCGTTCGCGTCGTCGGTGCTCGCGTCGGAGTGAGCGATCGTACCACCGGACCACGAATGTGCATCGTCAGCCAGAAGCAACGGCGGACGATCCATTGAGCGGATTCTCCATCGTCGGCAGGATAAGCGCCATGAAGCATCCCGTCGCATTGCTCGCACTCGTCGCCGGTACGGCGCTGTTCATCTATCCGCTGCTCACGTGGAGCGCCACGGAGAAGAACGTGCGCGCGTCGATTGCGGCGGAATCATCGCTCGATCGTCGGACGCAGCGGGGCCTGACGCGCTTAAAGGAACTCTTCGGACCCGATGCCGACGTCGCGAAGATCCGTCCGCCCTCGGCGCTCACGCGTCCGGATACGGATCCGTACACCGCCAAAGGTGTTTACCTCACGTCCGGTCGGGCGTCCGATATCGACGGATACCTGCAAGAGGCGATCGACGGCGTGAAGGCGAGTGGCGGGAACGCGATCATTTTCGACGTGAAGGGTTCTCGCGTGTACTTCGACACAACCTCTCCCATCGCGGAGGAACTCGGATTGGAGAAAATCGTCGTCGATCTTCCGGCGGCGATCAAGAAGCTCCATGACAACGATATCTACGTCATGGGTCGCTTCATCGCGATCAAGGACGACGGTTTTACCGGCGCGTATCCCGCCGCGAGCGTCCGCCATCCCGCGAGCAACGCCGTCCTTTCGGCCACGTGGATCGATCCGAGCAACGAGTACGCGCAGCAGTACAACATGGAAGTGCTCTGCGATTTGGCGAAGTCGGGGATCGACGAGGTGAACTTCGACTACATTCGGTTCTCCACCGAAAACTTCGGCGCGCTCGGCGTGTTCAGCGGCAAAGAGAAAGCCGACAAAGTGATGTCGTTCGTCGAAAAAGCCCGCGAAACGATCGACCGTTGCGGCGCCTCCACCAAGCTCGGCATCTCGACCTACGCGATCCTTGGGTGGAATTATCCGGTGAACCTTGAGACGCTCGGGCAGGACTTCGTCCGGTTCGCGCCGCTCGTCGACGTCATCTCGCCTATGGCCTATCCCGCGACGTTCGCCGAAGGCGCGTACTGGAATCCGGCCAAGCACGGCAGCAGCCGCATGTACTACCTGGTGCACCGAACGCTGACGGGGTATCAAGAATTGCTCGGCGACGAGCACAAAGGGAAAATCCGCCCGTGGATCCAGGGGTACGGCGTGACGGCGCAGAACGTGAAGGACCAGATCAAAGCCGTGTACGACACGGGCAGCTGCGGATTCCAGTTTTGGAACGCGGGCAATAACTACGGAACGGTGTATCAGGGCATGGCGGCGATGACGGCGCCGGAACACTGCGTCGGCGCCTAGTCATGCCTCGGTACGCCGCCGGCTTGTGCCTCGGTACAATTTTTTGCTGGGCAAAAAATCACTCGGCATGACAATTCACTGTTTCGCGGGAGGAATCATGATGAGCCCTACGAGCACACCGACGCACGCCGCGATCGCCACCGCGCCCGTCCACAGATGGACGGACCACCACGTGCCGAAGAGGGGAATGGCGTAGCCGTGCAGCAACGCGATGAGTGCGGCGGGGACACCGGCGGAAAACCAGCGGAACGCAGCGAGACGTTGCTCGATCGGCCACAGGTTCGCGGCCCACAGATCCGCCATGAAGCCGACGATGTACGCGATGCACGCCACGGGGAATGCGTCCGCGAACGTGTCCATGCGCATGACCGCCATGCCGACCGTGGAAACGGTGAAGACGATCGTGTGCGTGCCGAGCGTCGGCGGGAGCGTACGCACGAGGAAAAGCGACGCGGCCATGAGGATCGCGACGTGCCACAGGTAGCCGGCCATCGCGAGCCCTTGTCGCATCTCCGCGAACTCGCGCGGCATCGCCCCCACGAGACGCAGGTCGCTCCAGTGGTGGAACTGCGTGAGGAACATGACGGCTGCCGCGACGTACGTGACCGAGAGGATCGCCGGCAGTTGTTCGATGAACGTTTTGGGCGTTTTCCCCGTTCGCAACACGCGCAGCAACGGTGCCGCCAACATCAGGACGGATCCGAGTGCGAGCACGAGATGCGTGGGGCTGAAGAGCGCTTCGATGTCTTTCTCGACGCCGAACGCTTCGTGCCACAGCAGATCGCCGATCGCGCCGATGACGAAGACGCCCGCGCCGATCGCGGCTTCGCGGTACCCCGGCGGGAAACCTTTGTTCGATCGTAGTCGAATGTAGGCGAGCGTGAGGATCATCAGAAGATATCCCGCGTAGAACACCGCGTGCCACGGCGTGAAGAACGATTCGAGTTCCGGCACGTGGTTGTGCGCCCAGCCATCGAGGAAGAGTCCGATGACGAACCAGGTGCAGCAAGCGACATAGAGCCACTCGGCGGGACGCGCGAGCGGAGTCGACGAGCGATGGAAGAAGCGCATAGTGTGAAGACTATACGCTGCTTCATTCTCGCGATGGTGAGAAATTATTCTTGACAGAGCATGCATGCGCGGTAGGATGCGGCCATGAACTTGGTACGTATGTACGTCGGCATTTGTTTTTGGCACCCGCTTACGAAGCGAGGGAGCTCTGAGCATTGCGCGTCCGTACATCCGTAAAACGTTCCACACGACGCACTTCTCAGAGCCCCCTCCACAACAGGGGGCTCTTTTCGATCCTTTTCACACCACCGTTCGATGGGTTTGGCAGCATGCCGGTGAGATATCGCTCCGGCATGCTGCCCGACCTACGTACAGGAAGGGGAAATAATTTTTCTCGAGGAGAAAGTGAATCATGACAGCGTTACTACAACAGGTTGGCGGTGCGGTCGGAGCCATGAAGCGTTCGATCGATGTGAACTTTGCGCAAGGCCTTGCGGATGCCAGCGCCGTGTACAACGCATTGAATGATGCATTCTTGCGCGGAGATTTCGATGCGTTTGAAGAGCTGTGCATTACGGCGAAGCTGCCAAAGTCGGCTCGGTTCTATTGGGATCGTTTCAATCCGGAAAAGAATGGCGTGCCGCTGGACGCGGCGAAAGACAATCGAACGGTGGCCGGAGCGTTCGGCGTGTTGCTGAAAAATAACGATACGCCAGCCTGCCGATTGTTCTACGACGTCCTCGAAGCGCACGTCGGCCGCTTCCACGTCGACATTACCGACGGCGAGCACGTGGGCGGTCTCAAAGGCAAGAAGCGCACGGACGTCCGTCGCGTCATCATGCGCGATACGGTTCGCAACGGCGCTTGGCACGTTCCGGTCTACCGGTTGTTCCAAGGTGTGCAGCCGTCGGACGTCATCGACCAGCGGATCAAAGAGAAATCCTTGCCGCTACGGACCGCCTTGGGGGAACAGATCGGGCTCGCGTTCGGCGAGCTTCTCTATCGTCTCAAGATGATTTTACCGGACGAACGGACTGCTGCGTTGATCGCGGCAGCCATCAAGCGCGCGACCGAGGAGGATCCTCTCGTGTTAGCCGGTGCGTTCTGTCCCGATTACGCGTACGAAACGACCGGCGATCCGAATTTGCCGTACCGCTACACGTTCGACGGTTTGGGTACGGGGATCGGTCTCGTGGCGCAACAGTTTGCACGTGTGATTCCTCCGCTCGCGGCGTTTCTCCGCGAGCACGGCATTCCGCACCGCATCGTTCTCGGGATCGGCGACTTCGAAGCTGATTCCGTCGCCGTGCTCCAGCGTGTGGGGTGCGACTACGACGAATTCGTCCGTCGCTGCGCGGCGTCGCTCGATGCGTTTAAAGCCGCGATCGGCGACGACGTGTCGATCGAATTGGAACTCTGCGACGCCGACCGTTGCCGAGGGCGTTTACGGCCGTACGCCAAGGAAGCCACGGAGCGTATGCTCCGGAGCGACTTTGGAAAGATGATCGAGATGTATCCGAATCCCGAAGACGTCGTTCGTGGCATCATCAAGGATAACGGAACCTTCTACAAGCGCTGGTTTGGAGAGGGAACGACAGATGACGATGTTCGTCGAATCGTTCTGGCGCAGGGTGGCGAATACGCCGCGCTTGCGCGGATCTACGGAGATGACTTCGGCTGGAACGTCGTCGTGATCTCGGGCGATCGCCCGATGATGCATGCGTTCGACGACCATCACGTGGTCATTCCGACGCTCTGCGTGAAACGCGCGTACTGACAACGTACGCGACAGCCTTTCCTGTACGTCCGTACGGGAACGCCGCTTGTGGTTCGCCGCAAGCAGCATTCCTCCAGTCGGTGCGCGTGCGCCGGCTGGAGGAATCTTCTCTTCCATCAATTTTCTTTCCACTACACTTTCCTCTATGGCATACGCAGATCTCCTCATCGACGCCCGCAGTCCCGACATCCGTCATCGGACCGGAATTACTGCGCCGGACGCGTTCCTGTATCTTCGTACGGACGACGGAACGGATACCGTGTTCTTCGATGCGCGTGAATTTGTCATTCAGCAGCACAAGATCGCTGTGTTGGGTCGGCACACGCGAGTCGAAGCACTCGAGCCGTACCAGGAGAAAGCGAAGGACATGGATGTCGAAGGATCCGGCATGCAAAAAACGTTCTTGGCGATTCTTCGCGAGCGCGGCATCACGTCCGTTCGCGTGTCGCCGAATATGCCCTACGGCTGGGCGCTGTTCTTGGAACGGGCCGGCATCGCGCTCGCCGTGCATGATTTTCCGTCCGAGCGCACGGTCAAAACGGAAACAGAGATCGCACGGATGATTGAAGCGCAACGCGTGACCGAGGAAGCGTTCGAGCTCGCGCGCACGATGCTGCGAGAATCCACGATCGATGGAGATGCACTTCGGTACGACGGAGAAACGTTGACGAGCGAACGAGTGAAAGCGGAACTGAAGACGTTCTTTCTTCGTCGCGGCTACTCGAATCCCGAGGGGATCATCGTAGCGTCGGGCGAGCAGACGGCGCGGCCGCACGATGAAGGTGCCGGTCCGTTGCTGGCGAACGAAGCGATCATCATCGACATCTTTCCACAGAACGACGAAACCGGATATTTCGCCGATATGACGCGTACGTTCGTGAAAGGCGAACCGTCGAAGCAATTGCGCGCAGTGTTCGACGCGGTCCGTGATGTACAGGCGGAAATTGCGGATGGTATCGCGCTCGGCGACACCGGCGATGCCGTGTACCGACGCACCGTGGAAGCGTTCGCGAGACGCGGCTATGAAACATCGAAAGAGCGCGGCTTCATGCACGGTACCGGCCATGGCCTCGGTCTCGCCGTCCACGAATTGCCGAACCTCAAACCGTCGTCGGCCGATATCCTGGGTCCCGGCATAGTCGTTACGGTCGAACCTGGACTCTACTACCCGGGTCTCGGCGGCGTGCGCATCGAGGACGTGATCGTCTTCCATCCGGATGGCCGCAAGGAAAACATCAACCGCTTCGACAAAGAATGTATCATTCCCTAATTCTTTTCCTCCCATAACCATGTCTTTTCCGCTCTTCACCAAAGCCGACGCCAAGAAATACGACATTCCCGGCGGCACGTGCTACCTGTACCCCGATTGCCCCACCGGTCGCCTCTCCTGCGCGTACGTGCTGCAAGAGGGCCGCTATCCGGAAACGGGTTTCCGCAAAAATTCAGTGTGCACCGAAGCGATGTTTATCATCGACGGTCAGTTCACCATGACCATCGAAGGACAGACGCGCGAGCTCGGTCCGAAGGACGTCGTCTACGTGCCGGTGGGCGCCGCGTACAGCATCGAGGGCAACGGCACGACGCTCGTGTTCATCGAGCCAAAGTGGGATAGCGCGCAGAATACGCCCGCATGATTCACCGCGCCGCGACGTCCGATGAGGGTGGCGCTTCCTCCATGCGCTCGAACGTGACGGTGTAGCATTCCGGCGTATCCCGCTCGTGCCACAGCCTCTTCAGTGCCATCGCAGCCGCGATCGGCGTTCCACCCTTCGGTTCGTAGCGGGCGGCGACCATCACCCTGATCGCCGGGCTTTCTGCATTCGAAAGGAGCGTCAGAACGCGTTCTACTTCCGCCCGGTTGACCCGCGCCGCGCCGTACGCTGCCGAGTGGATCTCGACAATGCCGTCGCGCAGAGTCACATCCTCGATCTTCGAGCCAACATCGACCATCGGCATCAGCGGGTGGTTCCCGATGGCGTATGCTTTATCGTTCACGACGATGTGGAGCGTGCCGCGCGTCCGGTCGATCCCCCATGCGATCGGTTCGGCGCCCGTTCGTTCTGACCGCATGTCCGGACCGATGAGCGACCGGCCATCCAGATCATCCATCGTCGGGGAGAGCGCGTAGCGGTACGGCGTTGCGTTCGTTTCGCGATCCGCACGCCGGGCTTGCTTGTGATCGTCTCCCGCGACGGTCAGGAGCAACGTGAATACAACGAACCGTCCGGCTAACTGCGCTGCGCGGACGGGGGATTGGCAGCGTCCCTCCGGTACACGGTCGTCCCGTAAGACATCCATTGCCTCGGCAGTGTACAGGACAGAGGCAGGGAATGGAGAACGGATTTCTGCGCCGTGCGCTCTTACAACGATCCGACCGACGTGATTTTCACTTTCTTCTTGCCGCCGCTCTGTTCGATCGGTTCCGGCGCATCCGCATCGACCGGCTTCACGACCGTCGTCGATCGTTCCACGAGGCCGGTGGTCGCGGTGTTCGCTATCTCTTGCACGCGGACGCGGGGGTGATCGACCGATACAGCGGTTGCCGATAGCGCTTCTTCCGAAAGCTTGCCGCGACGCAACGTGGCGATACGCGGAGACCGGAAGAATCCCGGCGTGCGAGCGTCCGCCGACGCGACGATGACGGTTGCGCCCTTCTTCTGCATGTTCTGGAGCAGCCCCGCGGCCAACGTCGCGGCATCCACGCTCAGGCTCTGGAACGGCTCGTCGAGGAGGAGGATGGCCGGGCCCGAAACGATCGTCCGCGCAAGCGCGGCCAGTTGCCGTTCCCCGCGGGAAACGCGTTGCGGGAGCATGTTCGCGCAACTCGTCAGATGAAAACGCTTGAGTAAATCGGCGACGGCGTGCTCGCGATCCGCGCGCGCGACCCCTTTCAGGTCCAACGGCAACGCGACGTTGCGTTCGATCGTGAGCGCGGGATCCAACCGCGCATCTTGCGATAGGTACCCGATGCGGCTTCGATACAGCCGCAAGACCTCGCGCGGCAACTGCAAGAGCGGCGCTGTATCGATTTTGATGACGCCTTCGTCGGGCTGCAGTTCACGCGTCAGGAGTTTGAGGAGCGTCGACTTGCCGCTTCCCTCTTCGCCGATGATGCACACGATGTCCTTCGGCTCCACGTCCAACGACACGTCGCGCAGGGCGACGCGGGAACCGATCGAGATCGTGAGGTGCTGGAGCGACAACATGTCGCCCCGATGGTACCAGAAACCGTGCGTTGCGTCAGCGAAGCGGCGTCTTGCCCGGCACCCCGGTCGGGCGGGGATACAGCTTCGGCGTCGCGGCGCCTTTGCGGAACACGAGCAGTTGGCGTTCGCCGAAATCACCGGGAAGCGCGTATGTATGCCCAAATTCCAATGGGCAATGCAATGCGCGTTGCGCCGCCGTGCTCAGCCGCAGCTCGTCGTCCGCGTGCAGGCTCTTCCACAGGACGATGTGTCCACCAATACGCGCGAATGGCGATGTGTACTCAAGGAGTTCCGACAGATCCGCGACGGCGCGGGCCGTCACGACGTCATAGCGTTCACGGTGCGCCGGATCCCTCGCGGCGTCTTCGGCGCGCGCGGCGACGAGATCGATGTTGATGATCTTTTGCACGTCCGCGATGCGCCGCACGGCGTCGATTTTTTTCTTCGTGCTGTCGAGCCCGACGAAGCGCGCGTCGGGCAACGCGACTGCGAGCGGGAGGAGGGGGAATCCGCCGCCCGTGCCGACGTCGATCATCGATTGCACGGCGCCGAGTTTTTCGAGGATCTCGAGCAGTGCGAGCGAGTCGAGGACGTTGCCGATCCAACACGCTTCCGGCTCGCGCAGCGCCGTCAGATTGATGCGCGTGTTCTCGTCGAGCACCGCGTCGCGCAATCGCATCAATCGCTCTTGCAGATCTGCAGATATCACTTGCATGGCAGCAGCTTCGGCCATGCTCCATGAATCGTCAACGGCGCAGTCTACAATGGCTTTCATCGGCCAAAAAATTGTCATCCTGAGCTCACCGAAGGATGAATAAAAAAATGTTGCAATGATCGAAGGATGTGCGTAGGGTAGGCGTCCCCGCTGTTCTTGGTGAATAGTGGGATCGACTGTTGGAATCACGGGCCATTTCTTCTTGGAGATGATCGATGAATGCATTTTTGTTGTTGGTCGATGCGGAGGATCGTGCGTTGGTGGAAAACGAGCTGAGACGTGTGGGCTGTAGAGACTTTGCGTACAGCGCAGACGAGATCGGCAATGGTGTTTTCCACTACGCGATTGTTCAGGTGTTCGACGAAACCGTTGAGCATACGTTGTATGACATGGATCCATCGGATCCGCGCATGCAACAACTTGCGGCGTTTATTGCCGCTCATCCGGAGTGCTACGTCATCGCAATCACGCATGAACAGTGCACGAACGATGGACGACTGGCGCATCAAATCGGCGCCGACTGGTGGCTGATGGATACGGATCTGTCGCTTCTCGGCAATGCCTTGAGCCATGCAAAAACATCGCATCACCAGCTCAAAGGAGTGCCCTCGTGGGCACGAGAAGAAGTGGCTTCGGCCAACATCTAAAACCCGCCCGCCTTGTGGCGGGTTTTCTTTTGATAGAGCGAAAATGTCCGTATAAAAAATGTGTTCTATCAGGCAAACTGCTTCAGGAGGCGCAGATCGTTGTCGTAGAGGCTCCGCAGGTCGTGGATTCCGTGTTTGATCATGAGCAGGCGCTCGATGCCGAAGCCGAACGCGAACCCCTGGAACATTTCGGGATCGATGCCGCCGTGTTTCAGCACGTTCGGATGGACCATGCCGCAGCCGGCGACTTCCAACCACCGGTCGCTGGCGACCGTACGCAATCGCATGTCGATCTCGAGGCCCGGTTCGACGAACGGGAAGAACCCGGAGCGGAATCGGAATTCGATGTCCGATCCGAGCAGCGCGTGCAGCGCGTCGGTCATCACGGCTTTCATGTGCGCGAGCGAGACGTCGCGGTCGATCATGAGCCCTTCGCATTGGTGGAACATGGGCGAGTGCGTCGCGTCGTAATCGTTGCGGTACACCTTGCCCGGGCAAATCATCCGCAGCGGCGGCGTATGCGAGCGCATGTAGTGGATCTGCACCGGCGACGTGTGCGTGCGGAGGACCGTGTTCGGAACATCTTTGATCCAGAACGTGTCTTGGCTGTCGCGGGCCGGATGCGTGGCGGGAATATTGAGAAAATCGAAGTTGAATGCCTCTTTCTCCATTTCGTTTCCCTCGGCGACTTCGAAGCCCATGCTCACGAACACGTCCGAAATTTCGCGGAGGAACTGCGCGATGGGGTGGATGCTGCCGCGGTCGCGTTCGGGGAGAGGGAGCGTGGGGTCGATGACGTCCGATACCAGCCCCGCGTCGCGCTTCGCCATGAACGTCGTGCGTTTCGCGGCGATCGCGTCGTCGATTTTCTTCTTCCAGTCGTTCAGCTCCGCGCCCTTCGCCTTCCGCTCGTCCGGCGCCAACGCGCCGAGGCCCTTGAGCGCCTCGGTGAGCACGCCTTGTTTGCGACCGAGTAGCCGAAGCTCCACCGCGCTCAGCGCGGTTTCATCCGCGGCGTCGTCGATCTCGGCCAAGTGCTGGGACCAGTCGGTCATTGCGAGAATACAGTAGCAGAAAGCAGAAGCAGTTTCCCACGCCGTCTATCGTTTTCTGCTTCTGCTTCTACATTCTGCTTCTTTTACGAATGCAGTGCTGTTTCGATGAGCACGAATACCAACAAAATGAGAATCGCTATCCACCACGTCAACAGCGAGAGCAAATGGAACGTGAGCAGGATCACGACCGCACACCCCAGGAAGATGCCTTGGCGGAAGGCGATCTTCAGGCTTTTGCCTTCGTCCCACGCGTGGATGGGAAACCACTTCCAGAACGCGGCGAGCGCGAGCGTGGCGACGAGCGAGACGGTGAGGAAGAGGCTCAGGAAGAACGCGGAGACGGCTTGGCCCGGTAAGCTCAGCGGACTCACGCGTAACAGGATCGCGATGAGCGACGTGCCGGAGAGCAGCGCGCCGACGATGATCGCATAGAGCAAATTCGTCATGATGCGGATTGCAAGAATGCTCCCAACGCTTGGAAATCATCCTTCAATGCTTGTCGCAGGCCCGGGTTGTGCAACGCGGCGGCGGGATGGTAGATCGGGAAGATCGTGAGCTCATCGGTCAATCGCTGTGGTTTTCCATGCGCTTCGCTGATGCTCAACTTTGCGAAGAAGTGCAGCAGCGCGTGGCGGCCGAGCGGTACGACGACTTTCGGTCGGATGATCGCCAGTTCCATCTGCAAGAACGGCAAGCACGCTTCTTTCTCTTCCGGCGTCGGGTCGCGGTTTTGCGGCGGCCGGAACTTCACGACGTTCGTGATGTACACGTCCGCGCGCTTGAGACCGATTGTTCCGAGCAGTTCTTCCAGCAATTTCCCCGCATTTCCGACGAACGGTCGCCCTTGTTTATCCTCTTGCTCGCCCGGTGCTTCGCCGATGAAGACGATCTCCGATTGCGGATTGCCATCGCCCGGCACGGGGTTGGCCGTCTGCGCGATGTCGATTCCTTTCCAATCCTGCAGCTTCGCGCGGACGTCGTCGAGGGTGGGGGGCATGGCGCCGATGGTAGCACAGATCGTTCCGTTTCTGGCATTGTGCCCCTATCCACGCAATGGTAGCCTTGCCCGGCTCTGGCATTCGTGCGCCCGTTGTTCTATCCGGGCAGCCGACAAGCGTCGATCTTTCTTTTGTACCATCGTGCGCCCGTAGTTCAGCCCGGATAGAACGCCAGATTGCGGATCTGGAAGTCGTAGGTTCAAATCCTGCCGGGCGCACCATAGAAATTGGGGCTTTAGCTCAGCTGCCGCCGAGCGCTTGCGCGAGGCGAATCAGAAAAAAATCGCTGCGCTCTACCCTCACAGTATCATTCCTATCACCGACGTATTCTGGGGCTTTAGCTCAGCTGGTAGAGCGCTTCCATGGCATGGAAGAGGTCAGGAGTTCGAATCTCCTAAGCTCCACCATCGTAAAGAGTATCCATATGCACAATAGATGCATTTTTCTGCGCCTCAGAGGCTTCTCCAGCGTGCGTATTTCTGCTATAATAAGGAGAAACCTTCATACACACACCCGTTATGCACACATTCTCTTCTTGGACCGTGCGGTACGGTCTCATGACCACGGCGCTCCTCGCGGTGATTGCCGCGGATACGGGACCGTTCACCGCGCAGGTTCGCCAGCTCCCTCCGCCGGAAAGTACGGCGGGGAACGTGCTCATCAACGGGGATTTTGAGAACGGCCAGTACTACGACGATATCCCGTGGTTGGCGGGAAGAGTCTGGCAAGAAACGCACGGCGGATCCGGCGCGGGCTACACGGGCACGACATTCTCGTCGCCGTACATTACCGGTTGGCACTACATGTCGGTTCCTCCGAATGCGACCTACACGTTCCGCGGATGGTTCAGGGCGTGGCACAGCAGTCTGTTCGATCTCGGATTCGAGGCATACGACGCGAACAAGAGATCGTTGGGGTATCGCCTGTGCGGCGGCGCGCCGACGCAGTTCGCGTTCAGGGTTCCCGACGTCTGGACCCGGTTCGAATGCACGGTCGGATGGAACACTCCGGAAGCGACGCGCTTGCCGCCGGGCACCGCCTACGTGCGGCCGGTGGTGTATTTTTCTGGTCGTCGCCCGGGTCTCACCGATAATCGCCTGTTCCTCGACGATCTCTTCGTCGGAATCACCGGAGCGACCGAAGGAACGCCGACGCCGGATCCGCAAAACCTCATTCGCAACGGCGGGTTCGAGCTGGGGACGACCGAAGGTTTCGCGAACATGGCCCGTGTCATTCGCGACAGTCGCACGGGGTGGTACGCGGGTCTCAGTCGGCGTCTCACGGAGGGGCCCATTCTTGGAGCGACGTTCATTCCAGTGAACACCCAGCGGACGTACCAACTCGAAGGATGGTTCTGGGGTGGCGGGTCGAACGCAACGATGCGGTTCGGTCTTGCCGCGTATGATGTGGGCCTCCAGCAGATTGGTACAGAGTCGCCCTATCCGCCGACCGCTTGTGCCACGGGATATCGGACGGTCAGCGCGCCCGGAATCTGGACAAAATACACGTGCACATTGCAGGGCGAGGGCGATGCGGTCGGGCGTTTTCCCGCGGGCACGCGTCTTGTGAAACCATTTATCGACATTACGGGCAACGCGCCCGTGCGCATCGACGATCTGCGGTTCGTGGAGGTCCAACCGGGCGGATCGTCTTCGTCGTCCGCTTCGTCTGTTCCGTCATCCGTCGCGTCAGCCCAGTCCACGGCATCAGTCCCTCCGTCGTCCCAAGCGCCGGCGTTCGGGCCGAATCTTTTGCGCAACGGCGACTTCGAATCGGGGACGACGGACAACTTCGGCAATCTCACGGGTGTCGGGTCGGCCGCGTTTGCCGGCACGTACGGCGGCCATCTGGATTCGGCCGAGTTCACGCCCAACAGCATGACGTCGATCGACCTCATGCCCGTGCCCCAGGGTGCGGACGTGCGTTTGGAGTGGCAGTACCGTCGCGGCGCCACGCCGTCGGCCAGCGTGCTAATCGGCGTTCTTGCCTATGACGCCAATCGCCAACCGATCGGACGTCCCAACGGCTACGGCTTCGGTTGCGGCGTGGCGATGCAATCCGCTTTCGACTTTTGGCGGGGCCAAACCTGCCTCCTGCGAGGCGAAGGCAACGTGACCGGAACGCTTCTGCCGGGCACGCGTTACGTGCGGTTCGTGGTGTGGGGGTACGGGTCGATCCAGATGGATAACTTGACCGTCTCCACGCGCGGGGGCGCGCCGACTTCGTCCGTCGCATCATCGAGCGCATCGTCCGTCAGCGTCGCGGCATCGTCCGTCGCGAGCAGCGTTCCGACGGCCGCGCCGAACCTCACGATGACGCACGGTGCGAGCACGACGACCGTGCCCCCGGGCATGCAATTTTCGCAGACCGCGACGGTGACGAACACCGTTCCGGGGAGCGTCGCCAATCGCGCGACGGTCATCGTGTCCGTATCGCAGGGATTCCAAACGCGCTTGCTGGCCGGCCAGACCTTCGCCGCGGACAACGGCGGCATCTGTACGGTCGATAACCAACGCCGGAGCGTGACATGCCTTCTGCTCGTGCTCACGAGCACGACCCCGCGCACGATCACGTTCGACGTGATCGCGCCCACCGCGTGCAACGCCACGAATAACGGCGTCGCCACGCTCCTTTCGACGGGCGACCCGGCGTTCCCGAGCCAAACGGTTACCGCGACGACCACCGTTGTCTGTACGCCCGTTTCCTCTTCCGCTTCCTCCGCAGCGTCATCGACCGCGTCGACGCCCGGCATCCAGCCGGTTCTCGCGCTCAGTCGCGGCGTATCGCCGACTTCCGTCGAGCGCGGCGGCACACTCACGTATTCGTACGCGGTGAGCAACACGGTCGCCGGATCGACGGCGTTGAATACGTTCATCAGTGAGATTCTTCCGCCGGACTTCACGCCGCGGGAACCGCTGCCCGCGGGGTGCCGCACGGTTTCAACCGTCGTCGCGAATCGCTTGAATCTCCTGTGTGAGATCGGACAAGTCACATACGGCAGTCCGCGCACGGTGATCGTACCGATGGCCGCTCCGCAAAACTGCGCCGGTCCCCACGTGAGCACGGCGAATCTCACCGCGCTCAATGCGGCGATGGCGAGCGCCGCGTCACCCGGTATCACCGTCACGTGCCCCGGCTCCTCAACCGACTTGCCGAATCTGCTCCAGAACGGTGACTTCGAATCGGGAGCGATCCAGCCGTTCTCCGGTTTGAACGGCGTATCCACCGCCTCGCCGCACGGAGGGGTCTATGCGGGATACCGCAACGGCCATTCCCCCGTGACGCACACGCAGCTTGTGCCCGTGTCACCCGGCGGATCGGTATCCTTCGAAGTCTGGGCCCGCAGCGTCGGCGTCGATTTGTCGCTCCTCAGCGTCGACGTCGTTCCGTACGATCAGAAGAAGCGGGAACTCTTCGGAGCGATACATTCGTGCTTTTCGGTTCCCGTGCAAGTTCCGCGCGAGTGGACGAAGTTCTCGTGCACCATGCAGGGCGACGCAACGTCCACCATCCGCGTGGGAGGCGTGCGGTACGCCGCTTTGAAACTGCGTCTCAACCAGGGCCAGGGTAATGTGTTTTCGACTCAGATCGACGACATCCGCTACGGCGTAACGCCGCCGCCGTCGCCCATCGCGAATCTGTTGCAGAACGGCAGTTTCGCGTCGAACACTCTCGCCGGCTACACGAACCTGGCCGGGGTAGCGGAGAGTCCTCCTGGAGATTTCGTCGCCGAGAAACACGCGCGATCGGGAACGACGTACACCGACGCCCTGTATTCCGTTCCGGAGAACGCTCCCGTGTTTCTTGCCGGATGGTTCCAGCGGGCGCAGGGATTCTTCACGTTGAACATCGATCTGGGAGTGGAAACGTTCGATGCCCAGCGCCAACCGATTGGGACGCGCGTCTGCCGCGTCGGTGCGGGCGGCGGTTGGAATGCCGGAGGGTGCAGCTTCCAATTCCGCGGCGACGATCCCACGCAATTGCCGATCGGCATCGCGTTCGTCCGGCCGTTCCTCATTCTCAATAACAACGTGGGCAGCGCATCGGATCGTTTGTACATCGATGATCTCGAACTCGTGATTCCCGGCGGCGCCGTCGCCCCCCCCGTCGCCGGACTCACCCTCGCGAAAACCGTCTCGACCCAAACGGTCCAGCGCGGCGGCTCGCTCACGTACACGATCCGTCTCGAGAACACGATTCCCGGCAGCGCCGTGACGAGCGCGAATCTCTCCGATACCGCGCCCCAAGGATTCGTCTTCTCGCAAGCGCAGAACGGCCCCGCCTTCACTCTTCCGAATAACGGCGGCAACTGCACCATCACGAGTGCGAGCCTGACGTGCGCGCTCAACGCGATCACGAGCGCGACGCCCCGCGTCATCGAGCTGACGCTCGTGGCTCCGCAAACCTGCGTCACCGACGTGTTCAGCACCGCGACGCTCGCCGCCGCGCCATCCATCAATCTCACGGCGGCGAATCCCGGCATCACGGTGACGGGGTGCACGTCGAGCAGCGCGTCTTCGACGCCGACGACTCCGACGGCGCTGCGGTGGACGTTCGACGACGCATCGCATCTGAACGCCACGACGGACGTCGCGCCGCTCTGCGGTACCAATCCGCGCGCCCGGTTGTTCAACGGGACGAGCGACTATGTGAACGGCGGCAACGGCGCGTCGCTCGACGTCAACCGCTTCACATTCAGTGTATGGATCAAAGCCGAAACCGTTGCCGGCGGGTACCGTGCCATTCTCGGCAAAGGCGTGAGTCCGCGTCCGCCGAGCCTCTGGTTGAATAACCGGAAAATCGAAGTGTGGATGGATCCTCAGGGTCTGCCCGCTGCCGTTACGAACGATCGTATCAGTGCCAAAACATGGCATCACGTTGCGAGCGTCTATGACGGATCGACCGTTCGAATTTTCGTCGACGGAACGCTCGCCGCGACCGCCGCGTACGCGGGAACGCCGGTCGTGAACACCCAGAACCTGGCGATCGGGCAGCGCGGCGACGGCTCGTTCTTCTTTCACGGCATCATCGACGACGTGCGTCTGTTCAGCCAGGCGCTCTCCGACGGCGAAATCCAGGAGCTCGCCCGTCGATGTGACGGATCCTCCTCGAGCGCGACGACGTCGACGGTCAGCTCGGCTGCGAGCAGCACGGTTCCTCCGGTTCCCGCGCTCACCCTCGCGAAAACCGTCTCGACCCAAACGGTCCAGCGCGGCGGTTCGCTTACGTACACCATTCGTCTCGAGAACACGGTTCCCGGCAGCACCGTCGCGAGCGCCTCGCTCACCGATACCGCGCCGCAGGGCTTCGTGTTCCAGGTGCCAAGCATTCCCAACTTCGTGATTCCCAACGGCGGCGCGTGCAGCATGACCGTGACGAGTCTTTCGTGCTCCATGACCGCCATCACCAGCGCGACGCCCCGCGTCATCGAGCTGACGCTCGTGGCTCCGCAGGCGTGCGGCGGACCATTGACGAGTACCGCAACGGTGAGTGCGACGCCGTCCACGCTTCTTACCGCGGCGAATCCCGGCATCACGGTAACGGGGTGCGCGGCCGGCAGCGCATCCAGCGCGGTATCGAGCGCCTCCAGTTCGGTAACTTCCGGCGACTTCGTCCAGTGCCCTACGCAGTACCTGTGCACGAAGGTCGTGAGCGGCACGCAATGCAATGCGCGCTCCATCGATTGCGCTCCCGGATCTCACCTAGAGGGAACCGGCACATGGTGCGGTACGCCGACGTGCGCCGGTACCTGCGGCCGGTGCGTGCCCGATGCGTCGAGTTCGTCGTCCTCTCTCGCGGCATGCCCCATTCCGAACGACGGTCCTTCCGTGCCGGGTTCGATTCTGCCGTATCCGGCAGCCGTGCAAAATCTGCTGCCGAACGGCGGCTTCGAATCGGGAGCGGCCGGTGGGTACGACGGATTCGCGGTCGTATCGGGCGGCGCGCACACCGGAACGTATTCGGCCGAACGCTACGCATTGGCGATCGAACCCGTACGCGTTCCGTCGAGCGGGCGCTTCACGATCGATTACTGGGTGAAGAGCGCCGGCAGCTGCCTCTCGGCGTTGCGTACCGGCGTCTACGTTTTCAACCAGACGGGCGCGTACCTCGGCACCTCGGCGTGTCAGCCCACGTCGGCGAATATGCCGCGCGATTGGACGCGGTACACCTGCGTCTACGAGCGCGCACACACCACGGCGCAGATCCGCGTTCACAACGATGCCGTATTCGTGCAGCCGTTCTTCTTCCTGAACGACGGTCAAGGAGGATCGATCTATAACGGTCGCATCGACGATATCCGCATGTACGCGGGCACGCCGCAGATCCCCGAAACCGTTTCGTCTTCCAGCAGCTCCGCGGCGTTGCCCGGCGTATCGGGGTGGAAGTCGCAAGCGGCGGCGGACTGGAACATCGAGACGTACGCCATGGAAGCGTCGTCCCCCCAGCGCGCGTGGTACCACCGCGGCAGTCGCTTGCTGCGCTATACGGCGGTCGTGCGCAAGGTCGGCAATTCCGTCACAAACTACTCCGACAAGACGGTCATTCTCGCGTTCTCGTTTCCGCCGTACATCCAACCGACGAGCGGATCGTTCGGGGCGGCGCGCGATCGCGTGACGGTCACGTTTTCCAACGGCACGAACATCCGGAACGATTGCAGCTGGCAGAACACGCCGGGCGCGCCCGTCATGCTATGCGTGCTGCCGCGTGCCAATTTGCAGCAGGCACGAACCGCCGAGATCAATTTCAGCGTCCGTACCCACGCGAACATGCCATGCGGCCCGGCCGGCCTCACGTCGATGCTCTCGTTCCAAGGAAACGACTACGTCGCGCCGTATACGTACGCGCCGGTCACGATCGAGCGCGCTTCGATCATCAAGGGGCTCAGCTGCCACGGGACGGCCGATATCGACGGATGGAATTTTAACGAAGCGGCCCAGGCCTCCTTGTGGGAGCGCATCCTGCACGGCATGGCGTTCGTCGCCTCGCTCCTGTTACTCAAATAAGCGGCTTACTATAAGCAAAAAGACCGCTGTCACGGACGGCGGTTCTTTTGTACTTCTCATTGAATAATTTATTTGTTCAATGATCGGACCTTTGCGAGGAGCATCGGTACCTGTTCGCGCAGGATGTTTGCGTCGCTGCGATCGCGGAAGTTCTCGCCGATGCCGCCGTACTCGAAGGCGTAGACGGAGGGATGAGACCAGGTCCCGCTCCGAATGTTCGCGATCGCTTGATCGAAGTACGGCCAATCGACCGCTGCCATCGGGTGATGCGCGACGGTGAGCCCGTCTTCGAAGAGCGTCCCCGTCATGTGCAGCTCGCGCAGACGGTCGAGCGGCAAGACAGCGACGTAGTCGTCGTACGGCATATTGAGCGCCCACGCCGCGCCGCGCGCGTGGTCGATGTCGAAGAGCAATCCGCAGCCCGTCCTGCCGATCGTTGCGCGGATCGTTTCGGGATCCGCCGCCGCGAAGAACGTTTGGTCCGAACGATCATGGTCGTACAGCGTCGGTAGATTCTCGACGATGATGCGGTCCATTCCCACTTCCTTCGCCGCCGCTTCGATATCGCGGACCATCGCATCGACGACGCGCATGCGGTGTTCCGGTTCGCGCGATTCGAACGGAATGTCGGGGAAGTCCTTCATCGTTCCCGAGAAGTGCATGTTCACGTAGTGCGTGTCCGTTGTCGCGAGCCACTCGCGCACCTTTCCCCAATCCGGTTGTGAGCCATCGCCGGCGCGCAGGGGAAAATGGACGTAGCACGGCTTGCCCGTTTTCTTCGCCGGTTCGACGATTTCCGGCCAGTCCGCGGCCTTCCACAGGTCCACGTCGATCGCGCCTTCACGGAAGAGCGCATCGGCCTGCGGCGACCAGTTGACGGCCAATTTCATAGAAAAACCAGCTTAGCATGTTTCTCTTTTCTCTTGCTTGATTCTTTTGTCTTATTACTTTTCGTTTTGCGCAATGATTCTTTCCACTTCGATGACCGTTTCTTTCAATTTTCCCTCGCGATTCAGGACCGTCGCGTCGCAGTGATCCGCATATGCCAGTTCTTTTTCCATGCTCTGCAGTCGGCGATGCAATTCGTCGGGCGTCATGGGCGAACGCTGTTCGATGTGCGACACGAGCTGTCCCGTCGATTCGGGGAGGATGAAGATCGACTGCATCGGATGCGATCCGTCCTTGAAGATCGGGGAGTTCGCGATGCTGAGGAATCCCTGCACGTCGATTTCGCGCACCACGATCTTCCCGGCTTCGATGAAGGGGATGATCTCGTCTGTGAGCGTGGCGTAGCGGTCGCGCCCGTGGACGATGGCCCACTCGAGGACTTTGTGCTCGGCGAGGAGCCGATCGAACGCGTCGTTCGTCACGAAGTGGTACGAGTCATCGCCTTCCTTCGGTCGGCGCGCCCGGGTCGTCGCCGAGCGGGGATAGTGGAATTCGGGATGATCCTTGCGCAGATGTCGCATGATCGCGCTCTTGCCGACCCCGCTGGGGCCGATGATCAAGACGAGCTTCCCGAAGCCTGCCCTGAGCTCCGCCGAAGGGTTTTTAGGCTTCTCCATGCAGCGATTCTAGGCAGGGGACGGCTTGTCCGCAAACAACGGATGTGCTATACTGAGTGATTTGCTCCTTCCGACTCCGAGATCCGCAGTGAGCGGTGAGATCGCCTTCGCCGGAAGAGCGACTTCGCCCCTCCCTGCCGCCGCGGCCAGACCAGCCGCAGACACGGTTCCCTCCCAGCGAGGGATCCACACCAACACACACATCGGGCGAACGCCCGCCTCTCCCAGGCTCACAGGGACGAACACACTCCACACAAACATACACGGCTCCGAGGACCTCTCCTCGAACCGTGGTAGGGAGTGCAGCAGGTCACTGCATCTCTCTTCAGTACACGCGTGCTGAAGAGTTCATACCCCGCTCCATTCCGCGCTCGACGATCGAGCCCGGGACGGAGCGGGGTTCTTTAATGACGTTTGAGTTTCCATTCCTCAACCGACAAGCTCCGATGAAAGAGCGCATCCTCCTCTTCTTTCATGATCGCCCGTTCATGGAAGTCGTCTTTGATGACGTTCTTTGCTTTCATTTGGACGATCAACGAGGGATCGACGCCGTGCGCTTTCATCGCCAAGAACCATCGGATGAGCAATCCACGCTCGATATCATGAGCTTCATATTTGGCGTACAAATCGCGCAAGCCCGGTTGATCACCCTGGAGCGAAATCATGCATGTGAGCGCCTCGGATACCAGAGGTAGTGCGCTCGACGGAGTGTCTTTGCGCAGTTTTGCCAATTCCTCGTTGTTGGCGGTGTCCGGATCGTATGTCGAAACGACGCGTTTGAGATCGACCGCGCCGTCAACGACCCAATCGTCGTTTCTTGGAATCTTTCTCCTCCGAACGTGTCCCATCAGGATTTCGGAAATCGATTCATCATCGTCGTCTTCGTTCACATCCGATACGCCATGATCTTCATCGTCGCCGTGCGAGTCGGCGTCACCGGATGCGAATTCTTCCGGGGAGATTTCTTCTCCCGTCGGAACGTCGACGCCTTTCTTGTGGTAATACACGACGCGGCCCCGCCGGGTTGTTTCGATGTAACCTTTCGAGATGAGTGTTTTTAAGTGTAGGCGCACCGTCTCAACAGTGAGATTCAACGCCGTGCCGATATTGGTCGGTGTCATCGGTTCGCTATCGAACATATCAAGCATGCGTTGCTGCGCCGGACTGAGGGGTTTCATCATGGCTCGGCAGCCTAATCCGGACCCCGGAGATTCGCAACCGCCTTATGTGTTCTTTTCCTCTTCGCGTTCCTCTTCCGTCAGTTCCGCGTGTTTTTCCATGATCTTTTTCCCCACCGTCGCCGCGATGGCGCCGCCGATCACCAAGCCCACGACGAGCTTGGTTTTGGCGAGCTTCTTCTTCGTGCGAAACGGCCACATGACCCGCTCATTCTAGCAGTGTTTTGCCTCGGTGTCCCGCGCCGGGAAACGGCAAAAACGGCTTCAGTCGAGCGTTTGCACCGCGTAGTCGAAGGACGTCTTCGTCGAGGCGCAGGCCGTCTCCGTCGGTCGTTTGAGATTCGCGGGGCACGCGAAGAGCGTCAATTCGTACGTGCCGTTTTGCGTGAATTCCAGGATGTCTCTCAAGTCACCGCTAAAACGCGCGCCGTCGATCGTTTCGCTGCGGCGGCGGAACTTCATCGATCCGACGAACCATTTGGCCACCGTCCTGCCGCGGTCGTTCGTGAGCCGGGCCCAGACGTCGTACGCGTTCGTCGTCGGTGCGCGGACGATGCCGAACCCGAATCCTTGCAGATCGTCTTCGACGTACGCGTCGGCGATCGTCGGGAGTTTCTTCTGCTTCGTCGACGCGATGACTGCCGCATCGGCCGTCGGGACGGACGGCGCGAGGAGGACGAGCGCGATGAGGAGGCTGTGGAGCTTCATGGTGCACGAGGGGATCAATGCGGCTTCTCCCAATCGATCTCGGGATACGTCTTCATGTGAGCGAGGATCTCGTCCTCGATGGCCTTCAGTTTCTCGGGGCTGCGCGCTTCGATGCACAGCGACAGGCACGGGCTGGTGTTGCTCGCGCGGAGGCCCGCCCACGCGCCTTCTCCGAAGTCGACGCGGGCGCCGTCCATCGTGACGACAGGGTACTTCGTCGCGAAATGTCTTTTTACCTCTTCGATGATCGCGAACTTCCGGTCATCCGGGCAGGCCGGGCGGCGCTCCTGCGCCAAGAACACGCGTGGATAGCGTTCGAAGATCGTCGATGCCGGCATGTTCATACCCTTCGCTATGACGGCGCACCGGATGGCCGAGACCAACGCGTCGTCGAACCCGTGGTAGTCCTCGAAGCAGAAGAAGTGACCGGATTGTTCGCCGCCGACCAAGGCGCCGTGCTCCTGCATCGCGTGCTCCACGTTGCTGTGGCCCACTTTGCACATCACGGGTTTTCCTCCGAGGCGGGGGATTTCGGTTTCCAGGATGCTCGAGTTGCTGACGGTGAAGACGACCGGCGTGCCGGGGTGGCGTTGCAACATGTCTTCCGCGAGCAGGAGGATGATTTCGTCCGACGAGTGGATCCCGCCTTTCTCGTCCACGAGCCCCAGGCGATCGCCGTCGCCGTCGAACCCGAAGCCGATCGCGGCGCCTTCCTGCACGACCGTTTCCTGCAACTCCTTGAGCGTCGAGCGCTTGCTGGGGTCGGCCGGATGGTTGGGGAACGTTCCGATGGGTTCGGTGTAGAGCTCGATCACCTCGGCGCCGGCTTGGCGCAGCGCGTCGCAGTAGACGGGTCCCGCGATGCCGTTGCCCGCGTCAACCACCACCTTCATGCCCGTCAATGCCGATCCGAACATCTCCTGCATCTTCGCCACGTACGGCGTGGTGCCGTCGTAGGGCTGCACGGTGCCCTTGCCCGACGCGAACCGGGCTTCTTCGATGCGCTTGCGGAGGACTTGGATATCGTCGTTCGCGAACGAATGCGCGTGCGTGAGCGAGAGCTTGAGACCGTTGTCCTTGGCCGGATTGTGGCTGGCCGTCACCTGGACGCCGGCATCGAAGTTTCCGTGGCAGATCGTGAAGTACCCGAGCGGGCTCGGGGTCGCGCCGATCGTGTAGACATCGCACCCCGCTTCCATCAAGCCGTCGATGACGGCGCGTTCCAACTGCGGTCCGTGCGTGCGGGCGTCCCGGCCGACGCAGATTCTCGGGTTCTTGCCGCCGATGCGGTCGCGGACTTCGCTGCCGTACCCGCGGGCGATGTGGTGCGCCGCGTCGACGGTGAGTTGCTCCAGCGCGACGCCGCGGATGTCGTACGCGCGGAAAATGCGGGGGTCGATGGGCTGCATGCGCGCAGTGTACCACGCGTCGCCCTTCGCGTCAGACCAAGAATGCCGTCACGACGAACCGGACGATGATGTAGCTCACCAGGATGACCACGAGGCCGACCAACGCCCGCAGGATGAGTGATTTCTGCTTTTTGAATTCCTCCTCGTTGCCCAGCGAGAGGATCATCATGATGCCGGCGTAGATGACGATGAGGACGGCCACGAGCGCCAGGAACGTGAGAATGTAGCTGATGATGACCAGCACGCGAACGATGATCGGGAACGGCGTCGGGATGCCGGGGACCGCGAAGTACTCGAGGTCGAACGTGGCGCGGAACGCGATGTCGATCCCGAGGATCACGATGCCGGCCGCTGCGCCGAAGATCGCCCGGCGGATGCGGTCGGTGGCGTCATCCGATCCGATGCTGAACATGGCAGTGAACACCGCGGCGATGATCATGCCGATCGCCAGGACCGCCACGAGCACGAGCACCCAGTTGATGATGCCGATGACTTCGGTCGTGAAGATCGACGAGCCCGAGACCGCGGCGCCCTCGGACCACGATCCGCCCGCGCGGATGAACGCGCTGACGAATCGCGACACCAGGAACGTGAGCACGACGGCCATGAGACCGTTGGCGATCGCGCGCTTCGCTTCTTCGAATTTGTCTTCGCTCTGGCCGTAGATGAGCTTGAGACCCGATCGGACGAGCAGGAGGAGGGCGAAGATCGCGACGATCAGCCACACGCGTTCCAGGATGAATCCCGCGATGCCGGCATAGGCGTCCGCGCCGCCGCCGCCTTCGCCGTCGCCGAAGAAGAACGGCACCAGACCGTTGCTCACGATGTTCGCGATGTTCGAGAGCGACTGCGCGTGCGCCCTCTCGACCAAGCCGCTGAGGAGGGCGTTATACGACACTGAAGCCGAGGTTAACGAAGAAGTGCACCAGGATGTAGCTCACGAACGCGATGGCGAGGCCGACGACCGCGACGAGGATCGTCTTTTTCGCGCGATCTTTCAGCCCTTCGTCCACCGAGACGACGAGCAGAATACCCGCGATGATGATGGTGAAGACGGCCATGGCGCCGATGATCGTGAGCGTGAAGTTGATGATGCCCACGATTTCGTCGGCGAGCAGGACGGAACCGCTGCCCGGCAGGAACGCCGCCACGACGACGTTGGCGACGAGGATGACCGCGATGCCCATGATGCAGTGAATGAACTGCGTCTTCGCGTTCTGGAATTCTTCGTCGCTGCCCTGCTTGGCGATGAGGCGCACGCCCTGAATGAGGATGAAGAGCGACACGAGAATGGCCACCGTGAGACGCATGTAGAAGATGATGTTGCCGATGCCGGTTTCCAGGGGTTCCGGATTGATGAGCGTCGTGCGCGCCCCTTGGCCGACCGCTTCGACGACGTACGTGGCGATGCCCACGATGGCGCACGAGACGATCGCGTAGCCGTAGGCCTGCTTCGTGGAGTTCGATGTTTCCTGCGAATCGGGATCGAAGAGCAATTTGACCGAATACTGCAGGATCATGAGGATCGCCGTCGCGATGAAGAGGATTCGCGCCGCCGGGAAGAGATTGTTCCACAGATACGCCGAGGCGCCGACGGCCCCGCCGCTCCCGCACGGGATGAACGGCACGGGGCAGGGGACGATCGACGGGACGGTCGGCAGGACGACCTGGGCATCCGCCGCCACGGGAATGAGCAGCGTGAGGGCCAATGCGAGTAAGGCTCCGATGCGCATAAATCCTTTTAGTATAGCAGAAAACTCGCATTTCGACAATCCAGCCCATTTCGTTGCGGAGCGGCGTTCGGCGGGTATCATAGGAACATGCAATTCTCCTCATCCCCAAGCCAACCGATTGCCCTCAGCCCCTCCACCCAGGCGCAGACGTACCTGCTCTTCACGCTGGCGATGGGGTTGACCCTCTTCGGGGTGTTTTTGGGCATGAATTTCGCCCAAGCGCTTCTGACGAGCGGCATGCACCTCTTCTTGGCCATTGCCGAACTCGCCCTCATTTTCACCGCCGGATGGTGGTCACGGACTTCGCCGCTGAACGTAATCCTGTTTGCGTTGTTTCCGATCCTCTCGGGTATCACCGTCACGCCGTATCTCCTCATGGTCCTCGTCGGCTTCGTCAACGGTCCGGCCATCCTCTTCAACGCGGTGGGCGCCACGGTGGCCATTTCGCTTTCCGCCGCATTGCTCGCGCGCGTCGCGCCGGGGCTCTCGGCGTGGGGCGCGGCGCTCTTCTACGCGCTCATCGGATTGCTGCTCCTGTCGATCCTCCAAATCTTCTTTCCGACGCTGCGCACGCCCGGCTTTGAGCTCGCGCTGTCGGGCGGCGCGATCGTCCTGTTCGGTCTCTTCACGGCGTTCGATATCCAACGGATCCAGCGCATGGGCGCCATCGGCGCGAATCCGTTCCTCCTGGCGCTCAGCCTCTACCTCGATATCTTCAACCTCTTCTTATCCATTGTCAGATTCATGAGCGTTCTCTCGGGAGAACGGCGGTAAGAAGGGAAAATTGATCTTTACAGAGCCAATTCCCGTCCGTACCCTACGCACACCCTATGGCCAAGCGTCCTACACCAAAGAAGAAGCGCGCCAAGCGCGCAACACGGCTCCAACACTCGCACTACGCGAATCTGGAGGTCGCTCGCTTGCGCGAGCGTTCCGCGTCGCCGTACTCCCGCCCCGCCGTCCCAAAGAACAAGGGCAAGAAGGCGTTGAAGGGCATCACGCGCATCAAAGCCTAACCTATGGCTCGCCGTCGTCATCTATCCAGAATCGCCGTCATGCAGGTGCTCTTTGAGCGCGAGCAGCGACCGGAGATGGACCCCGTGCAGTCGCTCGGGCTCAATCACGAAGAGCTCGGCGAGATGGACGATGCGTTCGCCGAGTCGTTGCTCCAGGGCGTGTTGGAGCATGAGGCGATACTCAAGCAATCGATCCAGGATCATGCTCCGGGCTGGACGCTCGAGCGCATGGATCCCGTGTCGCGGTGCGTGTTGCAGATCGGTACCTTCGAATTGCTCGTGGCCAAAGAAGCGCCGCCTCCGGTGGTCATGAACGAGGCGATCGAGATTGCCAAGGAATTCGGAACCGAGGAATCGGGCAAATTCGTGAACGGCGTCTTGAATGCCATCGCCAATGGAAAGCCTGCTGACAGCGACGCTAGCAGCCAACCCCTATAAGCTATAAGCTCGTCGTATGCCCGGTGCATCGCACGTCATGCTCGAAAAGACCATCGGGGTCGCCTTCCGCGACAAGGATTTGCTCGTGCAATCGCTGACGCACCGCAGCGCCGTGCGCGAGAGCAAGCGCGCGGCGCATAACGAACGCCTGGAATTTTTGGGCGATGCCGTGCTCGAACTCGTGGCGACGGATTACCTGTATCACCTGAGCGATAAGCCCGAAGGCGAACTGACGAACTGGCGCTCGGCGCTCGTGCAGCGCGAACACTTGGCGGTCGTGGCGCGCGAATTGAAACTGGGCGACTACTTGCTCGTGAGCCGCGGTGAAGAAGCGAGCGGCGGTCGTGACCGCGACTCCACGCTGGCCAACGCGCTCGAGGCGCTTATCGGTGCGCTGTACTTGGATCGCGGATTCGAAGCGGCCGAAGCGTTCTGCCGCCAATTCATTCTGCGTCGTTTGGAGGGTTTGCTCGCGCAAGGAAAAGACCGCGACGAGAAGAGTCTCTTCCAGGAAAAAGCGCAGGAACACTACGGCATCACGCCGCACTACGAGACGATCGACGCCGAGGGACCCGATCATCACAAAGAATTCACGACGGCGGTGCTCATCGGCACGGAGAAAGTCGCGGAGGGCAAGGGCATGAGTAAACAGCGTGCCGAACAGGCCGCGGCGAAGGCGGGGTTGAAGGAGAAGGGGTGGAAATGATATGTTCTATGGTTCGATAGAACGGCGATTTTGGCATGTGGATGCCAGCAGCGGCCGTTCCGGCCGCGATCACAAAGAGGCGTGAAGGGATCGTCATTCATTATGCGTTCATGTCCCAACGCCATCGGATCCAGAACAACGTCGTTACCCTCATTACGAGCGTGACTCTCGACCGGGAAAGGTTTTTCGAAAATCCCCCAACCGCTCGCGAAGCGGTTGAGACGTTGTATCGTGTTCGGAATCACCATCCTTTTTTCCTCTACGGTTTTGTCATCATGCCGGACCATGTTCACGTGTTGTTAAAGGTTCCGTCAGGCGGTTCCATGTCGAAAATCATGAATGTGTATAAATCCGGGTTAACGTTCAACACGGGGATCAGACAATTGTGGCAATCAGGATTCGATAGCCGCATCGTCCGAGAACCATCAATTGCCCTGCGCTATGTTCATATGAATCCCGTCCGTTCCGGCATTGTTCGATCACCTCAGGATTATTCGTGGTCGTCCGCGAATACGGAATGGTTTGTAGATGTTCTATAATGTCGCATTATTTTTTTATCGTGTCCGTCGTTTTTCGGCCGCGCCCACGAAGGGGCGCTGCTGGGATCTATGGCGCGAAGGATCCCAGCAGCGGCCGTTCCCGGCCGCGGTCCTACGACGAACCGCGCGGTCGCATCGAAAATATTGGACAACAACCGCCCAAACGAGGAACATAAGCAGTCCATGGCCCCCGCATCGCCCGACGGCAAGCTTGTGCGCGATCACATTCCCGCCATCATTCGTGCCCAGGGAGGCGTGGTGCACACGTGCATCGTGGAGGGCGAGGATCTTACGCGCGCATTACTTCGTAAATTGATAGAGGAAGCCGAAGAAGTCTTTGACGCTTTTGAGCATCAGCCGGATCACGTGCCGGAAGAACTCGCCGATGTATTGACCGTGGTCGATGAGCTTTGCCAACAGTTGCAGATCAACCGATCCAAGCTGGGCGAATTGATCACGCAAAAACGAGCCGAGAAAGGCGGATTCAACAAGGGGATTATTCTCCTGGGTGTTCCTCGGTCGTGAGATCACTTCATCTTGATCTCGATGTCGACGCCCGAGGGCAGCGACAGCGATTGCAAGGCCTCCACGGTCTTGAAGGTCGTTTCCGTCAGGTCAATGAGGCGGCGGTGGATGCGCATCTCGTACTGGTCGCGCGCGTTCTTGTGCACGAAGGTCGACTTGTTCACGGTGAACTTGCGGATCTTCGTCGGCAGGGGAATCGGCCCGTGGACGACCGCGCCGCTGCGCTGCGCCGTGTCGATGATCTTCGCCGCTGCTTCGTCGAGCACGCGGTGATCGAATGCGCTCAAGCGAATACGGATTCCCGGAACGGAACCTTCTTTCTTACCCGGAGCTTGGCGAGGGGCCTTCACTTCCGATTCCGCAGCCTTCTTCGGCGCCGTTTTAGCGGCCTTGGGGGAGGCTTTTTCCTTCTTCGGAGCGGATTTCGTCGCGGGTTTCTTCGTAGCCATGGGAAGTGGGGGAGAAAGAGCGGTCCGGCTTCGGGGGCCCTTGCGGGCCCCCTACGCCGAGAGAATTATTTGACGATCTTCGTGACGACGCCGGCACCGACCGTGCGACCGCCTTCGCGGATGGCGAAGCGCGTGCCTTCTTCAAGAGCGACCGGAGCCACGAGCTCGACCGTGAACTTCACGTTATCGCCCGGCATGACCATCTCCACGTTGTCCGGGAGGGTCACCGCGCCCGTGACGTCGGTCGTACGGATGTAGAACTGCGGCTTGTATCCCTTGAAGAACGGCGTGTGGCGACCGCCTTCCTCCTTCGTGAGGACGTACACTTCGGATTCGAAGTTCGTGTGGGGCTTGATGGAACCCGGCTTGGCCAACACCTGGCCGCGCTGGATATCCTCGCGCTCGATACCGCGGAGAAGCAGACCGACGTTGTCACCGGCCTGGCCTTCGTCGAGGAGCTTGTGGAACATTTCCACGCCCGTGCAGACGGTCTTCTTCGTTTCCGTGATACCGACGATTTCGACTTCTTCGTTCACTTTCACCATACCCTGCTCGATGCGTCCCGTGGCCACCGTGCCGCGTCCCTTGATGGAGAAGACGTCTTCGACGGACATGAGGAACGGCTTGTCGAGCGCGCGGACGGGATCCGGGATGTAGGTGTCGAGCGTGTCGAGCAGCTCCTTGAGCTTGGCGATGGCGTCGGCGTCACCTTCGACGGCCTTGAGGGCCGAGCCGCGGATGATCGGCGTCTTGTCGCCGGGGAACTCGTACTTCGTGAGCAGTTCGCGGACTTCCGTCTCGACGAGGTCGATCAACTCCGGATCCTTCACCATGTCGCACTTGTTGAGGAAGACGACGATGTACGGAACGCCGACTTGGCGGGCGAGCAGGATGTGCTCGCGCGTCTGCGGCATCGGGCCGTCGGCGGCGGAACAGACCAAGATGGCTCCGTCCATTTGGGCGGCGCCGGTGATCATGTTCTTGACGTAGTCGGCGTGACCCGGACAGTCGACGTGCGCGTAGTGGCGCTTCGGCGACTCGTACTCGACGTGCGCGGTGTTGATCGTGATGCCGCGCTCGCGCTCCTCGGGAGCGTTGTCGATCTGCGAGTAATCCTTCTTCTCTCCTTCCGGCGAGAAGTTGATGGAAAGGGCCGCCGTCAGCGTCGTCTTACCGTGGTCGACGTGACCGATGGTACCGACGTTGACGTGCACCTTGGTGCGTTCGAATTTCTTGGCGTCAGCCATAAGAAGGAAGGGAAAAGAGAGGAAAAAGTCGGGGTGACGGGGAAGAAAGCCCCGAAAGCTGCGCCAGTGTAGGGAATAGCCCCATGGGGGTCAATAACAAAACATCCCCCGATTGCCGTCGTGGGGGATGTTTCAAAGAGTCAAGAAGAAGCCTTTCCGATGCGTTTGGCGTTACGGCGTGACCGTATGCGTCTTGTCCCAGTAGCCGTCTGCCTTCCAGAGGATCGTGAACGAGCCGTTTTCCTGCGGTTCGACCGTGACCGTTCCGGCGCCGCCGTAGTTGGGAGTGTTGATCGTTTCCAGCGTTTGTTCGGGGCCGAAGACGCCGTTGTCGTACGTGCGAACGATGAGCTTGTTCTCCGCGCTGTTCCAGCCGCCCTTCTTGCAGTTGGAGACATAGGTGATCACGCCCTTGTTCGCTTCGTTCGTCTCAAACGTCAGCCCGAACCATCCGACGGTGTTGATTTTCCACGGTATGTCGAAGTCGCCGTTGACGATGCGCATGGCATAGACATCGTAGAGCCACTGGTAGCACCCCGGGCGCTGTTCGGACCAATGCGACCAGAGGAAAATGGGATTGTTATCGGCATCTTTTTTGATTGCGAATGCGGCAAAGGGCCCGAATGACCGCTGGCGAACGCCCGAGGATCCGGATTCAAAGTTGGCCGCCATGAGGGATCGGTTGTCCGATCCGCCGTTTTGCATCGATTCGAACCACGTCGCGGTGAGCGGTTCGGACGTGAGGGTGAAGTGATCGCGGAAACTCTGCGACGGCAGTCCGACGCCGGTTCCGTCTGAGAAGAAGAGGTTGGCAGTCGACGTGGCTTTCCATTGGTTCGTCGCGAAGTCGTACTCCTTCGTCTTGATATACCATATGTCCTGCATATTCCCCGGGCTGTATTTTTGCTCGGACCAAATGGCCAAGACCTTGTCGTCACTCGCGATCGCGTTGAGATTGAGTGCCGAATTGACCGACATATTCGTCGTGCCGACCGTATGCAGCGTTTGGATCGTCGACCATGTCCCGCTTGCGTCGCGAATGCTCGCGTAGATCGCCGGGCCGTTCGTTCCGTGTTCCCGCCAGAGCACCATGTGGCGGCCGGCCGGCATGGCTACGACGTGCTCGGTGCCCGGGCTGATGCCGGCGCGCGTGGGGCGGGGGCCGATCGACGGGATCTCGGCGATCCACCAGTCGTTCGTGATCTGGCACTGGTGATTGCAGCCATCGCCGTTCGCGAGATTTCCGTCATCACACTGCTCGACGTTTTCGACCGTGCCATTGCCGCAGACGGCGCCGGACGGTTCCGATTCGTAGCGCGGGCCGTTGATCACGGCGTCGACCGACTCGATCCATTGGTACGTTTTTTCCTGGGCGAAGTCGTAGTCCCTCCACGGGATGGCGCCCTGCGTGGCGGTCGGATCCGAGAAGTCCCGGAGCGAGACTTGGAGAGACGAACGCTCCGTGCCGGACGTGCTGGGACTCGTGACGGTCGCCTCGAGCACGAACGTTTTGGATTCCCCGTTGTTGAGCGACAGGTTGAGAGTGTTGATGACGCCGGGGTTCTGGCAGACCACGATGAGATTCGGCGTGTTCGGTTCGCCGATGGCTTGGCAGTGCTCCGGACGATTGGGAACGGCTTTGTCGTAGATCTTGAACGATTGCATGTTCAACTGAACGTTCGTCGCCGCAACCGTGAACGTCATGATCGGGAAGAAGATGGCGTTGTTCCCACCGCGGGTGTTCGCGTTCTGTGCTGCGGTGAACGTGAATTGGCCGATTGCATGCGTGCCCGTCGGGACGGACGTCCCGTTTTGGTCGGGGTTCGCGTTTACGATCGACGCGATCTTTGAGAGGACCGTGACGTGCCGTACGCCGCGGATGATCTGGCTCGGGCCCGGCGTCGACGTTCCGATGAAGATTTCGCCTTCGGCGACGGTATCGCCGTCATTCTGCGAGAGCTGTGCGGATGACGTCACGCCGCGCGCTTCGACGAACCCGAACGGCACCTGGCCACCGCCTCCCGCGCTCGTGTCGATCGCCAGCTGGACGGGATCGCCCGAAACGGCTCCCTGCACATCGGTCTTCATGCGTGCACGCACCAACACGTCGGCGCTCTGACCGTTTTGAACGACCAGCTGCTGGCTGTTCATTGTCGCGCACAACGTCCGCGCCGGATTGTTTTCAAAGATGCTGACCGAGAAGTCGGCGCACGCCCCAACCGTCGCGGTCGCGAACGGCGTCGCGGTTCCGTCTTTGTACAGCTCCAGGAGATCGACGCCGGCGGCGGTTCCGCCGACCGTCACGAAGCGCAGCGTCGTCACCTCCGCGTTCTCGTTCTGCGCGCGCAGCTCGATGCGCAGGATCGGCTCGCTCAATGTGCCGCCAAGCAGTTGGCGCGCGCGGGTGGGCGTCGAGTCCAGGATCACGAACAGGTCCGCTTGCTGCACGATCGTGTACAGCTTCGACGGCGTCGTCGTGACGATGATCGCGCAGGACGCTGCCGGGCACGCGGCGGCGTTTGTCTTGATACCCGCGAGCGTCTCGCCGTCATCCAGCGTTTCCGCCGCCACGTACGCCGACGTCGCGGTCGCGAGATCGAGTTGCAGCGTGTTGTTGACGGGGGTCGCGGCGATATCGGCGCGGATTTCGAATGCGACGGTCTCGTCCTTCGGGACGACGTAGCCGCCGCCTTGCAGTTGATCGAACGTCACGATGCCGTTTTGCACGGTGCCGAGGTTCTGCAACACGGTATCGACCGTGCCTTCGCCATCCGTGTCGACCCACAATGTATACTTCTCCGCGTTCAAAAGATTGCCGACCGCCGCTTGGCCGATCATCTTCGTCAGGAGTACGTCCTCGCCCGTCGCACGGGCTTCGAAGCGTAGAAGCGTCACGTTCTGCTGATTGCGCGTGACCGTACCCGTCGTGCCGATGTTCTTCACGGCGACATTGAGTTGCGCCGGCTCTTGCGGAATCGGCACGCAGCGGAAGCACGTTCCCTGGCAGGATGCCGTACCGCAGGTGCCGACGGTTTCTGGCTGCTGCCCCTGCGGACAGTTGACGGCGATGCCGCCACATTGGTTCTGTTGGAGAATTCTCGTGCATGCATATCCGGTCGGGCACAGCGTGACCGGTTCCTCCGTCTTGCATTCGTAGCTGCATCCGTCGCCATTTTCCGTGTTACCGTCGTCGCATTGTTCCGCGATCCATTCGGTGCGGATCCCATCCCCGCATACGAGGAGCTTGCACGACGACGCGTCGCAGGCCGCGGCGGGAAGAGGGCCGTCGAGCTGCGTACCGTTTGCCTCTCCGAAATCGCATTGTTCGCCGCGCGACGCTTGGACGAACCGATCGCCGCACGTCGTGTTCGCGCAGCGGTAGCAGGCATCGAGAGGACTGTTGTTTCCGTCGTCGCATTGTTCCCCCGTTTCGACGATAGTGTTGCCGCAAGTGTGCGACGGAGGAGGCGGGGAATCATCCGATTCGGCGCGCTTCCGCACCATCACGGCGTCCGCGACGGAGAAGCCGCTGACACCGGGTTTCATCGTGACGACCACGTCGTTTGCCGTGCCGATCGAAACGTTCCCCAGCAATTGCCAAGCCCGTCCGTCGATCGTGGCCGACGCCGGCTCCTTCGATTGGTCGACGGTCGTATCGGACGACGTCTGGGTCGTTCCGTTCATCACGCGATACACCGCGGTCTTCGAGAACGTCTGGTAGCTCTTCCACGTTGCATAGACGTCGTACGTTCCCTGCGCGAGTCCCGAGAACTTCCACTCCGCTTGGGCCGTCGTGCCGGTGGGCAGGTAGCCCGATGCGAGGTAGTACGCCGTGTCGCCGTTGTACGCGCCCTTGAACGCCGAATATTTAAAATTGGAGGTCTGGGTAAATCCCGTGTCGCCGTCATCGATGATGACGGTCCCGGACGTGTTCACCTGCGCACGCTGGGTCATTCCGGCGGTGACGCCGAGTCCGCAGAGCGAAAGGCTAAAGGCGGCAAGCAGTAGGCGCGTACGCGTGATGGTACCCATGGAGATTGTGGGGAGGATATTTGTTTTGATAATATTATATAATATTATAGTTAAATTTGCAATATAGACGTTGGGGTGAGACGGCGGCTCGCCCTTACGGATCTTCGTCCAACGATACTCATTCGGGTAAGACTCCACCCTGCTGCAGCTCCACCATCTCTTTATAGAGCGTATTCGTTTTTAGGAGTTCGTCGTGCGGGCCCATGGCGAGCAGTTTCCCGCCTTCCATCACGGCGATGCGGTCCACCGAGCGGACCGTGCTGAGTCGGTGCGCGATGATGATCGCCGTTCGACCCGCGATGAGTTCTTTGATGCCTTCCTGGACGTTGCGTTCGGTCAGCGAATCCAAGGCGCTCGTCGCTTCGTCGAGGATGACGATCTTCGGATTCTTGAGGATCGCGCGCGCGATCGCGAGGCGCTGGCGCTCGCCGCCGGAGAGCTTCACGCCCCGTTCGCCGATTTCGCTGTCGTACTTTTTGGGCAGCCGTTCGATGTACTCGTGCGCCGACGCGCGTTTCGCCGCATCGATCACTTCCTCCATCGTCGCATCCGGCCGCGCGTAGCGGATGTTTTCGAGCACGGTGTCGTTGAACATCAGGTTCTCCTGGAGCACCAAGCCGATCTGCGACCGCCACCACTGGATGTCCAGGTCGCGCAGGTCGACGCCGTCCACGAGGATGCGTCCTTCGGTGACGTCGTAGAACCGGTTCAGGAGCGCGGCGATCGTCGACTTCCCGGCGCCCGAATGCCCCACGAGCGCGACGTGTTCACCCGGCCGAATCGTCATCGTCAGATGCTCGATGGTCGCTTTCCATTTCGATTCCGCCGTGTCGATATCGTCCTCGGGCGCGGTCTCCAGATCGCGTCCTTCCTCGTGCGTGCGGATGACGTCGTCCGTCGCGATCTCCGTCGGTTCCGCGGACGCGAAATGGCTCTTCCCTTCTTCGGGCGCCGAGGGCAGCGCCGTCTCGGTGTACCAGAACGTTACGTCGTCGAAGCGAATCTCACCGTTGAGTTTCCCGGGGACGACGCCTTTCTTCTGCATGCCGTTTTCAACGTCTTGTTCCAGCAACGTCTCCATCATCTTCACTTTGCCCGTCGCCTTGCGCCACTGCGGCAGAATGCCCGAGAGCATCTCGAACGGCGTCAGCACGCGGTAAAACGAGAACTGAAAGAAGTAGAGTTCGCCGAGCGTCAGTTCGCCGCGCACCATGAGGATCACGCCGATCGCCACGAGCAAAATGCGCGTGAGCATGAAGAAATGCATCGCCTCCAAAAACGCCCACAGCTTGTTGATCCGCAACTGCGTCGAGAGTCCTTCTTCGTGCAAGCGTTGCACGATGCCGAGTTCCCGTTCTTCCTGCGCGCCGGACTTCACCGACGAAATGTTCGTGACGGCATCGAACTGCCGGCCGCTCGGCTTCACCCACAGCTGGTTCGCTTTGTCCTGCAGCGGCGCAGTCTTCAACGTTCCCAGGAACGTGATGAGCAGGAAGACGCAGAGCACCGCGATGAGGATGAGCGCGAGCCGCCACTCCACCATGAAGCTCGTGATGAGGAACGTGATCGCCGCGCCCAGCGACATGCCGAGCTCGAGCACGTTGCGGTTGAGCATGTACGCCAACTGGTCGGCGCCGTCCTGGATCGTCTTCATCGCTTCGCCCGTCTTTTGCGTGTTGTGGAACGAGATGGGGAGCCCGAGCACGTGTTTGTACGCGCGCTCGATCGTCTCGAGTTCGAGCGTCATGTCGAATTTCCACTGCACGTACTTTCCGATCGCCTGCGCGATCGAGAGCGCCACGAAAATCCCGCCCCACACCAACGCGATGCGCCACAGATCGACCTGCGCTCCGGTTTGGAGGCTGAGCAGCTGGTCGACCGCGTAGCTGGTGTAGAGCGGTTCGATCACCCATAGCGCCGCGATGACGACCGCGAAGCCGTACGTCGCCGCCGACAAGGCCGGGTGCCGTCGCACGTGTCCGCCGATGAGACGCAGGAGCATGAACATCGTGCGGCAGCCTAGGCGCTTGGAAGCGGCCAAGCGAGCGTTTTTCCTGGAAATTTTCTCGAGAAAATTCGTAACAGCATCGAAAAAAGAGACGCGTTACAATGATTGCCGTGAAGCAGTCGGAACGCATCGAACGATTCGTCGGCATTCTCCACGAGTGGTACCTGCGGCATCGGCGCGAACTGCCATGGCGCGATCTGTGGGATCTTCCGCGTGACGAACGGGCCTACCGGGTATGGATTTCGGAAGTGATGCTCCAGCAAACCCAGGTTGCGCGCGTCATCGGATCGTTCAAAAAATTTATACAAGAATTTCCCCACGTGGAGAGCCTCGCCAAGGCCTCGAATCGTGACGTGCTGATGGTGTGGCGGGGGATGGGGTACAACAGTCGGGCGCTGCGGTTGAGGGATGGGGCACAACAGATTGTCGACGGCGTCATGGTTCGTCGGGCTCACCATGACACCGACCACGTTCCAGCACGAAGCCGTCGTGTCAGCCTGAGCTCAGCCCGCCCTGAGCTCGCCGAAGGGAAGGCTGACGGCGTTTTTCCAGAATCAATGGAAGACCTCTTGGCCATCCCCGGTATCGGTGCCTACACGGCTGGTGCCATTCGGACATTTGCGTTCGACTTACCAACATCTGTTATCGACACGAACATCCGCCGCATTCTCCATCGTACGTTCATCGGACCGGAAGGGATCGATGGCACATGGAAAGCGGATGACAAAAAACTGCTTCCGTTGATGGAGAAGGTCATGGCGGCGTGGGTTGCGGCCGGTCACCGCGGCAGCGATCTCCTCTCCGCGCTGATGGATTACGGATCGCTTGTGCAGACGAAGACGAATCCGAAGTGGGAACTCTGCGTGCTCACTCATGCCAACTTGATGAGAGCTCGGCCCGGATCCGTACGGGCGTCCCGGCGGGACGCCCCAAAAAAAGAACCGGGCCGCATGGTCGGCGCGACGTTCATCCCCAACCGCATCTTCCGCGGACGCATCGTCGATGTTCTCCGCGATCATCCGAATGGCCTGAAATTCGATGATATCGCAAAATGGATCAGCCCTGACCACAGCGATAAATTGAATATGTGGCTCGATGAAATGATCAAAAAATTGGTTCAGGATGGGATGATTGTACGATCCCGGAATACCATTCGGTTGGCCGACTAGGGAACGGCGCGATGGCAACCGTTGAATACATGCATGTAGGGGCATAGCGCGCTATGCCCCTACGACACGACCAAATAATGATCACCGTTATTTCGCCAGTTCCTCCACCCGCCGTTCCCGGATCACGTTCACCTTGATGACGCCCGGGTACGTGAGCTCCTTCTCGATCTTCTGCGCGATGTCCTTGGCCAAGCGCAACTGCTCGAGGTCGTTGATCTTCTCGGTATCCACGAACACGCGCACCTCGCGGCCCGCGGAGATCGCGAATGCGCGCGAGACGCCGGGGAAACCCTTCGCCACTTCTTCGAGCTCGCGCAGGCGGCGGAAGTACTCCTCGATCGATTCGCGCCGCGCGCCGGGGCGTGCACCGCTGATCGCGTCGGCCGCGGCGACGACGAACGCTTCGGGCGTTTCCATCGGAATGTCTTCGTGGTGGGCCGCCACGCAGTGGATCACTTCGGGGCGGACCTTGAACCTCTTGCAGATCTCGACGCCGATCTCGACGTGCGTGCCCGCCACCTCGTGGTCGAGCGCCTTGCCGATGTCGTGCAGCAAGCAGCCTTCGACCGTCGTCATGACGTCCGCGCCGATTTCCTCGGCGAGCATACGGCCGATGTGCGCCATTTCCACCGAGTGCTTCAAGACGTTCTGGCCGTAACTCGTGCGGAAGCGCAGCCGGCCGATGATCTTGAGGAGGTCCTGCGGATAGCCCGTGATGCCGAGCTCCTCCACCGCGCGCTTGCCGAACTCGAGCATCATTTTGCCGACCTGTTCCTTCTGTTTTGCGACGATCTCTTCGATGCGCGCCGGCTGGATGCGGCCGTCCTGCACCAATTTCTCCATCGAGAGCTTGGCGACGTAGCGTCGTGCCAAGTCGTACCCCGAGATGACGATGACCCCCGGGGTGTCGTCGATGATGACGTCGACGCCGGTCGCGGTTTCGAACGCGTTGATGTTGCGGCCTTCCTTGCCGATGATCTTGCCCTTCACGTCGTCCGATGGGAGTTGCACGACGGTCGAAGTCGATTCCGTCGCGGTTTCGCTGGCGTAGCGCTGCATCGCCTGCGCCATCAGGTCGCGCGCTTTGTCCTCCGCTTCTTCTTCCATCTTCTCCTTCATCGCCTTCACGTGCTTCGCGAACTCGTCGCTGAATTCACTCTCGAGCTCTTTCTTCAGTTCCTCTTTCGCTTGGTCCTGCGAGAGCTTGCTCACTTTTTCGAGTGCCTCGCGGTGCGTCTTCTGCGCGTCTTTCAATTCCGCCTGCATCTCGGTGAGTTCCGTCTCCTGCTTCTGCACCTGTGAGCGCTGCTTCTCGATCTCCTTTACCTTCGCATCGAGCGACTTCTCTTTCTCTTCGACGCGCGCGTTGTCTTTCTCGAGCCGCGACGTAAGATCATTCGCCTGGAGTTTGGCGTCCGCCAAAATTTCCTTGGCCGCCATCTTCGCTTCGGTCTCGGCGGTTTTGATCTGCGCACGCGCTTCGGCGATCTTCGCCTGGAGGGCAGAGACTTCTTTCTGTTTCGCGTCGATATCGGCCTGGAGGCCGCGACTGATCTGCTTACCGGCTCCGCCGAACTGTTTGCTGGCGAAGAAGCCCGCGACCAAACCGACGATCGCGGCGATGAGGAGTCCGAATGTGTTCATAAGAGAAAAGGGGAGTGGCCATGTGGCCGACTACCCGCATGAGGATGCGAAGCGTTTCGAAGCGCCGGAGGAGGGTCAGAAGGAGGGTGCTCATGCGAGAAGCGGGCGTTTCCGAAAGGGAACGTCGTTGGAAGTATAGGGAGGTCGCGGAGGTCTGGCGAGCATAAATACATGGACATTCGCAGCGGTCGCGCTGCGGTGTTCTTCGGGCATACAGAACGTCGATCGGATCATCTGTTTGCGGCAAATCCGTAACAAAGCGACTTCAACGATTTCTCATGTCTCCCGTCGAACCCTGATGATCGCAATCGTGTGCGCATGCAGCGCCTCATAGCCATCCTCCTCTCGTTGATCCAATTTGTTGTTCAACTATGTTCGCTTGCCGTTGCGGATGAAGCTATCTCGGAACTAACCAATCCAGCTTCATCGACGGGATCGGTCATGTCGGACGATGGTGCAATGCCGACGGACTCTGGCGCTATGCTCGAACTTCCCGAAACGTCGACCGGTACTTCTTTGGTTGAGACTGCTTCGACCGGAGCTGTTCTTGCTGGATCGGGAACGGTTTCGACGGGTTCCGGCACAGTCACCGAATCGGACACTGATTCTGCAACTGGTTCAACGCTTCCTCCTCTGCTTCTGCATTCTGCTTCTGTTTCTATCCGCATCACCGAAATCGCCTGGATGGGCTCCGATCGGTCGACGGCCGACGAGTGGGTGGAGATCGCGGCATTCGGGAGCGGGAGTGCCATCGAGCCACGCAGTCTCTCGGGGTGGACGCTTGCGACGGTGAAGGCCGGCGTCGAGACCGTCATCGCGCGATTGCCGGCGATGCCGCTTGTCGCATCGGGCACGGTGTGGGTGATCGCGAACAATACAGCTGCGAATTCACGACTTCTCCGTGAACCGACGGTCGTCACGACCGGCATGAGCCTCCCGAACACGCAGTTGCTGCTGCGGCTGCGCGATGGCTCCGGGACGCTCATCGATGAAGTGGATGACGGCGTCGGTGCGCCCTTTGCCGGTGCGAATGCTTCGGGCAGTCCGAAAGCGACGATGGAGCGCATCGATCCGTGGAGCCCGGGAACCGTGGCGACGAACTGGAAGACGGCAACGCTCTCATTGGGCTTCGATGACGGTGTGCCGATCTTCGGAACGCCCGGAACGATCGGCACGAGACCCGAGACCGGAAGCCAGAGCTCCGCTTCGAATCCGGTTTCTTCATCCTCCTCCTCCTCCTCCTCCTCCTCATCCTCGTCCGATCCGCCCGTCGGGGTGCCGGTCGTTCCCGTGCAGCCGCCGCCCGCGCTGCGGCTCACCGAAGTGCTCCCGAATCCCACAGGCGCCGATACCGACGAATGGATCGAGATCGGATCGTTCGACCCGCTGCCGGTCGATCTGGGCGAGACCGCATTGCGCATTGGCACGGTACGATTTGGATTGAACGGTGTGCTGGCGCCCGGTGAGCATCGGTCTATTGGTAAAATTCAGTCAGGATTGCCGCTGGCAAACGCCACGGCAACGATCGAGTTGCTGTGGCGCGACAAGCTGATCGACACGTGGACGTACGGGCAAACGGCAGAGGGCGTGAGTAGCGGACGTGCGCCGGACGGCACCGTGACGCCGCAGTGCGTCCCAAGTCCGGGACAGCCGAACACGGGCGCAGCGCTCGATCCGTTCATTCACGTGCAGTCATCGAGTGCCGGCACGGGGAAGGCGAGCCTGAATCTGGAAGCGCGGGTCGTTGCCGGGTCGATGGCGGGGGCCGCGTGCTCCTGGTCGTATCCCGATGGATTCACGAACGCGAGTTGCAATCCACCGTCGCACAGCATGACCGGACCGATCTCGGGAGACGTGATTCTGACACTGTCGGATAGCTGTGGTAACACGATGACACGATCGCTCCACGTCGAAATTCCGGGAAAAGACAAGAAGGGTGAACCCTTCGCGTGCATGCCGAGCGCGTTCACCGGCGTTATCCTCTCGGAGGTGATGCCGAACCCTGCCGGCGACGAGGCGGAGGGGGAGTGGGTCGAGCTCTCGAACCCGACCGATGTCGTGAAGCCGCTCTGCGGTTGGTCGGTGGATGACGGCGAAAGCGGTGCACCGTATCGGCTTGATCGATTGCAGTTGCACCCGGGCGATCGGCTCGTGTTGCCGCGCGACGAGACGGGCATCGCCTTCAGCAACGATCGAGATGTCGTTCGTGTGAGCGCTCCGCTGAAGATCGGTGGTTCGGGCGCGGTCGAGATTGTGCGCTTCGAGAAAGCGCCGGAAGGAAAGTCATATGCACGGCGCAGTGATGGCGCGTGGCTCTGGACCGATCCGACGCCCGGTCTTGCGAATATCTTCGAAGAACCGCGCTGGCCCGAAATCGTGACGGTGCGCATCGTGCAGGCCATGCCGAATCCCAGTGGCAACGACGGCGACGGGGGAGAGTGGGTGGAGCTGCTGAATGAGACGCCGTACCCGTTGCCGCTGACGGGCTGGTCGCTCGTAACGGCATCCGATGGGCAAATGCTCGATCATGTGATTCTGGGGCCGCGCGAACGCAAACGGATTTCGTTGGAAACGTTGACGCTCGCGAATACGAACGGCTTCGTTCGGTTGATCGATCGCGATGACATTCCGGTGTCGCTGCTGGCATGGGAAAAGACCGCAGACGGGTATTCGGTTGTATCGCCGACACCAGTACTCGTTCGAACGTTCCCTTCGAATGTGATCGATTATTCAGAGCTAAACGGCATAAAAATCCCCAATATTTCTGAGTGTACTAGTTTCGTTTCAGTCCTTATTAAAAACAAAAAAATTGATCAAGAAATATACTCAGATAGTGGGAGCGCTTTGTTTGTGAGCGGGACGGATCTTGCATCGCTGCTGCTGCGACATGGCAACGCGACCGTCGATCATGAGCGTCGCTCGCTTCATCATGCGGCATATGTGCTTCATGAACGCGAGGCGCGCGAAGCCAGGAGAGGAGTGTGGGCGAGCGGCGAATTTGCAGCCTTGCTGGACGAATGGCGGTCGGTAGATGCCCTGCGCAGCAAGATAGCTGAGGAAGGACTCGTCATTCTGCCATCGTACCCGTCGGGTGTCATTGAAAGCGGCTCGACGATTGCCTTCGCGACCAATGTGCCGTCGACGCTGCAAATTTCTAACGACGGAAAACTGTTTCAGCCCTATCTGGAAGCAATACATTTGAATACAAATATTGATCTTTCAGTTCGGGCTATTGCGGATCTGCAAACGGCGAGTGGCGCACCCATCCTCGCCGAAGCGTCGTTCTCCTACGCGCCGCTGCTCCCCGCGTATCCGTCGCTGCGCATCACCGAGGTGTACCCGAGCCCGAAGAACGGGGAAGACGAGTGGATCGAGCTTTGGAATCCGACGGACGATCGCGTTCGATTGCTCGGATGGTCGATCGACGACATTGCCGACGGCGGAAGCGCGCTTGCGCGCCTCCCCGATCTCACGCTCGAGCCGGGTGAACGGCGGACGATGAGCGGCCTGACCGTCGCATGGAACAACGGCGGCGACAGCGTGCGTCTGATCGCTCCGAACGGACACGAGACGCATGCCGTGGAGTACGGCACCGTGAAGAAAGGGACGGCGGTGGCGATGCTCTTTGCCGATGACGGCATGCGGCGAGGCGACTGCGAGACAGTACATCCCACACCGGGCATGGCGAACCGGTGTGCGACGATGCCCACAAAAGTGGCAGCCAAGAAGAGTAAAACTTCTGCTACATTTAGGGCTCAACCGAAAAAGAAGGTGGAGTATCGGAATCTTGTGACGGGCGAGGCTGAGCCCTGGCAGGAATCGGAGCTGTTTGCGGTCTTGCGGGGACGGACGGGAGAAGCTTCCGGCAGGGGTGAATTCTTACGAAAAGCGGTATTGGGAGTTCTTTTGGCACTTTGCGCGCTCTTCGTTCTGTTGATAGCCAGACTTCCGCGACGTATTGAATAAAACGCCGAAATTTGGTACAATAATGCGATGCCTCCGAATCCGCCAAATTCTCTTGAGGAGACTCTTCTTCTAGAAGAGATCTATGGCAAGGCAGTCGATTCCGTTACGACCAATCCGAACCTCTCCAGTTGGGCGAAATATATTGGTTTGAACAAAACAAAAACACGAAATGAAATCGAGCAGTTGTTGGGGGGTGAAGCGGCGTATAACGCTGTTGTCGGTGCCAAGGAAAAATCGGTCACGCCGGAAGTACGGCAGCGCATCGTCAGTCATATGCTTCAGACGAATTCCGGGATTAATCAATTGCTGAAAAATGCCGTCAAAAGTCCGAAAGATGAGGTAATTGTCATGGCATCCGGTCCTAATCGAAAATTGACGGATCTCATTAGCGATCCTGACAGCGAGGATGCTCGGCTTCTTGTCTGGTGCTACAACAATGTTGCGAGTGCGGCGGAAAAATCTCGTCTATTTAACTACATTCAAAATCGTGTTGAGGCAGACCAACTCATTGCCTTAATGAAAGCTCGAAAGACGTACGATGCGTTGCTTGCTGATGATACAAACTTTAATATCGGAGATCCTGCATCACCGGCAGTCGATTCGCAGTTCGATAAAATTAATAAAGAAATTGCAAAAGCAGAAGCTGCTCAACTGAAAGCAGAAGGTGAGCGTGCCGCAGCGTTGACAGCTAAGGCCGATGCGAACGTATCGAATTACGATGCGAAGATTGAACGTGCGGAGACTGCAATAAAAGACGCGCAGCAAAAAAAGAAAGATTTGGAAAAAAAGCATGCAGAGTTAACCAATGTTCTTACACAATTTTCAACAGACTTGAACAAGTTTTCTTCAGCGCCGCTCGCAGATCCTGCAGCGCTTGCATCGAAATTGAGCAAAAAAGAGCTGGATGATGAAATACAAAAGACTGCGAAAAAGCCAAAATTAGCAGATGCTATCGCCGACGTTGAGAAGTATTTTTCAGATGAGGATGTTCGCATGAGAACAGATCAATTATTCGACCGGGTTTCGCGCAACGGTCTCGGCAAGCCAGCAGCGAGTGACATTGTGAGTGGTCTGATGATGCGACAATACAAAAAAGATCTGCCTGATCAGGCTCAGCGTGAGCAATTTATTGAGCGCGTGAAAGATGTGCATCGCCGCTCTTCTCTCCAGTCGGTCCCTTCCGCCACCACATCCGCAAGCGCCGCGGCTCCGGCATCCGGTGCCACATCTGCAGCGACGGTGCCGGCCGTATCCGCGGCTCCCGCAAACGCCCCGCAATCGAAATGGCAGAAAGCTTGGAATACTGCCACCTGGCCTTTTCGGAAAGCCTGGAACGCCGGTACCTGGTCTGTAAGGAAAGCTCGGAACGCTGGTGCTTGGGGCGCCGACAAAGCCTGGAGATTTTTGAATCCTGTGCAAAATGCGAAGGATGCCTGGCGCATTGGAACGTGGCCTGTTCGCAAAATCGCGGGACCTCTCTGGAACTCCAACTTCAACAAAAGGATGAGCAAAGTCGGCAGTTCGTTCCTTGGATTTTATACCCGTAAGCCAGACTAATGCGCCTCCCTTTTCATTCACTGTCGGCATCTCTGTTGTTCGGCGAACGTCGTCTCATTCATTTTAATCATGCAGAAGAACAGGGGCAGGCTGCCGAGATCGTTGCCGGGCATGAGGAAATCGCGAAGCATCCAGACTGGAAGAAGTTGCTTGCGATGTATGATGATCCGATGTTCCTGCGGGCGCACCGCGAGCTGACGGATCCCGTCGAGCGCGGATACTTCCGGACCATACTCCTTCAATTCTCGGTGCCGCAGGATGTCGACGTTGCCACGGCCAATCCGGAAGATATCGCTCGATTGCCGCACGGGATCGTTGATCCCGCATTGCTTGAACCGGGCAAGGAAGCGGAGCTTGGCGAGGCGCTGAAGGAATTTCTTCCGGACTCGCAACAGAAAGAATTGGCGAGCGATTTGGATTCGGCAGCCATGGGAACGGAATACGTACGTCGACTTCATCGGCAGCCGTTGACGATGGAACGCGGAGGAACGTCGGATGGGGCGATTCTCGAAAGCACGCTGTCGTACTACAAGCATTGCCGCGCGACGCTCGACGAGTTGCTTCAAGAACACGGTATTCTTATTCCGGAAACACAGTCCGTCGATCTCGGCTTGGGGAACAATTTGCAGCGCGAAGATTACGTCGTGCTGCTCGCGAAGGTGTGGAACGGAGGAATCGACGATCTGAAGCGACTCATCGAGAGCCAATCGGATCATCCCACGGTCGCGCTCAAGCAATACATTCACGATAGCGTCGCCGCGGACGGTGACGACGTGCTTCTGCGCACGCACCGTCTGTACGCCGAGCAGTCGCTGGAACAACTCGGTCCGACGGAAACGCTTCGTCGCCTCGGCGTCATGCTCGGCGCGGATACGTACATGGCGTATCAGCAAGGCCGATCGCTCGGCGCCGATGCCATTCCGTCGGCGTCCACATGGATGGCCCGTCCCGATCACGCGCTGGCCTTCCTGGATGGAAAACTCCCGAACTTCGCCCAAGCCAAGCTCCTTCCGTCCGACGGAAACGAGAGATTCCTCGATGCGCTTCGATGGTATGTCGCCGAACTCGGTGGATCCGCGGATGCTCCCGCCGATCTCCCGTCCGGCATGAATGTCGCCGACGTCAAAGCGATGATCGGTCTCGTTTCGACGTCGCTGCTCGAGCGTGAAAACGCGAATGATGAGGTGCAGCGCGGCACGCAGAAAATGATCGTCAGTCGCGGCCTCAATGTCGATACGGCGATCGAGAAAGGCGGAATGAATCTCTGGAAGTTCATGTGGGATTTCAAGAAGCACCCCCTCGCGTCCGGCGTGCTGTTCGCTGCGGCTGCCGGCAGCATTGCGGTGCTATGGAATATCCTGACGGCTCCTCGCAGAGGCTGGACGAAATTCGGAGCTCTCCTTGCCGCGGGCGGCCTGGGGTATGGATTGTATCAGCAGCACACGAAAGGCGAAGCATGGTGGAACGATGCCATCCAAAGTTTCGACAAATGGTGGAGTGGCGAAAGAGGAAAGCAGCCGGAGGAACAAACATTGCCCGCGCACTGGGTGGAGAAACTCCATTTGGACGATCACTGGTTGACAAGCAATTTCCCGTGGAGCAAAAAGAACCATGCCGAGGCCGTGATCGCGTCGCTCAGCGAACAGCAGATTGCGCCGACATTGCATTGGTTCGGCGATATGTATGCGTGGGAGAAGCGGCCGGACGGGTCGATGCCCCCGATGCCGTCATTGCCGAGCAAGCATCGCAGGATGTTCGGCGAAATGCCTTCGAAGGAGCGGTCTCTCTTGTACTTCGGCGTGCTGAAGGAATTCTTCCGCGATCGAGGCGCCTACGTCCGCGAACATCACATGGACGGCATGTACAAGAACGCCGCCATCGACGACGTCGCGCTCGGATTCGAGTACATGCGCGACAAGTATGACCGAGGCTTGATCTACGAAGTGATCGCCACGCAGTTCAAAGAGCAATTCCAGGTAGTGCTCGATGGCGATCCGCCCGCGCGCATCGATGCCCAAGGCTTGAACTTGAACGAGACGGACATCCTCAATCGTCCGGACGTACTCGCCTTAAGATCGAGCAAGCCCGCCGCATACGCGATGCTCGAAAAATTTCTCGCGGAATTCCGCCCCGTGCGTGTGGAGCGCGATACGGGAACGTGGACGATGGCGAGCGTGTTCTTCGCCGAGGCGGATCCCGAGATCCTGCGCCGCATCGGTCGCGACGGCGCGCGGGCGGCGTCGAATCTGGATGTTCTACAGAACAGCGCTGGCAACGCTTTGAGCGGCGCGGCGGACGGCGTATCGTTCTACCGAGGGCAAATGGGAGAATTTTGGGACGAAAGGAAAGAGGAGGCGAAGGGTTTTTGGCAGCGTCTGTTTGAATGACAAAACGCCTCCCGGGGGTCGGGAAGCGTTTTGCACCGAGGCATGTTCCTTTCGTATTTAGGGGTTGGGGCCTCCTGCAGGCGGCGGATTCGCAGCGCGCTGAACACCCGTGATGATGGGCTGCAACGCGTTGATGATCGCCGAGGTCGGGAACGAATCCAGACCTTGGCCGTTCGCGATGGATACGAGCGTGCTCGGAACCGGCGCGGTACCCAGGCTCGTCATGAGCTGGCGCCATACTTCCAGCCGTTGCGGCCCATCGAGCGCCGTGAGGCTGTCGAGCAATGCGGCGGATTGCTGATTGTTGATGGCTGCGAGCCGAGCCACGAGTGGCGCGGTCGCCATGTCGGCTTCGCGACTTGCGACTTGCGTTAACTCGGCCAGAGCGATTAAGCGTGCTTCGCCGTAGCTTCGTTCCGTTTCCTGCTGCGCGATGCGGATCGCGCGGTCGGATTCGGTCCGAGCGACTTCCTTCGCTTGGGCTTGTTGGGCCTCCGCGATTGTCGCATCGGCTTCAGCGGTCGCTTGCGTGATGCGTGTATCACGCTCGGCTTCCGCGATATTGCGATCCGCGTTGGCCTTTAAGCGGGCGTTCGTTTGTCGCTTGAGTTCGTCGAACGGAACCCCTTGTGCTTCCGAAATATTCACCGATTCGATTTCGAGTGCTAGATGCCCCAAGCGCATCGGCAGCTCATTCATGAGGCGGCGATTCACGTAGGTCACGTTTCGAACCGCCTCAATCCATTCGATGGTTTGAAGAGTCGGATCGCATGCCGCATACACTTGGGGCATGATCATCCGAGCGACGCGTGACGTCATGTCATCCATGACCGATGCGCCCTCGTTCGGCGGATTGGCGATAAAATCATCCCAAAACATCGCCGTGACGGTGTTCGGGCGATCGATGTCGATCGAAAGGACGAACGTACCCTCAAACTTTACTTCTACATGGCTATGGGGCACTCCGTTCGTCGGGTCACCCGTCATGTGCATGTAGCTTTCCAATGCCTCTACGCCTTCGCCGCCTATCGTGATCGTGATATCACGCAGGCCGGGTATTTCGACCCACCGAATCCCCAAAAGTCTTCGAAGAAAGAAGGGGAAGACCGTTATGCGGCAGTCGCGAAAGTACGTCGTCCCAACGATTTGTCGTATCGCCAACGTGACCGGGGGGAGCATGCGGGTGCAGAAAATGAACCATAAGAGTCCCCAGGTGATCGCGATCATTCCCGTGCCTGCGATAGGCAATCCTACGAGTGGCGAAAACGGGATCGCTGCGACAACGGCAATGCCACCTAGTAGCAGCGGCATGTAGCAGAACCAGAGCGTAAGCGGGTCCGTATAATAGGTTGTTCCTTCATCTACCGGCTCGTACGCATCTGGTGGCAAATTAGGTGCTGGAGGCGGCGCCGGCGCCGGTGTGGTTGGCGTTGTCGGCGGGGCGGGCGGGGGAGGAGGAATTTGGGCGGGATCTGGGACCTGTGCAATCAATGTTCGGGCATTTCCGAATGCCGCCAGCCAATACAACGCTTCCGATAAGAGTGACCAAAAACCGTGCATGTTCGGTGCTCCTGTGAAAAGGGTAAACATACTGCGCATGAGAAGCAGCAACGTGCGCACTGGCCACGTTACGACTCTCCATAACCAACGAAACAATCGGCGCATGCGGTATTCTTTCTTTCGAAAATGAATTGTTCTTGTAGTGCCTCGGTGCTGTGAAGGACCGGGGCCCTGGAAGAAACAATCTCCCAAGACATGGAAAATATACAACTTATTTATAATATGTCAATATCAGCGCTTTTTCATGCCAAAACCCCGTTCCGATGCAGCAAGTGCTGCGGTGGAACGGGGGAGTGGGAGGGGTGTGGTTAGCGGCCGAATCCAATCCCGGGGGCTGCAGCCATAGGGTCCGGGCTGACCGGAACCATAGGCAACATGGGTGGTACTGCCGGGACTGGCGGTACCATCGTGGGATCGGGCGCGGGCATCGGTGCCGGAGGCGGGAAGCCGATCGGAGGGTACGCGGGTGCCATTGGCACCACGTAGAATTCCCGTTTGGGCGGATTCTTTGCGCTGACCATGGCTTCCATGACTTTGGCTGGCGCGCGCAGGACGACGACTTCGTCCTCGCCCTTTCCCGCTTCATTGCGCGGATTCATCCAATGCAGCGTCTCCACGTTTTTCGTGGTGAGCGCCGCATCGACATCAGCGCCGCTGACGGTCGGGCGGGGCGCGCTCAACTCGGCGACTTTCTCGTCGAACGCTTTCTGAAGCCTCTCCTGCTCCGTCGTCAGAGTCGCAATCGTCGTTGCCTGATCCGCCGTGGTGCGTTGCAAAGCATCAGCGGCGATTTTCTGAGCGTCGATCAGATCCTTTTGATCTGTCATGATGTTTTTTTGCTCCTCGATGAGCTTTTTCTGCCCCTCGAGTGCCGTCTTAAGCTCGGCAATCGCGGGGTCGGGGACCACCGTCGCGGTCGTTCCGTCTTTGTTACAGCCGACGAGGCTGCCGAAGAGGATGACCGCAAACGCCAGCACAACCAATTGAATGTAGCGCTTCATCACAAATTTCCTTCATCAGGGGACATGAGGAACATGTCCTCCGTGAGACCCCTCCCACGGAGGGTTCACTTCTGCATCGGACCATCCGAGTGCGAAAATGAACCCTCGTGAGAGTTTCGTGCGCTGTGCGCACAGATGCTGTCAATGATCTCATGAATTACTATATAATTAAATGTAATAATGTCAAGTACTCGTATACATCAAAAAACCGCAGGGGGACGTGCCGCGGTTTCTCTTGAATAAGCCAAGCTTATTCGGTCAACGGGCATAGCCCGCGACCAGGCCGGGATTGCATTGGGGGCAATCCGGAGGGCAGGCGCAGGATCGGCCCGGCCCGTTCCGATTCGCCGCGCAGTGACAGACGCCTCGGGGATCACCCGGAGGGTACAGGACCATCGGATTGCGCCCATCTCCTCGCCCTGAGCAGCACGAGCCGCCCGCGTGCATAGGCACTGCTGCATGGCCGGCGCAATGGCCGCACACGCAGGGAACCCGCCCGCAGTATCCCGGTCGTGCGACTGGAAGTGCCGGAGGGGCGTGTCGAGCGCAATACCCGCACGTGCAGGGCACGCGTCCGCAATAGCCTGGCCGAATGATCGGAGTGGGCATAGGCATCACGGCGGGTGCGCACACTGGACGACCGCAATAGCCGGGGGCGCAAGCGATCGGGGGTGGTGCATATGCCGGTCCGTAGGCGGGTACGGCGGGCGAGCAAATCGTTCGACCGCAATACCCCGTCGTGCACATAACCGGTTGCGGCTGCGGGCATGAACTGCCCGGTACGATCGGCGGAGCGATCGCACGCAAATGCGCAATGGCGGCCGCCGCGCGATCGGAATTTCTGCGGTCAAGTTCGAGCGTCAAATGGACGCCGGCCTCTACCTTGTTCGTTTGCAGGTAGAGGGGGTGGCCCCCCTCATGGAGATGCGCATGCTGGCCGCATCCGTAGTCGACCGAAACTGCAACTCCTCCCGATTGGTAATTCAAAAGGAGGTACGGTTCTCGAGCATCGACGGCGTTCGTGAGCGAGAGCGCACAATACACACAGAGAACAGTGAGCTTGTTCATGAAACAGTTTTCCTTGTTATTCGAAACCTTGGTTACGTCCCCCACGCGATCCCGCTTCCTCTGTTGTCCCCGACAGAAGAAACGCTCATGCGTCCGTGCTTCCGTAGGGGTAAAAGGAAGAAGCAGGAATACGTGGGGTGAAAACGCGGTGCTGTGAAGGGCCGCGAGGAAGTGTGATATAATATAATATTGATATGTTTTGTCAAACATATCATTTGTTCGGTTAAAAACAACAAAAAAACATACATCCCCCTCTCCTGGCAGGCGTGTGGGCGAGTAGGAGAGGGGTTAGGGGAGAGTTCAGATAAACCCCTCAATGTGCAGATCCTGCTTCGCCACGCCCCACTGTTCCAACGCGATCGGTTTCAGCTCTTTCGTCATGTCCGGATTGCCGCAGGCATAGACCGCGCGCGTCGCGATGTCGGGCGTGAGGCGGGGGACGAGCGTCTGCACGCGGCCACGGTGGCCGGTCCAGGAGTCGGGTCCGCGCGTGAGCGTGAGGTGAAACGAGAAGCGTTCGTGTGCCTGCGCGAGTTGTTCGAATGCATCGCGCCAGAAGATTTCCGATTCATCACGCACGCCGAACACGAGATCGATCGGGTACGGTTCGTCGCGCCGCAGGAGCTCGAGGATTTGCGGACGGAACGGGGCGATGCCCGCGCCGGTGGCGATGAAGAGATACGGCTTCGCGCTCGCGGTCGGCAGCACGAAATTGCCGAACGGCCCCTGGATCGTCGCGGTCGTGCCGACTTCGACGACCTGCTCGACCCACATACTCGCGCGGCCGCCTGGTTTCAGTTTCACCACGAGCAGGATTTCGGGTTCGTCGGGCGTCGAGGCGATCGAGTACGCGCGCGGTTGGATGTCGTTCGGATTCTCGACGAGCGGAACATCAAGCAGCAGAAATTGCCCGGGCTTGAACGTCCAGCCGTCGGGCTTCGTGAAGCGCACGTCATAGGTGTTCTGCGCGATCAGTTCTTTCTTCGTGCACGTGATGGTGTGGCGTGGAATGGGCATGGAGTGCGCAGTCTAGATGCGGAGCACATCTTTAAACAGATCTTCCTCCGGAGAGAACGTCGGCACCCAGTCGGCAAAATCGCTTTTCGGCAATCCATGGTCGCGGACGATGACTGCCGGCGTCGCTTGCGCCGCGTTGCCTATAAGCACGCTGGCCGCCGCCGCGAGTTCATCGGCGATGGCATCGCGCGTGATGCGCAATGTTCGTCCGAACAAATCCGGCTTTCCACGCTCATCGCGGATGGGATCGATCCCGGCGCATGCGAGCGCGTATGCCGAGATGCCGGTGCGGAGTGCCGCGCAGCAACTGTCGATGATGATGACGGCGCATCCGAGTTCTCTCCGCAGTCGCTTCGCGCTTGCCGCGGCGTTGCTCGGCCATCCGAGTGCCGTGCCCTCCGGCACGTTCGATTGGTCCATGCCGGCGTTCGCGGCCACGATGTGCATGGCCTTCGTGGGGCGCACCAAGCAGAGCATCGCGCCCGGACACCGGCCGATGACCTTCCCGTTCATGCGCGCCGTCTCGTCGAGCACCGCTTGGCAGAACTCCGGCGAGCGTCCGGTCGTTTTCGCTTCCGCACGGGCTTTGTCCGAAACGCCGATTGTTCGCAGATCGACGAATGCGTCCTCGCACGTCGCGACCACTTTGGATGTGATCACGACGATGTCGTCCGGTTGAATGGTGCTCGTGCGCTTCAGCACGGCGGACAGGTCGTCGTTCGCGCACAGCAGTTGCGTCTTCAAAGGAATCATCTGCATGGTCATGGGAGGGCGAAGGGGTCGATCGTCACAATCGTCGCGTCGTCGTCGCGCGTCATCGAGCTGCTGCGGACCACCGTCGTGTGCACGGTCAGCGGGATGCCGGACGGATTGTGGAGGATGACGCGGTCGTCGTTTGGAACGTCGAACCGAACGACGGCGTTTCGCGGAAGCACCCACCGCACGTAGTTCCATTCCTGCGGCGTCGACGTGACGCTCGCGAGCGGTACGCCCCGCACTTCCTGCCGCGTCCACCACGTGGGGAGGTGCATCGCGACCGAACCGCTGCCGTCATGGCTCAGTTCCATGATGCTCGCGCCGGAGGCCGCCAGCCGGACGAACCGCAGCGTCACCGGGGCATCGTGCTCGACCGCGATGTTCGTTTCCCCTGCCGGAGCGTTCCCCTGCCGCGCCACCCATGCCGACGGAAACGCCAGCACCAACGCGAGGCAGAGAGCAAGGAGGCCGATCTTGACGTGGGAAGCGGTCACGGGCCGATTGTACGGAATACGCGCGGATTCGGTAGCGAAACCGTGCGTCCCGTGCTACACTATGGGGGACATGGAGTTCGACCCGCATACCATCCATCACATTCTGCAGCGGATTCGGCAGCAGATGCGCTGCCCCCAATGCGGAGACAAGATCCCGGTCGACATGGCCTCGGTGCGCATCACCGGAGACGATTTCCTCATCATGCAGCTGAAGTGCGACGCGTGCGACGCGTACGTCGTTTTGCATGCGTCGCTCCAGGGCATCAAGAACATCGCGACGCCCGGCGCGGAGAAAGACGCGATGAAGAACGCGTCCTCGACGATCGACGTGAAAGAAGTCGAAGTGCAGCACATCCAGCACGCGCTCGAGCGCGCGTCGGGATCGTTCGACACGCTCTTCGAGACTGCTGAAAAGAAAAACAACATTGATTTAGCATGACACGCGTCGTGCTGTGCATGGCGATGGTGGTATTGCCGATTCTTTCCGCGTGTTCCGGCGTCGCCTCGACGGTCACGGAACAGGTAAAGGGAACGGTGAGCGGCGCGCTGGTGCCGCTGAAGGAATCGGTGGAAGAAGTCTCGCGCCGGGCGAATGAAGTCGGGGAGGGGATCCATGAGATGCGGGAGGGTGTGCAACGGGTCAAAGGCGCGCTCAGCGGATCGGGAGCGACGTGGTGATTTGGCTATAATCCAATGAATCGCGCCCATTTCCCCGTATTGCGGGAAATAACGATTTCTGGTAGAATGATTGGAAAACACACACTATGCATCCTCGTCTCTTGTGCTTCGGCCATGTGCGTTTCAGCGATGCTGAGCGGCGGTTGATTTATGGAGAAGGAGGGGATTTTGAAAAGCGCAGCCCCGGTGACCCGAGGGATCCGCTCCTGGGCTCATTCGTTCCGTATCATGAGGAAATCCGGCTCCCGTCGCCGTACTACCGCGTGGACGCGTACCGGAGGGTGCGGCTCGACCACGACAAGATCGAGCGGGATGCGACGGTGGCGCAGTACGAGAGCGAGCACGGGGAGTATGTGACGTACGTTCAAGGGGAATATCGTAAGCTGGATGCAGAGCTTTCGCCGCTCTACCAGCGTCTCTCCGTTCTGCGCGAAGGATCGCAGAAACAGCGGTTGCGGAATCTTGCCGACAAATATCAGCGGGAGCGGCAACAGTGGTACGACGATACGGTGAAGCAATCGAGTGCCATCGAAGCATCGTTTCGGTCCGGCGTTCCCGCGCCTTCGGTGCTGTCGAGCGTGTGGAACGTCCGTCCGGCGGAGCGCGCTCGATTCGCATCGATGCGGTATCGCTACCAGTCCGCGCACGCGCATCTGCCGCAGATGACGGAGAGGCTCAAGAATGAAATAAAAGAGTTGGACGCGCAGTTCGCCGCCGAAACACAGGGCTTGATCGTGAACGCATTGGTGCAGTGGCAGAAATTCGAGGGCGTGAAAGATTTGGTGGGCGTAGGCGTGCAGCCGGCGGAATGGCGCGCCGCTGCCATGCGCGCAGTCGCCGCCATCGATATGGCCGGTTCGCATCTCTATGCCCATCACTCTCATGAGAACGTGATGCCATGGGATGAGCAGGCGGTCATCCAGGAGGCTCAAAAGCAGCTGGCGGCGCAGGGCATTTCGCTGACGCCGGAAGAGCTGGAGCATCATGTGCATCTCTTAACTCCTGACCCAAACGGCATCGAAACGTTGCTGAAAATGAAAACGGATCTCCTGAACAACATGGTGGAGGCAGCGGATGTCGGCCCGTTCGACGACGTCTATACCGACCTTCATCTGCGCCAGGCTTTGGTGCTCGCGACGCGCCGCGAGCGGCGGTATCTGGTCATGGAGCGTGGTGGTGCGGATCCCGGTCGCATCGGCGATCTCGATGCATGGGAGTCCGAGCAGACTGCTGCGCTTATCGGCGAGCGACAAAAAATGACGGATGGAGTTCTGGATGGCAACCATGCCGAAAAAATCCGCCTGGCCCAGCACGAATTGCACTTCCTGCAGTCCTTTGCGCCGGACACCGACGAGGCGAAGATTCGAATGGGGAAGTTGTATAGCCGCGATCCCGACAGTCACGGCATCATCCAGGAAGAACGCATCGCAATGCTGCAGACGTTGCGTGCCGACACGGATACCGTCAACGTCGATTCAACCGATCTGGATGAGCTGGCCGAGGGATTGCGTACTGTCCAGAAAGAAGGAGTCGACATGTTCAAATATCGCAACGAATTACCGGATGGCTACATGGATGAACGCCTGCCGACATTGCTGGAGAAACAAGAGACACTCCTGCGGAATATCTGGCGCGTGTCGCAAGAAAATGCCGGAAACGATCCCGTCGCTATGGCCGATGCCGTTTCGCGCGTGGAGGGCCAATTGCGCCGGTTGCGCGTATCGCCCGAGAACAAAGAGTTCGCGAACGGCATGACGACGTTGCTGCGCGAGTACGCTCAAAAAGACCTGCGTTCCGCCGTCAACAAGGCAATCCGTGCGGCGCGGGAGCAAAACCGCCAGCCGGGTGCGCATTTGGAGAAGACGGAGCGTGCGGTATCGGCGATCGCAGCCGAGCGCCGGACGCTCTCGTTCCTCGGTATCGACGCCGATCGCATCAAGGGATTGGACAGGAACATGGATCTCATCAAGGTCGCCGAAGAGACCGAGGAACGTCTGTTGCCGGATTCGCTCAATGATAGGACCGTTGGCGGCGCCAATTTCACGCGCGCGATCGAGGCGATCGATGCTCGGGAGCGCATGATGCGCGCGACGGGTTTGCTGACGCTCGATGAGGAGCGCTCGTTGCAACGTCGCAGAGATGGGGCGCTCGGGCTGCTCTCGCGGACGGTCGATTGGGTCGCGCCTGGATTGAGCGACATTTCTCCCGCGAGCGAAGTGCAGCGCGTGAAGAGTCTGGTGAAAGCCGAATGGGACATGCGCGGTGGCGAGAGGATGACCGATGCCAAACGCTTCGATGAGCTGACCGGCTACCGCAGCAAGATCGCCAGGATCGAGCGGACGCTGCAGCAGAAGGAAGACGAAGAAGAAGCGAAGCGCCGCCGCGAGCCGCTGGAGAGCGCGAAGACGTTTCTGAGCAACATGCAATTCGAAATCGATGCGTTCAACAACGGGAATCGCCGTGCTCAAACCATCGCGCAGTTCGAAACGTTCATCGGGCAGCTGAACGATCGTCAGGAGAAGATGCAGGAGCTTCGCACGCAATACGAAGGGCAGGGTGACAATACGCTGGATGCGGAATTTGAGACATGGGAGAACGCATCGCTCCAGACGAGAAGGGATCTCGATTACTGTTTGTTTCGGCTGCTTTCCAAGGACAACGATCCGCGGTCGATTGCCCATGCCGCACGCATCTTCATCAGTCGGTACAACCAGTGGAAGGCGGAGGAAGATGCGTTGAGTGCCGATATCCATGCAACGATCGATCGTTCCGGCATCACGGCCGAGCAACTGCGGACGGATCTGCTAGGTGGCGACGGGACCGTTACGGCGGAGGGCAGTCTCCTGCAGAAAGCGGAAGCGTCGGATCCCATTCAAACTTCGAACGACTATCGGGGTCTTCTCGATGACCTGCATGCGATGCAAGCCGCGTTGCTCGAGCGATCCGAGTAATCCATCTTTTTCCGACCCATGCCCGATTCCACGCCGATCACCACCGCCCCCGCCCTCCCCGACGGAACGACGTTCTACGACGCGATCATGCGCGAGATCGAACCCGAGCTGACGTCGGATCAACTGGCGTTGCTGGAAGAACGGAGCGCCGCGGACACGCCCGAGCAGAAGGCCGAGCGCCAGGCGCGGTACAAGGCCGCATTCGAGGTGTTCGACCGTCGGTTCGACCAGGAGATGACGACGCTGGAACGGCAGGTGCACACGTTCAAGAGTGAAAGTCAGAAGCAAGCGGAGCTCGCCAATCGCCAGAAGGAGCAGGTCGACATGGCCGCGCTCGAATCCTCCATCCTCGCCGCATGATGCGTCGTCTCTTCCCGCTACGGCCGATCGATGCCGAAGCACGCCTGCTGTATTTTGCCGGTCCGGAGGCACCGAACGCGCCTCCCGATACGCCGGACGCCGGGTTGAATGCGATCGATCCGAAATACGCCTTCCGGGAAGCGCAGAACCGCATGCGCGCATCCGACAAAAAGATCAAGGATCTGCAGAAGTCGCTGCAGCAATTGGAGCAATTCAAATCGCAGTTGCAAGAGGGGAAGGACGTGAATCATGAAGAATTGGCGGAGCACGGCGTCGTGGATGAGGACTCCAACGGATCGTTGAAAGAAGAAGTCGATGCGAAAATCACGAGTGCGCAGGCGGAATTGCAAACGCACGCCGCCGATCTGCAGGTCGCTTCGGCCGAAGCCGATCAGCACCTGGGTGTCATTGAATCCAAGGGGGCCGGCGGAAAGATAGACGCCGCGTTCATGCGCGTTGAGTCCGTGATGAGTAATCCCACGTCGAGCATGGGCGAGAAGCTCGCGGCCGTCATCACCGCGTTCATGGAAATGCAGAATCTCCTGAAAGGCATGATACCGTCCTCGACGCCGCCCGCGCCGTCGGGCGTCGGTGCGGAAGCGCCGGACGCATCGACGTCCGAAGGGAAAATTTCTTCCGTGCGGACGATGATGGAGGAGACGGGAAAGACGAACCTCACGGATCTGCGTGCGACGAAGCAGGCGGATGTGACGAACCGCCAGACGGCGGTGAGGAACCTGGAAACGGCGTTGCCGGGGAGCAAGACCGCGTTGCAGAATGCGCAGAACGATCTGGACGTGAAACGGACCGCACTAGAGGCCGCGCCCGGTGATCCGGCGAAGCAAGCGGATGTCGTAGCCGCGGAACAGACGGTCGCTACGCAGCAGGCGGCAGTGCAGACGATCGAGCAGCAGTTGCAGGCGGCCAAGGATGCGCTCGCCGCGGCAGAAGAACAGGTGAAGTCGATCGATACGGTGAAGAAAGATATGCAGGATCGATTGGACACGTTCAACCATGGACGCCAGTCGCTCGCGGCCAATTTGCACACGATGTTGGATGGAGGAACCATTGTTCCTGCGGGGCCGCAATGGAATAAATTGAAAGTCGTGTGGGACGTGTTGTCGGGTACCGTTGCAACGGCGGGCGCAAGTGAGTGCGATATCGCGCTCACCATCCCGAACGTCCAGGACTTTATGAAGCCGTTCGCGGAGGCGGGCGTCGATACGGCGGATCTGCAGGTGAATGCGGATGGATCGCTCAAGGATCCCGAGGCATTCCTTCAAACGATCCAGACGTTGCTCACGACGGTTCGCACCGAGGCCGAAGCCAAGAAAGAGGGGGAGGGGGCATAAGCGCGCAATTGTCATTGCGCGATGCGGACGCTTTCGTATAATCGTCGTACATTCACCGACGTTGCCCTGGCGTTTTCAGACGAAACGAGCAGGGGAGCGGCGGAATTTCACGCATTCTCTCCCCCTCCCGTCCATGTCCCTCTCGCAGCAACAGTCCACGGCCACCGATTCGTTCGACGCCATCGCGCTCTCGGTCGCCGGTCCCGACGACATCCTCGGCTGGAGTCGCGGCGAAGTCACGAAGGCCGAAACCGTGAACTACCGCACCCAGCGCGCGGAGCCGGACGGGCTCTTCTGCGAGCGCATCTTCGGGCCTACCAAGAATTTCCAGTGCTTCTGCGGCAAGTACAAAGGCATCCGCTACAAGGGCGTCGTGTGCGAGAAGTGCGGCGTCGAAGTCACGCGCTCGATCGTCCGCCGCGAGCGGATGGGTCACATCAACCTGGCCGTCCCCATCGCGCACATCTGGTTCCTGCGATCCAGCCCTTCGCGCATCGGCCTGCTGCTTGATCTCCCCATCAAGACGCTCGAACAGATCGTGTACTTCGCGGCGTACATCGTGATCTCGGTGAACGAGGAGATGAAGAAGGAAGCGGAGAAGGAACTCCTGACGGCCATGGAGAACCGCCGCAAGCAGGTGGTGCGTGAATATGAAGACGCGAAAAAGCAGTTGAAGGATAGCGACGCGACGCGCGCCCAGCTCGATGCGTTGGATAAGGAGCACGCCGAGAAGCTCGACGGCCTCAAGGCAAACCACAAGGAAGCGCTCGACGACCTCAAGAACCTTCACGCAGGCGCCGTTCTCTCGGAGTTGAAGTTTCGCGAAATGAACATGAAGTTCGGCCACGTGTTCCGCGCCGGCACCGGAGCGGAATCGCTGAAAGAGGTGATCGCGGGCGCGGACCTGGAACAGCTCGCGAAGGACCTGCAGACGGAGCGCGAGAAGTCCTCGGGCCAAAAATTAAAGAAGGTCATGAAGCGCCTGAAGTTCGTGAACTCGCTCACGAAAGCGGGGATCGATCCCTCGTGGATGATCCCGACCCGTCTGCCCGTACTCCCGCCGGACCTGCGTCCGATGGTGCAGCTCGACGGCGGCCGCTTCGCCGCGTCGGACTTGAACGACCTGTACCGCCGCGTCATCAACCGCAACTCGCGCCTCAAGAAGCTCATGAGCATCGGCGCTCCGGAAGTCATCAACCGCAACGAGAAGCGCATGCTCCAGGAAGCCGTCGACACGCTCCTCAACAACAGCGCCCGCGGGGGCAAGACGCTCTTCACGGCAGGGGATCGCCGCAAACTGCGCTCGCTCTCCGACATGTTGAAGGGCAAGCAGGGCCGCTTCCGCCAGAACCTGCTCGGCAAACGCGTCGACTACTCCGGCCGCTCCGTCATCGTCGCCGGTCCGCACCTCAAGCTGAACCAGTGCGGTTTGCCGAAGGAAATGGCGATGAAGCTCTTCAAGCCGTTTGTCATCGGCACGATCATCCGCCGCGAACTCGCGCACAACGTGAAGGCCGCCGAACGTCTCATCCAAGACGGCGCCAAAGAAGTGTGGGACATTCTCGAGGAAGTCATCAAGAACAAGTACGTGCTCCTGAACCGCGCGCCGACGCTCCATCGCCTCGGCATCCAGGCGTTCATGCCGACCCTCATCGAAGGTCTCGCGATTCAGTTGCATCCGCTCGCCTGTACGGCGTTCAACGCCGACTTCGACGGCGACCAGATGGCCGTCCACGTGCCGCTCTCCGAGAAGGCGCAAGACGAAGCGCGTACGCTCATGGCCAGCAATCGGAACGTCTTGAAGCCGTCCGCCGGCGAACCGATCATCAATCCGGTGCAAGACATGGTGCTCGGCTGTTACTTCCTCACCCAGGTGCACGACGGCAAGAAGGGAGAGGGGATGATCTTCGGCTCTCCCGACGAGGCGTTCTTGGCCCATGAGCACGAAATCGTCGATCTGCAGGCCAAGATCAAAGTGCGCGTTTCGAAGGAAGCGGGAGCGACCGAGATCATCGATACGTCCGTCGGTCGTCTGCACTTCGAAGAAATCATGCCGACTGGCCTCGGCCATCTTTCGAAGGCGATGACGAAGAAAGAACTTTCGAAGCTGCTCGCGAAATGTCTGGAGCTCCACGCGGAAGAAGAAACCGTGAACTTCGCCGACCGCATCAAGGACATCGGTTTCAAGTACGCCACGCTCTCGGGCGTGTCGATCGCGGCCAGCGACATTATCGTGCCGAAGGAGTACGACGTGCTCGTGGACGAAGCGAACGAGAAGGTGAAGCAGATTAACAACTTCTACTGGAAGGGTTTCATCACCGCCGACGAACGCTACGTGCATGCCATCCGCGTGTGGAGCGAGACGAAGAACAAAGTCTCGCAGTTCATGGTGGCGGAATTTCTCAAAGTGCCCGAGAACGACATCACGTACGTCATCGACTCCGGTGCCCGCGGTAACTGGGGCCAGGTCGCGCAGCTCGGCGCCATGAAGGGCTTGGTCGCCAACCCGTCCGGCCGCACGATCGAGCTCCCGATCAAATCCAACCTCAAGCAAGGATTCTCGGTACTCGAGTTCTTCATCGCCACGCACGGTGGACGCAAGGGGAAATCCGACACCGCCTTGAAGACGGCCGAAGCCGGCTACCTCACGCGCCGCCTCGTCGACGCCGTGCAGGACACGGTCATTCGCGAGGACGACTGCGGCACCGAGAAGGCGCACCTCATCACGCGTGCGGACAGCGAGAAGATCGGCGAGAAGTTCGAAGCGCGCATCTTCGGCCGCACGCTGGCGGAAGACGTGAAGTCGGGAGGCAAGACGCTCGCCAAGCGCGATCAGGAAATCGATGCCGATCTGTGCGATCTCTTCAATGAACACAAGGTCGAAGGCATCGGCGTGCGCTCGGTCATGACGTGCAAGACGCGCCAGGGCATTTGCGTGAAGTGCTACGGCCGTGACCTCGGTAACAACAAGACCGTCCGCATCGGTACGCCGGTCGGCATCATCGCCGCGCAGAGCATCGGCGAACCGGGCACGCAGCTCACCATGCGCACGTTCCACATGGGAGGCGTCGCCGAAGGCGCCGACATCACGCAGGGTCTCACCCGCGTCGAGGAACTCTTCGAAGCGCGCAACCCGCGCACGAGCGCGCAGCTCTCGGACCTCACGGGCGTCGTGAAGGTAAGCCACAGCGGCGGCAAGACGACCGTCACCGTGAATGAGGAGGAATCCGGCGAAGACCACTACCACCTGCAGCCGGGCTTCGAGGTCGTCGTCTCCAAGGGTGACACGGTCGAGGAGCGCACGGTGCTCGCCAAATCGAAGTATGACAAATCGGTTCTCCGCTCGGACTACGCAGGCACGGTGACCGAGATCGCGGACGGCGTCGTGAAAGTCCGTCACGTGGGACTCCTCGAAAAGGAGTACGCGTTCGACGGCCGCGAGTCGATCCTCATGAAGTCGGGATCCAAGATCCAGGTCGGCGATCCGCTGAATATGGGGCATTTCAACCTGCAGGATCTGCTCGAAAAGAAGGGCGTGTACGCCGTGCAGCACTACGTGATCCAGGAAGTGCAGCACATCTACGCGTCGCAAGGCCAGACGATCAACGACAAGCACCTCGAGATCATCGTGCGCAAGATGTTCAGCAAGATCCGCGTGACCGACGCGGGCGACACCGAGTATCTGCCGGGCGAAGTCGTGGACAAGGGCGAAGTCGACTACGAGAACGAGCGAAGGGCCAAGAAGACGAAGGGCAAATCAAAGCCCGCGACGTACGAGCAGCTCTTGCTCGGCATCACGCGCGCCGCCCTTGCCACCGAGTCCTGGCTTTCCGGCGCCTCGTTCCAGGAGACGATCCGCGTCCTCGTGGACGCCGCGACGACCCGCCGCGTCGACATGCTCAAGGGTCTCAAGGAGAACGTGATCATCGGTCGCTTGATCCCGACCGGCGAGGTGTATCGGAATCGGTTCGTCGGCGAGAATGACGATGAATGAGCTCATTTCCTCTCTTTACAGATCGCCTTCTCTTCCGTACCATCCCGCCACTCTCCATGCCCACCGTTAATCAATTGATCCGCCGGCCCCGCAAGAATAAGCGCACGAAGAGCAAGTCTCCCGCGCTCCAGTACACGTGGAACGCCCTTCATATGCGTCCGGTCAGCTTGCCCAAAGGCGCGCCGTTCAAGCGGGGAGTATGCCTGAAGGTGACGACGATGACGCCGAAGAAGCCGAACTCCGCCCTCCGCAAAATCGCCCGCGTGCGTTTGACGAACGGCCACGAAGTGAAGGCCTACATCATGGGTGAGGGGCACAACCTGCAGGAACACTCCGTCGTCCTCGTCCGCGGTGGCCGCGTGAAGGACCTTCCGGGTGTTCGCTACCACATCGTCCGCGGCATCCTGGACACCGAAGGCGTGCGCAACCGCAAGCAGGGTCGATCGCGCTACGGCGCCCGCAAGCCGAAGGAAGGCGCAAAATAATCCTACTGCTTCTCCTTTCTCCTTCTTCATTCTCGTCATGGCCAAGCCCGTCAAAGCGTACACACCGGAAGGATCCAACCCAACGATCGAAAAGTTCGTGTGCTGCATCATGATCGGCGGCAAGAAGAACACGGCCCGCCGGATCTTCAACGACGCCCTCGAGGTCATCAAAACGCGCACGAAGGAGCAGCCGCTCGAGGTCTTCAACAAGGCCCTCCTCAACGCCACGCCGCTCATCGAGGTCCGCCCCAAGCGCGTGGCCGGTTCCGTGTACCAGGTGCCGACCGAAGTGAATCCCAAGCGCCAGCAAACCCTCGCCGTCCGATGGATCCTGATGGCGGCGCGTGAGCGGAAGGGGATACCCATGGCCCAAAAACTCGCCATGGAACTTCTGGATGCCTCCGCCGAGCAGGGCGGCGCCGTGAAGAAGAAGCTCGACGTGCTCAAGATGGCACAGGCGAACAAGGCGTTCGCCCATTTGGCGAAACAGGGGTAATTCCTTCTGTCACCCCGAGCTTGTTAACAGCTGTCCAATCGAAGTTAAATGTTTTTATCATGCATTTATCTGGGCAAATTATGAGTATAAACTTAGAGTAATATTTCTAGATTTTTCTCTTAAACGTATGAAATACGTTCCGTTTGCAAGGTGCATCTTTACCCTAAAAATTCTTCCGTTTTTTGTGGTGGTTTTGTGCATGGCAATTCCTCAAGCCGAGGCTCAGACCATTTCTATTGATGACTGTACGGAATTGGATGCAATTGGCACCACAGGTTTCCCTATGACTGGTTCCTATCTTCTTAGCACAAGCCTTAATTGTACTGCCAATGGCAATGCCATCATGATTGGAACGGGCAGTTCGGCATTTCGCGGGAGCTTTAATGGAGGTACAAATACCGTTACTATTTCGCTTGATTCTAGCCAGAACGAAGTAGGACTCTTTCGTCTATTGAGTGGTGCAACCATCAGCAATCTTACTATCGCAGGAACTGTGGTATCACGTGGAAATCATGTGGGAGCACTGGCCGGGCTCGCGAATTCTGGACTCACACTGACAAACATTACTTCTACCGCAACGGTACGCGGAAGAAATCTTGTTGGAGGATTAATTGGATTTTTTGGTGCAAAGCCTGGGAATGGATTCACTTTGCCTCCGGCGGTTGGACGATACACATTTAGCGGTCTCGATGCACAGGGTATCGTAACGGGCTCTGGCTCAGACTATGGAGCTGTGGGAGGGCTTTTTGGCCAAATGTACCTTCGTACTACCGCAGTTCTCAGTATGAGTGACGGTACTGCATCGGCTACAGTACGCGGCAGTGGATCCTATGTCGGCGGCTTAATCGGCATCATTGATGTAACCGGAGGAGCCAACCCCAATCTGCGGATTACTGATTCTTCTGCAACAGGGCCAATTGTAGGCAGGCACTATGTTGGTGGTTTCATAGGATATTTTGATAATCTCACTATATCCGGTTCGTACGCAACGGGCTCTGTAGATGCTAGCGCTCTGTATGTTGGGGGATTTGTTGGGGGGGCAGAAAGTGGCGTCATCGACGAATCGTACAGCACTGGCACTGTGACGAGTGCACGGTGGGATGTTGGTGGTTTTGGAGGATATGTTGGTGGAGTAGAAATAGTCGATTCGTATGCAACCGGGGATGTAACAGGAGATGAATGGGTCGGCGGATTTGTTGGTGAAACTGATTCCAACGCCGAATATACGAGGTGTTATGCCACTGGTGATGTAAGAGCCATTGGAGCCATTAGTGAATTTGAAGGAGGCGTCGTTGGCGGGCTGATTGCCGAAGGCGAAACTGTAACTATTACAGACTCCTACGCCCTGGGGGATGTGACTGCTGAAGGTGCCTTTGATTATTATGTTGGTGGCATCCTCGGAACGGCCCAGGATGTTACGCTAGCAAACGCGTACTATGCTCTTGGGGCAATTACAGGGGAAGACGATATTGGAGGTATCGTGGGATACGATTATGGTGGCAACACCATCACTAATTCATTCTGGGATACTGAAACATCCGGAACAACACATGGCTGCCAGGATGCCAGTTGTGTCGGTGCAACTGGAAAAACGACATCCGCAATGAAAACACTCAGCACCTTTACGGATGCTGGGTGGAATTTCGATACGACCTGGGGCATCCATTATGCAGACAATAGCGGGTATCCCTTCCTGCGATTTCAAGGCCTCACTCACCAACCAACGTCTTCTTCATCATCTTCATTTTCATCATCGAGCAGTAGCTCCTCTTCCGAAGATATTAGTAGAGGCGGGGGTAGACGGGGGTCGCCGGGGCGTGGAGGCCAGGCACAACCATTGTCGGTCATTCGGCACAATCGCCTCCCCACCTCTTCATCAGCCCCTCTAAATGTACTGCCGCCACAATCACACGATATCACATTGAAAGTACGTGTGTGTGATCGCGTCGTACGATGGTTCGCTGGAAATGAAAAGATGATGACACGTATAAACGAGCGTCTGAATAAACGATTTGGATTCGTATGTTCTGGATAATTGAGGGAATCTTCTCAATACATCATGCCAAAGATCCTTCACATTTTGGCTGCTCCTTGCCTATAAACTGGCCCTTGACCATTGACTGGAATCAAGTAGGAGAGTATACTGTCATCCTCAACATTTCCTCACACACACAGCCATGCAGGTCCCTCCGCACCATTCCTTCTCCGATGACCCGCTGTTTCGACAGATCGTCGAGGCCGAGGTCGATAGTCGTGCGGAGAACGCGACCGCGGATGCCCGGCGTGCCTACGTGTTGGATGTCATGGATCGGATCGACGCCGACGTGGAGGCGTGCGTGCAGCGATCGATCCTGACACCGGACTATTTGAACGACTTGATACGGCGGAGAACGATAGAAGCTCTCGGCGAGACGGCCGCGTAAATCCGTTTGTATCCCAAGGGGCTTTTCCCTAGAATCCCCGCACCCATTTCATTTTCTCTATGGATGTAAAACATCCTTCGACTCCTCCTCGCTGATGCTCGGAGTCGCTCAGGACAAGCTCAACTTCCGTACTACCAATCATTTCTATGGATCTAAAGCATGTACGTAATATTGGGATCATCGCCCATATCGATGCCGGCAAAACGACGACGTCCGAGCGCATCCTGTTCTATACGGGCAAGAACTACAAAATTGGCGAAGTGCACGAGGGCGAAGCGACCATGGACTGGATGGAGCAGGAGCAGGAGCGCGGCATCACGATCACGGCCGCGGCCACGCAGTGCCACTGGCACGCGCCGGTCCCCGGCGAAGGCCCGGAGTCGCGCGACATCACCATCAACCTCATCGACACCCCGGGCCACGTGGACTTCACGGCCGAGGTCGAGCGCTCGCTGCGCGTCCTCGACGGCGGCGTGGTGGTGTTCGACGGTTCCCAGGGCGTGGAGCCGCAATCCGAGACCGTGTGGCGCCAAGCCGACAAGTACCACGTGCCGCGCATCGCGTTCGTGAATAAAATGGACAAGACCGGCGGCGATTTTTACATGTCGCTCGCGTCGGTCCACGATCGTCTGAGCAAGCAGGCCGTCGCGATCCAGCTGCCCATGGGCCAGGAGAGCGAGTTCAAGGGCATCGTCGATCTTGTTCAAAAGAAAGCCTTCACGTTTTCCGGCAAGGCTGGCGAGACGATCGACGAAGTCGCGATCCCCGAGGACATGCAGAGCAATGTCCTCGAGTACCGCGCCGTGTTGATGGAGAAAGTGGCCGAAGCGAACGACGATCTGACCGACTATTTCCTCGAGAACGGTGCCCTCACCGACGAACAGCTCGTCATGGGCCTGCGCAAGGCGACGGTCAGCGGCAAACTCTATCCGGTCGTGTGCGGCTCCAGCTTGCAGAATATCGGCGTACAGTTCGTGTTGAACGCCGTCGTTGCGTACCTCCCGAGCCCGCTCGACGTTCCGGCCATCCAGTGCACGGATGTGAATACCGGCGAACCGACGGAGCGCCACGCCAGCGACGATGAGCCGCTCGCGGCCCTTGCGTTCAAAATCGCGACCGACCCCTTCGTTGGCCGTTTGACGTTCATCCGCGTGTACTCCGGCGTGCTCAAAAGTGGTACCGCGATCCTCAATCCGCGCACGGGTAATCGCGAGCGCATCGGCCGTATCGTCCGCTTGCACGCCAACTCCCGCGAAGAAATCCCCGAGATCCGCGCCGGCGACATCGGCGCCGCGATCGGGCTGAAGGAAGCGCGCACGGGCGACACCCTCTGCGATGACGCGAAGCCGGTCCAGCTCGAGTCGATCTCGTTCGCCGAGCCGGTCATCTCGATGGCCATCGAGCCGAAGACGAAAGCCGACCAGGAGAAGATGGGCATCGCGCTCTCGAAGCTTGCCGAGGAAGATCCGACGTTCCGCACGTTCACGAACGACGAAACGGGCCAGACGATCATCGCGGGCATGGGCGAGCTCCACCTCGAGATCATCGTCGACCGCATGCGCCGCGAGTTCAAAGTCGAAACGACCTCGGGCAAACCGCAGGTCGCGTACCGCGAAACGATCGGGCGCGAGATCGAGGGCGAGCACAAGTACGCCAAGCAGACGGGTGGTCGCGGTCAGTACGGCCACGTGGTGTTCAAGTTGTATCCGCAGGAGCCGGGCAAGGGCTACGAGTTCGTGAACTCCGTCGTCGGCGGGCGCATTCCCCGCGAGTTTATCGCGCCGTGCGACAAGGGGTTCCAGGAAGGCATGAGCCGCGGCATCCAGGCCGGATTCCCGGTAGTGGACGTGAAAGTCGACCTGCTCGACGGTTCCTACCACGACGTCGACTCGTCCGAAATGGCCTTCAAGCTCGCCGCGTCGATCGGATTCCAGGATGCGGCCCGCAAGGCCGATCCGGCGATCCTCGAGCCGATCATGAAGGTCGAAGTCACGTGCCCCGAGGACTACCTCGGCGACGTGATGGGCGACCTCAACTCGCGCCGCGGGCTCATCCTCGGCCAGACCGAGCGCGGCACGGCCAAGGTCGTCTCGGCCCAGGTTCCGCTCTCCGAGATGTTCGGCTACGCCACGGACTTGCGCAGCAAGACGCAAGGTCGCGCCAGCTATGCCATGGAACCGAGCCACTACGCCAAAGTCCCGCGCAACGTCGCCGAGGAAATCATCGCGTCGCGCGCCGGCGTGTCCGCTCCGCGCTCCTAAGCTGTCATCCTTCGTCTCCGCTCAGGATGACAGCGTCGTGTGATCATGCTCTATGTTTGAATCCATCACATCGGCGCTCGTAGATCTCAGCGGCCGCATGTCGGTCGAGTGGTTCACGTTCGTGGGATCCTTCATCGAGGAAGTCGTCGCACCCATCCCGTCGCCGATCGTCATGACGGCCGCCGGGAGTTTGGCGAACGCGCAGGGTCATCCGATGGCGTATCTTCTCGTGCTGTCGCTCATCGGCGCCGCGGGCAAGACGCTCGGCGCGCTCTTGGTGTACGGCGTCTCGTTTTACGCCGGCGTGTTCTTCGTCGACCGGTTCGGCACGTTCTTTGGTGTCACGCACGCGGACATCGAGAAACTGCGCGCGAAGCTCGACGGCGGCGTGAAGGATCTCCTGCTCGTCACGTTCTTCCGCGCGCTGCCCATCATGTCGAGCGCGGTGGTGTCGATCGGCTGCGGCGTCCTACGCATCGGCTTTTGGACGTATCTCGTCGCCACGATCGTCGGCACGATCGTCCGCGACTTCTTCTATCTGTACGTCGGGTACAGCGGCGTCGATGCCTATCATGCCTTGGTCGATGGATTTGAGAGCGTGGATGACTTTACGGAACTGATCTTCGCCGCGTTGGTCGTCGGCTTTCTGGGATGGATGTACTGGCGGAAGCACAAAGCGAAGCGCGCTTGACATCGTGCTTTTTTGGGAAATCGATTTTGCCGTAGACGGAAGCCATTTGGCGAATAGCGCCCTTTATGTCTTCAAAAAGTACATGATGCCACGGCCAGTATTCATTTCTTTCAAAGAGAAAGCGAATCTCCTCATCGGTAAAGCCGTACCGGTAGCTACCCGGCGGCAAGCGTTCGAATCGCCGAAATCCAATACACTCGTCGATAAGTTGATCAGCAATACTACGGTCGACCATATCGAATTTAAATGTCTCCCACGCCGTCTCTGCTACGGTTACGCCGGACCTGTTTTTTCCGAGCGTCGGAACGTAAATCGGTCGAGATAGGATGGCGAGGCACCGCCTCAATGTTTTGGCCTCGGCAGACCTGATCTTTTCAAGAAGGACGAATTCACGGTACAACGTAAGCATCAAAGCTTCAATTTGAAGAAACTTGCGCCACTGGTATTCGTGCCTGCGCTGAGACAGCACGTCCCGCATATTGATATGCCAGTTGAACATTTCTTCCTTACTGCCGCCATCCTCGATAACCGACCTTTCATGTTCAATTTGCGATTCGATCTCAATTGAAGACGGAATCTCAAGCCCTAATACGATCTCCCCAAAGAGCTGCTTGCGAATATCACCAGCATTCCACTCGTGCTGCTTTCCGCGAATATATTCTCCGTACCCATACTTTAGCTCGCCCAAGAATAGCCGCTGCCAAAGCGGCCAAGTGCTTGGCGGAACGTCCGCAGGGAATAATGGATGAGCTTGGATGTCCATTTGCGAACCGTCAAACGGCTAGCCGTTTGTGATGCCAGCTATAGTCATCAATGACCTAGCTTTCTCGGAGAAACCTAAAACGAGTATTCCCCGCGATTCATCAGCTCGGCCGGCGCAAACTCGATGTATAGTGCTCCAGCAATCGCAAAGTATATGCAGTGTTTTGGAATTTGGCACATAGAACCGCCACGATATGATCGCGTGGTTCATTCGATCATGCTTTCTCTCCACCTTCAGTGGCACTAGGGACCACCTGCGCCACCGTGCGCCCCACCATCCGCCGCTCTTCGATTGAAGCCTAGGCCTACACAGACGCGGCGACCAGCGGTTTGAGAATTTGACACGCGACATTCAAATCTCGCGCCGACCGGATAGCTCTTTGCGATCGTGGTCTCCTCGCGAGACAGATTCCCTGCTTTGTAGCCGACATTATACCTCCCCGCGGCTTCCAAGGGGACAGTAGCGTTCGTTCAGTGCCGGGAAAGTCAAGGATGCGCGAGCTTTTTTACAGATTGCAGGTGACGCATAACAGGCGTAAACTACGGGTCAAACGAGTTGGCTCCGTGCATTCGGATCGCGTGAATCGATCGCACGAACACAGTTTTCCAGGAACCGGTTCGGATTTGCACAGCTCCACGCTCACCCATCAGCGCAACCTGCGTCCCCACGCAACGAATGCCTCGCTCGTCTAATACGAAAACGCATTGGCACAAAAACCCGGCCGCTTGCCGGTACGTTTGGCTCGCCATGAGCCGTTGCACAAGGGTACATTAGCAATGGCCAAAATGAATCGATACGATCGTGGCAAAAACAAAAGGGCGCTCCAGAGAAAAGAGCGCGCGAAAGCCAAAAACGCCGGACATAGCGACGCCATTGCGTCAACGGACGACCTTATTCCTGCGCTCGACGAAAACACGATCGAAGAAACAGGAATCGTGTGCACCACCCAAGGATGGCACGTTTCTGTAATGTCAAAAGGCGAAGTTATCGAATGTAAGCCAGACCCCAAGCTTTCACTTCCGTCCGCGAGTCCAAAAGGATTGTTCGTAGTCGGGGATCTTGTAGGCTTCAGGCGGACGCCTAAAGGAACCTTCGTAACGTCGCGCGCGGATCGAAAATCAGTCCTTGCGCGGCTGCGCGGAGATGCACAATCGTTTTCCGCATTTAAGCAGGAACGCCACGTACTAGCAGCGAATGTTGACTTAGCTGTAATCGTTGCGTCGAGCGTCGACCCGCCCTTCCACCCGAACCTCGTTGACCGCTACCTAATTCTCTGCGCGGTCGGCAACATTGCGCCGGCTATCTGTGTAACCAAAGCCGACCTTCAAGAGAAGCTCGCGCCGGCACAAGAGGTTATCCTAGACTGGTATCGCAGCAAGTTGCAGATCCCGGTCTTTCGCACCTCTGCTGTCACATCCGCAGGGTTGGAATTGCTCGCCGAGCATCTACTAGACAAAATGGCCGTTTTCGTCGGCAACAGCGGCGTGGGCAAATCGACGTTGATCCGAAGTTTCACACGACGTGCGGACATCCGAATTCAAGACGTGTCTGCCGCAACGGGTCAAGGGCGCCATACTACTACAAGCTCGGACCTCTACGAATGGTCTCCGAACTCATTTCTTATCGATACGCCAGGAATTCGCAACCTGGATCTAGGTTACTTACCCAGGCGACAACTTCGCGATTTTTTTCCTGATTTCGACGCCTTCCAGCCTGATTGTCACTTCAGCGACTGTATCCATGAATCAGAGCCTGGCTGCAAAGTTAGGCAGGCTGTTATCGACGGGCAAATTATACCCGAACGCTACGAGGGGTATTTAGCGATTTTGAACGATCTCGTTTGACCGCCCAACGACGATCGCACAAAGAAGCTCATACAATACGGTTGCTGCGGCTAAAGCAGTAATTCCTGAAGAGTCAAACGGCGGCGAAACTTCGACAACATCGCCGCCCAAAATGCGCAGTGTAGTAAGTCCGCGCACCAACTGCATCAATTCCATCGTCGTCAGTCCCCCGACTTCGGGAGTTCCCGTGCCCGGAGCAAATGCCGGATCAAGTACGTCAATGTCAATGCTGACGTAAACCTCCGCACCTCGCATCGTTTCACCAATGAAATGAGCAGTATCTTGAATTCCACGGCGCCTAAGTTCTTCAACCGTTATACAAGTGATGCCATTTGCCCGCCCAAATGCCAAGTCCGCCCTACTATGAATCATTTCACGGATCCCTATTTGAATCATACGCTTGGGATCAACAAAACCGCTTTCTATCGCGCGGCGAAAGGGCGTGCCGTGTGTCAGTCGTTCATTGGCAAAGTCAACATCCCATGTATCAACATGTGCATCGAATTGTATTAATCCTATAGGAGCTTCCTTGCGAAATCCTTCAAGAATCGGCAACGTACAAAGATGATCGCCGCCGACGGCGAGGGGTGCAATCCTCTTCGCGCGCAATGCTTCGACTTTCTGCCTAACTGATAGGAGCGACGCATCACGATTGACGGGATTCACAAAAACGTCGCCTAGATCGGCAATGGCACATGCTTCAAAGGGCCGGACTCCAAGAACGCCGTGCTCTTGCCGTGCGTATGCACTTGCCACGCGTACGTGTCGAGGCCCGAGACATGCACCAGGTCGATCGGTGACACCGCCGTCCCATGGTATGCCAAAAACTCCAACGTCAATCGCGGCGTTTTCATTTGCGACTGGCAAACGAAAAAATGTCGGAATCCCCGAGTACCGCGTACTAAAGTCCGAATCTATCGGCTCAAACATTAGATCACCACATAGCCCCTACAAGGAACGCACGAACGACGCTTGCGGCTTAAACCCTGGGCAAGAACTACGCTCACAACTCTTTCTGCTTCGATCCCCTCAAGTGCAGCCGCCTGCAGAAACGAAGAATATGGGTTAAAACTGACCTGGCCGTTGACCTCCAAAACAAATGGCATTCCCTCCCTGTTGATCCGCACATCAAACCGACAATATCCCATGATATTTAAGATTTCAACTGCTCGCTCGCACATATGCCGCACTTCTTCGATTGCGTCCTGATTTAAATCCGATGGACGGCAAAGCTCAACATCATGATGGTCAAAAACCTTAAGCCGAAAATCATGAACTCCATCCTTTGTGTTTGGGGGCAGCACGTACTTTACCGGCCCTAAAACACCGATTCCCTCAACGAAGGAAATAGAATAATCATCCCCCTCGATAAATTGCTCGACAACGACGGCGTCTTCCAATCGTTCCGCCAACTTCTGGATTTGCTCACGGGTCTCAACCATAGATTTGCAGACGGCGCGCTCGTCGATGCCCAGACTCGAACCCTCAAAGTTCGGCTTAACAATGACGGGATAGGCCATGTCGCTTAGCACGTCGACGCTCGGCTCGTGTAAAACAACACCCTGCGCTACACGGATGCCGTTAGATGCTAATAGATACTTTGTTAGATGTTTATTCAGGCAAATCAAAAGCTCGGTTGGTCCGGGTCCACAGTATTTGAACCCTAGCTGCTCAAACAATGATGGATAAAAGGCTTCACGCGCGGCACTTTTGTAGCCCTCTGCTACGTTGAAAACCACGGATGGATTCGCATTCGTAATGTCAGGAATCCACTGCGCGGGCGATGCGTTTACATTGTGCGTCGTAACAAGGCCGTGCTTACGCAGCACCCCGACCAACCAATCAATAGTATCCGGCGTATCAAAATCAAACTCCGTTTCACCATTTCCGGTAAACAAGTTGTATGTGAGCGCAATTCGCGGATCTTGCATGAGGTTATACGGCCTTTCATTGCATTTGGTTGATCCCACGAACGTTCGCGGCCGCGCGTGCGATTATCGAAGACAGCAGTGCGTCGTACGAGACGCCATGCATTAAACAAAGATTTACTAGATCGGAACTAATGGGATGCAGGCCTGGAAGGCAGTTGACCTCTAGGAAACAAATATCTCCTTCGTTATCCACTTTAAAGTCCATACGGCCAGCGTCTCGCCCACCAATTTCGCGCCACAACATCAGCGAGTATCGCCTTAGCGTCTCTAGCACCGCAAAATCCTCCACGCGTTCATAGATCGTGCGTCCGTCAAATTGGCTTTTGTTTTCGAATGTGTAGATTGGGTATTTCTTAAAACAGGCCTGTGAGACTCGCATCGCGCCAACAAAGCATGCATCACGCCCTGATCCGAGAATGCCGACGGTATATTCGTCGCCAGGCAAATATTCCTCGATTAGCGCGGGAACACCGAAAGTCTCCAATATCCGCTTTGTCGCAATCGCCGCTTCGGACTCGTTAAAGGTGACCGAATGGTCATGAACGCCAATGCTATCACCAAGAGTTGCCGGCTTGATGCATAAAGGAAAAGTGGGCCACTTGCCATGAATATCCGTCAACTCTCGGATGCGCCGCCATGGTGCCGTCTTTATTCCTAACGATTGCGCGACCGTCTTAGCCAAGTGCTTGTCTTGGGCAATTGTTAGTGCAATCGGATCTGAAAAAGTGTAAGGGATTCTCGCCGCCTCCAAAAGCGCGGCAACTTGGGACTCGTGGCCAACGCCATAGAATCCGGCGCACGAGTTGAAAACAAAGGCAATGTCGTTCCCCTCTGCCAGAAATGATACAAGTGACCGGATACCCCCGATGTGCACTGCGTTAAATCCCGCATGCGTTAACCAGTCGCTAACTGCAGCGATCGTTACTGGCTTGTCGGCCTGAGCAAAGCGCTCGTCAACTTGGTTATGCAAGCCGTCGTCGTAGGAATCGTAAGTTATTCCGACAATCGCGCCGCGCGCCTTTTGCAGAATGTCGGTGATTGATTGATCATAACTCATGTGACCTCATCCATTCCCCGGTATGTTTTTGCAACTGCTCCCGAGGAAAACGCACGCGACATTGCCGCGTATCCGGGGCGAAAGGTAACGATATCGCCGGCCTTAAACGATGTATCGTCGGCAAACGGGGTCCAAAATGAGTGTTCGCTAAGGGTAGAGACAAATTTTATGTCGTGGCTAATGCACCGCAAATCCGCCAATTCCGTGTGAATGTAGCCGAGGTTAATGACTAATTCTAATTGTAAAGACACGTTCGGTTCGCCCTGCTTTTCCTCAGGCGTACGAGTATGCACGAATCGCGTCTGTAAAACTGTGGCATGGAGGACTATTGTGTCCGTGCGTAAGCCAAAGGCGATGTCGTGATATCCAGGGACCGTTCCGAGCAAAATCGCCTCGCCAATGCGCAGATCGCTAATATACGGTGGGCATGGGTTGTTATGTAAATAACCAATAAAATTTGAACCCCCGATATTGACGCGGACCATACCTTGGCCGAAATGGCGCTCGGCTATCTCGACGGCGACGGCTGTTCCTCGACCTGCCAGAACCAACCCCTGGCGTGCGTGAGCAGCGACGGCGATTTGGGCGCCTACTGGAAGCTCGACGAAACGACCGGCACGGTCGCGTCGGACTCGTCCGGTAACGGCAATCACGCCACGTTGGCCAACGGCGTCACGCACGACGCGGGGGTCCCGCCCGCCCTTGGATTCTACAACCCGGGAAGCGACCTCTTCTCGGCGGCTTCCAGCCAGACGTTCTCCGCTTCCGACAGCCCCTCGCTCGACTTGGCGACCGCCGGAACGGTTTCGTTCTGGTTCAAGTTGGATGCTCCGGGCAGCGCTGTGAACGTGAGCAAGTGGGACGCGGGCACGAACCAGCGCTCGTACGTTCTCCAGGTTCATACGGACGGCCGCGTCTATTGGAACCTCAGCGGTGACGGCGTCTCACACACGTACTTCATGTCGAACGAGACGGTGACGGACACGAACTGGCACCACTTGCTCGGCACGTACGACGGCGCGACGATGTCCGCGTATCTCGACGGAACCGCACTCACGGGCGGCGTGACCGGCGCGGTACCGGCGTCGATCTTCGATTCGACGCAGCCCGTGGCGAACACGTACGGCGGCGGCAACTTCAACGGCGGCAATCTCGACGATATTCGCATTTATCATCGCGCCTTCACGCTCGATGAAGTCCTGGATCTGTATGCCGGCGACTGCGAAGCGGCGCCCGTGCTCGGCGTGTGCGGAGACGGCATCGTGCAGTCGGGTATCGGCGAACAGTGCGACGATAGCAATACGGTCAACGGCGACGGCTGCTCCAACTCCTGCCAGAACGAACTTGCCGCGTGCATCACGACGGATGACTTCCTCGTCGGTCACTGGGAATTCAACGCGGGCACGGGCACCGTCGCGTTCGACGCGGCGTCTCCGAACAACGAGGGAACGGTCGACGGCGCCGCGTGGGTCACCGGTCCGGTCACGTCGTTCTACAACCCCTTCGCGTTGTCCTTCGACGGCACGGACGATCTCGTGAACGTCGGCGACACGACCGATCTGAACATCTCGAACATCTTCACGGTCTCCGCATGGGTCCGGAGCCAGGGTCCGAGCGACTACGGCATCATCGCCGGGACGACGGATGCGGGCGACCTGAACGGTTACTACATCACGATCAATCAGGCGACGGGCTATCCGACGGTCTACAGCCTCCAGAACCCGTCGTACCAGTCCGCGGTCGTCGCCACGAATATCCTGGGCGACGACGACTGGCACCACCTGGCCGGAGTCTTCGACGGCACGAACCTGACGATGTACCTGGACGGCACGCCGGGCACGCCGGTCGCCGCGTCGGCCCCGACGACGAATCTCTTCTCGTTCCGCATGGGCGCCTCGCACTATCCGGGCCGCTTCTTCACCGGTGACATCGACGACGTCCGCGTCTACAACAAGAACCTCGACGGCACGCAGGTGTCGGCCCTCGCTGGCGGAGCGTGCGATGCCGGCGTGATCGCGCCGCCTCCGGCTCTCGATACGGACGGCGACGGCATCGCCGATGCGACGGATAACTGCGTGTTCACGATCAATCCCGATCAGTTCGACGGCAATACGAACGGCGTCGGCGACGCGTGCGAAGCGCCGCCCACGTTCTCGCTGTTGTCCGACGACGAAGAAGACGGCAATCAGGGCAACGGTTCGCGCCGCGGGAAGCGGACGAACGTCCTCGGCAGTCTCGTGGGTCTCTTCGGCGGCCAAGATGATGGGGGCGATATTCCTCCAGGCGGCTTCGGTGGTCCCGGCGAAGAGGAATTCACGGCCGCTGAAACCGAACTGATCTGCAAGATCCGCAAAGCGATTCCCGATGATGTACGCACGTCCGCCGTCCTCGAATGGGTCGCGGATGAATTGGCGTCCAAGATGCCGCACAGTGCCGAGGCGATCCTCGCGGAACTCGAATCCGGCAGCATCTGCCCCGAACCGGTCGCGAAGAAGGTCGTGGGCCAGAAGCCCGTCGCGTTCCACGTGGACGTGAGCGGCTACCCGGTGTCCTCGAACGACACCTGGAACAAGTGCATCCGCGGCACCGCGACGCTTGAGGATATTCGCAATAACCCCGATCGCGACGAAGACGGCTTCGGATACAGCTGCAGCCGCTACCATACGAGCACCACCTGGAGGCACCCGGATCTCGGCGTGTACTTCACCTGGAAGAAGCTCACGAAGGGCGTGACGTTGCCCGCGGGCTACGCGCTGAAGAAAGACACCGCGCTCACCCAGAAATAAGATCCGCAGGGGTCAGGAAGACGGCGGTTCCCGAGAGGGCCGCCGTTTTTTGAATCAATACTCCGCGATGAATCGAATGGGATGCACGGTGTGGCGAGCGGCGTCGGCTCGTCTTGGAGTGTCGCCGGGCCAATAGACCGCGTGGGTCGTTTCTCCCGGATCTCCCCGATCGATCTGCAGGTGCAAGTGCGCGCTCGTGGAACGGCCCGTTGATCCCACGTGACCGATGACCTGTCCCGGAAGAATCTCCTGTCCGACGTCAACGACGGCCGACGAGAGGTGCCCGTAGATCGAGTAGAACGTCTCATCGCCGATACGGTGCTCGACGATGACGTAGAGCCCGAGACCCTTCGCGTCGCGGATGATCGCATGCACGCGGCCGCCCGCGACGGATCCCACGGGCATTCCTTCCGGCAGCTTGAGATCGATGCCCGCGTGGTGCCCCTCGAACTCCCCGCTGCTCACGTCGTACGTCCCGAAGAACCGCGTGGAGTAGAAGAGCTTCGCCGTCAGGATGCGGATCGTTTCGGGGTCATCGCGCGTCGCGCGCAGGCCGTCCATGGGGAGCGTCAATTCCGAGAGGTCGTAGGCGGGCACGGGAACGAAGTCCGCCCGCTTCATCTGGCCATACGATCGCTCCCACTCGTCGGCCGTTTTCATGGCGCCCCAGTTGGGGGCCCGATGCACGGGGAAGACGGCGTGACCAAATGCCGGGAAGACATCGGCCTCCGGTTTTGGCGGAAGCGCATTCTGGACGGATGACGTGGATATGCTTGATGTGTCCGATGACACAGAAAAAGCTGAGCTCAACGACGCATCGGATGCGGCAGCACTCGATGCAGACGTACTGGCGATGCGTAGTGTATCCGGCGTCGGGACGGGTTCTTCTAACGGTGCCGCTGCGCGCAGCGACTGCGAGGATGCTTCTCGTTTTGAAACGGGCAGATCAAACGCCAGTTTCCGTTCCAAAAAGTGGGCCCGGAATGCTGGGCTGGGGCAGGAGTAGCGCTGTTCGTGTTCCGGCACGATCCATCCAAACACGCCGCCCACGATTATCGCGAGCACGCCGACGATTGCCGGATTCCTGGCTTTTTGCCAGATCGTCTTGATGTTTGTATGCATTTCTTAACATTATACCCTAAAATTGCATATTTATCAATATAGGGCATAATGTTAAAAAGTGAAGAATTCATGATAAAATAGCGTTCTACTACGTTGATACGAACCGTGGAAAAGGTACGATAGAAGGCCTGATGAAACCACGCTTCACCGAAGACAGTTGGCGCAAAGAACCCTGGTTCCGTTCGCTCTGCACGGCGTTACGCGGGTGCAAGACCGACGATGCCTTAGCGAATTTTCTGCGGGACGTCGGCACTCTGAGCGAACTCCAGGCCTGGAGCGAGCGGCTCGAGGTCGCCCGTTTGCTTGGCAAAGGATACAGTTATCGCCAGGTGGCCAAAGAGACCGGCGCGAGCACGACGACCGTGACGCGCGTCGCGCACTTTCTCGAGAACGGCGAGGGCGGATATCGGCATATCTTGAAGGTGCATCGACATCATCGTTTGCTGCCGAAACCCTCTCCCGAGACCGGCGATCTCGTAGTGAAGACGGATGATGTCGCCGAACGTCTGACACCAAAACCCGTCACGGCGCTCCAAAAGTATTTGAAGAGATAATTCTTTATCAGCCCTTATCCTAGTCACAAAATCCGATCACAAAATATGTTCAGAAAAACTTGCGCTGGATTGTTTGGCCGAAGCGGAAGAACTTCCGCTCGAGGGTAATGTGCCACGGAAGCGTGCCGGTCTCGATCCGTCGGCGAACCAGGGCCGCGAAACGTACGCCCTTGGCTCGCACGGTCTGAATCGATGCAGGACGTTTGTCGACAACGAGCTCGAACTTCCCCTTACCCGGCGTGCATTTCGGCTCGAAGTGCGTCCCGCCGTATGCGCCGCCGAAGTACTGCAGGCCGATGCGTACGCCGCTGATGGTGCGGTGGAGGAGTCCCCGCCAGGCCGCCATCGGCGATCCGCCGGTGAAAAGGAGGAAGAACGGTTTGTCGTTCCACATGCCGCGCATGCGTCGTTCGGGGTCGAGTGCGAACGCCCCGAAGCGATCAATGGCGTTTTTAAGGTTGCCCGGAATGCCGAAGTTCCAAATCGGCGTGGCGAACACGAGGCCGTCCGCCGCTTGTACTTTTTCTCGCAGCATCGCGAAATCCGGTTCGTCCTGGAACGCGGGATCGTAGCACGCGATCGTGAAGTGATCGATAACGAGCATGCGGAGCAGGATTTTTTCGACCTCCGCGCCGGATTCCCGTGCGCCCTGTGCGAACGCATCCGCCAGCATCTCGCTGTTGCTCGGTTCGCTCGTGCCGCCGACGATCACAAGGATGCGCATAAGAGAAAAGAGGCCGTACTGTAGGGATTCAGCGTCGGTGCGTCGACTACTTCACGTGGATAATCCGCAGCGCGCCCGGAATCAGCTCGATGTCGAGGTGCTTATCGGGATAGATTTCGCCGTCGATTTGCACGGAGCGGCCTTTGCGCTGGCGGATCGAGACGCGCTTGCCCCGAAACGTGAGGAGTCGTGGAATATGCTGACGCGGCCGTCGCACGATGAATGCGACGCCCGTGAGGAGAATTTCCCAGATCGTGCGGGGATTGAAGACGAACACGTCCATCCAGCCGTCGTGCGCCGAGAGGGATCGTTCGATCGGGATGCCGGCGATGCTGAACGCGTTGAGTGCGAGGACGAGCTTGCCGACGACGTGATGCCGTTCGCCGTCGATCACGAGGGTGTACCGCCGCGCGATGTAGGGGAAGAACGTGCGGATGAACGACCAAATGTACGCGAACACGCCGATGCGCCGTTTCATGTCGCGCGTTGCGCCTTGGATGAAGAGCGTGTCGTAGCCTTGCCCCGCGCCGATGAGACACATGCGCCGTTGATTCACCCGGAGGACGTCGATCTGCTCGGGGGCGGCGGTCATGGCGAAACGGATCGCATGCCGGAGGGGGAAGAGGGGAATGCCGAGCGTGACGGCCAAGACGTTCCCCGTGCCCTGGGCGAGGATCGCGAGCGGCGTTTGCATGCCGGCGTCCACGAGCATCTCTGCGACGTCGCGAATCGTTCCGTCGCCGCCGATGACGATAATGCGCTCGAAGGGCGAGAGGATTGCTTGGCGAATCGGCTCGTTCGTCGTGGGGCTCGTTTCCATCCATGTCACGTTCGCGTCGTGCTTTTCCAGCTCGCGACGGATCGTCGCGGGCGACGGGCGGAGGAACGCGAGGCCGGAAACGGGATTGTGGACGACGAGCACGCGCCGCATGAGCGTGCAGTGTATACTGCTTTGGATGAATATTCCCCTGCAGCTCACGGCATCGCGTATCCTGATGGCGGCGGTCATCGGCATCGTGCTGCTGCTCCCGGTGCCGTACCGCGCGTCGATCTGCGCGATCCTGTTCATTGTTGCCGCCGTGACGGACTTCATTGATGGAAAGCTTGCGCGCGCGTGGGGGCAGTCGACGCCGCTCGGCGCGTTCCTGGATCCGCTCGGCGACAAATTGCTCGTGTATCTCACCTTCATCTATCTCACCGTCGTCGGTATGTACCCGGCATGGCTCCTGCTGCTGCTTTTTACCCGCGACATCGTGACCGACAGCCTGCGCGGATTCGCGGCGGGGAAGGGCGTGTCGATGGCGGCCAACCTTCCGAGCAAATGGAAAACGCTCTGCCAGATGTCATCGATCGCCCTTTTGCTCGTTTTGGTTTCCATCACCGAGCTCGCGTCGAAGGGCGCCGTTTCGTCGGCATTCCTCTCGGCGCCTCTTTTCGAACAAGCATTCGGTCTCACGTTCTGGCTGATGGTCATTGCCGCGGCAGTCGGCATTGTCGGAACCGTACAATACGTCGTTGCATACGCCCCCCGTCTGTTTGCCCCTCGTCCTTCCGCCCTCTGATATGTTCGCGCCCTTCAACGCTCTCGCCGCGGCTCTCTGGATCTACCTTGCCGCGTTCGCCGCGAACGCCGCACCGATCCTGATCGCGCGCTTGCCGTTCTTCGAGCGGATTCGCCGACCCATCTGGGAGAAAGGATTGGGTGCGAATAAAACATGGCCCGGGTTCATCGGCGGCATCGCGATCGGCGTGGTCATTGGCATCCTCCAGATCACGCTTACGCCCTGGGGGAACGAAGTGGGAATCTGGCCGTGGATCCTGTGGAGCGCGCTCATCGCGTTCGGCGCGTTGCTTGGCGACGCGGTGAAGAGCTACTGCAAGCGGCGCATCGGCATTCCTCCGGGTGGCGCATGGCCGGTGGTCGACGGGATCGACTACGTCGTCGGCGCGCTGGCCGTCGGGTTGCCGCTCTTCGTGCCTGCGTGGCCCATTGCGGTGGCATTGCTCGTCGCGGGGCCGATTCTCAGTCTCGTCGCGAACATCTTCTCGTACGCGGTGGGGTGGAAGAAGGTGTGGTATTAAATCCACACCCATGCTGGAATCATCATTTGTACAGCGTTTGAAATTTGCTGTTTTCGTCTTCGTGTAGGACACTTTGCCGCTTCCGCATTTTTGCATTTCGCCGTCCTTGAGAACCCTTCGTGAATACCATATGTTGGGGTTTGTTCCCCCCAGAGACACTATATACGGTATTTTCATCCATTTCCCGTCTACGCCCATGAATCCCGTCTCCGCCGCGTCTCCGTCCGTCTCCGCCGCCCACACGAAAGGCGTCGGGTTGTCCGTTCGCCGTCTCTTCACCACTCCCGGGAGCGACCCGCTCGAGGAAGTGGCGTACGAGAAACGGACGAGCCGCATCAAGAACACGAACGGATCGATCGTCTTCGAGATGACCGACGCCGAAGTGCCGAAGGCGTGGAGCCAGGTCGCGACGGACATCGTCGTGAGCAAGTATTTCCGCAAGGCGGGCGTGCCGATGAAAGACGCGAACGGAAACGTGTTGAGAGACGAGAAGGGCGAGGTCGTGACGGGTCCGGAGAAGTCGGTGAAGCAGGTGGTGCGGCGCCTGGCGGGGTGTTGGCGGTTCTGGGGCGAGGCGCACGGTTATTTTGCGACGACGCAAGACGCGCAGGCGTTCGAAGACGAACTCAGCTACATGCTGGTGCACCAGATGGCCGCGCCGAACTCGCCGCAGTGGTTCAACACGGGGCTTCAGACGGCCTACGGCATCACGGGCGTCGCGCAGGGCCACTACTACTGCGATGCCGATACGGGCGAGGTGAAGAAGAGCACGGATGCCTACACGCGCCCCCAGCCGCACGCGTGCTTCATTCAGAGCGTCGACGACGACATGGTGAACGAAGGCGGCATCATGGACCTGTGGGTCCGCGAGGCGCGCCTCTTCAAGTACGGTTCCGGCACGGGCACGAACTTCTCGAACCTTCGCGGCCGTGGCGAACCTTTGTCGGGCGGCGGATCGAGCTCGGGTCTCATGAGCTGGCTGAAGATCGGCGACCGCGCCGCGGGCGCCATCAAGTCGGGCGGCACGACGCGCCGCGCGGCGAAAATGGTGTGCCTCGATCTGGATCACCCGGATATCGAAGCGTTCATCCACTGGAAATCCGACGAAGAGAAGAAGGTCGCCGCGCTCGTGAAGGCGGGCTACGACAGCGACTTCAACGGCGAGGCGTACCAAACCGTTTCCGGCCAAAACAGCAATAACTCCGTGCGCATCCCGCACGAGTTCTTCGAGGCGGTCGAGCAGGACGGCGATTGGAGCCTCGTGTGGCGCACGGAAAAGAAGAAAGCCGCCGTGGAACATCGCGTGGCGAAGGCGTGCAAAACGCTCAAGGCTCGCGCCCTCTGGGACGAGATCGGTTTGGCCGCGTGGGCCTGTGCCGATCCGGGCGTCCAGTACGACACCACGATCAACGACTGGCACACCTGCCCGGCGGACGGCCGCATCAACGCCAGCAACCCGTGCAGCGAGTACATGTTCCTCGACAACACCGCCTGCAACCTGGCCTCCTTGAACCTCATCACGTTCTACGATCAGGAACACGGCACGTTCCAGGTGGAGCGCTACATGCACGCCGTGCGCCTCTGGACGATCGTGCTCGAGATCTCGGTGCTTATGGCGCAGTTTCCGAGCAAGGAGATCGCCGAACTCAGCTACCGTTTCCGCACGCTCGGCCTCGGCTACGCGAACCTGGGCGCCATGCTCATGCAGATGGGCATTCCGTACGACAGCAGCAAGGGCCGTGCCATCTGCGGCGCGCTGACCGCCATGCTCACGGGCGAGTCGTACGCGACGTCGGCCGAAATGGCCCGCAACCACGGACCGTTCCCGGGTTACGCCAAGAACCGCGAGCCCATGCTCCGCGTGATCCGCAACCACCGCCGTAGCGCCTACGACGTCGCCGCCAAGGAGTACGAAGGCCTGCGCGTGACGCCGGTCGGGCTCGATCAGCACGAGACGCCGAGCGAGCTCCTGGTGGCCGCCAAAGAAGCGTGGGACCGCGCGCTCGCGCTCGGCGAAGAACATGGCTTCCGTAACGCCCAGGTCACGGTCATCGCCCCCACGGGCACGATCGGTCTCGCGATGGACTGCGATACGACCGGTATCGAGCCGGACTTCGCGCTCGTGAAGTTCAAGAAACTCGCCGGCGGCGGCTACATGAAGATCGCCAATCAATCGGTGGAACCGGCGCTCCGTGCCCTCGGGTATGACGACACGCAGGTCAAAGACATCATGCGCTACGTTATGGGCACGCTCTCGCTCGAGGGCACGCCGCACGTGAACCGGCAGTCGCTCCGCACGAAGGGCTTCACCGACGTCGACATCGCCAAGATCGAGCAGCAGCTCTCGGCGGTGTTCGAGCTCAGCTTCGCGTTCAATCGCCACGCGCTCGGCGACGAGGCCCTGACGCGGTTCGGCTTCACCGACGCGCAGATCGCGGATCCGGCATTCAATGTGCTCAAAGAACTCGGATTCACCGACGCGCAGATCGAAGAAGCGAACCTGGCCGTTTGCGGCCGGCTGACGGTCGAAGGCGCGCCGCACCTGAAGCACGAGCACTACGCGGGCTTCGATTGCGCCAGCAAGTGCGGCAAGCACGGCAAGCGATTCATCTCGGGCGAAGGCCACATCCGCATGATGGCCGCCGCGCAGCCGTTCATCTCCGGCGCGATCAGCAAGACGATCAATCTGCCGAACGAAGCGACGGTCGAAGACATCAAGAACGCGTATTTCCTCAGCTGGAAGCTGGGCCTCAAGGCCAATGCCCTCTACCGCGACGGCTGCAAGATGAGCCAGGCGCTCAACACGTCGTCGGACAAGAAGGAAGATGCGAAGACCGAGGTACAGATCGTCGAGAAGATCGTCATCAAGGAAATGCCGCGCCGCCGCAAACTCCCCGATGAGCGCATGTCGGTGACGCACAAGTTCTCCGTCGCCGGCCACGAAGGCTACATCACGGTGGGCATGTACGAGGACGGCAGTCCGGGCGAGGTCTTCATCAAGATGAACAAGGAAGGCTCGACGCTCTCCGGCGTCATGGACATGTGGGCGACCAGCATGTCGATGAACCTGCAGTACGGCGTGCCGCTCGAGGTGCTATGCACCAAGATGGCGCACTCGCGCTTCGATCCCATGGGCATGACGACGAACAAGGAAATTCCGATGGCGAAGAGCTTCATGGACTACCTTGCGCGTTGGCTGGCGCTCAAATTCCTGACGAAAGAAAAGGCCATGCAGATTCATAACCACGAACTCGTGGAAGAGTCGTACCGCAGCGGCTCCAAGAGCAAGGATGCGTTCGCGATGCGTTTGCAGATCGTCGACGAAGGCGCTCCCGCTCCCGCGGAATTCACGGAAGCGGCTGACACGAAGGCAACGGAACCGGCGGAGGACGCCGGCAAGGTCACGCTCTCCAAGACGGAATTGGCCAAGCTCCAGGGATTCACCGGCTCGCTCTGCTCCGCGTGTTCGAGCGTGAAGATGAAGCGCAATGGCAGCTGCGAAGTGTGTCTCGATTGCGGAGCCACCTCCGGTTGCAGCTGAACGGAATGTGATCCATGAAACGAAACGGCGCCTCGCTGAACGCGGGGCGTTGTTCGTTGTACCGTGATATCTGTATGTTTCGGCGAGGACTCCGAACGATCAGAGGGTGACGAACAGGAGGCCGAAGCAACAGACGAAGAGGAACCACCACTGCATAACGGCTTGTACGGTACAGGCGTACCACTTTTGTATTCAAGTCTGTATCGGACATTAGCCCTTGCGGTAGAGCACAATGCTGAACAAATTAGTATTTCAGCTTGGAAATTTTGGCGAAATACACATACGAATTTTTCGCATGCTCTAGCTGAAAAACGATCATCAGATCGTCAAATCCATCAGGTGTACTGTTGTACAATCACTCTCCCTGTGGATTCTCTGTGGAAAACGCGACGAGGTCGTCGTCGGGGGCGGCGATATTGGGAATCTTCTTGTCGCAGACCGTGCATCGATGCTCGATCATCCAGCCCTTGTTGCCGCGCTGATCAAGGCCGACGGGCTGCATCAATCCGCCGCAGGAAGACAGCCGATCGCCGGGCCCGTCACGGTCGACGTGCTTACTCCACAAACAGTGCGGGCAGTGATTCCGGTAACTCCCGCTCGTCAGTTCTTCCACGTGTTTTCCACACTGCGCGCACGTGAAGGCCTCTTGTCGAGCGATAAACGGCATCTCATTCCCATTCTAACATGCCGAGCGCGTACGCATTCGGATCTTTGTCGTCGCCGAAGTTTCCCACGTAGTCCAATTCCACCGTCACGTACGGATCGTCTTTCTTGGGGTGGGGGATGGTGTAGTCGCAGGGGCGGGGTCGTTTCGTCGTGCGCATGACGCAGCGTCGGTTCTCGGCGCGCAGGAGGTGGATGGCCTGCACGTACGAGACGATGTCGGCACCGTCATCAGACTCCGGCCGTTCAAGTCGGGGAATACCCATATATTCATTATAAAATTAATTTATAATTAGTCAAATCGACTACACGTTGAACAGGAAGTTGAAGAGATCGCCGTCCTGGACGACGTAGTTCTTTCCTTCCAAGCGGAGTTTCCCGGCTTCTTTCGCTTTCAGTTCGCCGCCGTACTGGACGAAATCGGCGTAGGCGATCGTCTCGGCGCGGATGAACCCTTTCTCGAAATCGGTGTGGATGACGCCCGCCGCCTGCGGTGCGGTGGATCCCTTCAGCACGTTCCATGCGCGGACTTCCTTGGGGCCCGCCGTGAAGTAGGTGATGTAACCGAGCGCGCGGTACGCGGCCTGAATGAGGCGATCGAGTCCGGACGACGTGACGCCGAGGTCCGCGAGGAACGCGAATGCGTCGGCGGGGGAGAGGTCGACGAGTTCTTCCTCGATCTTCGCGGAAATGCACACGACTTCCGCCGATGGCGGAAGGCCCAACGCCTCTTTCGCTTTCTCCGGCGTGAGCGGCGCGAGATCCGTCTCCGCGACGTTCGCGGCGTAGAGCATCGGCTTCGTGGTGAGCAGTTGGAAACCTTTCGCGATCGGGCGTTCTTCGGGAAGAAGATCGGCGCTGCGTGCCGGTTTGCCATCGCGCAACGGCACCGCGAGCTTTTCGCAGACCGTGAGTTCCAATGCGAGATCTTTGTTATTCCGCGCGCCGTTCTTCACGCGGTCGATGCGCTTCTCGACCGATTGCAAATCCGCGAGGACGAGTTCGAGCTCGATGATCTCGCGGTCGCGCTTGGGATCGACCGAGCCTTCGACGTGGATGACGTCGCCGCCCTGGAACACGCGCACGACGTGGCAGACGGCGTCGACCTCGCGGATGTGACTGAGGAACGCGTTGCCGAGTCCTTCGCCCGTGCTGGCCCCCTTCACGAGGCCGGCGATGTCGACAAATTCGATCGCCGCGGGGACGACCTTTTCGGGCTTCACCATCTCGGCCAGCTTCTGCAGTCGCTCATCGGGTACCTCGACGATGCCGACGTTCGGTTCGATGGTGCAGAAGGGGTAGTTGGCCGCTTGGGCGCCTTTGCTGCGCGTGAGCGCGTTAAAGAGCGTTGATTTGCCGACATTCGGTAATCCGACAATACCAATTTTGAGTGCCATAGAGCGCATATAGTAGCCAAAAAACCATCTAATTGCCATCAGGAGAAAATATTGACATATATTAATTTTGTGATAAAGTCTCTCCCTTTATGGCTCGTCGCTTCCTCCTGCTGGCGGGACTCTGCGTTCTCCTGGGCGTGGCGACGAATGCCTTTGGTCAAGACGTGCGCCTTTCTCCGTGGATCACGCGCGAGGGCGCCGTCGCCATACTCGTGGAATCGAAACCCGAGTGGCGCGCCGAAGTCGAGCAGGTACGCGCGAACCCCGTTCCGCTGCCGATCTACACCGATACCGATCCGCGTGAGTGGTACATTCCGTACCTTGAAGTCGCGTTCGCCCATAAGCTTATTGCGGCCAGCGATTTCCAGCGTGCGTTCCGTCCCGGTGCATTGTTGAAGCAGGGCGAAGCGATCGCACTCGCGGTGCGGTACAAAGCGAACGGCGACGCGTCGCAGATTCCGCAGGAAGAGCCGGATCATCCGCTCTCGATCCCGTTGCACGTGCAGAAAGGTTACGACATGAACTTGGATTTCCCCGAGCCGTTCGAATCGTGGAACGTGATCCGCCGCGACGATTGGTTGGCGTTGATTGCGTCGGCCGGCGTCGCGAATCCCGCTTCCCTCACCGTGACCATTCCTTCTGCCGTTCCGTCACCCATCGCGCAACCCGTGCAACCGCAGTTACCCGTCACGGGGCCGATCACGGTGCAACCGCTTCCGTCGGCTCAGCCGGTACCGACCGGGTATAAACCGGCCGAATTCACTCATCAGCCGACGTCCGTTCCGACTCCTGCGCCGTCCTACGTAGCCAATCCTCCGGGCGCGCGTCCCGTCAGTTCGGATGCGCCGACCCCGACCTCCGTTCCCGCGTCGTCGGCGGGCGCACCCGCCGCGACGAGCAGCTTCACCATCACGATTCCGTCGCTCGGCATCAACAATCTCCTAGTCACGCATCCGACGGACGTCACGTCCCAAAACGGTCTTCTGGCGCCGCTCCAGCGCGGCGTGGGGCACCTCTTCAGCTACCCGGGTCACGGCGGCACGACGCTCATTTACGGTCACAGCTCGAGCGTCGCGTCGGATATCTCGGAGTACACGAAGATCTTCCGCCAGATCAACAAGCTGAATCCGGGCGACCGCGTGATCATCACCTACGGCGGCGAGACCTTTACCTACGAAGTGACGCATAAGCAGACCGTCGATGCGTCCGACATGTCGGCCTACCAAAACAGTGGTAGCGAGAAATTGATTCTCTACACGTGCTGGCCGCCGGACGACGTGCGGCAGCGCTACTTGGTGCACGCGAGGCCGGTGTGACGTTCTGCTCCAGCGCAGAACGGGTTTTCCCTCTCCCCTAACCCTCTCCTACCTACCCACACGCCGGCAAGGAGAGGGGAATTGAGGGTGCATGGAAGAATATTCGCATGACAAACGATGAGACACGTATCGAACGTTACGGTCGCAAGATTCAGTACGCGCGACATCTACGGAGTCATATGACACCGGCAGAGAAGCGATTGTGGTTTGAACTTCGGGGGCACAAACTCGCCGGCGTGAAATTTCGTCGGCAGGCACCGATAGGAGAGTACGTTGTGGATTTCCTCTGCTTCGAACGGAAACTTGTGATCGAAGTTGATGGATCCGTGCATGACACGCAGAAGCAGTATGATCAAGAAAGAGAAGAAGCGTTGCGTTCGTGGGGATATACGATTCTGCGCTTTTCCAACGAAGATGTATTAAAAAATCTCCCTTCCGTTCTTCGGACGATCCTGCAGCATGTCACCCCTCTCCCGGTAGGCGAACGGGCGGTGGGAGAGGGGACGGGGGAGAGGTGATGAAGAGGCCGGGGGTGAGGCAATCACGTCCCAATCCGTCTCAATCCCTCGGCAAGATCGGGATGACAGTCTATGTACCGATGCGCCTCAATATTTCCTTGCTCACAAATTCCTTGGGCCGTCCGTACTTCAAGCGGCTCAGTTGCTTGAAGGCTTCCGCGGCTTGTTCGTCCTTCGGATACGTCTTGTCGAGCCACGGGCGGGGGACTTCGATCGAGAAGGGGCGCGAAGGCTGGCCGTCGACGCAGAGCTTCATGCAGCCCTTGAAGGCGTCCACGTTCACGAGATCGGCTTCCGAGAAGACCGGACCCATTTCCTTTGCGCCCACTTCGGCGTCCTGCGGGCCGATCTTGTAGAACATCATCGAACCGATGTTGCCGAACACCGCGCCCTTGAGCGACGTCGAGCCCGCGAGCTTGCTCTCTTTCTCGAGCTGGTCGATGTACTGGTGCGCGAGGATGAGGCCGAGGCGGTACTTGCGCGCCTCGGAGAGAATCGATTCGATGGACGGCGTCACGAAGTTTTGGAATTCGTCGATGTAGAGGAAAAAATCCTTGCGCTCGGCGGACGACGCGCGCTGGCGGCGCATGGCCGCGACCTGGATCTTGTTCACCACCATCATGCCGAGCAAGGTCGAGTTGATGTCGCCGATGAGGCCCTTCGAGAGGTTCATGAGGACGATCTTGCCGCTGTTCATGCAGTCGCCGAGGTCGAAACTGCTCTTCGTTTGACCCACGATGTTGCGGATGAGCGTGTTCGTCGTGAACTGGCCGAACTTCGCGGCGAAGTAGGGGATCATCTCCTGCTTTTCGCGCTGGCCGGTCTTGGCCATCTGGTTCTCCCAGAAGCTCTTCACGATCGGGTTTTTCACCTTCGTGACTTTGTACTTGCCCCATTCGTCGTCCGTGAAGAGCCGTACGAGGTCCGTGATCGCGCCGCCTTCTTCCTGGTCTTCCATGAGCGTGAGGCAGCCGTTGCGGAAGTAGTCCTGGATGCGCGGGCCGAAGATTTCCTCGCCGAACATCTTCACCATCATGTTCATGGCGTCGAGAGCGATGAGGTCGCGCTCTTCTTCGTTTTTGCCTTCGAGCAGATTCAGACCCATCGGACGTTCGATGTCCGCCGGGTTGAAGTAGATGACGTCGTCGGCGCGCTCGCGCGGAATGTACGGCAGCAGATCGTCGATGAGCGACCCGTGCGGGTCGACCACGCACACGCCTTTTCCGTTATGGAAATCCTGGCGCGCCATGAGCTGGATGATGGACGATTTGCCCGTACCCGTCTGACCGATGATGTAGAAGTGGCGGAAGCGATCGTCATTCTTCATGAAAATCTTACGCTTTTCGCCGCGATAGGTGTTGGTGCCCAGGAAGAGCCCGTCCTCCGGCATGTTCTTCGGCGCGGGCGCCACTTTGAAGTCCTGCCACTTGATCGTCTCGACTTTGTTATATTTGCCGTGCGGCAGGTGAAACAGGCTCGCGAGCTCCGCCGTGCCGAACAGGAAACGGCGTTGCCGGAGCGTTTCGAGGAGCGTGCGGCGCGGCGATCGGCGCACGAACCGTTCGAGGAGCGAGCGCTTGTTCTCCATTGTGCCGCTGGCGAAACCGCCGCCGCGCGTTTCGTTGAACTGGCCGAACGAAGCCGATACCGCATCCAAGATGCCGTCGGCTCGCTGTTGGCCGGCTGCGGACGCGACGAGCCGGACGACGCCCGTGAATCCCGGATTGCCCGCTTTTTCGTCGAGCGCCTTGCTGTACTCCTCGACCATCTGCGACACGCGCCCGCCCTCGGGCTTCGCGTCGTCGGTCAGTGTTCCGTCATCCGAGGTGAAGATGTCGATGAGGCTTCGAATCCAGAACGTCGGCTTCAACCAGGCCCCCTTCGATTTCTTCTTTTTGGAATTGAGCAAATCCGCGGCCTCGTCCTGAAACTTTTTCTGCCAGCCCGACCGTGCGGGGCGCAGGATGATTTGCACCGCGGCGCCTTCGTCACTCTTCAGTTTCGAGAACGCGTTCGTGATCGAATTCAGCGGGTCGCTCTTCAGTTGTTGGTACGTCTTGAACGTCGAAACGGCGGGGCCGCTGGGCCACAAGCTCTTCACGGCCGTGTGGCTGGTGGGCGTGAAGATGTTGTAGTCCTCGACTTCGTCGATGATGCAGTCGGGGTAGAACGAAGTGATTTGCTTTTCGATGAGGCCGGCATACGAGCGCGGGCATCCGACGAAGAACAGGATTTCGCCCGCGAGCGCCGCGTACTCGAGCGAGAAGAACGGCTGGCCAAGCCAATGGCGCTTCATGCCGTCGCGCTCGAGCGCATGAAGCGATTGGTACAAGTGGTCCATGACGCCGATCACCTCTTTGTAATCTTTGCCGAACTGGTCGGTTTCGCTCTCTTTCTCTTCGCGCGATTCCTTCTTGGGCACCAGCAGTTGCAGGAAGACGATCTCCTCTTCCCGGCGCTTATCGGCGCTCCAACGCAGAATCCAGCACACGGCCCATCCGGCCGCGAAGAGCCCCAGGAGCATGCCGATCGCGACGAGGATTTCGGACATTGCGGGTATCGTACCATTGTATCAGATTTTGCGCTTCCGGCCTATACTCCGTTTGCATGAAACGACCGGGAATTCTCCGTTGGCCGGGCCTGGCGCGCTCGCATCTGCGCAGCGCCTTGCGCGGCGGCATGCGCTACCTCTTCGGCAAACGCGGACAGCGCCGAGTGCAAGGGCTGCGCATGTACTACCGGATGCAAACCCAGTTCGTGCTGCGGACCGGCGGCTCCCTGCGCTCGCTCTCCCACGACCGCGAAGTGCGCATCTGGATCGACGGGTACGAAGCGTTCCGGCGCGTCGAAACGCTCATCGGGCGCGCGAGCGTGAGCATCGTCATCCAAATGTTCATCTGGAAGGACGACGAGACGGGTCGGCGCGTGGCGCGGTGGCTCCTTGAGGCGGCGGATCGCGGCGTCACCGTCGACATCATGAAAGAGGCGGTGGGGGATTTCTTCGAATCGTACAGCGACTTCTTGAGTACCAAAACGTCCGACGATCCGATGTGGAAGGCGTTCTGGAATCATCCGCGCATCCGCATTTCGCACATCACGAATCGCGATCACGCGAAGGTGTACGTCTTCGACGGGCACACGCTGCTCCTGACGGGCATGAACATCGCCGACGAGTACCGGTACGAGTGGCACGATTGCATGGTCGAGCTGCGCGGATCGTCGTTCGCCGAGCAGTTTTTGGCGCGCAAACAACCGAGCGACGATCGCGCGCCCATCCGGCTCGTGATGAATACGGAAGAGCGCAAGGAGATCCGGCATGCGTTTCTGCATTTGCTCGCATCCGCGAAAGAACAGATCATTCTGGAGCATGCCTACATCTCGGACGTCGAAGTGGTCGACGCGCTCATCGCGTGCAGCCATCGCGGCGTGCACGTGACGGTGATCGTTCCGGTGCGCATGGATTTCCACAATCATGCGAATTCCATCGCGGTCGGTCGGCTTCTGAGCGAGGGCGACAATGCGCGCGTCCACGTGTTCATCTACCCCGGGTTCTGCCATTCGAAGATCGTCCTTGTCGACAGCACGACCGCGTTCCTCGGATCCGCCAATCTCTACAAAGGCTCGCTCGACGAAATGGGCGAAGTGAACGTGCTCGTCCGCGGGCGATTCCGCGCGCTGTGGAACCTCAAGGAAATGCTCCGGCAAGACGTGCTCCTCAGCCGCCCGCTCTCGAGCCCGCCGGGGTTTTTGTGGATCTCGCGGTGGTTGTCGTGGCTCGGCCTTTAAACCGTTGGTTTCCCTATCGCCGAGCACCAGCCAAAAATGAAGGCTTACGTTTAGCCTCTCCCCCGGCCCCTCTCCCCGCCGCACCCGACGCCAACGGGAGAGGGGAGGGAATCTGCTGACGGAAGGAGATACGAGCGATATTCTCGGGGTATGCACGTTCACATCGCGCTCTTCCGATGGAAAGATTCTGCCAAGCAAAAGATATTGATGATGCGCTCGTGTTGATCGAATCATTGCAATCGAAAGTGCCGGGAATCGTTGAGATAGTCTGCAGAAAGAACGAATCGAACTATGCAGAGGGATATTCGCATGTCGTGATGGTGCGCGGCGAAACACAGGAAGCGATTGATGCATACCGCGCGCATCCGGATCACGTCATCGCTGCGCAGAAAATCGAGTCGATGGAAGAACAAGGCATCGGTGTTGATTTTTCGACGTAGTCGTTTCTTAAATTCGCATAAAAACAAACAACAAACATTCCCCTCTCCTGGCAGGCGTGCGGTTGTGTGTAGGAGAGAGGTTAGGGGAGAGGCAAAACCCTCTTAAGCGCCCGGATGCCCCTTCTGCCAGTCGGCGTACACGCGCTCCACCATCTCGAGGAGCGACTTGATCGTCATGTCTTTCTTGATGAAGTACTCGTCGGAGCCCAGGTCCTTGCCGCGCTCGCGCGATTTCTCGTCGGCGAAGTTCGTCAGCATGATCACGGGAAACGGCCGTTTGTCCTTCGGGTACTGTTCGAGCACCTGGAACCCGTCGACTTTCGGCATGTGGATGTCGAGGACGAGCACCTGCGGAAACCGTTCCTGCAGCGCTTGGAGGGCTTGTTCGCCGTCTTCGACCGCGCGAATGGGGAATCCCGCCACGGAAAACTTCTTCACGTAGAGGTTCCGGAGCACGGGGTCGTCTTCGGCAATGAGGATATCGGGTTTGATCATGATCACTCCCCATTCTACCGGAAAACGGCCTTTTTCACCAGGAGGCTTTTTCCCGCCGCTTGCAGGGGCGTTTCGATGGCGCGACGCCCGAATTTATGCTAGAATGATGGGAAATGTCCAAACACACTCCGTTGCTGCTCGTCGCGGCGTTCGCGAGCACCGTCCTGTACGTCGGGACGGTGGGGCCCGCGCTGCGCGGCGACGTGGCGCAGTCAGACTGCATCGGGAAAGTGTACGGAACGCCCGGTTGTCCGTTGAAGCATGTGTCGCTCTCGTGCGGCGACGGGCGGGTCGACCCGGGCGAGGAGTGCGATCACGGAGCGGAGCGCAACGGCGAGGGGAACTGTTCGGCATCGTGCCAATTTTTGGCGTGCGGCGACGGCGTCGTGTCGTCGGAGCTGGGGGAGGAGTGCGAACCGACGCGCGAGGAAGTGTATGCGATCGATCCGGAGACCGGCGAGCTGACGACGGCGTTGCAGTTCTACGGCGTCGCGTGCGGCGCGGGGTGCCGCGTGCCGACGTGCAACGATCAGGGCGTGTGTTCCGGGGGATGCACGCGCGAGTTCAAAGCGGCGTGCACCGATGCCCCGACGTCGGCCGCCGCGTCATCCGCGAAAACGCAGAAGCCCGCCGCGCAAGCGGTCGAAGACTCCGATGCTGCACCCGCCATCGCGCGATGCGGCAACGGCGTGCGGGATCCGGGCGAGCAGTGCGACGACGGAAACGCGACCGATACGGACCTCTGCACGATCGTGTGTAAATTCCCCCGCTGCGGCGACGGATCGGTCCAGCGTGACGAAGCGTGCGACGACGGAAACAGGATCGATAACGATCGTTGCACCAATCGCTGCACGGAACCCGCCTGCGGCGACGGCGTGGTCCAGGAATCCGAACAGTGCGATGCGGGCGGCACGAACTCCGACCTGGCGCCCAACGCCTGCCGCCGCAACTGCACCGTCGCGCGCTGCGGCGACAACGTGGTCGACAACGGCGAACAGTGCGACGGGGGAGATCTCTGCACCGCCGATTGCACGCGGTTGAAATCCGCCGCGACGCTCCTGACCGATACGACGACGGGCGGAAAAACGGCGATCGTGCTCTCGATCATCGGAAGCCTGCTCGTGCTGGCGTTCGTCTTCCGCGCGATCGTGCACCGCTTCGTGCGGAAGGTCGCGGGCGAAGACGTGGCGCGATCCATCGATGACATCCCGCTCGATGAGATCGAGATGCCGTGGCATAAGTGGTGATTTCAGCAGCAGGAAGAGCGAATCTATAATTGATATTTATTATAAATATTATATATTGCCATAAGCTCATTCAGAGCGCCGGTCAAGGCTTGAGACAAGCGTTTTGCGCCCCTTGAATTGGGAATAAAGCGCTTGTCTCATCATTCGAGACATACACCGAGCCGACGGTTCCATCGGTTACCTCTTCATGAAGGAACGTATCATGCGACAGAAAGCGACCAGTCTCTCCGCTCTCCCCGAGAAAAAACTCAGGTTCGGGCGCGATAAATTGGAGAAGGCCGGTGTCACGCCTGCGCGATGGCTTGCCATGTTGGGCGCGGATGACGCCGCGATGCAGCGGCTGATGGCGGCGTGGCCGGAAGGGTTGGATGAGCGAGAAATCTCCGCGCAAGAAATGGTCTTCGATGCCAAGCGCGTCGGCAGCTTGCTCGACGTGGAAACGTCGAATGCTCCAGCGCCGCTCCCAGCACGACCCGACGAGCGGATCATCTATCTTCCTCCGTCCATCACGGGCCCCACGGCCCTCCGCCGGACGAAGGCTCCCATGTGGGATCAGGATTGGTATGATGGCCGCGGATACACGGCCAAGGCGGGCTATTGGGGTGTCATTGTTCCCGTTCCCACATCCAATAATCTGTCACACCAAGGACAGGATAAGCAGATCTTGGATGAGCTCCAGGGCTATCAGCGGACTCCCATGCTCGTCGATACGCTGTTGCTCTGCGCCAAGCTTCTCGCGTCCGGTGAGGATCTCCTGAACGGTGATTGGGTTCGCTGCCCAGAGCTGGCGTCTCCAGCTTACCGCGTCGCGCTGCACGTGGGTGGCGGTCGCGTCGGCGTCCACGACGTCTCGGGCGGTGAGCCGTACGACCGCGTGTGGTCGTCGGTCGCCCGGTGGATTTCCGAATGATCTTGATCGTAGAGTCCTTGAGTTCGTTGAATTCTTGGATACACCAAAATGGTCCGCGTTCACACGCAGACCATTTTTTTTAATTTCTTTGCAGGTTGTGGCATAAGTGGTGATTTCGGCAGCAGGAAGAGCGAATCTATAATTGACATTTATTATAAATTAGTATATCTTGCCATAAGCTCATTCAGAGCATCGTCAAGGTTCTACGGTATTCGGATGGGTCTGAATCACTGTTTCTTTTCTTCAAGGCGAAGGATGTTCGTATGAAAAAATCTTCCAACAAACGTGAAAGTCTTTTGGATTTGCCGCGAGCAAAGATTGACGCCGTGCTCCGGAAACTGGACGAGGCTCGAGTCACGCAAGAACGATTCGTGCAACTCCTCCATCCTCGGCCAGGTGAATTGGATCTCCTTGGGGAAACGTGGCCCTCCGTCTGGAAATCACGTCCGGGGATCGTCTACGATGCCGCCGAGACTGCTCGAATCCTCGGACTTCGATCGAGAAGCTACACTCCTCCTCCCACTGCCGCCGAAAACGAAATCATCGTTTACTACGGTGGTTGGAGCTTGAGAACACTGCGCTTACCAAAAAAAGGAAAGGAACATATGAGATATTGCTTTGGGCACGATTACGATCATTACTATTGGGCAAGAGGAAATAAAAAAGACAGGGGATATTATAGATTGCTGCTTCCTGTTCCCGGTTCGGATCGCATGCTACTCGATGATCAGTGGTGCGCTCTCCATCATTTGCAACCTGGTCGATGGAATACTGCGCCTACGTGCATCGTTGCGACGGCTCTGATCGTGCATTTCCTGAAAACCGGTGAAGATCTTCTATTGGGTCATCCCTGCCGGACGGAAGATAAAGGGGAAAATGGCCAGCACATTGTGGCTGTTTTTGAAGAATTAGTGGAGGATCACGAGAAAATAGCATTGCATCTCGATATGGAGGGCGAATTCGACTGCCGCGGCCCCTGGATTGCCGCTTGTCAGAAATGCTGAACCTTGACCGTTCCGAGTTCCGTGGAATTCGAGAACACCCAAAAACGGTCCGTCTGCATTGCAGCACGGACCGTTTTTTTTGCGAACGAACTGCTCACGCCACCGACACCCGCACGTACCCCGTCACCTTCGCATCGCCGAGGTATTGCTCGATCGTCTTCGACGGATCCTTCACGAAGTTCTGCTTCAGGAGCGCGCTCTCTTCGCGGAACTTCTTCTCCTTGCCCATCATGATCTTGTCCCACATCGCCTCGGGCTTGCCTTCCTTCTTCAGCTGTTCCTTCCAGATTTCTTTCTCCTTCTCGACAAGGTCCGTCGTTACTTCGTCGGGGGAGACGACCTTCGGGCTCAATGCGGCCGCGTGCATGGCGACGTCGCGGGCGTGTTCCTTGGAACCGCCTTGGAGCGCGACCGCCACGGCGATCTTCGCGTTGCTGTGTAAGTAGGCGCCGAGCGTTGCACCTTCGACCACGTGCATCTCGCCGAGCGTGATGTTTTCGCCGAGCTTCTGGACGAGATCGGGAATGAGCGTGTCGGCCTTCTTCTGCGCGGCATCCGTGCCGTTCTTGAGCAGCTCATCGACGATCTGCGTGCCGGTCGTTTGGAAGGTATCGTCGCGCGCCACGAAATCGGTCTCGCAGCGTAGCAACACGATGGCGATCTTTCCGTTGTCTTCGGCAATGAACGCCAGACCTTCGGCCTGCTCGCGCGCGGCTTTCTTGGCGGCTTGCGAGAGCCCGCGCTTGCGGAGGATCTCGATGGCCTTTTCCTCGTCGCCGCCGGCTTCCTCGAGAGCTTCCTTGCAGGCGGAGATGGAGACGCCCGTACGGGCGCGGAGCGATGCGATGGCGGATGCGGAGATATTCATAGGTGAGAAGGAGAATGTAGAAGGAGAATGTAGCAGAAGCTTGCCCTGAGCGGTGTCGAAGGGTCCTCGGCCGCGGTGCGTGCGGTGCGATTACGCGACCGCCTTCTCGTCCTCGGCCTTGGCCGAGAGGAGGCTGTCGCGGACGGTCTTGAGGATGAGAGCGATCGAGCGGACCGCGTCGTCGTTGGCCGGGATGCAGGCCGTGAACTCATGCGGGTTGGCGTTGCTGTCGCAGATGCCGAACACCGGAATATTGAGTTTCTTGGCTTCGAGCACCGCCACGTGGTCGCGCAGCGCGTCGATCACGAACAGCGCGTCGGGCAGGCCTTTCATTTCGGCGACGCCGGAGAGCGCGATTTCGAGCTTCGCGAGGCTCTTGCGCAGTTCCGTCTGCTCCTTCTTCGTGTACTTCTCGACTTCGCCGGTCTGAAACGATCGCTTGAGGTCGAGGTAGTACTGGATGCGCTTCTTGATCGTCGGCCAGTTCGTGAGCAGGCCCGGAATCCATTTCTTGGTGACGACCGGTTGGCGGATCGCGCGGCCGAGCTCTTCGATGAACGGAATGCTCTGCTGCTTCGTGGATACGAAGAGGATCGTCTTGCCGCCGCTCTGCAACGTCTTCAGCTGTTCGCAGACCTTCTCGAGCCCTTCGCGGGTCTTGAGGAGATTGAAGATGTGGATGCCCTTGCGCTCGCCGTACAGGTACGGGGCGATCTTGGGGTTCCACTTCTCGCGCGGGTGGCCAAAGTGGCACGCCGCTTCGAGCAGCTCTTTTTCGGACGGAATGACGGACGCCATGACAGGGGATGAGGAGAAAATAGAATGGAGACGGGTTTCAGCAGCAGCCCTCCGTGGCTGCGGTGCGTGCGGTGGAGAACATCCTTGGGGGCTTCCTTCGTATCTCATCTCGCCTGCGCGGAGGATCCCTCTGAAAGCTCGTTTGTCAGGCCGAGCTTGCCGAGGCCAGGACCGCTGCGATCAAAACGAAGTGACGGCGGCATTCTACGTATTTTGATCGCTGCTGCAAGCACTCTTGCTTATAGAATAAAAAATGTGTTCATACTGTGCAGTAAAATATATAAAACATAATTGCGATATAAAAGTCTAAATCATGCATTTTGTAAAAATTGACGCATATAGATAAGTATATAAATTTATATGCAGATGTTTCACATACGTGCGGTTCGTCCAGGAGAAACGACATGAACACGCGGGAGATGTTTCTGGAAATCGGTGGTGCCGAACGCTTGGTTCAGAAAGCGAAAGGCATACCCGGAATAAAAACAGATTGGTTTTTTGAGGAGATGATTCGCAATGAGTTTACGCCGGAGCGCCTGGATGATGTGCCGCTGGAACTCATTGCCGCTGGTGCCATTGAGATATCTACGATTTTTCTCGCGAAATGATCGTGTGCGGCACCTGCATCCGGCCTGACGGCTTTGCCGTCAGTCCCATTGAAGCCCGGTTTCCCCCGGGCTTTTTTTAGACGTCGATCACGTCCGGTCGCTCGATCTTGTTCGTATGTTCGTTCCATAAGTCCTTCGGAATGACTTTCAGCGCAATCGAAACAAGCAGTACGATGATGCCGATGTCGTCGAGCTGGCCGAAGAGGGGAATAAAATCGGCGATGATATCGACCGGCATCAGCAGGTAGAGGAGCGCCGCCCACGGAAAAATCTTCGTCGCGAGCGGCGTGCGGTGATCGTTTGCGAGGGAGCGCCAGAGGAGGAAGAGTTTTCCGAGACGGCGGAACATGCGAAATATTCTACGGCATGCAATACTATGATGCCCGCAGTTTCTCCGCTAATTCCGACAGTGACACGCGCACTTGTTCCAGCGTATCGCGATCTCTGATCGTCACCGTGTCTTTTGCGCCCTGCGCGTCGTCTTCACCGAGCGTGCCGAAGTCGATCGTGACGCAGGTCGGCGTGCCGATTTCGTCCTGGCGGCGATAGCGTTTGCCGATCGAACCGGTGATGTCGAAGTCGATCGCGCAGTCAAGCTCATCCATCAGCAGATCGCGGATCTCGGACGCCTTCGCAATGAGATGTTCTTTTTTGCTGAGCGGAAGAATGGCGATGCGAACCGGTGCGACTTTGGGTGAAAGATGAAGTACCGTGCGAACGTCGTCCTCGGCCAACGTTTGCTCATCGTAGGCATCGAGCAGCACCGCGAGTGCGATGCGATCGGCGCCGAACGACGGTTCCATCACGTGCGGAACGATCTTCCGCGTCGGTTGATCCGGATCGGTGTAGTGCAGGTCTTCGCCGCTGAAGGTCTCGTGCTGCTTGAGATCGAAATCGGTGCGGTACGCCGCCGCGGCGCAGAGCTCTCCCCATCCCCACGGGAACCGGTACTCGACGTCGGTCGTGCCTTTCGAGTAGTGGCTGAGTTCGTCTTTCTCGTGGTCGCGGAACCGGAGTTTGTCGGGCTTCAATCCGAGCGTCTGCGTGAGATAGGCCCACGTATCTTTTTTCCATTGTTCGAAGATCGTTTCCCACGGCGTCGCTTCGGGATCGAAGAAGTACTCGATCTCCATCTGCTCGAACTCGCGCGTGCGGAAGGTGAAGTTGCCCGGCGTGATCTCGTTGCGGAACGCCTTGCCGATCTGCGCGACGCCGAAGGGCAGACGCATGCGCGTCGTGGTCGCGACGTTCTTGAAGTTCACGAAGATGCCCTGCGCGGTTTCGGGACGCAGGTAGATGTCGGCTCCTTCGCCTTCCACGACTCCTTGTTGCGTCTTGAACATGAGGTTGAATTTCTTCGCGGGCGTCCAATCGAGCTTGCCGCAGTTCGGGCAAGCGATCTTCTCGGCGGTAAGCATGGGTTCGACTTGTTCCAGCTTGAGAATCGCCGCGGCTTCGACGCCGAGTTTCTCTTCGATCAATTTGTCGCCGCGGAAGCGCTGCTTGCACGCTTTGCAGTCGATGAGTGGATCGGCGAAGTTCGATACGTGGCCGCTGGCTTCCCACACCTTCGGATTCATGAGGATCGCGGCGTCGAGCCCCACCATGTCTTGGCGCTTCTGGACGAATTGCTTCCACCACAGGCGCTTGATGTTGTTCTTCAGTTCCACGCCCAGCGGGCCGTAATCCCATGTGTTCGCCAATCCCCCGTAGATCTCGGATCCGGGGAAGACGAAACCCCTGCGTTTGCAGAGGGAGACGAGGCTATCGAGAGAGGAGGCGGGCATAGACGGCGGGAGGATAGCATGTTCGGACGAAATGCGTAGACTGTTTTGGTAATGCCGAAGATCGCCGTCATCGCAGGAGCCGGGCCCGCGGGGCTCACCGCGGCCTATGAACTCCTGAAGCGGACGGACGTTCATCCGATCGTCTGCGAGACGACGATTGCTCTCGGCGGTATCGCGCAGACGTACAATTACAAAGGCAACCGCATCGACATCGGCGGGCATCGGTTCTTCAGTAAAGACAAGCGCGTGATGGACTGGTGGTTCAATATTCTCCCGCCGCAGGGCGCTCCGTCGGCCGATACGCTCGAGAAGCAGCATGACATCGACTACACCACGCGCGCCGTGCTCGAATACCTGTGTCCGGAATGTCTTCCAGAGCCCGGCGACGGGTGGACCATTCGGGGCACGCATGTCGAGCGCCCGGCGCCGGATCCGGAGGAGGAAGACGACGTCATGCTCCAGCGGCCGCGTCTCAGCCGCATCTTCTACAAAAAACATTTTTTCCCGTATCCGCTCAGCATCACGCTGCTCGTCGCTCGGCGACTCGGACTGTGGAACACGTTCGGCATCGGTTGCTCGTACATCTGGCGGCAAATGTTTCCGCTCAAAGACGAAACGTACCTGGACGCGTTCTATCGCAACCGCTTCGGCGATCGCCTCTATCAAACGTTCTTCGAAGCCTATACCGAAAAAGTATGGGGCGTGCCGGTGTCGCAGATCCGCGCCGATTGGGGCGCGCAGCGCGTGAAGGGGCTCTCGCTCAAGCGGGCGGTCGCGCATGCCGTGCGTGACTTGCTGAGTTCGGATTTTCAGAAGGCGCAGCGCGAGCGTGAGACGAGCCTCATCACGCGGTTCTTTTACCCCAAGTTCGGGCCGGGGCACATGTGGGAGACCGTCACGAAACAGGTGCGAGCCTGCGGCGGCGAGGTGCGCACGAAGACGCGCGTCAGCGGCGTGCACGTGGAGAACGGACGCGTGGTCCGCGTGACGCTCGAGGACGTCGTGACCGGGAATACGACCGAACAACCGTGCGATTATTTTTTCTCGACGATGCCGATCAAGCATCTGATGGGCATGATGACGCCGCACCCCTCGCCGCGCGTGGTGGAAGTGGCCGAAGGCCTGCACTACCGCGATTTTTTGACCGTTGGACTGTTGCTGAAGAAGTTGCACGTGGAAGAAAAAAAACGGCAACCCGCCACGGATGTTCCCGATAACTGGATCTATATCCAAGATGCCGGCGTGCGCGTGGGCCGCATTCAGATCTTCAACAACTGGAGTCCGTACATGGTCGCGGACCGCGCGAACACGATCTGGATCGGGCTCGAGTACTTCGTGAACGAAGGAGGGGATTTGTGGATCATGGACGACAAAGACCTGATCGATCTCGGGATGCGCGAGATGGAAGCGATCGGGTTTGCGAGGAAGAGTGATCTCGTCGACGCGTGCGTTCTGCGGATGCCCAAAGCCTATCCGGCCTACATCGGCAGTTACGATCAGCTGCACGTCGTGCGCGAGTTCGTCGAAGGGATTCCGAATCTGTATTTGATCGGTCGCAACGGCATGCACCGGTACAACAACCAGGATCACAGCATGCTCACGGCGATGCTCGCGGTCGATAACATCATCGTCGGCCGCACGGACAAATCGAATTTGTGGGAGGTGAACCTCGAAATGGTATATCACGAGGAGAAGAAGGCGTCGCGCCAGCCATCATGATTATCGATCCGACCTTCCTTCGGGGGCTGCGCATCTTCCTCCTCGCGCTCGCGGGGATCTCGTTGGCGTATGCGCTGCTGCGCCCGGCCATGCATCCGGTCGCGAGGATCAACGACGCCGACGTCACGCACGTTTCCTCCTGGAACGAGGCCGTGATCGAGACGCAATTTTCCCGACGCGACATTCTGTTCCACGTGCAGAGCCCGCTCCCCGTCGACGCGATCCAGCTGTACGTCGACGACTGCGTCCTGGGCGTGCGCATCAACGGTCGGGAGATGCAGGATCCGCGTTTTCCGTACTGCAACTGGTTCGATTACCTGACGCTGAAGACGGGTGACGCGCTGCACGCGGGATCCAATGCGGTCACGGTGACGGTTCGCAACGACGAAGGAACGGGAAAGCTCGTGGCCGCCGTCGCGCGGGCATCGTGGTTGTGGAAGATCGCGCTGGCGTCGTTCGTGTGTTCGATCGCCGCATTCGGCGCGTTCGTCTTCCGGCATGCGCGGACGGCGGCGGCCAAGACGGTCGTGGCGTTCGTGACGCTCGGTACGGTGTTGCGGGTGTTCTACTTCGCGTACGTCGATTACGACATGAACGCCTACGACTGGGGCGGGCACCTGGAATACATGCAGTACATGGCGGATCAGTGGCGACTGCCGCCAGGAGATGCGGGGTGGGAATTCCACCAACAACCGCTCTATTACATGCTCGGAGGCGCGGTGCTCACGATTGTTCGGGCGTTGCACCTGCAGGATGCGTACCTCGATATTCTGCAATGCATCTCGCTGCTGCTGTCGCTGGGTACGCTCTGCGCGTGCGGGTGGATCGCGACGTTGCTCTTTCCGGAAGATCGGGCGCATGCCGCCCTTCAGCGGTTCGTGTTCCTGGGGCTCCTTGCGACGTTGCCGGGGTTGATCATGTTCTCGTCGCGCATCAACAACGACGTTCCGTTGTTTTTCTTCGCGGCGCTCTGCATCGGCTTTTTGCTCTCGTGGTGGAAGAGCGGGTCGTTCGAATCGTGGGCGCTCATGAGCATGGCGCTGTCCTTCGCGCTCCTCACGAAATCCAGCGGGCTGCCGCTGTTGGCAATGGCGGCGCTCGCGTTGCTGCTGCGTCCGGATACGCTTCGAACCAAGGCCAAGAACGGCGCGTTGCTCGCCGGCATGCTGCTTCTCTTCGTCGGCTGGACGTTCCTCATCCGCGTGTACATCCAAGACCAGGCAGAGCTGGTGCCGGTGTGGGTCACGCCCGGACTACGCGTGAAAAATTTCGTCGCCGCCTACACCACCTTCAATCCGTGGCAAATCCTCATGCATCCGTTCAATCACAACTGGATCGACGACGATCGCCGCCAGTACCTGTGGGAGTACTTCTTCCGCTCCGCGTTCTTCGGCGAATGGAATTTCGCGTCGTTCTTCGGACACGGAGCGACGGTGCTCCTGTCGGCTGCGTTGCTCCTGATTCCCGTATGGGCGTGGGGCGTTCTCCGGTCGATCTGGAAACCAACCCGTCAAGAGATCGTGCTCGTCGTCCTTCTGGCGGTATCGCTCCTCGCGCTCACGTCGTTTCGATTCCTGCATCCCAACAGTTCCAATCAGGAATTGCGCTACATCGCCTTCGTGACGATTCCCATCGCGTACTTCCTCGCGCGCGGAATCGCGACGCTCCGGTACACATGGCCGCTCTTGGTGCCGGTCATCGTGGTGTTCGCGTGTTCATCGGCGTTCGCGGTGTTGGCGGCGGTGCATGCTCGGTGATCTATGCGTCGAACAGCGGCTTCGCGACGCGCAGGATCTTCGTCGATAGTCTTCGCAGAGCCGAGCGCATTCGGCCGATCTTCGCTTTCGATCCCGTGCGAAAGAAGTGGCGCACGTGAACGCAGGTCAGGACGAACAGCATGCTTTGAACGCTCGCCGCGAATGTGGAGCGCGATGGGAATTCGTGCAGTGCGTCGACGGCCGCGTTGCCGCCGACGGGAAGGATGTCGAAGATGTTGAACCAGAAGACGAGAGACGTGGAAACGTAGAGTGCGATGCCGGTGCGACCGGTGAGGATGAGAGGCAATCCGAGCGCGACGTAGGCGAACAGATACCGTTCGTGCATTTGGGTCAGAAGCAGGAAGAACGCGTAACAGGCCAAGGCCGAGGTCAGCATGAGCGCCAGTGCGAACGTTTGTTCTTTTCCCTTCGACCATCGCAGCTGTCGCCTCATGGACCCGAGGATCCAGGCGAGCGCGACGGCAAAGAGGATGAAGCCGACGCTGCGGTAGGACGCGATGCCGAAGAAGAGCGTCGAGTCGTCCAGTATCGGGCCGGCTCCGTACAGGGCGAACCACACGTTGAACGCGTTGTGCGTCATGCCATTGAAATAGTGGCCCACCGTACTCGTATAGACGGCGATGACGTCGTCGAGCGTTCCGCCGATGGCGAACGGGAGTAGAACGAGCAGTGTGAGACACGCGCCGCAGCCGACAAAGCGCGCGAACGGGCGGCGGCCTGCGAGGGCGGCCGCAAGCAGGAGTACGGGAACCACGGGCGCCGATTGCGGCTTCAGAAGGCAGGCGGCGGCGAGCAGGGCCCCGCTCCAACCCCACCGCAATCGGGAAGCCGCGAAGAGTGCCGCGAGAAGCGCGAGCGTGTAGATGCTGTCCGTCTGGCCCCAAATGGCTGAATCGTGAACGGCAGCCGGATGCAAGGCCATGATCGTCGCTCCGGCGAGTCCGGCCGCGACGCTCCATCGTCTCAGGAAGAAAAATGCGAGCACCGCGAGGCCGAGATCCGCGAGAATAGCGGGGAGCTTGATCGCGATGTGATACGCGAACGCCGCGTCGTCGTACGTCGGTGACCAGAGCAGTTGGTAGAGATGTCCGGTTGCGGCGAACATCATGATCGAGAGCGGGGGATAGCTGGGGAGCTGGTTGTCGTTCAGTTGTTCCGTGTAGGAATGCGTGAGGCCGAGCATGACGGCGCTCTTTGCCCATCCCTTGTTCACCGATACGTCGAAGCTGAATCCCGGATGATCGGCCCACGCCAAACGGATCGCCAAGCCGACGAGGAGGATCAAGAGCAGACGCGGAATCCAACGATTCAACGATAGCGTGCGCGCGGCGGCAAAGACGTAACATGCCGCAACGGCGATCGCCAATAGGAAGATTTCCGTTCCGTGGGAACCGTCGGGGTATGCCCGACGCAGCAGTTCCCAAAACACCGCCAGGGCGCCGAGCACGACGATTGTCAGAACGGTCAAAACCGCGAAGGTGAACCAATGCTCTCGTCCGCTCGTCATGGAGGCCAGAGTAGCCTATCCCGCTTTCCGTCGCTATGATCTCGCCATGCGAGGGCGGTTATTGCAGGGCGCACGTTGGGTGTTCCTCGAGTGGGACGTCGTCGCGTTATCGGTCTTGCTGATCGCATCGTTCGCTCTGCAAGTGCGGACGTTGCATGTCGCCGCCGCGCCGATGACCGACGAAGGCGTACATGTCGAAGCGGGCAGGATGATCCTGGAAGGATACGTGCCGTACCGGGATTTCAGCTATCTGCATCCTCCCGTGTTGCCGCTCTTCTCCGCGCTGGGGATGTCGCTCTTCGATGGCATGTACGGCGTCCGTTTCGTCTATCTGTTGCTCAATACGCTCAGCGTCGCGGGATTCTTTGCGGTGATTCGGCGCTTGACGGGCGATCGAGGGGTCGCGCTTCTTGCGGCGGCGTTTCTCGTGACGTACCACGAAATGATCTTTCATGACTGGCGGTTCCTCGCGACGCGGCAATTCTCGAACGTGTTCTTCGCCGCGTTCCTGTATCTGGGCGTCGTCCGGCCGCGCATGCGGTGGAGCGTCGTCCTGCAGTGCGTCGCGGCCGTCCTCGCGACGTTGACGATTTTTCCGGCTTTTGTGAACGTGGCGCTGAGTTCCGCTGCGCTGACGGTGGCGGATGGAGTGAAGCTCCGGACGTTGCGGCGATACGCGATGATCATCGCGGCGTGCGTGGCATGCAGCGCGCTTCTCTTCGTGATTCCGGGAGCGTACGACCGTCTTATCGGCCTCCATGCGGATGTCGCGGGAGAGTCGCGGTGGGATCGCTTCGCGTGGTTGTTTCTGTCCTCGGGACCGAACCTGCCGCTGTACTTTTTCGGCATGTGCGGACTCGTGCTCGGCGGGCTTTCCCGGCCGAACCTGTTGCCCATGTGCGCGGCGTGCATTGGCATGGTTGCGGTATTGCTCTTACCGGGCGAGTTTTTGCCGCATTACGTGGTTCTTACCGCGTTCCCGTTGGCACTGGGCATCGCGCTCTTCGCGCTGACGCTCGGAACGTTGCTGCCGTCGGCGTTCCGACGATGGTCCGCCGTTCTCATGCTTCCCGTGCTGTGTTTGCATCTGTCGCTTTCGCTGCCGTCGCTGCTGCGGGAATGGAACGAAGACCCAGGGGTTTTTTGGCGCAACGTGGATCTTCTGCGATCTCTCCCCGAACCGGTGTTGACCTTTCAGGAGCCGATGTACGCGATCGAAGCGGGCAAGCGTGTCACGCATCACTACATGCGCGCGGGGCGACAGTCGTTTTCTCCGCCGTCGCTCGATGAATTGCGTTCGCTCGCCGATGCGTCGTGTTCGATCACAGTGACCAGCGTGGACAGCGGATTTCTTCCGGATGACATCGAAATCGAATGGGAGGGGCGCTACGAGCAGGCGGGGGATGCGGATTGGAAGAGCGTGTACCGTACGCACAACGAAGGATGCGACGATGCACTTCCGTAAACTTCTGTTACGATTCGTTCCATGATCAAAAAACGTTCCCCGTCTCCCGCATCGATGTTCTCTCGTCGCATGCGCAACGTTCTCGCGCGCCCCTCGACGGCATGGGTCGGAGACATCGCCGCAGGTTGCGTTTCGCTCGGTTGGTTTCTCTATAACGTTACGCTCCACGACATGTACAAGGGGCGAATTTGCTGCGACTCGGTGAATTACATCGACCTCGCGAAAGAGATTCACTCGGTGCAAGACGTCGTGTTGCAGTACGGATGGAGGACGAACGGCTATCCGGTGTTTTTAAAACTGCACCAATTCTTGGTGGAATCGGTCTTCGGTCTATCGATCGATTTCGTCTACGTCTCGCTCGTATCCACGTTCATCCTGCACGTGGCCGCCGCCGCGTTCTTCTATACGTCTCTCAGGAAAGCCGGTTTGCTCGTACCGCGTCTCCTGCTCTGGTTACTTGTGCTCCATCCGGGTCTCGTATCGCATACGGCCGTGCCGTTGACGGATGGTTTCGTCACGACGATCGTGATGTTCGCTGCCGGATGCGCCCTGCGCGCGGGAGGAAGATCGTGGCCGGCGGCGGGCTGGTTTTCCCTCACGGGTGCGCTCTTCGCGTGGGCCGTTCTCATTCGCCCTGCGCATTTGCCCGCGGCTCTGGTGACGGTCTTCGCCATCGCGGCGGTCGGGGTTGTGTTTGCCGTGCGCACTCGGAAGATCGCGCTGGCGTGCGTGTCGTTGGCGTGCCCCGTGTTGTTTGCGCTTGTCCTCGCGCCGCGTACGGCGGCGTGCATGCGGCTCGATCATCGCGTGTGCCTTTACACCACCCAGGATCGCGATGCGTTCCTTCGCACGGGACTCGACATCCAGCGCAACGGAGCACGCACGTATTCGGTGAACTGGGTCGACGAACAGGGTGACTATCACGCCTTCGTGCGGACGGTGGACGATCCGCTCTTCCTCCGTTCGTTCGGGTGCCTGGCGTCCGGAGAGCCGCCGCTCATGCGCGCGGTTTCGTGTTATCGACACAACATTCCGTTTCTCCCCGCGTTCTTTGCCAAGAAAACCGTCTCGCTCTTCGACAATTTTCATTTGAATACGTACGCGGCGTGGATCACCGAGCCCTGGCACATCGCGTGGAATCGATTCTTCGGCCTCGCCGGATTCATGGGCTTCGGAACCTTCTTCGTTCTGTGCGGCGTGCGGTTGTGGCACCGCAAATCGCTTCCGGTCGTCTTCCTCTACCCGGTCGTCTATTGGCTTACGAGTCTGATTCCCAGTACAGATTCCCGCTACGGATTCCCTTTGGTTCCCTTCGCGCTGGCGGCTCTGTGCGTGGCACCGGGAATGATGCGCTCGCCGAAAAACCGGTGCGCCCTGTACGCCGTTTGGACCGTCTGCGCGACGATCTTCATTCTGCAAACGTTCGAGTGGGATCTATACGATCCGCTCGTGTTCGGGAAATGAGTGCGCGCGCCATCGTCATTGCGGGCATTTCCATTCCAATAAGACGGCGCAGGCATCCGTGTCCATGTCGTCCCAGCCGCCCGTCGCAGGATTCATGAACGCATAGACTTCGCTCGGGTATCCGCTGGGTTGGCCCGGATTCCAGTTTTGATAGGCTTGGTCGCCCGATGCATGCGACCACCGGCCATCGATTTTCCGAATTCCCAAAGCGATTTTTCCAACGCTTCCCATTCTTCCAAAATCTCTCACGAAGGCGTTTTCTTCGGGGCTATCGGGCACGACCAGTTCCGCGCCGTTCGTTGCCGCGATGCGTTGGGCTTCTTCCACCGTGTACATGCCGCGTACGAACATGTACCAACTTCGCGTCAGTCCGTTCCAGAGGGCTTCATCCGGAACATTCTTCGGCCGCACGGGTTCCTTGTGGCTGGTCCGTTCATTTTCCGACTTCTTCGACTCCGTCTTCGCTTCCTCCTTCTTTTGTACCGCTTCGTTCTGCACCGCCCCTTCCTGTACGAGGATCCGGAAACCGTTCCAGATCACGTCCGACTTGTGGGATCCGATGCCGAAGTGGTCTTTCTCCATTTCCCAGTGCTCCTGCTGCGTCAGCGAGGAAACGTCGCCCTGCCACGCGAAGGCGTCCTTGCCGTTCGCAGAGACCGTGACCGATCCCTTGCCGTCTTTCTCCGACACGCGCACGCGAACGACGCATCGTTCGTAATTCACGATGACGATGCCCTTCCCCGATTGGGGATTTTCGTACGATGGTACGCCGTTGACGTTTGAGAGGCCCGTGAACCCTCCCAGCGTGGGCCATGTGTTGATGTTGAGCGTCACGCCGTTCCCGATCGGCAGCATGATGTCGACGGAGTCTTTTCCGTTCTCGCGGACGAAGTCCGCCTCGAACGTGACGTCATACGCATCGCCGACGATGCGCCACGGGAGCTTGAGACGAGGATGAGGATCGAAGCCCACTTTCAGCAGACGCGTCCGGGGGTCGATGCTCCACGGTCCCGAGACGACGTCCCTGGCCACATCGATCTCGGCGTTTACCCATGTTCCGGGAGCGATCGTCGCGCGGTCTTCGGCGGGGGCTTCGACGGTTGATTGCGCTTGGGCCCCGGGCGTCTCGCTGCCCATGTCACGCAGCGCCTTGAGTGCGCCCGCGCGCGAAATGACGTCCAGCGGATCGTTCTGCGCATCGACGGCCTGCCGCATGAGCATGCGTGCGATCTCGAGCATGGCCGCTTTTCGATCATCCGATGTTTTTTTGGCTTCGTCCATCCAGCGCTTGGCGCATGTCCACGATTCCTTGCCGCCGGCCATGTTTCCGCGTGCGAGGAGTGCGTTCGCGTCGTGCGAAAGGTGGCGCAGCGGATGGGTGAAGCTGCGTGCGATGAGATCCAGCGCCTTCTGGGTATCGCCGTGCGCGAGAGCGTGATCGCCGACGATGTTGAGCGAGGCGGAATCCGACGGATTGTTCACCAAGGCGTTTTTCGCATCGACGAATCGCTGCGATTCGTTCACTCGTGATTGCGTTTCGCCGGCTTCCTTCGAGGCGGCGATCCGCTCTTCACGATCGTCCATCGTCGTGATCAATTTGCGAGCATCCGTCAGAAGCGCCTTCGCCCCCGCGGGATTCTCTTCGGCCATCTCCCGCGCAAGCGCCAGCATGCCGTGCGCCGCCGCGGAGCGTTGCGCGTCGGTTTTCTTTGCAGCGTTTCGCAATGCGGCTGTTTTTTGGAACCAGGCGTTTTCCCGGGTGATGACTCCCGCGGCGATGAGATCGTCGAGAAGTTCATGCGCCACGACATGCTCCCCTTGTTTTCCGGCAAGGTTTTTTACTTTCTCCGTGTCTTGGGCGAGCTCGTCCTGCGAAAAGTAGTTCGGCATGGCTCGCATCCGTTTCAGCACGCCGTGCGCGCGCGCCACGTCGGCGATCGACGGCGTCAGCGCCTGTGCGAGGGCTTCGACGTACACGGCTTTGCGCGCCGCCGGGTTGTCCGCGAGCTCTCTCGTATCGAATGCGAGGATCGCGTCGACCTTGGCGCCTCCCGGCTGTTCCTGGACATTCTCCAACAGCACGGTTCGGAGTCGGTTCATTTCTCCGTCATCGATCGAAAGCAACGCCGCTTCCGGTTGCCGTTCGGGCGTATTCGTCGCCACACGCTCGGCGGGCTCTGCGGCAGGCGTCGATTCCGTCGGAGCGGGTTCCGTGGTGCTGACGGGGATCGTTGCGATCGGCTCTTCGGTTTCGGCGAGGGGTTCTGCGTCCGCAAGGAAATCCGGATCCATGGAGGGAAGCTCTTCGGTTGCCGCTTCTTCGGATGGCACTGTGACAAGGTCGACGGACGGCACTTCCGTCGTGTCCGGGGCCTTGGCAGCCGGTTTCGTATCGGCTTTCTGGCCGTCTCCGTTTGCACCCAGCTTCACGCCCAGCCCCAAGGCCGCGACGGTGCCGACGAAGCCAGCGGCGACTTGGTATCGCAGATCGCGAACGGCCCGCTGCAGGAACGTTGGGCTTGCGGATTTCTTCGGCGTATCCGCGACGATCTCCGGCATGGAGACCAATTCGAGCGCATCGGGCGGCGTTGCGACGGGGAGCACGGCATCGGGTATGACGGCCGACACTTTCGCATGGGATGCCGCCCGGACGAGTGTTTGATCGTACGCCGATTTCTTGTCCGGCGTCAGCAAGACGATGCGTGCTCGGGCAAGCTTGTTCAGAAGTTGCTGGATGGCGACCTGGTGGGTCGGATGGTGTTGGTGCGCGCGCAAAAACGCCATGCGCATGTCGGCTTGTTTCTCGATTGTTCGTAGATTCTCAATGGGTTGATTGAGGCCAAGCAGTTGATACAGCGTGATCGATGCTTCGTTTATGCCGAAGAATTCATTCAACACTTCTCGTTCCTCCACAGAGAATACCATCTCCGCCTGTTCTGCCGATTCGCGACGCCGGGGTAGACGTGGAGGGATGGAGTTCATAAACAGTGGCAAATGTACGCTTCGAGCCGCTTTGAGGTCAACTATTGTAGACAAAATAACACTATATAACATCGTTGTCAAATATCCTTGGCAGCGCGCAAAGGAAAATTGGCATGCAGCTCAGCTCATGGCCGAGGTAGGATGGGATCCGTGCAGCTCAGCATCGTCCTTCCCTGTTACAACGAAGAAGCGAACATTCGCGCTACGGTAGCCGAAGTGCTCGCATGGGCAAAAAACGAGGGAATTTCGTTCGAGGTGATCGTCGTGGATGACGGATCGGCGGATGCGACGCCTGTGATGCTGGGCGAACTGGCCGCGGTTCATCCCGAACTCCGCATCGTCCGGCATCGCGCGAACGCCGGGTATGGCATGGCGGTGCGGTCGGGGTGCGATGCCGCGGCGGGCGAGTGGATCGCGTTCATGGACAGCGACGGTCAATTTCAGATCGCCGATCTTCATTTGCTTCTGCCGCACGTGCGGGACTTCGCATTCGTGGGCGGGCGTCGCCGCCGGCGTGCCGATCCGCTGCCGCGCGTCGTGTACGGCAAAATTCTCGCGTTCTTCAATCTCGTCGTGTTCGGCATGTGGATTCGCGACGTGAACTGCGGACTGAAAGTCTTCCGTCGCGACATCTGGCAAACGATCCGCCCCGAGCACGGCATCGAGAAACTCTTCAACGCCGAGCTTTACCTGCGTCTCAAGCGCGCGGGGATTCCGTGGAAACAAGTGGCGGTGCCGCACCATCCGCGCAGGGCGGGCGCGCCGACGGGCGCGTCGGGTCGGGCGCTCAAGCGGATGATCCGCGAGGTCGTGCACCTCCGCAGGGAGATGCGACGGTAGGAAGTAGTATCACGGTTTCGTCGGCCGTGCCAACACGCTCGGCGCCTCGCACTCGGTGCAGTGCATGTCCCAGATTTTCAAGATCGCGCGGCGCGAGACGGCTTCGTCGGTCATCGGTTCGTAGTACGTGAACGGCCGGTAGATTTGGAATCCCAGGAACACGAGCACGCCCATCACGAGCAGTCCGAGCGTCTTGTGCTCGTCCGTCACCGTCCATCGATGAATGCGTTGGATCGACGTCACGACGATGCCGACGATGACGAACGTGAAGAAGAGCGGCAGGAAGTAGTGGTAGAGGTACATCACGCGATCGATCCGACTGAGCGCCCCCATGTAACACGCGTAGAGCAGCAGGAACGTGCCGAGCTCGACGTGCAGCGGCGACTTCTCCGCGCCTCGCACGATGTACGGCGCAAAAAACAGGATGAAGCCGAAGATGAGTCCCAAGAGTGCGATGGCCCAGCCCACTGGGTTCGCCACGAGGTACAGGTAGCGATACGAGAAACCGTCCGGCGTTTCCCAGCGGTAGCTGATCGTCCGTGCACCGACGGGCCACAGGAACCACGGGCTGCCGTTCTCGTCGGCTTTGCTCAAGTCGAGGCGGGGGACGCCCGCTTCGTAATGCGAAACGAATCCGAGCGCGTCGCTCAGAAGCACGGGAAAGGCGAAGGGCGAGGCGGTCGCGCCGGCGTCGATGTACGCCTTCCCGTTCTCGGACGATTGGTAGTAGCCTCCGTCCGGAAGTTGCGGTTCGACGCGCGAGCCGATGGCGAAATGGGCGTACCAAATGCCCAGGTAGAGGACGACGAAGGAGAGCGCGGCGAAGCCGGTGAGCCGCAGGATGCGCCGCGGATGTTTCAGGTTGCGCCACCAGAGGATCGGAACAAGGAGGACGAAGAGGAGCGCGAACGCTTTCGTTGCGAGTGCGCAGGCGAACGCGGCGCCGAAGAGCAGGCTGAGTCGCGGCAGCGAATGCTCATCTTGCAAGCGCAGGAGTTTCAGGAACGCGAAGAGCGTCAGCGCCGAGAAGAAGAGCATCGTCGAGTCGAGCATTGCGCTGCGGCTGTGGACGAGCAGTGCGTTGTCGAGGACGTAGAGGAGCGAGAGGAGCATGGACCATAGCGGTTTGCGCGTGAGCAGAAAGAAGATGCCGTAGAGCACCGCCGCCGTCAGCCACGCGAGCAGCACCGGGAACAGGCGATACCCGGCGAATTGGAAATCCGTCGGGGGATTCGTCGCGTAGTCCGTGCCGATGAATTGGTCGTCTTGGGCGTTGAGATCCAGCAAGCCTTCGCCAGCGGCGATGAGCATTTTGCCCAGCGGCGGGTGCGGTTCCATGAAAAACACGCCGTTCAGGTATTTCTGGGCGCTGGCGATGTGGTAGTTCTCATCCCAGAAAAGCGCTTGGGGTGTCCAGAATCCCTGCACGAACGTGAGCAAGGAAAGGAGGATGACGAAGAGCAGGGGAAGCTGGTGTTCGGTCGGGAAGAAGCGGTCGAGGCGGATCATGTGCCGCAGTGTAGACGAAGAGTCCTCTCTTGAAGAAATAGCCGAAAAATGGTACAATATCTTGATGTCGTTCGCGCTCGGCGATCTCACACTCGGCCGGCTCCTCCCGATCCTTCTGGCGGTCGGCGCGCTCGCGTGCGCGGATCTGATCCGGCGCCGCAAACACCAACCGTCGCACCTCCTGTTCGCGTGCGCGCTGGGGACGTTCCTCTCCGTCGCGATCATCCGGGCGGTGTCGATGGGATTCTCCGGCGATGAAGCGAGTCCGTTCGTCATGGCCGCGCTCATCGTGTGCGTCGTGATCGCGTGGAGGTCGCTTTTCGGGCCGTGGGAAACGCAGACGAAAGCGACCGTGCTCGGAACGTTTCTCTTCTGGATGGCGGTGCAGATGCTTCGGCGCGAGGACGGCGATGAGCAGACGGTGCGCCTCATCGCCGCGGGCGTGGCGCTGGTGCCGGCGATCGTGTGGGTGACGCTCTTTTTGCGCTACCACGCAGAACGCCTGTCGGCCGTGCTCATGGTGTTCTTCGCGGGCATGCTTGCCACCGCGCCGATTCTCTTCTACGACTTCCTCGTTCGCCGCGGGGTCGAGCTGCAGTTCTTCCTCTTCCGTATCACGCCCCAAAGCTTCAGTCGCAGCGCGCAGACGTTCGTGTCCGAACACCTGCCGCTCGAGCGCGGCATCGGCATGACGGTCGCGGCGACGATGCTCACGTTCGTGTTCGTCGCGCTCATCGAGGAAGTGAGCAAGTACTGGGTCCTCAGCCGCAGCGCCCGTCCGATTTTTCGGAGCATCGACGACGTGCTCCAGCTTTCGGTGGTGGCCGCGATCGGCTTTGCCTTCGCCGAGAACATCGTGAATCCGGTGTACTTCACCGCGTTCGTCCGCGAGTACTTGCTCCACGGTTCCGCGCCCGACATGACGGCGTTCGTCGGCAACGTGCTCGGGCGGTCGGTTCTCACGACGATGGTGCACATCTTCTCCACGGGCGTCCTCGGGTACTTCCTGGCTCTCTCGATGTTCGCGAGCCCCTACCTGCGCGAGCGCCACAAACGCGGCCATGCGTATCGCCTTACGCGGTGGATCCATGCGCTCCTGCGCGTGCCCGAGGCGTCCGTCTTCCGCGTGAATATGGCGATCCTCGGATTGCTCTGCGCCGTTTCGTTGCACGGCGCTTTCAATTTCATCGTCACGCTGCCGGAGCTCTTGCCGGGCCACCCCGATACGCTCGGCGAATTAGCGGGAAAGGCGATGCCCGCATTCCTCGGGCGGATTCCGTTCCTCCTCCTGCCGTCGCTCCTCTATGTGGTGGGCGGTTTCTGGGTGCTGACGACGCTCTTCGTGCAAAAAGAGAACATGATGGAGCTCGAGCAAGCGGTGGAAGAGAATGATGCGTGAACTGCTGTACATGCGCTGCATCGAGCACGTAGAATCCAAGCCTCATGCAGCATCGTTTTCGTTGGCTCACCGTACTCTTCCTTTCCCTCGTGTTTCCCGCGGGAGTCTTCGCCGCCGCATCCGACGTGAGCGAAGCGTTGGGAGTGACGGGCAATACAGCCGTCACACGCGGCGATTTCCTCCGTGCGAGCGTCATCCTGCTGGGGTTGCCGGTCGATTTCGATGCCGCGCCCCGCGCCTACAGGATCTATCCCGAACTCTATCAACCGTACGTGCGGGTGGCCGATGAAGTCGGCGCGCTCGACGCGTTCGGGACGAAACCGGATCTCGCGGCAAACGTGACGCGCGGCGAAGCGCTGCGACTCCTCGTGGAGTTGCGCCGATGGCAAGGAAGCGGCGCGACGATTCCGTTTCGCGACGTGGAAGAGGGGACGGATCTGTGGAACGCCGTGCAGCTTGCGGCCAACCGCGCATGGGCGAAGCCGCTCCGCCAGAACGTGTTCGGCGTGAACGCCGTTCTCCGCGCCAAGGAAGCCCGCAGCATCCTCACGCGCGCGGCCGACGACACGGGCGAAAAGAAAATCATCAAGATCAAGATCGTCCCGAAGAAGAACGACCCCGTCGGGTTCCAGAGTAAGAAGTTCCGCGACCAGGTGAAAACGCTCCTCGGCGACGAATACCTTTACGCCGAGAAGCTCCGAAACGGCACGGGGTCCACGGCGCAGGATTTCGTCACCAGTCTGCACGATCCGTACACGACGCTTTTCGACCCCGCGGAAGCGAAGGAATTCCGCGACCAGCTGGGCGGCACGCTCACGGGCATCGGCACGCATTTGGAGTACAAAGAGGAAGCGCTCGTCATCGTCTCGGTGGTGAAAGGTTCGCCGGCGGAGCGCGCGGGGCTGAAGGCGGGCGACGAAATCGTGAGCGTGAACAAGAAGACGTTGAAAGGCATGAACTTCAACGATGCGGTGAAGCGCATCCGCGGGCCGGAGGGATCGCCCGTGCGCATCGGCGTCGTGCGCGACGGCGACGAACTATCCTTCGACATGGTTCGTGCCGTCATCGACATTCCAGATACCGAGGTCGAGACTCGCAGCAACGTCGCGATCGTGACGGTCTCGCAGTTCGGCGATCATCTCCTGCGCGATGCTCCGGAGCTTTTCGAGGAGATCGCCGCGTCGAATCCGACGGGCATCATTCTGGATCTGCGCAACAATCCCGGCGGTTACTTGGAGGGCGCTCCGGCGATCGTCGGCGCGTTTTTGCCCGAGGGGAGCGTGTACGTTCGCACGCGCGGCAGGGCGTTCAACGAATCGTACGTTACCGACCGCAGTCCTTCGATCCCCCAGGACGTGCCGCTCATCGTGCTCGTGAACGAGGCCTCCGCGAGCGCCGCCGAGATCACGGCGGGCGCGTTGCAGGACGCCGGTCGCGCGACGATCCTGGGCAAGAAGACGTTCGGCAAAGGCACGGTGCAGACGGTGTATCCGTTCCAGAACAAATCGAGCCTCAAGTTTACGATCGCCGAATGGTTGACGCCCGATAGCCATCCGATCAACGACGTCGGCATCGAGCCCGACGTCGAGGTCGAGCAGTCCGACGCCGGCGACGCGCAGCTGGAAAAAGCGCTCGAGCTCATTCATTCACTGTAACGCTCCTTATTTTCTGCTTTCTGTTTTTTCCTTCTGCTTCTCGTATGCATTACTTCATTGTCTCCGTCAGCAAACAGCACGCGCAGCTCTTCGAGGTCACCGGCGATCGCATTCTTCCCCGCGGCGTTGATGGCATGCCCACCAGCATGGCCGACGCCTGGAAAGGGATGGAGCGCCACGATCAGTCCATTCAGGTGCATCCGACGGGTGACGGCCACGTGGGGTTCCACGGCCAGGGCGGCGCGAAGGATACGGAGGAACAGGAAGAAAACGAATACATGCACAAGCTGGCCAAGAGTCTGCACACGATCTTGCATGAGCAGCAGGTGCCCGTCGTGTTCGCGGGCGTGACGGAAGCGTACGGCATGTTCAAGAAGTACGACGCGTCCGGTTGCTTGCTCGATGCGTACATTCAAGGCAGTCCCGACCAGTTGGATCAGAAGGCGCTGAAAGACAAGGCCGATCCGATCGCCAGGGCCCACATGCTGCACCAGAACGAGGCGATGCTCGAGCAGTTCGGTGCGGTGCACGGCACGGGCAAGACGTCGATCGATGCGCAGGAGATCGAAGCGAAAGCGAACGAAGGGAAGATTCAGACGTTGATTTTGCCGGAAGGCACCGAGGAAACGCATCAGACGTTGGCGAAGGAAGTGTGGTCGCATCGCGGGCACGTCGTAATCGTCGAGCCCTCGAAGATGCCCGAAGGAAGCGCGATGGCGGCGATTCTTCGTCTTTAATTATCGCTTGCGCCCGTTTGGGCGTCTCCCTACAATCCCCGCACTCCTTTATGGCGATCCACGCCCACAAACGGCCCGAAGAGAGCAACGACCGCCTTCAACAGCGGTTCAAGCAACAGGTGCAGAAAGCGGGGCTCGTGAAGCTCCTCCGCGAGCGCAAAATCCACGTCCGCAAACCGAGCAAGCGTCTGCAGCGCAAGCGCGCCCTCAAGCGCGAGGAGTACCGCGCCGTGAACAGCAAGAAGAAGTTTTACAGCAACATGTAATCGGCCATCGGGGGAGAAACTTCTATTGTTTTTACGACTGATTTAAATTTCGTTAGTATGTAAGTATGAAGAATGAAATTGAGGCAACTTTTCTAGGCATTAACAAAGAAGATGTTCGAAAGAAACTCAGAGCAGCGGGCTTTATATTAAAAACCCCAGAATATCTCATGCGCAGGAAAACGTTCGATTTTTCTCATGTAGCGCCCGGCCGCAACAAATGGGGTCGTGTTCGGCAAGAATCCGATAAAATTACCATGACCGTTAAGGAGGTTGCAGGTACTGGTATCAACGATACCTTTGAAGCGGAGGTGATCGTCGATGATTTTGATGCGGCGTCGGCAGTTTTTGAGGCCTGCAATATTCCTGCCAAATCCTTTCAGGAGAATATGCGTGAATTGTGGGTGAAAGACGATGTGGAAATAACGATTGATACATGGCCGGGCCTGAAGCCTTTTATCGAGATTGAAGGAAATAATGAGGAGATCATAAAAGAAGTGGCAAAAGAATTAGGTTTCAACTTTGAAAATGCAATGTTCGGAAGTATCGATCTTATGTATGAAAAGGAGCTCGGCATTCCTGCAAAGACTATCATCATCCTTCCCGAAATTACTTTTGCAAATCCACCACGAAAAAATACCGCGTAACAAGGTGTTACGCGGTACTGATTATTTCCTGCGAAGCAGGGTGGGTTGAATTGGCGGATAAGTATATTCGCCCGGTTCTTCCATGCACCAGCCTTTGTCAGCGCCTGGTGATCGGCAGTTGAAGTTGCAATACGGCGTCACTGTTAGGCGAAGTGGTGCCGTAGTGAGGATGCTTTCAATTGCTTTGTCACCAACTACTCTATGTAGTCTTTCCTTTAATGTGATGGGTTTTTCGAGGTAATCCAACAGGGAAAACCCGAGGTCCCGGCGCATGTAACAAAAATAGAGATGAAGTCTCGGGTCCACCCGAATATAGTCACCGAATCCTTCTTCGCACTTGTCTTTATACAAGCACGATCTACAAGGATCGGCTGTACGGTCGAGGTTATCTCCCAGCTTCACTTCTACCAGTCCCCCTCCTGAAAGTTGGAATCGCAGTCGCTGGCGGCCGATCCGCTTCTTCTCTCTTGTTACCCGAATAGTGCGCGGCAATACCGAGGATCGAACAATAGGGCGCCAGTCTTGGTAGAATTGTTCGTACGTGTTAGCACTCTGAGGTGTCCACATCAGTGTATAGAGCTTCAGTCTGTAGTCATGTCGCTCAATAAAATCGAGCTGCTTTGAAAGATCATCGGTATGTCCTTTATGAAGTACGCGGTTAAAAGAGATTTTGAGACCAGCGTCGGCAGCGCTTTGGATGCCGCTGAAAAACCTATCATAATCCCCGTGACCGCCTGACATCTCTCGAAAGATTGTCGGATCCGTCGAATGCCAGCTCGTACGGATCAAGGAAAGGCCAGCTGCTCTTAGGCTTTTTACGTACAAATCAAGCAACTGACCATTCGTTGTCATAGAAACAGCGAATCCTCGCTCTACAAGTGCTTTTACCGCATCGTTGATGCGATAGTTACCGTCCCGCCATAGCAGCGGTTCCAGAGCACCTAATTCGACTTCGGCAGATCCTCCCAAGCCTTGCCACAGATCGGCAATCGCAAGGATGTGTGAGAATGAAAGAGGTTTCACGGCTGATTTTCCCCCCTTGCTACGATGTGCCGGATTGTTTCAGCTACCTCTTCGGCACGTATGCCGTTCGTGTCGATCTCGATAAGGCCGAGTGATTGGAATACACCTGCAATCCTATCGAGAAGGGCGCTGTCTCTTTCGAGACGTGCATCATGGGTTGCTCCTACTCGCTGCAGAATCCGAGCGTCCCGAATCTCTGATGTAGCCGACAGCAAGAGTGGAAAATGTGGCTTTAGAAGAAGCTCATCACAGTGGATCAGGCGAATCCGTGGGTCCATCGTAAAATGGTAAGCAGCAGTTGATGCAATGTAACGGTCGCATACAACTGATGTAGTTTTCAGCAACTTGCCAATTTCATCGCTGTCGTACTGCGTTGCCAACCTGTAGAAGCAGTAGCGCTCGAGAGGTGTGGCATGAGCATCAACTTCTTTTCGCAATTCCGCGAAAGGTCCAGAAGGGGACTTAAGATATTGGAAAGAACCATCGGCTGCCAAAATCTTGGCTACCGTCGTCTTACCAACGCCATCGACTCCGTCTAGGCTGACAAAAATATGCTTCGAATTCATTCGACTCTCCTTATGTTATTGAAAGAATATGCAAACTCCTCGAAATTTTACCGAGCTGAAAAGCTACTATATCTCCTGCGCTCTTGCCGAGAAACGATGTGGCGAGCGGAGCATCGACGCTGAGAATCATAATTTCCTCGTCGTCGATTTCGAACGTGTCACCACCTCCTCCAGGGAGAAGGAGGTACTTTTCGTTGAGACCCTTGTTCAGGTCTTCGACCTCAACCAATGCGAAAACGCAGACTGTGCTAATCAATGGAGGAAAATACTTCACTCTATGCAAGTTTTTAAGAAGATCTTCCACCTTTAGCAGTTGTTCTCCGTAACCCTTCGCAAGATACTGAGCCTCTTCCTTGAACGTGTCATAGCGTGATGCCATCGCACCCTTATGGGCTGCAGATTCATCCATCGCCTCCTTCTGTCCGCGATTCAGGTTTTCGATCTGTTTGGTTATCTTGGCAATAACCATATCGAGCAGTCTCATTTTCAAATCTGACATGAATTAGTCCTTTTGGTGATGTGAAAAAACGACTCAACACTTATCTAAATGGTAATTTATTATAAAATTAGTTTCTGTCAATTTCAACCATCGTTTCGTGACCCGTTGAAGGGTGAAAGATGGCCCAAATATCCCTAGAATGGTTACGGCTCCGTCCTCGGGACAGACGGGCATTCCTCTTTTTATTCTATGGCAGACAAGCAGAACTACGGCGCAGCGCAGATTCAGGTGCTCGAGGGTCTCGAGCCGGTCCGCAAGCGCCCGGGCATGTACATCGGTTCCACCGACGTCCGCGGTCTCCACCACTTGGTGTGGGAGATCGTCGACAACTCGATCGACGAGGCGATGGCGGGGCACGCGAACACGATCACGGTAACGCTCAACGACGATGGCTCCGTGACGGTCGAGGACAACGGCCGCGGTATTCCGGTCGACATGCATCCGACGGCCAAGAAGTCCGCACTCGAAGTCGTGCTCACGACGCTCCACGCCGGCGGCAAGTTCGGCGGCGAGGGGAGCGGCTACAAAGTCTCCGGTGGTCTCCACGGTGTGGGTTCGTCGGTGGTGAACGCGCTCAGTAAGCACATGAAGGCCGAGGTTCACCGCGATGGAAACGTGTACGTGCAAGAGTACAAGCGCGGTAAGCCGCAGGCCGACGTGAAGAAAACGGGCAAGAGCGACAAGCATGGAACGATCATTACGTTCCTCTGCGACGACGAAATCTTCGATACGACCGAGTACAGCCTCGAGATGCTTCTCACACGCTTCCGCCAGCAAGCGTATCTTACGAAGGGCATCACGATCGGCGTCATGGACGCGCGCAAGAAGCGCCCCGAGGCCGACAACGTCTTCCCACGTCTCTATCGTTTCTCGTTCGAGGGCGGCATCGGCGCCTACGTTTCGCACCTCAACGAAGGTTCCGAGAAAATCGGCTCGGTCATCGCATTCGAGAAAGACCAGCCCGAGGGCCAAGTTTCCGTGGCGCTTCAGTACTCGCAGGCGTTCAACGAGAACGTCCTCAGTTTCGCCAACAACATCTACACGTCCGAAGGCGGCCATCACATGACCGGCTTCAAGTCCGCGCTTACGCGTACGATCAACGCCTACGCCCGCAAGTACGAAATCCTGAAGGAGAAAGACGAGAACCTCAGCGCCGACGACGTGCGCGAAGGGTTGACGGCCGTGATCTCGGTGCGCCTGCGTGAGCCGCAATTCGAAGGTCAGACGAAAGCCAAGCTCGGCAACGCCGAGATGAAGACCGCCGTCGAAACGGTCGTGAACGAGAAGCTGCAAGAGTACATGGAGGAGCACCCCGGCGAAGCGAAGGAAGTCGTCGCCAAGTGCATCCTGGCCGCCCGCGCGCGTATGGCCGCCCGCGCCGCCCGTGACTCGGTGATCCGCAAGGGCGCGCTCGAGGGCATGACGCTCCCGGGCAAGTTGGCCGACTGCTCCAGCCGCGATCCGTCACAGAGCGAGCTTTTCATCGTCGAGGGTGACTCCGCCGGCGGCTCCGCCAAGCAGGGGCGCAACCGCGAGTTCCAGGCGATCCTGCCGCTGCGCGGTAAAATCCTGAACGTCGAACAGGCGCGACTCGACCGCATGCTCGCCAACAACGAAGTAAAGGCGCTCATCATCGCGCTCGGGATCGGTATCGGCGACGTGAAGGATATTGCGAAGCTGCGCTACCACCGCATCGTGATCATGACCGACGCCGACGTCGACGGCGCGCACATCCGCACGTTGCTCCTCACGCTCTTCTACCGCTACTTCCCCGAGCTGCTCGACAACGGCTACCTGTACATCGCGCAGCCGCCGCTCTACAAGATGAGCAAGGGCAAGGACGTGCGCTACACGTTCTCGGACGCGCAGAAAGAAGAATTGTTGAAGGAGTGGGGCGTGAGCAACGAGGATCTCGAGGAGAATCCCGAAGCCGTCGACGAGCCGCCGGTCGAAGAACAAGCGGACGAAGCGCTGACGAAGAAGGGCAGGAAGTCCGACAAGGAAGAGCCGCGCAAGCAGAAGGTGAACATCCAGCGGTACAAGGGTCTCGGCGAAATGAACGCCGAGCAGCTGTGGGAGACGACGATGGATCCCGACAACCGCCTCATGCTCCGCGTGACGCACGACGACGCCGAACGCGCGAATATGGTCTTCACGACGCTCATGGGCTCCGAAGTCGCCCCACGCCGCAAGTTCATCCAGACGCACGCCAAGGGCGTGAAGAACTTGGATATTTAATCGATCCATTTCCCATCTCATGGATACCTTCACAATCGTCTCGCTCGGTCTCCTCCTAGTCCTCATGGCGCTCTGCGCCTGGTGGGCAGTGAAGTCCTACAAGCGTCAGCACTGGGGACGTTTAGGTGTCTCGGTCGTCTTGCTCCTCATCCTCGGATTCGGCTGGAATTACTTCCCGGTGGTGGTGTTCCTGTTGCTGAGGCCGATATTTGGATGGAGTTTTAGTTGAGGTTTGCATGTCAGCCCTCGGTACGACCCGGTGTCATGCCTCGGTACGATTCGCGCGGCGCGAATCATTCGGCATGACACTTGTCCCTATTCCCCCGCATCCACGAACTGCCCCAGCTTGTCCGTGATCGAATACGTATCAAGGCTGTCTTCGCCCAGCAGCTTCTTGATCGTCGGCAGGACGTTCTTGAAGGGGATCTCCTTCTGCTTCCCGGCCTTCATGTCGCGCAGGATGATCGTCTTGTTCTTCACTTCCATCTTGCCGAGCAAGAGCGTGTAGCGCGCTTGGAACTTGTCGGCCAGGCGCATCTGGCTCTTGAGGCTCGCTTCGCCGAGGGCGCCGAGCGTGTGCACGCCCATGTCGCGCAGTTGCGTGATGAGGAGCAAACATTCCTTCTTCGCTTCGGGTCCGAGTTGCGCGACGAACACGTCGACTTGGTCTTTATCCGGCGGCTTTACGCCCGCTTCTTTCATATGCCAAATCATGCGTTCGATGCCGCCCGCGAAGCCGACGCCCGGCGTGGGTTTGCCGCCGAGCAATTCGATGAGGCCGTCGTAGCGCCCGCCGCCGCCCACGGCGTTTTGGGCACCGGTCGAACTGTCCCAGAATTCGAAGACCGTTTGCGTGTAGTAATCGAGGCCGCGGACGAGGAGGGGATTCTCGACGTATGGAATATCGAGCGCGTCGAGGTACGAGAGGAGTGTCGCATGGTATTCCCTGGAATCGTCATTCAAAAACTGCTCGAGCTTCGGCGCGTTCTTCAGCAGGATTTGCGTATCCTCCTCTTTGCTGTCGAGAAGGCGCAGGGGATTGGTGTGCAAGCGGTTCCGATCGAGTTCGGGGAGGCTGCGCTCCTTGCCGACGAAGAAATCCTTCAATGCGCCAACGTATGCTTGGCGATTTTCGGCCGTTCCGATGTTGTTGATCTGCAACGTGAGCCGTTCATAGATGCGCAAATCTTGGAATACCTTCGTCACCGCGTGGATGAGCTGCGCGTCGAGCGATGCGTCCTTGAGTCCGATCACTTCGAGGTCGAACTGGTGAAACTGGCGGAAGCGGCCTTTTTGCGGTCGGTCGTAACGGAAACACTGACCGATCGAAAAGAGCTGTACCGGTTGCGGCAGTTGCTGCATACCGTGCTCGATGTAGGCGCGGGCGATTCCCGCGGTAAACTCGGGGCGCAGCGCCATCTTGTCGTCCGGATCTTTACCGACCACCTGGAAGAGCTCTTTTTCAACGATGTCGGTGTGGTCGCCGATGCCGCGCTCGAAGACCGCCTTGTTCTCGAACATCGGCGGGTCGATCCGTTTGTACCCGGCCTGACGCGCGCGGTGACGGACGGCTTTCTTGATGTACGTAAAATACTGGTGGTCCTCGGGAAGGACGTCGTTCGTGCCGCGCGGAGTACGGAATTGGGGCTGTGACATCCTTCGTACGCTATCAGATGCCAATCTGATTGAAAAGCCTCCTGGGAGTCGCGATCCGTCCTTAGTGCGTCTCTGTTCTAAGTATTATTAGATACTATTCAATGCTAATTATCAATATCAGTTCTCGGATGCGCGAAATTGCCAATTAAGGAATGGAATTGTGAACGCATGCAATGGGTCCTTTTGCCCAACGTACTCTACGAAAATACCATTTTCCGCTATACTGTTTTGATGCCTGAAACACACGCGCAAGCAACGCTGGAAGGCCGTATTCGGTACTCGGTGTTGCTGACCGACGATCGTCGGGAGGCGTTGCTTGCCGCGGTGCAAACGATGTCGGAAGAAAAACGTGAAGCGTTGCGTGCGGTGCTTGCGCTCGAAGAATCGATGCTTCGTGCATTCGTGCTGCATGCGGTATCGGAAGCGGCCATGCGTGGCGATGCGGCATTTTTGATGCGCTTGGATGAATTCCTGCGACGCGCGAAAATCACGCTGCGACGCGAAAGCGAGGGTGCCCAGAACGACGACGACGCGGCATCCGCCGACGCGCTTCTTTCCCGCATGTCATGAACCAACCCGAACAATCGTCCGCCGGCGATCGAATCAATCGCGAGCAGCGCAGGCTGGATGCCGCCGACGGGAAAATCGATGCGACGATCAAGGCCGGCGACGACGCCGAACGCCTGACGGCGACGTACGTGGAGCGCGTGAACGACGTGCAGGGCCGCGTGGCGAAACTGCGCGAGTATCTTTCGCGGCAGAACGATCGCGAATCTTCGCATTGGCAGCGTGCACGTGATGCGTGCGACGAGATAGAACGAGGGCTGCTGCTGGAATTGAACGCGATCGACGAACGAACACTGCCGGAGTATGCGCAGCGGTTCAACGAGCGCGTCGACGCGTACCTGGCGACCCTTGAACCGCTGACGCCGCCGGAAACGAAGCCGGTGTACGGTCCCGAGCCGATGCGGGGTATGCGCGAAACGAACGAACATGAAGCGGCGGTGCAGGCTCTGGAGAACGCACGTCGATCGTATCTCGTGAATGAAGAGCGAGTGAAGACCGTCACGGTCCGAAATGACATCGAATACACGGCGTTGTCCGTCGGATCCGAGAAGGGGTACGTGCCATACCTAGAATCGCTCCTGCGTGAGGTGCAGGACCGCGACGAGTGGTTGTGGGACGGAAGCGAGGAGGCTCGCAAAGAACGCATGCTCCTGCGGAGCGCCGCGGGGGCGTTGGAACGGAATTTGACCGCGCTCGAGGCGTCGCTCGATGCCAACGCGCACGTGGCCGATACGCTCGCATACGAGCGCTTGCGGTCGCTCTACGCGCAACGGAGCGCGCGATTCACACAGCTCTTGGCGGGGGCGGATCTGGACCTCTCGAATTCTGAATTGCTCGATGCGGAGCGCGCCGGGGAGCAGGCCGAGAAGACGCTTGCCCGCATGACGCTCGACGAAGCGCTCGCATGGTCCGAGGGATTGTTCGTGACGATGACGGTAAGCCTGAAACCGAGTGCGGACGAGGCGCATGCGCACGAAGTGGTGGCGAATGCCATCAAGCGTGCGCTTGAAACGAAGCTTGCCGAAGAAAAAGCGACGTCGATCGACGACCCCGCGAAACGCGCCGACTATGCGAGAAACGCGATTCGCGTGTCAAAACTCTTTACGGGGCGGTCGGGCCCGCTCGCGGCGCGGCTCACGGATATCGATCTCGGATCACGCATGGCGCGCGAGGCGATGCAGTTCGATAATCTGGCGTTGCGGTACGCAGAAAAACAATCGCACACCATCGACGCGTTGAACCGCGACATCGACGCGAAGCGCGGCAGCGTTCTGGCGCGCATCGCGAGTCTGCCCGAAGCGGTGCGCAATCACCGCGAGGTTCAGGCGATGGTGACGACGCTCCTGCAGCCGTTCCGACTCGTTCCCCAGCTCTCGCAGCAGTACGCGATCCTGCGCATGCTCGAGGCGCAGTTCACCGGAGCGATGCCGCCGGACGTGCAGGGCGAACTGCAGACGAAACTCGCCGATCCGCTGGAAGCCGCTTCACGGGGGTTTGAAACGTTTTTGAATCGAAAGCGGAATCTCATTGCCGTCGACAAAGGTGCATTGACGCTTGAAGCCCTGCAGCAGGCCGTTGGTGATCCTCCGCTGACACCGGAGCAGACCGAAGCGTGGCGATTGCTCTCGGAGATCGAAGGGTACCGCGGCATGGGCGATCGCGAATGGCAGCAACTGGCGGTCGTGGGGAAGGTATCGGCGATGATCGCCGCGGGCGTGGCCGTGGGCGTCGCGACCGGCGGTCTCGGCATCGTCGCGAGCGCGCTCGCGGGCGGCGCGATGATGACGGCGGTCGGCGCCGCGCTCGACGACGAAGGCGTGGATAGCGTGCGGGAAGGCGCGCGAAAGTACGGCACGGAGTTCGTGGCGAACACGGCGACGATGGGATTGGCTCGCTATTTGGGTGCCGGTCGAACGGCGTGGCAATTGCGGCAGGCGGGGAAATTGGGCGAGGCCGGGGGCGTGGGCGGTGTCCTGAAGGCGGCGTCCCAACGTGGAGGGTTGCAGAACCTGAGCAAATTCGATGATGTCGCGAGATTCGGCACGCGGTTCGCCGGTGCCACGATCGAAGGCGCGGCCGACACGGTCGTCGGCGCGACAATCGACACCTACTGGCGCGACGAAGCGGATTTCCTCTCCAACCTCGAGAACAACGCCATGTTCTTCGGGCTCGCCTACGCCGAGTTCCTCGGCCCCATGCGCCGCGGCCTGCGCGATCTGCCCGGCGGGCATGTGGACCGTATTGCGCGCACGACCGATGTGATCAACGCGAAACGCGGAGAACTGCATGCGCTGTGCCAGAAAGCGGGCATCGCGACCGATGGCGTGATGACGGCGGACCGCGTCGAGGACGCACTTGCATCCGTCGATGATCCGCAGGTGCGGGCCGAGATCGAGAAGACGGCTGGCGAATTGCGGCAGTTGGGTGATGAATTTCTCGATGAGTTGAAAGAGGCGGCGGGCGATCTGGGGGATGCCGGAAGTGAAAGCGGCGTATCGGAAACGGCGCGTCCGAGAAGCGGCGCCGAAGCTACGAAGCTGGAGCGTGCGAAGATCGTCGCGCCGTACCTCGAATATTTGACCGCATATCCGGACGTTCCCGACAGCGTGCGCTTGGAGATCGCCGAAGCACTGGTGGGTCCGCTGAGCCCCGAGCAAATACGGGCGATTCTCCTGGCACACAGCCGCGGCGGCGAAATCGGAAATCTGACGTTTGAACAGGTTCGTTTGCGCCAAGAAGACTTGAAGAAAGCGTTCGGGGACTCAGATCATATTCGGCTTCTCATCGAATCCGGCGTGTGCGGAAATGCGCCGACCGCGCCGGTGCAACCGCTCGGGAGGCTGAAACCCCCTCCGCCACCACCTACTCCGCGAAACAAGGCCGCTGCCCCCTCGGTCACGGTCTCGAAGGCTCCGCCTCCGCCGCCCGCCCCTCGTCACAACAAGGCGCCTGTTCCGTCGAGCGCTCCTGCCGCAGCGCCGCAGGTTGCACCCGTTGCCGCTCCTCGCGTGGATTTTGCATCCATGTACGCAGAAGGCAATCCGCTGATCGTGCGCGATTCAAGCGGAAAGGTTGTCGGAAAGGGATTGTTGGCAAGGGGAGGAAAAAGCGGTTGGCAAATGTATCGCGATGACGGAACAAAATTCGATGTGGATCACAGCATGACCTTTACGGTGGATATACCCGATGCGTCCGCACGACCGTCCGTTGCTCCGCACCCTGCCCCGCAATCTTCCGTCGTTCGCCCGACTCCGACTCCGATGCCCGTTGCGTCGAATGCGCCTTCGTCAGCAGCCAATAGCCGGCTTCCTCGGCCTCCGCCTGCGCCGCCTTCCAATGCCAACAAGAAACAATCCGCCGCGCCGAACACACCCGCGCCGACGATCGATGCGGATGACGAAAGTCTCCGAAGCGTGCGCGATCCGAACAATCCGTCCATTCCGTCACTCGCTCCGACTGTGCCAAAAACCGCATCTCCCGTTCCACGGCAATCTCCCGCCGCTCGATCGTCTCCGTCTCTTCCGTCGTCGAAGCCTTCCGCGACACCGTCTGTGGCACCGAACGTCGTGCAGGCGCCTCGTGCCATGATAACGGCGCAGTATTTCGGCGTAAAAAATTTGGATAGTTTGGTGGGAAAAACGCTGCAACTCGACGATGGAACCGTTTGCACGATTACCAGGGCATACGATCCGTGGAATGAGCCGGATGGCAAACAGACGAGCGAAATGCGCGTGGATGTTTCGGGCAGCGAATGGAGCGGGACTCTGTTCGCTCGGAAAAAACAATCGGGCGATGGCGTGGAGTTTTTCGTTCGCAGGACGGCGGAGCAAACCGAACACAGGGTACGGACCTTCGAGGGGCAACCGGCGAAACCCAAACCCAAAAAGAAATCGAAGTCCCTCGTACAGACGTTGCGCGATATTCTCGATATCTGAGGCGTTTGAAGATTTGTAAAAAAGCCCCCACCCATGGGGACTGAGCCTCTATGTCGACAATATTCAGGAGGCAGTTCCGAGGGTGGGAGCTCAGCTCCCTCGGCTGGAGTCGAACCAGCGACCTATGGCTTATACGGCCATTGCTCTACCGTTGAGCTACGAGGGTATCCTTCCTGGCAAGCAGGGAGGAGGCGCACTCTATACCCGCCGTATCCGCCTGCAACGTATTTGAATACAATTTGTGTTCAATCTGTCCGCAGTTTCGGCGCCAGCGGCACGAAGCCGAGGATCGAGACGAGCGTCGTGAGGAACGCCATCGTGACGAGGAGCGAAAAGATGCCGGCGTCGATGATGCCCGCCTCGAGCCCCACCGACGCGACGATGAGCTCGACGGCGCCCCTGCTGTTCATGGCCAGCCCGACGCCGAGCGCGTCGAGCTTCGGCATCCGCAGCATCAGCGCGGGGATTCCGCTGCCGACGACCTTGCCCGCGATCGAGAGGAGTGTAAGGATCGAGAGGAAGATCGGCGCGTCGAGCAACGCGGAAAAATCGAGATGGAACGCGAGCGCCGCGAAGAAGACGGGTCCGAAGAAGCTGTACGCGAGGCCGTAGAACCGGTCTTCGATCTTCGCGAAGGTATCGGTTTCGATGAGCTCTTCCTGCATGAACACGCCCGCCAGGAACGCGCCGATGATCGCGTGCAATCCCATCCACTCGGCCAACGTGCCGAGGAGCAACGCGACGACGAGCGTGAGCGTGAACGCTTTTTTGCCCTTGGCGAAGAATGTGCGCAGGTGCGGCGCGCTCGCGAAACCGATCGCCAGGACGATCGCGAAGAACGCGGTCGTTTTCAACAGCAACGTGAGCACGATCGTCCACGATACCGCGCCGTCGCGCGCGATCGCGAGCAGGATCGAGAACGCGATGAGGCCGAGGATGTCGTTGGCGACCGCCGCGCCGATACTCACGTGCGCCGTGCGCGTGTCCTCGAGTTTCGTGTCTTTGAAGATCCTGGCCATGAGCGCGATGGCCGAAATCGACGAGCAAAGTCCGATGAATGCCGCCGTCATGCCGTCCGCGCCGAACGCGATCGATGCGGCGAACGTCAGAACGAAGGTGAAACCCATGCCGCCGATCGCAATGGCCAACGACGCCAACGATGATCGAAGCAGCTCGCGGTGGTCGGTCTTGAGGCCGGTATGGAGCATGAGGAAGAAAATGCCGAGTTCCGCGGCGACGCGAATGACTTCGTTGTCGGGATCCACCCACTGGAACAGCGCGGGCCCCACGATGATGCCCGCGAGCACTTCGCCGAACACGAGCGGCAAACCGGCTGCTTGAAACAGGCGGCCGACCGTCCATACGAAGACCATGAGGATGAAGAGCTGCTGCATGAGGGAGGCCTTACTCTAGCAGAAATCGCCGATTCCGGCGCGCCGGTACCGCATCGAGGGTCTTACGAGCTACGTCATCGTCTACGAAGCGTCGGCGAACGCGGGCGCCGATCTCTGCCCGACGCCGCGACTCGAGCACCAAGCGGCGTGCCGCAAGGCGGTTGCGGTAAATTCAACCTATCCGGTTCTGGTCATGACCGCGAAAACACGGTAGGATCCCCGCGCGAAACGTATGGCGATCGTAGCTCAGCTGGTTAGAGCATCTGGTTGTGGTCCAGAGGGTCGTGGGTTCGAGTCCCATCGATCGCCCCACTTACTTCACTTCGCCGGTTGCGGCCCGATGTTCTCCGCCCGGATGAAGGCGATCGGCGGATCGTCGTCTTTCTTCGGCGTGGGATTCTGCGGTGCCGCAGGAGCGGCGGACGGTGCGGACGGGAGAACGGAGGGGGGCGTCGGTGCAGGGGGTTGCGCTGCCGGAGGTTGCGGAACCGGAGGAGGCGTGGGGGGCGCCGGATTCGTCGGCGCGGCCGGGCCGTCGGGCGTCGGTTGCAGCCAGTGCGGTAAGCGATCCGGCGGGGGCGTCTGCGGAACGGGGCTCGGTGTCGGAGCGAATGCCGGTTTCGGCGGCATCGGTGTCGGAGGCGGCGTTGAAAGAGGCGGGACCGGAGCAGGGGCAACCGGACGAGGAGCAGTGGGAACAGGAACGGTCGAAGCGGGAGCGGCTGGTGCGGTCGGGTTCAGAGTGGGCGTCGGTGCCGGCGCGCGAACGGGTTGCGCTGCGGCGGGTTTTGACGCCGGAGGAGGAATCGGCGTCGGAACGGGATTCGGTGTCGCCGGTTGTGGAGGAGTCGTCGGGGAAGCGGGCTTCGGTTGCGGCGGTGCGGAGATTGGCTTCGGCGTCATGACAGGAGTCGTCGCCGGCCGCGGTGTCGGGACGGGGGACGGAGTGGGTTTCGGCGGCTGCGCCACGGGAGGCTTGGGCGCCGGAGTCGGTGCGGGTGCCGGCGCTGGGGTGGAGATGGGTTGCGGCTTGGGTGTCTGCGGAGCGGGCTTGGGCGACGGCGCAACGTAAGGCTTCGGTGCTTCAGCCGGTGCGACCGGCGTCGCGGTCAGTCCTTTCTTGAGCCAGTCGGGGGCGTTGGCTTCGGCGACGGTCGGGGGAGGCATCGCCGGCGCGGATGCGGCACTGACTTCCGCATCGATAACCTTCTGCTGTGCCAAAACGGGCTTCGCGGGTGCAGCCGAGGACGCTGGAGCGGGGGGTGCGGCCGGTTTGCGGATCGCGAGCGGCGGAGGCGCGGCTTCTTTTGCCGGGGCGATCGTCTGCTCCATCGATTCGAGCGTCTGTTCGAGCGTCCGCGAGCGGCGGAGGAACGACAGCAGCCACACGATCGCGACGCCGATGAGGATGGAGACAATGAAGATGCCGCCGATCAGCAGGATGCGTGTCCACGGCCAGGAATCGGTCACCGGTTCATCGATCGGATCCGGTTCGGGTTCGTCGATCGGATCGGGCTCCGGTTCATCGATCGGATCCGGTACGGTCGGAGCGACGGTCAGTTCGGTCTCGCCGATCGTGTTGCCGGTCTGCAAATCACGAACGCGCAGGCGGACCGTGAAAATGTCGCCCGTGGCGTACGTGTGCGTTGGCGTCGTGTCGAGACTCCGATTGCCGTCGCCCAGTTCCCATTCGTAGAGGAGGGGTGTTGCGTCGGGGAGGGGTTGCACCAGCTCCGGGCGGAAGGCGAACGTCGCGTCGTCGATTTGTTCGGCGACGATCCGCACGGGGCTCGTGAAGACGCCTTGCCCGCGTGCCGCTTCTTCAGTGAGGACCGCGACGCGCTGCACGAGCGGCGAGGAGCCGGCGGGGATGGCCGTGACGACGAATTCCGTCTGCTCGAGCGGGCGGGCGAACCATACCCACAGCGATCGACCATAGGAGTGGAAGTACGTATCGGCGGCGTCGACGTCGTTGCCCGGATTGCCGTCGCCATCGGTATCGCGCGCGGTATCGAGATCGAGGGCCAGCGGCGTCAGATCGGTTCGCACCGGCGAGAGCTGCAGAATGCGCTGTTCGGGCTTGAGGACGATACGGCCGTTGGGGTCCGGATGCGGCAGCGTGCCGACGAGCATCGCGCCCGTTCCGCCGGGGATGGCCGGCTGCAGCGGCGTGCCGTCTTGGGGGACCACCGTGATGCCGATGATGCGTTGCGTGCGGACGTCGCCGATCATCACTTCGGCGCGCAGGGTGTATGTTTTCTCCTGCACGAAGCGATAACGGAATCGCTGCTCGCGGCTGGCTTCGATGAACGCGCGTTCCTGCGTGAGGATCCACGAATAGGCGGCGCCGTCCGTGCCGGGATCCGCGATGATTTCGAAGATGTCGCCCACGCGCAATTGCACGTCTTCCTGCGCCACGATCGTCGGTGCCGGTGCGTCGGTGGTCGACGTCGGGAATGCGTCTTGGGCTACGGCTGCGTGCCCCGTCGCGAGCAATGCGACAGCGAGCGAGCCGGCGACGAAGCGGGAGAGCGTCATGCGACTTGTCCGGCCAAGTACACCGTCACGAGGCCCACGATGACCCGGGCGAAGAGGACGATGATGAGACCGATGAGCGTATAGAAGATGATCTTCTTCGCGCGCTCCTTCGAGTCATCCGATCCGAGACCCACGATCAGCCAGATGCCGGCGATGATGATCGTGATGACTGCGGCGAGCGCGAGGAACGAGAGGACGCTCTGGATGATGCGCACCACCGTCGCGCGGACGTCTCCGTCCGGAAGGCCCGCGATGCCCCCTGCGGCGTTGAGGCCGCCGAGGATGCCCGGACCATTGAAGACTTGTGCGGTAAGGGAGTTCATAGGTTTCTCTTCATGATAGCACAAAACGCCTCTTCGCGCTACCCTCTCCCCATGCAGTACGGCATGCGTCTGAAGGCCCTCCAATCGCTTCTGCGGGCTAAAAAATTGCCATCATTGCTTGTGACCGACCCGGTCAATATCCTGTACCTTACCGGCGTCGACGTGAGTTCCGGTTTGTTGCTGGTGCAGCACCATGCCGCGAGTGTGTTCGTGGACAATCGCTATCTGGAAGCGGCACGGACTCTGCGTAGCAGAGCGCTGAAGGTGTGTGATCGCAGCGATGCGCAACGTGCGATCCAGCGCATACGTCGGTGTGGATTCGAAGAAACATATGTGACCGCCGGTCAGTTGCGACGCTGGAAGACAACGTTTAAGAACAGTAAATTTGTTCATACTTCGTGGCTGACGGAAGGGCTGAGACGAAAAAAGGATTCGTTGGAAATTCTCCGGATGAAGCGCGCGCTTGCCATCACGGATGATGTGCTGCGCGTGCTGCCGCGCATGTTGAAGCTGGGCATGACCGAGAAGGCACTCGCGGCGAACATTCTCCTCGCGATGCTCGATCGCGGCGCGGATGGCATGGCGTTCGATCCGATCGTCGCGTTCGGCAGCAATTCCAGCGTACCGCATCACCGCACGGGAGACCGACCGTTGCGGACGCACGATATCGTGCAAATCGACATCGGCGCGCGGTACAAAGGGTACTGCAGCGACCGGAGCGAGGTCTACTTCGTAGGAGAACCGACGGCGGAACAGCGACGCGTTCATGACGCCGTTTTGGAAGCCAAAGAAACGGCAAAAAAAATGGTTCGTGCCGGCGTGCGATGCGCGGATATCGATATGGCAGCCAAAGCCGTTTTGAAAAAACGCGGAATCAAACATCCGTATGGCCACTCGCTTGGGCATGGTCTCGGTCTCGAGATTCACGAGGTGCCGTCGATTTCGATCACATCCGACGACGCGCTGGTCAGCGGAGAAGCCGTAACGATCGAACCGGGCGTGTATATTCCGGGGAAATTCGGGATTCGGCTCGAAGATACGGTCTTCGTGCAGTAGCAAGACCATCGATACGCATGTTCGTCACGTCCTGACGAGAGCGTTGAATGTCAATTTTTGGTACAATGGCTGGATTTCAATACACACCCACACCGATATGCACAAACGGATTTCGACACTCCTCGTTCTCTGCGCATTCCTGACCGCGACACCGGTCTCGGCGCAGACGGAGGTGCCGACGCCGCACGAAATCGATTTCGTTCTCACGGCGTATTACTCGCCGCTGCCGGGGCAGTGTTGCTACGTGAAGGGCGGCCTCGTCGCCGACAAAATCTTGAACGGCAACGGCACGCACGGCGCCGACGGCACGCCGGTGTACGTGGGGATGCTTGCCGCTCCGCCGAGCTATGCGTTCGGCACGCGCGTCCAATTGCCGGGTCTCGGCGTGCTCGAGGTGCACGACCGCGGCGGGGCGATCCAAGTGCTCGAGAGCGGGAAGATCCATCGTCTCGACGTGTGGGCCGGTCATGGCGAGGAAGGCCTTGCCCGCGCGCTGAGCTTCGGCGTCAAACGCATTCGCGGCGTCGTGTACCCGCCGGGCACGCAGGCTCCCGCGGCGGACTTCACCCTCGATCGCATTCCGATGGATTTCGACCGGCTGCGCCCGTACAACGTCGTCCAGAACGGACTCATCGATCTGGAACCGAAACTCGGCGACACGAGCCTGTCGGTCGCGTTCCTCCAAGATCATCTGAAAGCGCTCGGGTATTTGGCTGACGACGCGACGCGCTTCTTCGGACCGAAGACGCAGGCCGCGCTTGAAGCGTTTCAACGCGACAGGGGGCTGTCGATCGCATCCGATGCGCTCGACTCCGAGACCGCCGCCGCGCTCATGGCCGCCGTGCGCCTGATGGGTCGCGATATGGGCGTGCCGCTGGTCAGCGAACAATCCAGCCGGCGCGACGTCGCATCCGTCCAGCGTCTCTTGCGGTCGCTCGGCCACTACAAAGGCCGCACCGACGGTCGGTACACCGAGGCCGTGCGGCAGGGGATCATGGCGTTCCAAAAAGAGAAACTTCTGATCGGTGATGCGACAAGTCCGGGCGCAGGGACGATCGGTCCGATCACGCAGGCCGCGCTGGCCGATGTTCTCCGCGCCAAGCGCTCGAAGAATATTGCGCGCGGAATTCTGTTGGTAAAAGAAGTGCGCGATCGGTTGCTCGAGAGCGATCGGTTGGTCGCCGCGACGACGGAACAAGGCTACCAAGGAGACACCGTGCGCGACGTGCAGCTCTTTCTGGCAAAGCTCGGCTACTTCCCGGCCGATCAAGTGAACGGCGTGTTCGGCGACCGGACGCGCCAATCGGTCGCGGCCTACCAAGTCGCGCGCGGCGTCCTTCCCAACAATGCCCAGAAAGGCGCGGGCGTCGTCGGGCCGATCACGCTCAAGACGATGCAGGAAGACCAATTGCGCCACGCGTACACGGTCGTGCGCGGCTACGGGTGGGAGGCCTTGTGATGTGCGAGTTTTTGATTGACCAACGCCCGCCGATTCTTAGTCTGGTTCGGTGCGACGCATCGTCACCATCGTTCTCTTGCTGGCGCTCATGCCGTCCATGTCGTTTGCGGCGACCCCCTCGATCTCGCGCCGCGACGGGTTTTTGATGATGTGGAACAGTCTGCGTCGTCCCGCCGAACCCGCGAAGAGCGCGTTCGCCGATCTGCCCGACCGGCCCGACAACGGTTCGCTCGAGATCGACTTCGCCGCGTCGCGCGGGTTGATCAACGATGATGCCGAGACGTTCCGGCCCGACTCGCCGCTCGATCTGCAGACCGCGCTCACGTGGCTGCTGCGCACGCGCAGCGTCGCTGCGCCGGATGACATCCTGCCGGAGAATCTCGGCGAATGGATGGAGAAATATCCGGTTGCGTCCGTCGAGGGAAATCTTGAACAACCGCTCTCCGAAGAGGAATTGTTGACACTCATGCGCACGCTCGATCAGCTGCTCGTCGACGAAATCCACGAGACGTCGCTCTACTCGGAAAAGTTTCACGGCAAGGGGACGGCGTTCGGCGAGACGTTCGACATGTACGCGATGACCGCCGCGCATCGAACGTATCCGCACAACACGCTCGTGAAGGTGACGAGCGTCGAGGACGGCAAGAGCGTGACGGTGCGTATCAACGACCGCGGTCCCTTCGTGGAAGGACGCGACATGGACTTGAGCCTGGCTGCGTTCACGACGATCGCGCCGCGCTCGAAAGGGAAACTCAACGTCCGCTTCGAGCGCCTGGGCGACGCGACGCTGCTTTCGCGTTGCAGCGACGATCGGCCGCGTCAGCAACGCATCACGCGCGAGACCCGCCTAACGCTCGGCGTGCCGCATACGCAACCGGTGGGCGAAGTCCTGCGCATCGAATCTGAACAATCGTTCGTCGTTCGCGGACTCGCGTATCCCGACGGCAACAGCCTGACGCTCCAGGATTGGGTGCTGCCCGGTGAGGCGTTCTCGTTCACTCCGGCGGTGACGGGGGAGTACGTTCTGCGGCTCGGCAGTACGGACGGAAAGCGCAGGGAGATGCGGATGAATGCCGTCGAATGCTCCTAAAACGCTCGTAGGAACTGCGCTCCACAAACGTGGCGTTTTCTGCTATAATAAAACGATTTCTCTGTATCTTCTCCCCCTAGAGTGGTCACCTTCCTCCGATTCTTCTTTTGGCCCGTCGTCCTGTCGCTCGTTGCGGCGGGGGGATATGTGATCGATTCGAGCGTGTGGCCGGCGCTGTGGAACTGGTTCGCCGCCGATCCGGTCGAACGGATTTGGTTCTTCGTCGGCGCGTTCTTCACGTGGAAGCTCATCGTGCGCTCGGTCCGATTCTTCTACGCCGTGTGGCACAACAAACGGCTGGTCTCGATGCAGGTCATGCTCCCGCGCAGCGACAGCAAGGTCGATCAAGAGAAACGCACCGAGAAAGATTTTAAAGAGAAAGTCGCCATCATGGAGCAGCTCTACCGCGCGCTGTGGGAAGTGAAGAGTCTTACGTTCTGGCAGAGCATCCACTTTTGGATGTTCCGGCACATCACGATCAGCTTCGAAATGTTTTTGGAGAATGGGCAGCTGACGTTCTACGTGCTGTGCGATCCGAACCTTACCTCGATCGTTGAAAAACAGATCACCGCGTTCTACTCGGAGGCCGAAGTCCTGCGCAAGCCGACGCCGGACATTTGGAAAAAGGGAACTGCGCTCGTGGGCTACCACATGGCGCTGCAGAAGAAATACTGGTTCCCGATCCGCATGTACGAGCAGATGCAGGACGATCCGCTGAACGATCTGACGAACGTGCTGAGCAAATTGGACCCCGACGAAACGGCGACCGTGCAGGTGATCCTCAGGCCGTCCTTTTCGAACAAGTGGGGCAAGCGCGCGCGCAACTTCGCCAGCGCGAAGTTCAAAGGAAAAAAAGACCGCTGGGTCTCGCGCATTCCGATTCTCTCGACGCTCATTCAGGTGATCGGCGGCGTGGCGGGCGGTGCGCAGGATTCGACGTTCGCCCCGGGCGCGTCGCAGGGCGACAGCTTCGTCCGCATGATTCAGCCGGAAGAAGAGTTGTACAAACAGGTCGGCGAGAAGGCCGGCATGAGCTGGTTCCACTGCGCCGTGCGCATCATGGCGACGAGCAAGACCCAGGCGCGCGCGCTCGATATCACGAACAACCTTCAAGTCGCGTTCAACGTGTTTCGCCACCTCTACGGCAACGCGTTCGTGAACCGTCGCATGTTCGTCGATTTCTTTCCGCTCACGTGGAACGCCCCGCTCATCCACTGGCTGTGGAAACGGCGCATCAACGGTTTTTACCATAAACAAGCGCTGCTCGTGGAACGCGAACTCGCCGGGCTCTTCCACTTCCCCGACAGCCGTTACAACAAGATTCCGATCATCCAGTGGATTCCGTACAAAGTGCTGCCGCCGCCGCCGGATGCCCCGAGGGACGGCATCGTACTCGGCATCAACAAGCACCGCGGCATCGATACCCAGGTTCGGTTCTACGACAAAGACCGCACCCGCCACCAGTACATGATCGGTAAATCCGGTTGCGGCAAATCGTCGTTGCTCAGCTGGCAGGCACGCCAGGATATCCAGAACGGTGCGGGCCTCTGCATGGTCGACCCGCACGGCGATTTGATCGAAGACGTGCTGAATTACATTCCCAAGGAGCGCGCGAAGGACGTCGTGATCTTCGATCCGGCCGATACCGAGCGCCCGATGGGCCTGAACTTGCTTGAGGCCAAAAACGACGAGGAGAAAGATCGCGCGTCCTTGGACGCGATGGAGATCTTCATCAAGCTCTTCGGCAACGAGATTTTCGGACCGCGCATCCAGCACTACTTCCGCAACGGATGTCTGACGCTCATGGACGACGAAGACGAAGGAGCGACGCTCATCGACGTGCCGCGGCTCTTCGTGGACGAAGAATTCCAGCGCTACAAAGTGAGCAAGTGCAAGAACCTGGTGGTGCGCAGCTTCTGGGAACACGAAATCGCGAAGACCGGCGCGCGCGAGAAAGAAGAAATGATCCCGTACTTCTCCGCGAAGTTCGGCCCGTTCGTCACGAACACGACGATGCGCAACATCATCGGCCAACCGAAGAGCGCCTTCGACATTCGGACGATCATGGACGACGGCAAAATTCTGCTCGTGAACCTGAGCAAGGGCAAAATCGGCGACATCAACGCGCAGCTGCTGGGGCTCATCTTCGTGAATAAGGTGAACATGGCCGCGCTCTCGCGCGCCGAAATCCCGCAGGAACAACGGCGCCGGTTCTATCTGTACGTCGACGAGTTCCAGAACTTCATCACGGATGCGTTCGCCACGATCCTTTCCGAGGCGCGCAAGTATGAACTGGCGCTCATCATGGCGCACCAGTACATCGGGCAGCTCGTAGGGAAGACCGGAGCCTACGAGGATTCGTCCACGAAGATTCGCGATGCCGTGTTCGGAAACGTCGGCACGATCATGAGCTTCAAGATCGGCGCGGAGGATGCCGAGTACATGGCCAAGGAAATGGCGCCGGTGCTGAGTGAACAAGACGTCATCGGCATTCCGAACTTCCATTGCTACACGAAGTTGAACATCAACAACACCACGAGCCGGCCATTCAGCATGGCGACGATCTGGGATGAGACGGGCAAGAATCCGAATCTGGCCTCGCTGATCAAGGAATACAGCCGCATGAAATACGGGCGGAAAAAAATCTTCGTTGATCAAGAAATCGAGGACCGGATCGGGATTACGCGGTGACCCCCTCCCATCGCGGCCAGGACTGGCCACGCTGGGAACCCGTTCACCGCTGTGCCGGTGCCCTCCGCCTGGCTGATTTCTTGATGTCGCGGTCCTGCCAGAGGCGCGGCAGCATCATCTCGGGCTTCCAGTTCTTCTTGAGCTCCGAAAGCGTTTTGCCGCTTTGGTACTTACCACCGTCGGCGTAATCCTTGCCGTCGATCGGGCCGGTCTCGAAGAAGACGATCTGCGCGATGCGGCGGCCGACCACGAGCGGGATGTAGTAGCGGCTCGAGGTGTTTTGGATTTCCATCGTCCAACGGTTCACGTAGCCCACGTCGCCCCACCCCGCGCACTTGCAGACCGAAATGAAGCTGCGGCCCATCGAGGATCGGGCTTTCATCATGGTCGTCACGTGGCTCCGGCCGCCGATGAACTCGTTCGTGTGACCCAGAATCGTTTCCCCCGGGGCCATCAGGATGATTTTGTCGTCGGGTGCGATGCCTTCCCATTCGATGTCGTACTTCTGAAAGATGTCTTTGGCCTTCTGCGCGCGTTTGGGCTCGGTGCCCCACACGCGATCGAGGTGCGTCTTGCTGTAAATATTGAAGACGTTCTCGAAATGCTTGGGGTGCTGTTCGACGAAGAACCACTCGCCGAGCGTGACGTCGTAGCTGGAGGTCGCCAGGTTTTCGCGGTCGAACGGTTCGATGACGACCGAACCTTCCTTCATCGCGGCGAGGATGCGTTTGTCGGACAGAGCCATGGCCGGGAGTGTAGCATGACGAGGATGTAGGCTATAGCTTCATTAGCTTTGTTAGATTTCTTCAAAAATCTTCATTCCTAACAAGCTAAATAAGCTAACGAAACTACTATCTGCGAAGCGGTTTTTCGTTCATACTCAGTTCAATATTCCCATCTTACTATGACGTCCTTCGGTCAGATGAAAGACATGTTCCAGCTCCAGCGCGAAGCCAAACGCATCAAGAAGGAGTTGAAGAACGTCCACGTCGAGGCGGAAGCCGAGGGCGTGTCGGTCGTCGTGAACGCCGAAATGGAGGTGATCGAGGTGGCGGTGGATCCGGCGACGCCCAACGAACGCGTCGGGATGCTCGTGAAAGACGCGATGAACCGCGCGATGAAGAAGGCGCAGGTGGTGGCCGCCGAACGCATGCAGCCCGTGATGGGCAAGATGGGATTGGGAGGAGAATGATGGCGAGAGACCAAGGAGGCCAAAGAAGCCAAGGAGTCTGCTTGCGATGAAATATGCGTAAAACTATTGTCTGGATATTACGTTTTCTTCGCACAGCTTCGGCCAAAACATGAGACACGGTACGCGAACACGTCGTCCTTTTCTCAAACTCTTTAGCCTGCTTGGCTTCTTTGGAGTCCTCATCTTCACGTGGTATCGCTTTTCCCTCGGGGCTCCTGATCCGAACAGCGACGCCCGCGTTTCCTTCGCCGTTCCCACCGGTGCCGGACTTTCGACGATCGCGGAGGAGTTGGAAGCAAAAAATCTCATCAAATCCTCGTTCGCGTTCAAAACGCACGTTCGGTTGAACGGTCGCGATCACGTGCTCCGAGCCGGCTCGTACGTCCTGCAGCCGTCCATGAGCGCTCCGGAGATCCTCGAGGTGCTCACGGGTGGCAGTGCGGGGGAAGTGAGCATCACGATTCCGGAAGGATTCACCGTGGCGGATATCGACCGATTGATGGCGGCAAAGGGCTTCACCGAAACCGGAGCAGTGCTGGAGTGCGCGAAGGCGTGCGATGTTTCCAAATTCACGTTCTTGCCGCCGAGTGGGGGACCGGGTGGGAGGGTCGAAGGGTATCTCTATCCCGATACGTATTTTATCGGTGGCGAAGGCGGAAATCCGGAAGAATTTCTATCGCGACTTCTCCATACATTCGAACAGAAAGTCGTACAGGAGTTGTCTTCCGAAATTGCTGCCTCCGGAAAGTCGTTGCATGCAATCATGACCATGGCGTCGCTTATCGAGGAAGAAGCGGCGAACAACGCCGAACGCCCCGTTATCTCCGGCATTCTCTGGAAGCGTCTGGACGAAGGCATTATTCTCGGCGTCGACGCCGCGGTGCGCTACGCCGTTGGTAAGCGCACGGAACCGCTCACGCGCGCCGACCTGGAGATCGACTCGCCCTACAACATCCGCGCGTGGCAGGGCTTGCCGCCGGGGCCCATCGCGAATCCGGGTCTTGCGAGCATCAAAGCCGCACTGCATCCCGAATCGAGCCCGTACTACTACTATCTGCACGGGACCGATGGGAATATCCATTACGCTCGGACCAACGAAGAACACAATCAAAATCGTGTTCAGTATCTTCGCTAGCGGTTTTTCACCTTGAGCCGCTTGCAGGCGAAGAGCTTAGGAGTGAAGACGGAACTGTGCCCTCGTTTGGTTGCGAGTATGCTCCGTTGTCTCTGCAGAGGTACGCACGATAGCCGCTTGCCGATCGGCGAGTTCCAACGTGGCTTTCCAGTTGGCAATCACGGCTGCCCTCTGAGGGATTTGCGCGATCGTGATTCCGGAAGCGAGAAAATTCATGATCGTTTGCAACTGCTTCGCGAGGGTCGGATCGCGCTGTTCCGGTGTGGAATCCAAAATGGCATTCGCCAGAGCGTCTCCATGGTTGCACATATCAACGGGATTCCAGCGACGAAGTTCTTCGAACGAAAGCGAGGTCGAGTGGGGATGTTGCGGAACGTTCATACGAACGAGATTATGACAGATATGCGCTTCTTTGCCAAAAACTTCGTTTGGGTCCTACGACTCGCGAAAAACGGCCGTTTGTGCTATAATGACTGGAAAGACCGATACACTCCCTTTCCATGACACTGCCCGACGCCGGCACCCACTACCATCGGCTGAAAATCGGCGTCATGGGGTCCGCGTCCGGCCCGCAGACCGAGGATCCGATCGCGCAGGAGAAGGCGAAGCAGATCGGCCATGAGATCGCGCGCCGCGGCCATATTTTCATCAACGGCGCGTGCCCGGGGTTGCCGGACGTCGCGCTGCTCGCGGCGCAGGCGGCCGGAGGGTTCACGGTCGGCGTCTCGCCTGCGTTCTCGGAGTACCAGCACGTGCACGAGTACCTCTCGCCGCACGAGCACGATCTCATCATCTATACGGGCCTCGGCTTCATGGAGCGTGATATCATCAACATCCGCTCCGCGGACGGCGTGGTGATCATCGGCGGCGGCATCGGCACGCTGAACGAATTCACGATCGCCTACGACGAAGGCCGGCCCATCGGCATCGTCACGAACTCCGGCGGCATCAGTAACAGCATTCCGCACATCGTCGAGGAACTGTGCCTGCGCGAGATCCCGCCGAACATCGTGTTCGACGACGATCCGGTCCAATTGCTCGACAAACTGGAGACCGCGATTCGCGCGTTCCCCTTGCCGCTCGTGAAGGACGCGCGCGTCACGAAGCACGGCATTGCGGGATAAGAAGTGTCATTCTGCTTCTTTTTCCCCCTTCGTCCGCCACCGGACGGGGGTTCCTTCGAACGCGAAGGTCGAACGGAGGTTGTTTTCGAGGAAGCGGAGATCCGACACGCGGATCGAGTCGGGGCGTTTACTGAAGACGACGAACGTGGGCGGCAGGTCTTTGGCTTGCGTGACGAACTTGCACTTGGCCACCGTGCCCGGCGCTTTCGGTGCGACGGTTTCGAACCATCGCAGCAATTCCTTCGTGGGGATGCGACGGTTGCGATTGCGGACGACGCTCTCGATCAAGGGGAACAGTTTCGGAAGACCGATGCGCGTTTTCGCGGAGACGAAGAGGATCGGTGCGTACGCGCAGAACCGCAGCTGGATGCGGGTTTCGGTTTCCTTCTCGCTGCGCTCCTCGACCGTCAGCAAATCGGCTTTGTTCGCCAGGATGATCAATCCCTTTCCTTCCTCGATCGCCATCGCTGCGATGCGCTGCTCTTGCTTGCTCACGACGTCGGATGCGTCGATCACGAGGACCACGACGTCGCTATCTTGGACCGCCTGGATGCTCTTGAGGCTGCTGATCGTGTCGATGTGTCCGTCGGTCCGCGCTTTGCGCCGCAGGCCCGCGGTGTCGACGAACACGTACTCTTTGTCTTCGTGCCGGACGATCGAATCGGAGCTGTCGCGCGTCGTGCCCGGAATATCCGAGACGATGCGGGAAGAGAGGTCCCGCTGCGTATCGCTCAGGAGCGCGTTCACGATCGAGCTCTTGCCGACGTTCGGTTTTCCGACGATCGCGATGCGCGGCGGGCGTTCGTCCCTGCTCTCCGTCACTTTCCCAAAGTGCAATTTCTTCAATTGCTGTTCGATTTTTTCGGCCAAGTCGTCGGTGTTGATCCGGTGTTCCGCACTTACCGCGATGGCGTCTTCGCCGACGTTCAGCTCGTAGGCTTGGGCCAGCCGCGTCTCGGCGACGTCCCAATCGTCGCACTTCGTGAGGACGACGATCGCGGGCACGTGACGCTTGCGTTTCTTGCGGAGCATCTCGGCGACGACGAAGTCGCTGCGGGTCAATTCCTCGTTGCCACTCACGGTAAAGAGGATGACGTCCGCGGCTTCCAACGCGATCACGCTCTGCGCCGCCACGTCGTCTTCCAGATCATGGTCTTCGGATCCGCCCCCGATGCCGCCCGTATCGAGCAGTAGGTAATCGACCTCGTCTCCCTGCACCCGAAACGCCACGTGATCGCGGGTCGTCCCCGGCACGTCGCTCACGATCGCGCGGCGTTTGCCCACGAGCCGGTTGAACAGCGTGGATTTGCCCGTATTGGGCCTGCCGATGATGGCGACCGTCGGAAGCTTGGCCATGCGGCCGCAGTGTAGCGTGCTTCCGCCGCTTCAGGCAGGAGTTCTCAGTGCGAAATTGAGGCGTTTGCGCGTCTCATTTTCCAGCCGAAGGACGACGAGCGATGCCAGCGCGTCCGGATACCCCCGTTCATCGTCCGCCGCCCATGCGATGAGATCCAATCCGACTCCCGTCTGTTCATCGTACGGTTCGCGCATAATGGCATAGCCGCTCACCTCGTCATCGTTCCCGTGCGTGTGGATTTTGACGCCTTGCGTGTCGTTGCGCCCCAGCAGCATGTGCCGCACATCGACCTCGGTGAGGGGATCCATGGGTGCGAGATGCTGCTTCTTTCGTCGCTCGTTCCATTGTTTCGTGCACTCCTGCTCGAGGACGACGATCGATACCGGCACCGTGGAGATGTGCTCTTCGTCGATCGTCGTTTCTTCCAGTTTTTTGACGAGTATGTGCGGTGTTTCATTGCGAAGGAACGGCGTGACCGTGTCGAGTGTCTCGAGTGTTCGGAGCGTGACGATGGCATCCATGAAAATATCCCTGCACTCCTCGATGTCCTTGGGCATCTCCTCGAACGCCTCGATGACCGCGTGCCGGAACGCGGCTATGAGGGGCAGGCCCGGCCAATCGGCTTGGCCCCAGCGTTTTCCGTACCGCTGCTCGAGCTGGAGATCCAACCCTTCCGGGATGCCATGCCAATCGCGTTTCGCATCCACCAAATTGTTGAGAGATGAGGTATTGCGGAACTTATTGTACGTATCCACGAGGCCGTACGGCGCGTCCCGGAAGGACCGAAGGTCATCGAGCGTATGCATGGAAAAGGAGAAAGGAATCGATTGTGCTCCGGGGTCTCCCGGAGCGTCAACTCCACCGCTATACTCCGCGCATGCCCAAAGAGTACGACCCGACGAGCATCGAGGCGAAGTGGCGCAAGAACTGGGAAGACGCCGGCGTGTACGACACGGATCTGCAGAAGGCCAAAAAGCCCTTCTACAACCTGGTGATGTTCCCGTACCCCAGCGGCGACAGGCTGCACGTGGGCCATTGGTATAACTATGCGCCGGCCGATAGCTTCGGGCGGTACATGCGGATGAAGGGGCATGACGTCTTCGAGCCGATGGGGTTCGATGCGTTCGGTCTGCCCGCCGAGAACTACGCGATCAAGACGGGCGTTCCCCCGGCGCAATCCATCGCGAAGAACGTCGAGAACATGATCGAGCAGCTGAAACGCCTCGGTTGCATGTACGACTGGAAGAACGCGGTGAACACGAGCACGCCGGAGTACTACCGCTGGACGCAGTGGCTCTTCCTGCAGATGCTGAAACACGATCTCGCCTACAAGAAGACGGGTGCGGTGAACTGGTGCCCGAAAGACCAGACGGTGCTCGCGAACGAACAGGTGAAGGAAGGCGCGTGTGAACGCTGCGGTACGGAGGTCGTGCAGAAACCGATGACGCAGTGGTACTGGAAGACGACGCATTACTCGCAGAAGCTGCTCGACAACCTCGATGATCTGGATTGGCCCGAAAAAACGAAGGCGATGCAGCGTAACTGGATCGGCCGGAGCGAAGGAGCGGAGATTCATTTCGATATAGAAGGGCATGCTGAGAAGATCACGGTTTTCACGACGCGCGCGGACACGCTGTTCGGCGTCACGTACGTCGTGCTCGCACCGGAACATCCGCTCGTCGAGGCGATCACGCCGAAGGACCACTGGGGCGCGGTCGAGGCGTACCGGAAGGACGTGGCGAAGAAGACGGAACTCCAGCGTACCGATTTGAACAAGCACAAGAGCGGCGTGCCGACCGGCGCGTTCGCGGTGCACCCCGTGACGGGCGAGAAATTGCCGATCTGGGTCGCCGACTACGTGCTAGCCAGCTACGGCACCGGCGCGGTGATGGCGGTGCCGGCGCACGATGAGCGCGACTGGGCGTTCGCGAAGCAGTATGACTTGCCGATGAAAGAAGTGGTGAAGGGCGGGAGCATCGACGAAGCCGCGTACGGCGATGACGGCATCGCGATCAACTCCGATTTTCTCGACGGATTGCGGACGGAGGAAGCGACGAAAAAAATGATTGCTTGGTTGGAGGACGAAGAGAAGGGTCGCGGTGTCATCCAATACCGTTTGAAAGATTGGCTGCTAAGTCGACAGCGCTACTGGGGCGCGCCGATTCCGATCGTGTACGACCCGGAAGGCACCGCGCATCCGGTTCCCGAGAAACATTTGCCGTGGTTGCTGCCGACCGATGTCGAGTTCAAACCGACGGGCGAATCGCCGCTCAGGCAGAGTGCGGAATTCAAGGAGCGCACCGAGACGCTCTTCGGCAAGGGGTGGACGCCGGAGTACGACACGATGGATACGTTCGTGTGCAGCAGCTTCTACTATCTGCGGTACCTCGCCGAAGGCGACGCGAAGAAGCTCATCGATCCGCACGTCGAGAAAACGTGGATGCCGATCGACATGTACATCGGCGGGCCCGAGCATGCGTGCATGCACCTGATCTACGCCCGGTTCGTCATGATGGCGCTCAAAGATTTCGGATTCGTCTCGCACGAGGAACCGTTCCAACGTTTGGTGCACCAAGGGCTCATCACGAAAGACGGCGCCAAAATGAGCAAGTCGAAGGGGAACGTGGTCTCGCCCGACGAGTTCGTGGAGCGCCACGGCGCGGACGTCTTCCGGATGTACCTGATGTTCATGGGACCGTTCACCGACGGCGGCGACTGGAGTGATAGCGGTATCAAGGGCATCGATCGCTTTGTTCAAAAATCGTACCGAATTCTCACTCAGTCCTTGGAGAAAACGAAAAATTTGAATACAAAAAATGATCAAGAAGTGCAGCGTGTGTTGCACGTCACGATCAAGCGCGTGACCGAGTCGCTCGAGAAGTTGCAGTTCAACACCGCGATCAGTGCGCTCATGGAGTGCGTGAACGCCATGGAAAGCGCGGATGGAGCGTCCCATGAAATTGCCAAGACGTACGTCCGACTGCTTGCACCACTTGCGCCACACTTGGCGGAAGAATTGTGGGAACAATTGGGCGGCGAGGGATTCGTGATCGATCAAGACTGGCCGACGTTCGACCCGGCGATGATCAAAACCGATACGATCACGATCGCGATCCAGGTGAATGGCAAACTGCGCGGCGACATCACGGTGTCGGCGGATGCGCCGAAAGAGGACGTACTTTCCGCCGCGAAAGCCAATGAGAACGTACAGAAATATCTCGAGGGCCAAACGATCAAAAAGGAAATCTATGTACCAGGTAAACTTGTAAGTTTTGTCGTGTAACTAATCGATGAAGAAGTTCCTGAGCCATATTTCGTGGCACTTTGATGTGGGGCCAAGATCTGTAACCGCTCGGCGATACAGGAGTTCGCCATCATCGTAACTTTCGCTCCTGTAAAAGCCGTTGTCTTCCACGATGGCCAACGCTTTTTCATTCATACTGCTGATGATCGCCACGATCGACTGCGCGCCGAGTTCGTTCGCTGCGACGTCGAAGAGATGGCGCAAGTTGTGGCAGATCAAGCCTTTGCGCAGGAAGTGAGCCAGGCCGGCGGACGTCGTGAAGTCATCACGCCACATGAACGTTATCTCGTACTCGCCGTCGGCCATTGGGTAAATCTCGCCTATGCCGACGAGACGCTCCTGCGTGCGACTACGAATTGCGCTGACGTACTCGGCCCTCATGAGCGTGTTCTCAATATACTCGCGGTCCGGTGCCCCACCGTGAAAGCGCGCTTGCAACGCTTCGGGAGGAAATCCTGCCGCCTCGTTGACGATCCGTTGCAATGCCGCCGGATCCCCGCCGCGTAGATGCGCGACATGTTCGCAATTCGTCTTTTCGAGAAGACGGTCGAATGTAAGGGATCCCATACCTGGATGCAGATCCTACGACGAATTCTGGCAATGGCAAGGGTGTCCGGTATGCTTTCGCGGTGTCCCGCATCCGCAAGCCATCGGCCATCGATTTCTCCTCCTTTGAGCGCTATGGCGCGTGGACGGATCTGCATCGATTGAAAGAGATCAGCGCCGTGCCGCTGCGCAAATCGCTCCGCGTGAACACATTGAAGATGTCGGTTGCGGAGTTCGAAACAGCGGCGAGGAGCAGGGGATGGGCGCTTGTGCCCGTGCCGTGGTGCCCCGAAGGATTCTTCATCGAGCGGGAAGACCGCACGCGCGCGCTGGGGCGGGATCTGCTGCACCAGGTGGGATGCTTCTACATGCAGGAGGCGGCGAGCATGTTGCCGCCGGCGTTGCTGGATGCGCAGCCGGGCGAAGCGGTGCTCGACATGAGCGCGGCGCCGGGAAGCAAGACGTCGCAGGTTGCCGCGCGGCAGCAGGGGAAGGGCGTCATCGTTGCGAACGACGTGCAGGAGAATCGGCTGTGGACGCTCAAGTCTAACATCCATCGTTTGGGGGCGACGAACGTCGTCATCACGAAGAAAGTCGGGCAGTGGTTCGCCAAGCACTTCACCGAGCGGTTCGACCGCGTGCTGTGCGACGCGCCGTGCACCGCGCAGGGAACGGTGCGCAAAGACAGCGACGCGTTGCAATACTGTGGAATCGAGAACATCGAGAAGATGGCGCGGTTGCAGTTCCAATTGCTGGAAGCGGCGATCCACGCGGCGAAGACCGGTGGGCGGATCGTCTACAGCACGTGCACGCTCACACCGGAGGAGAACGAAGGCGTCGTGCTGAAGATCCTCGCGCACTTCGGTGGGCGCGTGACGGTCGAGATGCCGGTAGGGGAGTGGTGCGCGCAGCCGATCGAAGATTCGATTCGCGTTCAGCAGTCGATCGATCCCACCGCCGCGCATCCGATGCTGCGCCTGTGGCCGCAGACGCTCGATACCGAAGGATTCTTCGCCGTGATTCTGAAGAAAAACGCTCCGACGAAGGATCCGGAAGAGATGGACGTCGTGAAACCGCAGGAAGAGCCGTTGCCGCCACGCCGGATCAAGGAAGCGATGGAACATTTCACGGAGCTCTACGGCACGCCGTTCCTCCGCGACGCCGAAACGCTCTACCAGCTGGGTGAGAACATCTTGCTGACCACGCACGACGTCGCTCGGTTCGATTTGCCCGTGCAGGACTTCTCGCTCGGACTCCCGTTCGCGAAGCTCCTCAAAGACGGCCGCGTCCGGATCGCGCACGAGACGGCGACGCTGCGCGGCCACGAAGCCACCAAAGGCACGTTGGTGCTCGATACGCAGCAACTCATAGACATCTTGGACGGCAAAGACACGGCGTGCGATCCGACGCTGCGCGGCGACATGCTGCTCATTGCGGAAGGGCGGTGCATCGGTAGGGGATTGGCCAAAGACGGGCTTCTCAAAAACAACCTGCCGCGGCTGATGATCCAGCAGTCCTAGGGTATACTCGATCCCCATGGACTCCGTCGCCGAGATCAAAGCCCGGCTCCCGATCGAGGACCTCGTCCGGTCCTACACCCAGCTCACGAAGAAGGGGAAGAATTTCGTCGGGCTCTGCCCCTTCCACAACGATACGCACCCGAGCTTCCTGGTTTCTCCCGACAAAGGAATTTGTTACTGCTTCCCGTGCCAGAAGGGCGGCGACATCTTCAGCTTCTACCAGCAAATCGAGCACGTGGATTTTCCCCAGGCGCTGCGCGATTTAGCCGATCGGGTCGGCGTGACGCTTCCGGATGCGCCGAAAGGCGGACCGACGAAGGACGAGAAAGAACGGGTGCGCGAATGTTTGGAAGCCGCGGCTGCGTACTATAAGAAGCTGCTCGCGAATTCGCCCGCCAAGGAGTATCTGGAGCACCGCGGCGTGACGGCGCAGGAAATCGAACAGTTCGAACTCGGTGTGTCGCCCGTCGGTTTCACCGATACGTACGACTATCTGCTGAAAGCAGGCTACAGCCGCAAAGAGATCGTCCTGAGCGGCCTTGCGATTCAGAAAGATCTGCAGGACCAGCGGCCGTACGACCGGTTCCGCAATCGACTCATGTTCCCGATCCATGACGGACAAGGGCGGATCATCGGGTTCGGCGGACGAACATTGGGAGACGATGATGCCAAGTACTTGAACGGCGCGGAATCGCCGCTCTATCGAAAATCGTCGGTGCTGTTCGGGTTGCACCACGCGCTGCAGGCGATGCGCGATGCGAAACGCGTCATCGTGGTCGAAGGGTACTTCGATGTGCTTGCGTGCCACCGCGTCGGGATGACGAACGTCGTCGCAACGTGCGGTACCGCGCTGACCGAAGAGCATGCGAAACTGCTGAAGCGGTACGTCGAGACCGTCGTCCTGTGTCTCGACAGCGACAAGGCCGGCCAATCCGCGGCGGAACGCGCGTTTCCGATTCTGAGCAAGAATGATCTCATCGTCGAAGCCGTCACGCTGGGCCAAAAAGACCCGGCCGACGCCGCGCAGGAATCGCCCGAGATGCTCCGTGCGCTCCTCCCCGAAAGCCGGCCGTACCTGCAGCTCGTCGTCGATGAATTGCGCGTATCGGACTTGTCGTCGCCGGCGGCCCGCAGAGGGGCGCTCGCGCGGATCCTCCCGTTGCTCGATGCGCTGCCGTCCGCAACGGAGCGTGCGCTCTGGATCGAGCGTTCGGCCATGGCGCTCTCGACGACCGTGACCGCGCTGCAGGAAGATCTGAAGACGTTCACGGCGCATGCGTTTTCCAAAGCCGCGCACGCCGAGACGGCGTCCGTGGTCGGCACGAGCAATCCGTATTCGGCGGCGGAACTCACGCTCGGGCTTCTGCTGTTGTACCCGTCGCAGCGCGCGTTCGTCGAAGAGCTGATCGCGCCTGAAACAGGATTCGCCGTCGAACTGCATGCGGCCGTGAAGAGCACGCCGGCCGGGACGGACTTCGATCTGTCGGCGCTTCCCGCCGAGGTCCAGGAACGCACGCGCATCCTGCTCCTCTACTGCGAGGAGAACGGCTTCTCCGGCTGGAGCGACTCGATCGCCGCGCGCGAAATTCGTCGCAATTGCCAAAACGCGAACCGCGAGGTGCTCCGCAAAAAATTGCAAAACATCACGCGCGACATGCTCCAGGCGCGCAAAAGCGGCAAGATCGCCGATGAAGAACTGCTGCGCACGCAGTACCAACAGGTGCTGAAACTCGCGAAAATCGCAGGATGACAAATGCCGGAGATTGCCTTTTGCGAACGAATCGGTTGCATTACACTGGCCCCACCCCGCGGTTCCACCGCTGCATCCATTCCCTATGGCATCGCATCCCCGAAAGTTCATCGCGCAACCATCGGACGACGACTTGAAGAAGTTCCCGGAGGCGATTACCCATCTCGTCAAGAAAGGTCGCGAACAGCGTTACGTCACCCACCAGGAAATCATCGCCGCCCTCCCGAACGCGGAGGACGACGTCGATTTGCTCGATGAAGTCTACGTGCTCTTTACCGATCTCGGCATCGAGGTGATCGACGTGAAGGACGCGCTCATTTGGGAGAAAAAGAGCAAGGGCGGCGGTGCGGCGCAGCAGGATCTGGCGGATATCGTCACGGCCGAAGAGTCGGAAACGGAAGCGGAAGGAGAAGGGGAAGGCGAAGAGGAAGCCGAGGACAGCGTGGCGGAGAAGTTGGACGAGGACGACGACGGCGACGTCATGCAGATGGTCGCGACCGCCGGCATCGCGTCGAGCGGCAAAGAAGACGAAGAGAAGAAAAAGAAGCGCAAGGAACGCGAGGTCGATCTGCTCGAAATCAGCAACGACTCCGTGCGCATGTACCTGAGTGAAATCGGACGCGTGCCGCTCATCGACGCCAAGAAAGAAGTGGAACTCGCGCGTCGCATCCGCAAGGGCGATGCCTCGGCCAAGCAACAACTCGCCGAAGCGAACCTGCGTCTCGTCGTCTCGATCGCCAAAAAGTACATCGGTCGCGGACTCTCGTTCCTCGATTTGATCCAGGAGGGCAACATCGGTCTCTTCCGCGCCGTCGAGAAGTTCGACCCGGAGCGCGGGTTCAAGTTCTCGACGTACGCCACGTGGTGGATCCGCCAGGCGATCACGCGCGCCATCGCCGACCAGGCTCGCACGATCCGCATCCCGGTGCACATGGTCGAGACGATCAACAAGCTGACGCACACGCAGCGCCGGTTGGTCCAAGAACTCGGTCGCGAACCGACGCTCGAGGAACTGGCGGTTGAAATGGAGATGGACATCAAGAAGGTTCAGCACATTCAGAAGATCAGCCAGGACATCGTCTCGCTCGAGGCGCCGGTCGGTTCCGAGGAAGACAGCAAGCTCGGCGATTTCATCGAGGACGAAGAGGCGATCAATCCGTTCGAAGCGACGAACCGCCAGCTCAAGAAGGAGAATGTCCACGCGATGCTCGAGTTCCTCACGCCGCGCGAGCGCAAGATCATCGAGATGCGTTTCGGCCTGGCCGACGGCATCGGTCACACGCTCGAAGAAGTCGGCCAGGAATTCGGCGTCACGCGCGAGCGCATCCGCCAGATCGAAGCGAAGGTCCTGCAGAAGATGCGCGACCACCCCCGCAGTCTCACGATCCGTGAACACGGTTTGCCGCCCAAGCGCGTCGGTTTCTCGCCCGTTCCCAGTTTCGCACAGAGCTTCATTTGTCCGAAATGCAAAAAAGGGATGCTTAATCCGCTCATGAAAAACGGCGAAGCGATCCTCAAGTGCGACCACTGCGCGTTCGAGAAGGAAGACGACGAGAAGTGAAAAAGCCCACCGAGGTGGGCAGAGTGGAGACGACAGGATTCGAACCCGTAACCTCTCGCCTGGATGCCTAGGATTCCAGCAATGCGAGCACTCTCCCGTTGAGCTACGTCCCCGTTCCGCTATCGAAACAGCGGACGCGCATCGTAGCACCGCGTTTTCGGCGTGCAATCGAAAAACCCTCGCCAGGGTCCGAACCGCGCGTCAATGATAGCGCGACGCGTTTGGTGGTTCGGTCTGGCGAGGGGAAGAGAACACCTTGTGAAATCACAAGGGCCGCGATGCTATATCGACTATCTCCCCCGGGCAACAAAAAACGCGCCTTCCGTGGATAGGAAGACGCTGGGCAGGCCGAGGACTTTAACCCCTATTCCTCGGATGTTGAGTCCGGGGCGTGTTGGCAACCGACAGTTACACCATGCCTGCGTTGGCCCGAGGGTATCACCCATGCGCGCGAGAAAAAACCCCTCGCCAGGGGTCGAACCGCACATCCTCCAAGATGCAAAGGCTTCTAGTCTGGCGAGGGGCCCCCGATGTGCAGCTCTCCGTATAATGAGGACTATGGGACGTGCCCCGACGAGAGAGCCGCTTATTCCTTGTTAAATGAACAAGGGCAAGGATCCTATCACTCGGTATTTGCCGTGCAAGTGGTACCATGCGGCCATGCCCGAGAAGCACCCGAAACGAACGATCGACGACGTGCGAACGCGGACGGAAGAGTTGTTCCTGGTCGCTTACGGGGATTTGAACGATGAGCAGAGGCGGGCGGTCGATGCCATCGAGGGACCCGTCTTGGTGATCGCGGGTCCTGGTACCGGCAAAACCCAGGTATTGGCGATGCGGACGGCGAATATTCTCCGGAAAACGCAGGCGCGCCCCGGCAATATCCTGTGCCTCACGTTCTCGACTGCCGGTGTGAAGGCCATGCGCGACCGGCTGCGCTTGCTCATCGGCCCGGATGCCTACGGCATCGCCGTGAATACGATCCACGGATTCTGCAACGACGTGATCCAGCAGTATCCCGGCATTTTCCACGATCTCTCCGCGGGCGAGCAGCTGAGCGACATTGAGCGGCTGCGCCTGGTGCGCGGCATTCTGCACGCATTGCCGGTGGATTCGGTTCTCGGCCGCGTGACGCCGGGGCAAGATCGCAGCGCCGACGTGCTTGCACGCATCTCGCAGTTGCGGAAGGAGAACGTGTCGCCTGCCGACGTGCGCATGAGCGCCGATGCGTGGGAAGAGGAATTGCAAACCACGAAGAAGACCGGGAAGAAGCGGAATCCCGACAGCAAGGCGTACAAAGACGACATGCGAAAAGTCCGCCAGACGCGCGAGTTCGCGGACGTGCACGAGCGGTACGTTGCGGCGCTGCGCGAGAAACACGCGTACGACTACGATGACATGATCCTTCTGGTCATCCAGGCGCTGCGGGAGAACGATTGGATGCTCGCGCCGCTGCAGGAGCGCTACCAGTACGTCTTGGTGGATGAGTTTCAGGACTTGAACGGTTCCCAGCATGCGCTACTGGAAACGCTGACGACCTACGTGAACGCGGACCAAGCGCCCAACATTTTCGTCGTCGGCGACGATGACCAGGCGATCTACCGCTTTCAAGGGGCGAGCATCCAGAACATGCTCGCGTTCACGAAGAAATATCCGTCGGCGGAGCGCATCGCCCTCACGAGCAACTACCGGTCCACGCAGGCGATTCTCGACGCCGCCACGGCGGTGATCGACCGCAACGAGGAACGGCTTTCCCGTATCGAACACATCGATAAGGATTTGGTCGCCGCGAAGGGCGGGAAAGGCGTGAAGCCGCGTTTTTTGCGTTACGCCGATACGTCGCTCGAGCGCGCGGGCATCGTCGATATTCTGAAGAAGGCCCATACGGACGGCACGTCGTGGAAAAGCATGGCGGTGCTCTGCCGCACGAACGGCAACGTGACGGAGATCGCTGACGTGCTTGCGGTCGCCGGAATCCCCGCGGTCGTGGGCGCGAAGCAGGATCTCCTCGCCGCGCCGGCGGTGCAGCGCCTGGTGGCCGTTTTGCGTGCCGTGGAATCGCCCGATACCAACGCGTCCCTTGGTACGGCGCTGCGCGTGCTCGGTTGTCATCCGGCCGATCTCGGTTCCGCGTTCCTCGCGTACCGCGATGCCGGCGGATTGCGCCGCGAGGAGGGGGAAAAGGCCGATTCGTTGCGTTTGTTCATGCATCGTCACGGCGATGCGTTGGCCGCGCCCGTGCGCGAAGCGTTCTTGTGCATCGAAGGGTTGCACCACGACAAAGGCGCGATGACCGTCACCGAACTCGTCGAAACCGCCATCCGTCGGGCGGGGTTGCTTCCGCTGCCGTCCGCCACGTCCGCGGATCCCCGGGGTTTGGCTGCGCTGCAGTCGTTCTTCGACGTCGTGAAAGAGCGCGCCCTGGAGCGCACCGGCGCGACGCTCGAGGGATTGCTGTCCGACCTCGACGAGTTCCTGAACGAAAAGACGCTGACGCTCCAGTACGACTTGCCGCATTTGACGTCGGACGGCGTGGAGTTGCGCACGGCGCACGGCGCCAAGGGCCTCGAGTTCGACCTCGTGATCGCCAGCGACGTGCGCGATAAACACTGGGGCAACCGCCGGAAACAAGTCGGCGTGTCGCTGCCGGATCACCTGCTGTTTAAGACCGACGTGGAGGACGAAAAAATCGCGGACATGGAAGACGAACGCCGTCTTTTTTTCGTGGCGATGACCCGCGCACGAAAGGATCTCGTCCTCACGTTCCCCGAGGTCACCCGCGGCGGGTCCGAATTGAAAGACGCGGTACCCAGCGCGTTTGTCGCCGATGCCGGTTCGACGCTCGCGGAAGCGAAGGCGGGAGACGGCTTGCACCCCATTCTGACGATTACCGGTACGACGCTCGATATCGACGCCGCATTCCGCGCCTATCTGTTGAAACGCCTGGAATCGTTCGAGTTGTCCGTGACGGCGCTGACGGCGTTCCTCGAGGATCCGCAGGATTTTTTGTGGAACCACCTGCTGCTGATGCCGCGCGCCAAAGAAGTGCACTTGGCGTACGGTTCCGCCGTGCACAGCGCGCTCGAAGCTCAGAATCTGGCGTGGAAAGACGGGGAGGAATTCGCAGACCGCGATTTACTTGCCGCATTCGAGAAACATCTGGATGCCAAAGAACTTCTCACGCATCGCGAGAAGGACCACTATCGCCGCATCGGGTTGATCGTTCTCGAACGCTACGCCGCCCGCCATCCGGTGCCGCCGATCGTGTATTCCGCCGAGCGGACGCTGAAAGCCGTTCTCCCCGATCCCGTCGATCCGCTTCGCCCGGGCATCCCGCTGACGGGCAAGGTCGATCGCATCGACCTCTTCGAGATTGACGGCCGCCGTTGTAGGATCCTGGACTACAAGACCGGCACGCCGAAACGCACGGTCGAAGCGGTGCGCGCGGAGGAGTCGCTCCTCTATCAGCTCGTATTCTACAAGATCCTCGCGGATCGTTCCGTCGGTTTCGCGCACGAGGCCGTCTTATTCACGTTCGATTTCCTCGGGTCCGACAAAGACGAGCCGTCGACCATTGATGTCGAAGTGACGTCGGACGACGTGCGCGCGCTCGAAGACCTCATCCGCCGCGTGTGGGCCAAGATCGGCGCGCTCGATTTTACGCCGCTTGAGTAAAAATCTCCATCAAGCCACGTTATTCATCAATTCCGCGTCATTCATTTCGAATGCATGATGTAATTCTATGCGTGGCTTGTGAATGGGAGTGTGCGGCTCCTGCAGGGGCTTCGTCGTTCGAGCTTCGATTCCCTGAATGTCCACAATCTGATGGTTCACGTTCTCCACAACGCTATGAAACTTCGCTTCCTTCATCAAAAAATCAGTTTTCTTTTGAATGGCATCTTTCATCTCTTCGATATGCTCTGACTGTGCGTAATAGATCGCATAGGCATGTGTATACGTATCAGGATTTTCTGTGATGTCTCCAGCCGGGTGTCTCAACACGCCGGCGAATTTTGCCGTACGTATGCCGTCGTTCGTTTCTGCTGTGACGTCCCCTGCGAATAGATTATACACTTTCAAATGTGTATCAGCCGAAGACTGATACGTAATGTACACGCCTAGTTGGATTTCCCGTTCATCCTTTGTGTATTCCTTCGATGCCTGTTCGACACTGACATGCAGAGCAAGCGAGGTCCCCCCAGGGTCTTCGTTGGATGTGCCAATCGTATGCATGCGCGCGACTATACGCACATCGAAGCGCGACGCAAGAAAAATCTTTTTTCACATATCGTACCGATCTCCGTTGGGCTTGGCGTTCGCATCCGGCGCGACGAAGACCCTTCGCGGCTTGGCGCCGTCGGCCGGGCCCACGAGGCCTTTTTCTTCCATGATGTCGAGGAGGCGCGCGGCGCGGGCGTAGCCGACTTTCAGCTGCCGTTGGAGCAAACTGGCCGATGCTTTGCCGCTCGATTGCACGACGCGCACGGCGTCGAAGAAGAGGTCGTCCCCGCCGTTGTCGTCGGCTTCAAGATCGATCGACTGATACGGATTCGGCATGGCGAGCGAACCGCCGCCGCCCGAGGGCTGCATCTCTGATTCGTCCTCCGGCGTCGAGTCGTCGTCTTCGGCCAAGCCGATCTGCTCGGTGATCCGCCCGCCGCCGGCGATCTTCACGGCGTTGATGACGCGCTCGACTTCCTTGGTGGAGACGTAAATGCCCTGGATGCGGATGGGCTTGGGCGTCGTCGCCGTCATGTAGAGCATGTCGCCTTTGCCGAGCAGGTCCTCGGAGCCGATCGTGTCGAGGATCGTGCGGCTGTCGACCGAGCTGACGGTGCGGAACGCGACGCGCGTGGGGATGTTCGCCTTGATGAGCCCGGTGATGACGTCGACCGACGGGCGCTGCGTGGCGATGATGAGGTGCATGCCGGTGGCGCGCGCCATCTGGGCGATGCGGACGATCATCGTTTCCGTGTCGCGCCGGAACTGGCGCATCATGAGGTCGGCGAGTTCGTCGACGACGATGACGATGCGCGGCAGCAGGAGCGATTCGTCGGTTTGTTTCTCGTTGTACTCGGCGATGTTGCGCACGCCCATGTCGGAGAACCGATGGAGGCGGCGGCCCATCTCCGCCACGGCCCATCGCAGCGCCTGGAGCGCCTTTTCGGCTTCGGTGATGACGGGCGTGAGGAGGTGGGGGATGCCGTTATAGGGCATGAGCTCGACGCGCTTGGGGTCGACCAGGATGAACTTCAACTCATGGGGCGCGTTCTGGTAGAGGAGCGCTGTGAGGAACACGTTCATGCACACCGATTTGCCCGAGCCCGTGGCGCCGGCGATGAGAAGGTGCGGCATTTCGTCGAGCGCGGCGACGATCGCGTCGCCCGAGACGTCGCGTCCGAGCGGTAACGTGAGCGTCGATTCGCTGTCGTTGAAACCGGGGCTCTCAAGCACTTCGCGCAGGTGCACCGTCGTGCGGACGGCGTTGGGCATCTCGATGCCCACGAGATCTTTGCCGGGAATCGGCGCCTCGATGCGCAGGCTCTGCGCCGCGAGCGCGAGCGAGAGGTCGTCTTTGAGGCCGGCGATTTTGCTGAGCTTGATGCCCTCGGAGGGCTTGAGCGTGAACTGGGTCACGGTCGGACCGGGGCGCGCGTCCTTCACCGTCACGTCGATGTCGAATTCCGCGAGTTTATCTTCGATGAGCTTGGCCTGCTTGCGCAGCTCCTCGTCGTTCACGGTCAGCTCGCTGTGCGAGGTATCGAGCATGTCGAGCGACGGGAACGTCCACTCCTCGAAGCGCGTGTCTTTCATTTCCAGAATGTCCCTGCGGATGATCGCTTTGGGCTTCGGAATCATGCCCGCTTTTTGCTTCTGCTGGACGAACGCGGGACGAACGATGTTCAGCTCCGGCGGATCGCCGTCTTCCTCTACGGGATCGCCGTCGTCTTCGTCCTGCTCAGCGACTTCCGCCTCTTCGTCATCGTCTTCTTCCTCTGCGTCCTCGGTGGTAGATGCCAAGGTTTTCGGAGATGGTTTCTGTTTCATCGCAACGGCTTTCTTACTCGAGAGGAGTCGAACGAGAGCGCCGATGTCCGGTTCGAACATCAGGAACATGCCCACGAGGAAGAGCGCCGAGAGCAGGACGTACCCGGCTGCGTCGCTCAGGTAGAGTTTGAACGGCAGGCTGACCATGAATCCGAGCGCGCCGCCGAGTTCGGCGCTGCGCGGGCCCATCTCTTTCAGCTCGGCCCCCAAGTGCACGATGCCGAGGAACGTGAGGAGGCACAGGAGCAAGCCGGCCGATCGCTTGGGATCGAGGTGGTGGTCGCCGGACGCTTGGAGCACGCCGGAGGCGAGCAGTGCGAGGGCGAAGAAAATTCCCCACCCGCCGAACACGAATTGCAGCCCCGATTTGATCGTTTGGCCCATGGGTCCGGCCGCATCGAACAATGCCAGGAGCAGCAAACCGCTCAGTGCGGCCTGGAGAATGCCGCTGATCATGCGCCGCGTCGACGGTTCGAGAGGGGCGGAAGCACGGCTGCGGCGGGGGGCGGACTTCTTTCGTCGGCGGGGCATCGGCAGCGAGTATACCCCATGCCGAAGCCGATATCGATGGTTTGTTCTCTGCAAGCCAAATTAGCACTATACAACAATTATAATTTCATGTAAAATATAGGTAAATACCTCAAGAAATTCATGCGCCTGTCTCGCGCCCTTCGTCTCCTCCTTGTACCATTCCGACTCTTCCGTTTCCCATGAATCTCCTCTCTCGCATCCTCTCCGCTCTTCGCGGCATTCCCGGCGCTCTCTGGCGCCATAAGATCGCGACGATGCTCACGGTGCTCATCGGCCTCCCGATCCTCGGGATCGTGTGGTTCGCGTTCAGCCCGACGCCCGTCGAGTACGTCACGGATACGGCGAAGCGCGGCGACCTACGCCAGACGGTGGAAGCCGTCGGGACGGTGATCTCGGATCGCGATTTGAATTTGCAATTCGGCATCTCGGGCATCGTGTCGCAGATCTACGTGAAGGAAGGCGACCGCGTCCGCGCGGGCCAACGCCTGGCGCAACTGCGCGCGGGGAACTTGGCGGCCGACATCGCCTCCGCCGCGGCGCGCGTCGCGCAGGCGCAGGCCGATTTGAGCGAGATGGAAGCGGGTGCCCGCGTCGAAGACATCGCCGTCACCGAAGCCGAAGTCGCCAATAAGCGCGCATCGCTCGAAGCGGCCAAGGAGACGCTGCGCACCTCCGAACAAGCCGTGCTCGACGCCGAAACGCAGCTCGCGGCGCTGCGGACCGAAATCGACGTCAGCCTGACGGGCTACGTCTCGACCGTGAACGCGGCCGTCACCCAGAAAGTGGCCAGCGCGCAAAATTCGCTCTCCGTCGTCGACGGACTCTTCAACAATAACGATTTGCTCGACGCCGTCACGAAGGACGACCCGAGCGAATTCCAGAGCCTGCGCAACGCGCTCCAAAACGCCCAACGCGACCTGACGGCGACGTACGTCACGGTCGGCGCCGCGACCACGCCGAGTCAGACGCTCGACGCCGTCGATCGTGCCACCGTCTCCGTCACGAACGCATGGAACGTCGCGAGCAGGGCGTTCTCGTTCGTGAGCGCGCTCCAGGAAAGCAGCTCGTTCACGAACGCCGATCGCGAGGAGTACAAGACGCAGCTCATCGCCGAGCGAGATTCGATCCAGTCGGCGCTCAACGGCTTGGCGACCGAAACGAAGTCGCTCCGCGATGCCGGCGCGAGCTTCGCGTCGCAGATCGCGTCGCAGGAAGCGTCTCTTGCGGCCTCCCAAGGATCGCGCGACAAGGCGAACGCCGACATCGCGACCTACGAAGCGTCGCTGCGGATCTCCGAAGCGCAACTCGCGTTGAAGCGCGCCCCCGCCCGGGAGACCGACATCGCCTCTGCGCGCGCCGTCCTCCAGCAGTACCGCGCGTCGCTTGCCCGCGCGCAGGCCGACTTCGCCAATACCGTCATCGTCGCGCCCGTTGCCGGAACGATCACGAAAGTGCCGATCAAAGTGGGCGAGTACACGCCGTCGGGCGCCGCCGTGACGATGCTGGGCGAATCGCCGTACCGCCTCGAGATGTACGTCGCCGAAATCGATATTCCCAAAATCCAACCGAGCCAGAGCGGTTCCGTGAAGCTGGATGCCTTCCCCGGCGAATTCTTCCCGTTGCGGGTCAGTCAGATCGACGAATCGTCCACGGATCGCGACGGCGTATCGAAGTACCGCGTGCGCCTCGATTTCCTCCGCTCGGAGGACGTGGACCGCGTGAAGCTGGGCATGACCGGCGACGCGATGATCATCACGGGCTTCCGCGGCGACGTGATCTACGTGCCGGTGCGCGCCGTCCTCGAGCGCGATGATGCGACCGCCTACGTCCGCGTGCTCACGGAGAATGGTACGATCGAGGAACGCACCGTGCAGACCGGTATGGAAGGGGAGGCGAGCACGGTCGAAATCCTCGGGGTCGACGAAGGAGAAACCGTCGTCGTCCTCATCAAAGAATGACCATGCCTTCCGACGAGCATCCGCTCATCGCCCTCCGCGCGCTCAGCAAGTCGTACGATAACGACGGCGTCGTGACGCCCGTCCTGCACGATATCAACCTGGAGATCGCGAAAGGGGAATTCGTCGCGATCATGGGTCCTTCCGGCTCGGGCAAGTCGACCTTAATGCACATCATCGGATTCCTCGATAGCCAAACGTCGGGCGACTATCTGTTCCAGGGCAAGCCGACCGAAGTCTTCGATGACGATGCGTTGGCGCGCATTCGCGCGACGCGCGTCAGTTTCGTCTTCCAAGCCTTCAATTTGCTGCCGCGGACGACCGTGTTGCAGAACGTTCTCCTGCCGCTCCTGTACCACCCGACGATTCCGGCAAAAGAGCGCTTGCCGCGCGCGTTGCGGGCCATCGAGACCGTGGGGCTCACGCATCGCACAGAGTACCTGACGAGCCAGCTTTCCGGCGGGCAGAAACAGCGCGTGGCGATCGCCCGCGCGCTCGTGACGGATCCCGACGTCATCTTCGCCGACGAACCGACGGGCAACCTCGACAGCGCCTCCGGCGTCGCCGTCATGCAGGCGCTCCAGCAACTGCATACGGACGGCCACACGATCATCCTCGTGACCCACGAACGCACCACGGCCGAGCATGCCGAACGCATCATCCACATCCGCGACGGACGGATCGAATCGGATACGCGGGATTTCAAACGCGCGATGGCGCTGGAAAAAGATTCCCTCAAATGACATGCGGTTCCACGACACCCTCACCATGGCCGTTCGGGGAGTGTCGGCCAACCCGACGCGGTCGCTTCTCACGATGCTCGGGATCATCATCGGCGTGGGGTCGGTCGTGCTCATGAGTTCGGTCGGCGAGAGTATGGAAGGCGTCATCCTCAGCCAGATCAGCAGCCTGGGTTCCAAGAGCATGGTGATTTTTCCGGGGCAGCAGGAAGGCGGCGCGAGTCAGGTCGCTGCCGGATTCGACAGTTTGACGTTCGACGATCTCGACGCGCTGCGGAACCTGACGTCGATCGAGAGCGTCGCGCCGCTCATCTTCGTGCGAGGCGACATCACGTACGGTCGCGAGGAGTCCTCCGCCCAGGTGATGGGCGTGACGCCGGAATTCTTCGAGAACCAGAATTTCGATGCCGAGCTCGGGCAGTTGATCGGGCGGGAAGAGGACGACGGCGCGAAGGCGGTGGCCGTGCTCGCACCGGACGCGCGCGAGGATTTGTTCGGTCAGGCGAATCCCATCGGCAAGCGGATCAAGATCGGCGAGAACCACTTTACGGTGATCGGCGTGACGGAGGCGATCGGGTCGCAGTTCTTCCAGAATGCGGATGACCGCATCTACGTGCCGTTCTCCAGAGCTCGCCAAGTGACCGGACAGAAGTACGTGAATCAAATCACGATGCTCGCGACCGACACGTTCGAGTTGGCGTTCGCCGACGTCCGCTCGCTCCTGCGATACCGACACGGCATCGATAATCCCGACGATGATCTCACGAAGGATGATTTCGTCGTCCACTCGTCGGAAGAGGCGAATGCCATCCTCAGTTCGGTGTCGCTCGGTCTCACGCTCTTCATCACGACCGTCGCGGGCATCTCGCTCGTCGTCGGCGGCATCGGGATTATGAACATCATGCTCGTCGCCGTCACGGAGCGGACGCGCGAAATCGGATTGCGCAAAGCGATCGGCGCGAAACGGCAAGACATCCTGCGCCAATTCCTGCTCGAGGCGGTGTTCCTGACGCTCATCGGCGGCGTCATCGGCATCGCGGGCGGCATCCTGCTTGCATTCGTCGCGGCGCTCGGCGTGCGCGCCGTGCTCGATGCGTACGCCTTTGCCGTGTCGGTCCCGTCGGTGTTCGTGTCGGTGATCATGGCGGCCCTGACCGGCGTCGTGTTCGGGCTCGCGCCCGCGCGCAAAGCCGCCGATCTCAAACCCATCGAAGCCCTCCGCTACGAATAATGCTGACGCACGATCTCCTCCGAACGGCATCCGCTGGACTCACGGCCAACAAAGGCCGCGCGCTGCTGACGATGCTCGGTGTGATCATCGGCGTCGCATCGGTCGTGCTCATGGTGTCGGTCGGGCGCAGTTTTCAGAATTACATCCTCACGCAAATCGAATCGTTCGGCACCGACACAATCGACGTGTTCCCGACGGGTCTCGAGAAGTTCGGCGGCAATTTGGAATCGCTGACGTACGAAGACTATGAAGCGATCGCCGCGTTGCCGACCGTTGCGCAGGCGGGGCCGATCATCGTCGTGGGTCAACCCATCGAGTACGGACGCGAGAAGATCAGCCCGATGATCATGGGGAGCGATCGCGCATTCGTCGAAAACTACCGCTTGGAGATCGCGACGGGGCGGGGGATCGACGACGCCGACGAGCAGGGCGCCAAGAGCGTCGCGGTGCTCGGAGCCCAGGCGGTCGAGGATCTGTTCGGCGACGCGCAGCCGCTCGGCAAGCGGATCACCATCGGCACGCAGTCGTTCACCGTCGTCGGAACGCTCGAGAAACAAGGATCGGCGCTCACCTCGCAGCTCGACAGCGTCGCGGTGATCCCGTTCTCGACGGCGCGGTCGCTCACGGGCCAGAAGCATTTGTCGTTCGTCACGGTCCGCGCGAACGGCGACCCGGACGTGACGGCGCGGGACATCACCGAACTTCTGCGCGAACGTCACGACATCGAGAATCCGGAGAACGATCCCGACAAAGACGATTTCGTCGCGCGCTCCGCGGAGCAAGTGACGGCGATCGTCGGGTCGGTGACGCTCGGGCTCACAGTGTTCCTGTCGCTCATCGCCGCGATTTCGCTCCTCGTCGGCGGCATCGGCATCATGAACATCATGCTCGTGTCGGTCACCGAGCGGACGCAGGAGATCGGCCTGCGGAAAGCGATCGGCGCGCGCAAGCGCGACATCCTCCTGCAGTTCCTCCTCGAATCCGTCGCGCTCACGCTCACGGGCGGCGTCATCGGCATCGTCATCGGCGCGTCGTTCGGGTGGCTCCTCGCGCGCATCGCCGACAAACTCCTCGGCGAGTTCTCCTTCGTGCTCAGCATCCCCGCCATCGGTCTCGCGATCGCGATGGCGATCGGCACGGGGCTCGTCTTCGGCCTCTACCCCGCGCGCAAAGCGGCGAATCTGCATCCGATCGAGGCGTTGCGATTCGAGTAAGAGAACAGAGAGCAGACAGCAGAGAACAGATTCTGCTTTCTCTTTTCTGCTCTCTGTTCTCTTCTACCGTACGCTCTCATACCCTCCCACCACTCCCTCCGGCGAGAGGACGAGCTGCCACAGTTGGATGGCGCGGGCGCGGAAGGAGCCGGCGCACGAGAGCAGGTAGTAGTGCCACATGCGTTCGAACGTGTCGCCGTAACGATCGCGGAAGCGGGGCCAGGCGGCCTCGAAGTTGCGGTGCCACGCCAGCAGCGTTTTGTCATACGAGGCGCCGAAGTTGTGCCAGTCTTCCAGGACGAAGTGCGGCGAGAGGGCGTCCGTCACGGCGGGTTGCGATGGAAGAGCGGAATTCGGGAAGATGTGCGTCCGGATCCACGGCTCGTCGCCGGCGCTGACGTCGACGCCGATCGAATGCAGCAGGAAGAGTCCGTCCGGCTTGAGCAGTCGCCGCGCGGTCTTCATGTACGTGTCGTAGTTCTTGTGTCCCACGTGTTCGAACATGCCCACCGACACGATCTTGTCGAATTGTCCTTCGACGTCGCGGTAGTCGGTCTTCACGATCTCGACCGGAAGGCCCTTGCAACGCTCGCGCGCGAGAGCGATCTGTTCGTCGCTGATGTTCACGCCCGTCACGCGGCAGCCGTAGTGTTCCGCCAGGAATCGTGCGAGTCCGCCCCACCCGCAGCCGATATCGAGCACGTGGTCGGTCTTTTGGATCCGGAGCTTGCGCGCGATGAGATCGAGTTTGTCGCGTTGCGCCTGCGCGAGGTCGTCGGTGTCTTTGAAATATCCGCACGAATACTGCATGTACGGATCGAGCATCGCTTCGTAGAAATCGTTCCCCAGGTCGTAGTGTTCCTTGGCGACCTTCGTAGAACCGCGCCGCGTTTGCTCGTTGAAGACGTGCGCCTTCAGGTAGTGCGAGAGCGCCTTGAGCGAGAGCGGGAGGTGCCGGTCGAGCCGCGCACGCAGCACGCGGAAGAAGAATTCGTCCAGCGCGTCGCAGTCCCACCAGCCCTCCATGTAGGCGTCGCCGAGACCGAGCGATCCGTCGCGGAGGATGCGGTGGAAGAGCGCTTCGTTGTGCACGCGGATGTCCCACGGTCTATTCCCGTTGATCCGGATATCGATTCCCTCCAGGAGCGGTTCGAAGAACGCGCGGCCGGTGTCGGTCTTGGTCCGGGGCATGATGGAGAAGAAGGATAGCACATTCTTTGACGAACAAAGCGGGAAATCATGACGAAAAGGGCACTTGCGGTGCCCGATTCTATCCAGCCCCGAAGGGGTTGGGTGACGGTGGTCGATCGTTTATTTCTTCCGGGAGACACAGAAGGCGAAGATGGCGTCGCCGTGTTTTGCGACGAGTTCATCGTGCAGCGCTTTCGAAACGCCGCACTTGTCGATATCGACGTCCGGAAAGAACAACGGGAAGTCGGTGCGCATTTTGACGACTTGCTGAGCCATGGCCAGTTCTTGTCCGGGGTCGACCCGATGCAGCACGCACTGTTGATGGATCACCGTTCGGAATCCGGATGCGGATTCCCAATGATGCACGGCGGACGCCGTTTCACCCTGCACGGCTTCGTATCGTGATAGGTTGTAATGCAGGTGTCCCAATGCTTCGAATTCCTGCGAGGTTTCGAGATGCTGAATGGCATCCCTGGATCGTTCGAGCAATTCCCGTGATTCCGCTTCGGATATTTTCCCTGCATTCCGCTGACAGAGAAAGGCATACAGGTTCGCGTAACATTGGAGCATCCAAACGTTCGACGTTCCCAGCTCGCAGAACCGATCGGCGTAGTGGCGCCAGAGACTCGTGTTCATCTCCGGATCGTTGCGCGCTTTGTGATAGTCCGCCACGCGTGAGAGGAAATCGAGTCGCGGATCGGTGTTTTGCGAACCGAGCATGTGTCGCATGGCCGTCGCGGTCTCGCGGATGACGTTCTTGCTGATGAGCGTTTGTCGGCGCTCGAGCAAGCGGTCCAACATCCAGCCGAACCCCTTCTCTACAATCGGGCCAAGCTCCTCTTGCACGGTATCACGATTGGTCAGGTTCGGCATCATGTACCGGATGTCCATTGCTTCTCCTTGGTGTGAACGATCGACCGTTGGACGCACGTCCAAGATCGAATCGCTCGGACGTGACTGTGTGCATGATATGTATTTATTCAATATATGTAAATATTGGCAATACACCTAAAACAAGTAAGCGGTGGTTCTGCTGGTGGGCCGGGAGGGACTCGAACCCCCGGAGCCGTGAGGCACCGCGTCTACAGCGCGGCGGAATTGCCACTATCCGACCGACCCATACGGTGAAGCGCGACGAGTGTATGGGGTTTAGACCGGGGATTCAACCGGGTTGTCCGTCATTCGATGGAAGCGCCAGTAGAGCGGAAGGAGGATGATCAACACGAGTTGCGAGAGTAGCATGGCCGTGACGGGGCTCCAGAGATCCGCGACCCAGCCCATGAGCATCGCGCAGATGCCGAAGAACACGTTTCCGAGCAGGCCGTCGAGCGAGCCCATCGTCGCTCGTTGCTTCTGGCTGAATTCTTTCTGCATCAGCGTGTTGTGACTCACCAGGATGAAGCCGTAGGGGATCGCGCTCAAGGCCAAGACGACGGGGGAGATGATCGTCGGAAATCCGAACGCGATCGTTCCCAGGGTGATCGAGAGCGTGAGCGACACGAGCAATGTTCGAATGGATCCGAAGCGTCGGATGACGCGGCCCGCGTACCAGTAACTCAGCCACCCGAAGGAGTGATCGAGCACGCGCACGACGCCGATGCCCCACACCGGCCACAGCATCGTGATGAAGACGGGTTCCAGGTAGAAAATGGTTTCGCCGAAACCGTCCCAGATCACCGAGCCGATCGTGAGCAGGCGCAGCTTCGCGTTGCGGGCGAAGAGCGCCACCGCTTCGCGAAGATGCGCGAACACGTTGGTGCTTTCCTGGGTATGCCGTTTCGGTTCGACGAAGAAGAAGCTGACGATCAACGCCAGCGCTTGCGGAAGGACGGATGCCCAGATTGCCCAACGAAACGATGTCGGCGCGATGAGCGCGCCCACGACGGCGCTGATGCCGAGCGCGAGTTGGTACATCGAACGCGTGCGACCGAGAGCGTCCGGATAGTGTTCTTCCTGACCGTCTTCGCTGAGCGAATCATGAATGAGCGCTTCGTTGTTGCCGCTGTAGAACGATCGGCTCAATCCTTGGAAGAGCGCGCCGGCCAGAAGCAGCCAGAGGGAATCCGCCACGGCGAACAGCAGAACGCCCAGGAGCGCCGCAACGCTGCCCAGGATCATCGTTTTTTTGCGGCCGATGAAATCGGAGACGACGCCCGTCGGCAACTCGAAGATCGCCGCCGAGACCATGATCCATCCGTGCACGAGCATCCCGAGCGCGTACGATCCAGTGATTTGCGCGAAGTACAGGATGGCGATGATCGTGTACGGCCGGAAATCGCCGCAGAAATTGTGCAGCGAGAGCAGCCGGATGTTGCGATGGGAGACGGACACGCCAAGACACTAGCGAAGAAACGCCGCTTGCGTGAGTATTTCTGCCGCTTTCAGATCTTCCGGAACGCCCCTCGCGTCGCGACGAAGATCGCGAGGACGCTGGCGATGCCCGCGACCCAGAGGGCCGGGCCGCTTTGGGCGTTCGCGTTCGGCGTGTGCTGCGTGACGCTCGGCCGGCGGCTTCCGGACGATCCGGTGCGTCCGACCACGTAGGGATTCACCGCCAGGATATCGCCGGGCAATTGCACGGCGACGCTGGAGGGAGTCGGTTGTGGGAAGGACGGAGTGGACGAAGCGGGAACGAACACGGGAACGGACGAGATGGGATTGGCGGAAGCGGCCGGTGTGGACGACACGGGTTGGAGCACGACTGCGGCGGATGATGCCGAGCTCGCGGTTGCGGCGCTGATCACGATGACGATCTCTCCGGTGACCTCCTCTTCCGTTTCCGAGATGTAGTCGTGCGTGCCCGCCGGGGCGTTCGCCGGCACGGTGTAGAAGTAGTCTTCGTTCGTGAAGAGTCCCGGCGAACTGAACGATTGACCGTCGTCGGTCGGGAGCGTGTCGGAGGTGAGGACGTGCGGGATCTGGTCTTCGTTCACGAAGCGGATCGTCTGCCCGGGGCGGATCTCGGCCGAGGGAGGAACCGGACCGTCCTGCGTGATGCGGATCGTGACGTCGGGCGTGGGCAGCGCGACCTGGCCGGTGAGCAGGTCCCTGCCGCCGAGCGCGAAGAACGCGGTCGCGACGACGGCGAGCATGCCGACGGTCGCGGCGGGCATGCGCGATACGTTTACGGCGGCGCGCTTGTTCGAAACGGTCTTCACGCGCACCGGGACCGGCGATTCGCCGTCGGTGGCTTGCCAGTGCGGGTGCAGGTCGCTCATCGAACGAGGGTGGAAGCGGTCCATTGGCGGCGGACGGCCAGCAGCGTGCCCATGACGGCCGATGCGCCCGCGAAGAGGAGCATCCAGGTGGCGGGTCCGCTCTCGCCCGAAATCGATCCGTCGGTGTGGGGAGCGTTGCCGTTCGGTCCGCCTTCGATGAGCGCGCCCGACAAAGGCGACGTCGACGTGGCGGGATTGCCGATCGTGACGGCCACTTCCTGGCTGAAGTCGCTTTCCTGACCGTCGACGTTCACCGCGCGGACGGCGAAGTAGTACACCTGGCCCACGGGCAGGGCGCGGATCGTGATGGTCTGCGCTTCGCGGTTCACGCTGCGGCGTTGCAAATAACGGCCCGAGATCGTGCCGTAGTAGACGTTGTAGCCGGCGAGTTCGGCGGAGGGCAGGGGATTCCACGCAAGGAATGCCGAGCTACCGTCGGTCGTCACGCGCAGGGCTTGCACTTGGAGTTGCGTGAAGACGGTCGGTGCCACCGGCAGGACGGACGACGCGGCCGATGAGACGGCGGCGGACGAAATCGGCGCGGTGACAACGGACGACGCGGCCGATCCGACGGATCCTTCCGAAGACGCCGAGGATGCGGCGGGAACGGATGCGGATGAAGCGGAGGACGCCGTACCCAAACGGACGGCGAGGCTCCCTTGGGTGATCGATACGACGTTCTCTTCGACGCCGCCGTCCAGCATGAATGCTCCCGTGTGCGCGCTGTCGCCCCCTTGCGGATCATAGAACGACAAGACCGTTCCGACGCTTGGCGTTGCGATTACTTTCATCGTTATGCGCGCGAGAACGATCATCGTATCGGTTCTGGGCTGATCGGATGAGCCGCTGAGTTTGACGTAGTTATCGGCGAGCGAGAAATCATCCTCGCCGGGCGTCGCGACTGGAAAGACATCGTGTATTTCCACGGTGATGCCCTCGAGCACGCTCGAGTCGTACCCGATCCACGCGCGGAAGCGCTCCAAGGGGTGGGCGGAGGGATTGTGCAGAATGAGATCCATGTCGAGCGTATCGCCGATCTGCAGTGCGCTCGTCTGACGGCTCAACGGGTCGCGCACGGCGTATTCGGGACACGGATCTGACGGATCACCGACCGGTTGTTCGCAATGAGGGCGGAGTTCGAACGTCACGTCCGGAGTGTCCGCGGATGCGACATTCACCGCGATCGGCTGTACGGCCAATACGGAGGCAAGGGTGAGTCGAAGGAGAGCGGTTTTTGCGTTCATAAATGTGTCAGCGAGTGGAGAGGGAACGCAGTATGCGCAATGCGTCGTCGACCGTGAGCGCGCCGTTGCCGTTCGGATCCGCTTGGAGCTCCGCGGGCGTCGCCGGGCGGTAGCCTTGGGCGACTTCGAGAATCGCGATCACGTCGCGCTCGTTCACGATGCCGTCCGTCGTGACGTCGCCGCTCAGCGACGCATCATCCGCTGCCGAATAGTCGATCGTTCGTAGATTGTCCGCCGTGCCGATACCGAGTCCGAACGATGTCAGGATCCCGAGGATGCCGATCGTGAGGGCGGATCCGGATAGGCGTTTCGTGTGTGTGTGAGTGCGCGGCATTTCTCATCATTGTACCCAAAAAACGATTTTTCGACAATGCAGCGGTGATTGACGATCGTTAAAAGTATGACATAAATTCACGGTACACTGACGCGGTGACGACGATCACGCTGATGACGGGCGAAAACCTCTATGCGCTGCGGCTTGAAAAACGCCGCTGGATCGATGAATTCGCGAAAAAACACGGCATGGACAACATCATTCGGCTTGAGGGAAAGGGGCTGACGATCCGGGATTTGCTCGATGAAGTAGGCGTCATGCCGTTTTTGGCCGAGAAACGGTTGGTCATCGTCGACGGTGTGCCGAAATCGACGAAAGAAGAAATCCAGGCGCTCGAGACCGCGATCCATCCCGCTACCGTACTCCTGTTCGTGGATCCTGCTCCCGACAAACGCTTGGGCGGTGTCAAGCAGCTGATGGCGATCGCGACGACGAAGACGTTCACCCCGGTGCGCGGCGCGAAACTGCTGCAGTGGTTGGGGGCCGAAGCGGCTCGACTTGGGATCACGTTCCGATCGGGTGCGGCTGAGGCACTCGTTGAACAGATCGGCGACGACCAAGAAGCCCTGTTGACCGAGATGGAAAAATTGGCGCTCGCGACCGTCGGCGGAGAGGTGGGGCAGGACGATATCGAGCTCCACACGATTCCGACCGACGAAGGGGTTGTGTGGACGATGACGGATCTCGTGTCCGCCGGAAGACGGACCGAAGCGCTCCGCTACGCGCGACGATTGCTTGAGCGCGGATCGGACGCGTACGGCCTATGGGCGATTCTTCTCTCGATGCTGAAGAACGTGGTGCTCGTTCGCGCGGCGATTGACGACGGACTCTCGGCGGGGCGCGACATCGCGGAACGCACCGGCGTACATCCCTTCGCGTTGCGCGCCATCCAACCCTATGCGACCCGTTGCTCGGGCGATGACCTTGCGCGCGCGGTGCGCTGGGCGGTCGAAGCGGACGTGCAATTGAAGACCGGCGGCTACCGCGCCACCGACGAAGCACCCGAAGAGCTGCATGCGCTGATCGAGCGGTTTTTGCTCCAGATGCCGACGACCCGTTAAACGTCCGTTCGATTCAGCAAGTCTTCCGCCGCCTGCAACTCGGTCGCTTTGGCTTGTTCCTCTGCCGAGGCACGCTCCCGCGACCGCTGGCGGCGCTCGTCGCCCATCTGTCGCATGGCCTGGGCATCCGCGAGTTGCGACATATCGGTTGCGTACTTCGCGTCGATCGCAGCCAATTGCTCTTTCTCACGCGTCAAAATATCGCGCAGTTTCGCGATCTGCTCGGTCGTCATGACGGGAAGAATATCGATCCAATACCGTCGTTCGTCGTCGTTCATGCTCTCGGATGCCAGAATCAAATCGACGATCTCGCCGTGCTTCGCGCGCGTATCGGCGGACACGATGATCGGCTGGCTTCCGCCCGTGGGGGTCGTTTGGTCAGACACGGGGACAGTGTATCACGCGACCTTCACAACTTCGTACTCCAGCATGCCCGACGGCGACGGCACCTTGATCACGTCGCCCTTCACCTGCCCCAGGACGGCTTTGCCGATGGGGGATTCGTTGCTGATCTTGTGTTCGAACGGATCCGCCTCGGTGGCGCCGACGATCGTGTACGTCTCGGCTTCGTTCTCGCTCTTCACGTTGCGGATCGTGACGTGCGAACCGATGTTCACTTCCTTGCCCGTCTTCTTCGCGTCGTGTTCCGAGATGATCTTGGCGTTCTTGATCTTGCGCTCGAGTTCGATGATGCGGCCTTCGACGAACGCCTGTTCGTTCTTCGCCTCTTCGTACTCCGAGTTCTCGGAAAGATCGCCGTACGAGATCGCTTCCTTCAGACGACTCGCGACTTCCTTGCGACGGACGGTCTTGAGGTTCTCGAGCTCGTCTTTGAGCTTCTTGAGACCTTCTTTGGTGACGAGCGTTTCTTCATCGTCAGCGAACGTGCTGCCCGCGCCCCCCGAAGAGGTGCCGGCAGCATCGTCCATCGACAGTTCCCCGAAATCGTCTGAGGAGGCAAACATAGCCGCCGCAGTATACGGATGGCCCGGGGGGTGCGCAATGCGAGCTTAGGGTGCTATGATGCGGTCCGCATGCCGCGTTTGCTCCTCATTCTGACCCTCCTCTCCGTCACCGGATCCGCGTCCGCCGCCTCGGGAGTCGTTCTGCCGGATTTCTCCGGCGTCGATGCCGCTTTGGGTGCGATGGCCGATGACCAGGGACGGCAAGACGAAGGCATTCTTTTTGATGAATCAGACGAGTTGTTCCCGGCGGTGGAGTCGGGGGATGACTCCTCGATCGATGACGTCCGCGATGATCGTACGGCCGATTTCCTCGTGATCCGCGTAGGCGCGAAAGACGTGACGCTGCGCGACGTACCCTTGAAGGAATGGTTCGCGCCGTACGTCCGCGCGATCGCTGAACTGCAATTGGTGTCCGGGTACCGCGATGCCGAGGGCGTGCCGACGGGGCTCTTCGGGCCCGCGGATCCCGTGACGCTCGAGCAAATGGCGAAAGTCGTCGTACTCTCCGCCGGGATCGATGCGACGTCGTGCGCGTTGCCGCCGAAGAATCTCTCCGCATCGGGCAGTTGGTCGGCGTCGTACGTGAGCTGCGCCGAGGCGCGCGGTTGGGCCGTCTACAGCGATGCCGCGGCCGACCTTCGTCGTCCCGCGATGCGCGAGGAAGTGGTCATGACGGTGCTCCAAGCGTTCCAGCGCGAGTTCGACGTCGACCCGTCGACGCTCGCGTTCACCGACGTCGAGAAGACGGGTGCCTATGCGCCCGCGATCGCGAAAGCCGCGGCGGACGGCGTCGTCTCCGGCTACACCGACGCCAGCGGACGGCTGACCGGCGAATTCGGTCCGACGAAGAACGTGACGCGTGCGGAATTCGCGAAGATCATGACCATTGCATTGCAGTTGTACGCGAGATGATGGTGTAGCAGCGGCCGTCCCTGGCCGCGGCACGATCAATGATGCCTCGTCCGTACGTGGTGTTCCAACGCCTCTTCCGTCGGGTGCGTGCCCAACAATTCCAGCAGGAGCATTCCAAGGAGGATGAATCCGCCGCCGAGCAGGTGATACCAGTACAACGTTTCGCCGAGCATCGCCCATGCGACGGTCGTGCCCAAGATGACGTCGACGGCCGAGGAGAGCGAGATGGTCGAGATTGGCAAACGCTTGAGCGCTTCGTAGAACGCGACGCTGTTGATGAAGCGCGAAATGAAGCCGAATCCGATGAGCGCCGGCACGAGCGCGAAGGGGAGCACCGCGATTTCGCCTGAGAGCGAGTGGGGGAGAAACGGCGTGATAAGCGCGAATCCGAAGATCGCCGTGCTCGAACGCGCGCCAAGAATAAGGCGCGGCTTCACGTGCTGCAGGTACTTGCGGCATATTACGCTGCCCGTCGCAAATGATAACGCCGCGCACACGATGATCGCATCTCCCAGCTGCACGTGCAGACCATCCGTGAATCCCCGCAGGGAGATGATCGACATGCCGGCGAGTATCGTCGCCATCGCGACGACGTGTGCGCGCGTGATGCGCTCGCCGAGGAAGAGCGATGCGCAGGCGAGCAGGAACACCATTTCGACCTTACTGAAGAAACCGGCGTTTACGGCGGTCGTGAGCGAGAGTCCCGTAAACCAGAGGGCCGGCCCCACGAGGCCGTTGATGGTTCCTGCGATAAAGAGCCATAGGACGTCTTTGCGCCGCAGCGTCGCGCAGGCGCGCAGCATCGGCACCGCGCCGAACGTCACGAGGACGAACAGGAGCACGAGGAATTCACTGACGAAGACGAGCGAAAGCGGCGAGATCGCGGGGGAGAGGGTCTTCGCGAACGAGTTGTACGTCGCGCCCGCCAGAATGCTCGTCGAGAGCGCCAGGTAGCCCACGCCGGCGTCCGTCATCGCATGACGGCGCCAGAGGGACGGCCGGATTGTCAACAGGCTCAGCAAATCCTGTAATTATAGCAGAAATAAGCGTTTAGTGCCAGGACCTGCAATGAGTGAACGAACGTTCGAGAAATACATTATTGCAAATGAAATAATATTGCATTAGGGTGAGGATGCATGACAACGTTGAAACAGTACGGGCTCCGAGATACGCAACCCCGTCGCATGGTCCTGGAGGCGTTGAAGCGTTTGGATATACCGGTGTCGGCGTACGACATTCACGCATGGATCAATAGCCGAGGCGAGACGGTGAGCGTCGTGACCGTGTACAGGATCGTGTCCGTTCTGGAAAAACTGAACGTGGTCCATCGCCATGCGTGCAACGGATTGATCAGTCTGTGCTCGCTGCCAGGAACCGGGGGACATCATAGTTTCCTGCATTGCCATTCCTGCGGTTCCGTGGAGGAATTTGCCGACCCGGCGCTTTGCAGAGCCGAGAATGCCATTGCTAAAAAAGCGAAGTTCAAACCACTCAAGCATGTCAGCGAAATTCTTGGAATCTGTTCCTCCTGCGTGCCTTCTTCCGCTTCCTAATTCCTCCTCCCTTCCATGTCCCTCCCGTTACTGTACACCGCTTTGAGTGTTCTGATCATCAGCGCGTTCTCGTTCCTCGGCACCCTCGTCATGACGATTCGGGCGTCGTTCGTGTCCAACATCATGATCTACCTCGTGAGTTTCGCGACGGGATCGGTGCTTGGGACGGTCTTTCTCCATTTACTGCCGGAAGTGATGGAACACACGGAAGATCCCGTGATCGGCTCGTCTCTGATATTCGCCGGATTGTTGATCGCGTTCGTCATCGAGAAGTTCATTCATTGGCATCACTGTCATCATACGGAGCACGATGAACACGAAGGGCATCACACGCACCCCGTCGGATCGCTCATTCTTATCGGGGATGGGATTCATAACTTCCTTGATGGGATGCTGATCGCGAGCGCGTTTTTCGTCAGCGTCCCTTTGGGAATCGCGACCGCCACCGCGATCGTGATCCACGAAGTTCCGCAGGAATGGAGCGACATCGCGCTGCTCCTACACAGCGGATTTTCCCGACGGAAGGCGTTTCTCTGGAATACCATCTCTTCCTGCGCCGCGATCGCAGGTGCCGCCGTCGCCGTGCTCTTCTCACGTTCGATCGAAGGTATCGAATTTATTCTGCTCCCCATCGCGGCCGGGAATTTCCTGTACATCGCCACAACAGATCTTATTCCCGAACTCCACAAAGAAACGCGACTGCAAAAAACATTGCTTCAACTATTTCTCCTGGCCCTCGGCATCGGCCTCATGGCGTTGCTCTCGCTCGTCGCCGTGCATCCGGAAGAGCACGAGGAGGGCGACGAACACGCGGCCGCGAGCGGTATCGGCTACTCAATGGACGTGGACGTGCCCGCGCGGTGATTCTTTTCCGCTCAGGAACCGGCACGCGAACCACGTGGAAATCGGCACCGCGAGCGTGAGCGTCATGCTGCCCGCGAGGGTCCGGACGATTTCTTCGACGAGCGATTCGTTATTCAGGATGACCCACCACGGCGCGTCGGCTCCGCTCCAGAAGAGCAAGAGGAGTGGTAGCGAAGCGCCCGCGTAGGCCAACGCCAGCGTGTTCACGAGCGACGCGATGTGTTCGCGGCCGATCGAAAGCCCCGCGCGATAGAGATCGTTCTGTGACATGCGCGGATTCGCGCGCTTGAGCTCGTTGATCGCGGCGGTCTGCGTGGTCGTGATGTCGTCGAGCACGCCCAGCGCGCCGATGACGATGCCGCCGAGAAGCAAGCCTTTGAGGTTGACGGCTTGAAGGGGGCCGAGTTGCAGGAACATCGTCTCTTCGGTGCCCATGCCGAAGAGTTGCGTCATCCACACGGCGACGATCGAGAGGAGCAGCGAGAGAACGAGCGTGACGATCGTGCTGAGCAACGCGACGGTGGTTTGAAAGCGGAACCCGTGCGCGAGGTACAAGGACGTGCACGCGATGGCGACCGCGCCCGCGACGCTCACGAGCAGGGGATTGCTCCCACGGCCGATCCACGGCACGACGAAGAACACGAGCATCGCGATGCTGACGGCGAGCCCGATGATCGAGAACGCGCCGGTACGCCCGGCGAACACGATTGCAAGCAGGAAGAACGCGCCGAAGAGCAGAAAGACGGACGGCAATCGGTACGGCTCGCGAATGAGAACGTCCTCGCTCCCGTCCACGCGCGTGATCCGTTCGAGCACGACCGTGTCGCCGCGTTTGAGCAGCATGTCGTCGCGCCCTTTGACCACGCCGAATTGGACCGTCCGTCGATTTCCGTCCTTCGTCTCCACGATCAGTTGCTGCGTGATCGTCTCGAATCCCGCCGCGTCGCTCGTCGTCTGCCAGAGTACGTCGATCACGGTCGCGGTGGAGTAGTTGTCCGTCGTTTCGGTTTGAGCGAAGGACGAAAGAGGAGTGAGAAGCAGGAGCAAGAATAGTGCGCGACGCATGCGTGCATGGTAGCAGCCGCTGAAATGCTATACTTCCCCCGTGCCGCCGTGGCGGAACGGTATACGCAGGGGACTTAAAATCCCTGTCCTCACGGACTTGCTGGTTCGATTCCAGCCGGCGGCACCATCGTGATCAAATCGGCAGCGCTTCCACTTTGATGTCCGGCCGGGCTTCCTGGCGCTGATGCTCGCCGACGTTCATTGCTTCGCCGGTGATCGGGTCCACTTCCTGCGCCGTGATGATGAGGCGCCGCAGCGTCGTGCCGACCGGCGTGCAGGTCATGAGGGTGGCCATGCGGCGGCCGACCGGCTGGTCGAGGACTTCCACGTTGTTCGGGATGATTTCCTTTTTCGTATCGATGATGTAGCGGTACTTGTCGCCGCCGTGGTAGATCCAGAACTCGTCGCCGACGTCGAGCTCGCCGAGCCGCGCGAACACCGACTTGTAGTCGCCTTCGGCCCAGGGGAAGTACGAGCTATGTCCGGTGAGGAAGAAATTGCCCGCTTGCCCGGGTTCGGCCGTCCCCGGGTAGTGCACGACGCCGTCTTCGAGCGATTCCTGAATGTCGGTTTCAAGTTGCTTCCAGTCTTCGCGAATGAGCGCATCGGTGGGAGGCGATACGATCGGCGCGCGGAGGTTCAGCTTCGGGATGATGAGCAGATCGTTCGGCGGCCCGACGAGCGGCAGGTGCGCCGTGGGAGTCTCGTCGACGTCGCCGGCCACGGGCAACGACGGAACGTGGCGGAGTTTGTCGGCGAGCGAACGCTGAACGGACGCCGAATCGTCGAGGTTCGTGAACGCGAGGATCGGTTCGATCCGGGCCGAGGCGATGGCGATGAAGCTCTGATAGTTCATCGCCGAAAAGAGCACGACGAAAATCGCGGCGAACGTCCCGCCGAAGCGAGCGATGTCGAGCACGAAGAGCGTGCCGCGGCTGTACTGCTTCACCTTCTTCTTTCGCGTCGGCACGAGCACGGGTTGCGTGAGGAATCGCCCGACGCCCGAGACGGCATGCTTGAATTCATCGATGAGTCCGCGCGATGTCTCTACGCCATCGACGATGCTTGTTCGGACCTGGCGCACCGCTTCGTCCTGGACTTCTCCTAACGCATGCGCACACGATGCGCGGATCGACTGCAGCTGATGCGTCACGCGCTTCCGCGCTTCCGCGCGCAGCACTTTCGGCAAGTGCGAAATATCCTCGGTCGGATCTTCCGGCAATCCCCATTCGATGACGTCGAACACCGGCTTTTCCGGAGTGCGCGCCTTCGCACCGTTTTCGGCGGGCATGCTTGGTTCGATGCTGGGAAGTGCGGAAAACGCCTCTTCGATCAGCGACGGTTGCGGGGCCTTCGTCGCCGCTGCGGGGAGGATGATGTTGCCGTCGGTGTCGTAGCGGGCGCGCTGCATGAAGGTATCCCGATATTGTAGCAGATTTTGGCTTCCGATGCACGTCGAAAGGTGTGGCATTGTATCGGAGAAACGGCTCCGTGTCATGGTTCGTCGGGCTCACCATGACACGACCTCCATCACGCCTCCGCCAACGATTTCTTCTCCGCGATACAGCACGAGCGACTGGCCCGGCGCGATCGGCGCGATCGGCTGTTCGAACGAGAATATCGCGGATCCGCGTTCCAGTCGCAGGGTGCCTCTCAAACGCGGACTGAGGGATCTTACGCGACACTCGAACGGCGTTGTTTCGCCTTCTTCCGGTTTCCAAGAGACCCACCGCACGTCCGAGAGCGCGACGGACGACGTCCGCTCCGATTCCTTCGGTTCGACCACCAATTCGTTCGTCGCCGTTCGCTTCTCGACGACTTCGAGCGGAATCTTCAAACCGCCGATGCCGAGCCCGCGCCGTTGACCGACCGTGTACAACGGAAGACCGTCGTGCATGCCGACGACCGTGCCGTCGCGGCGCACGATGCTTCCCGGACGGATCGCGTTTGTCAGATGACGTTTCAAGAATGCTTCGGGCGTTTTCTCGGGGAAGAAGCAGAGATCCATGCTCTCTTGGTACGAGACGTCGTCGTACGGGACGCCGAATGACTGCGCGAGCACGAAGACGTCCTGCTTGCGCATGGCGCCGAGCGGAAAGAGCGCGCGCGCGAGTTGCTGCTGCGTGAGACCGTACAAGTAGTAACTCTGATCTTTCGTCGCATCGACCGCTTCGAGCAGAAGATGTCTCTGGGTACCGTCCGAGAGTTCTTCGCGTGCCACGCGCGCGTAGTGGCCCGTCGCGATCCGTTCGCATCCGAGTTCGTCGGCGAGCTCCAACAGTTTTCCGAACTTGATCGACCGGTTGCAGCCGATGCATGGGTTCGGCGTCCGACCCTCCGCGTAGCCGTTGAGAAACGGTTGTACGACGGAATCATGGAATTCTTGTTCCAGATCGACGATGTGGTAGGGGATACCGAGCGTCTCCGCCGTCGCTTTCGCGCGCATCGCCGTCTGTGCATTGCAGCACTTGCTCGGCAGTACTTGGGCGAACGCGGGCGCCAGCGGATCGCTCCACAATGTGAAACGTACGCCCACGAGGTCGTGACCTTCTTGCTTCAGAAGATGTGCGACCGTGGAGCTGTCGATGCCGCCGGAGAGGGCGACGAGGATGCGCATGGGCGGAGTATAGACCACGGCACAACCGATCGCATCGAGAAGCAATCCGTTGTTGCCTCGCCGGGAGGGGGGAGGCAAAAAAGGAGCCAGGCCGCTTGCGACGGACTGACTCCCTCTGGTTTCGGCTCTACGAGAGCCGAGGGGACGAAGGCGAAACAATGAATGCTTCTGGACATAGAATAGGAAGTGCCACTGCGTTTGTCTATGACAAAAAGAGCCAGGTTATGGACGAGAACCTGACTCTCGACACCTGCCCGACGAGGACAGATATCTGTTGATAGTGTACACAAAAAAACCAGGCTCCGCTTGCCGCAGCAGAGCCTGGTCAGACCCATTTCCTAACCCTACGAGGGTTAAGATGTACTGCAGATATTCTATCCCGTCGCACTTCTCGCTGTCCATCGACCGTTTCCCGCTTCCGTGCTAGCATTCCCCCATATGCAACACCCCACCCTCCAGCAATTCATCGCCCACGCTCGCCAGAAGGGCATGGACCATCAGACGATTCGCATGCTCCTGCAGTCCGCCGGATGGAAAGACCGCGACATTCTGATCGCGATGAGCGAAGAGAGTTTGGATCTCCCCCTCCCGATGCCCGATGACCGCGGCGGCGCCCGCGAGGCGTTCCTCCATCTGCTCTCCTTTGCGTCGCTCTACGCATCGGTGGTCGCCGTGCTCGTGCTGTTCTTCCAGTACCTCAACCGTCTCTTCCCGGACGTGGCGTTCGACGGATCGTACTACAACGAAGGCTGGGACCAATCGATGATCCGCTGGTTCCTCGCGATGCTCATCGTTTCGTTCCCGCTCTTCTCGTGGATGTCCAAGCTGATCATGGGCGACATCGCGAAGAATCCGGAGCGCGCGTGGAGCCCGGTGCGGCGTTGGCTCACCTATCTGACGCTCTTCGTGACGGCCGGCGTGCTCGTCGGCGACGGCATAACGCTGCTCTTCTACTTGCTCGAAGGCGAACTCTCCATCCGCTTCATCCTCAAGGTCGCGGTGACGCTCCTCGTGGCGGGCATGACCTTCAGCTACTACTTCCTCGCGCTCAAGCTGCCGCCCAACGGTCCGCGCAGCACCCAGTTGCACCGTAATTTCGCGATCGGCGCGTGGGCGTTGGCGCTCATCGCGATCGTGTGGGGCATGTTCTTCGCGGGGACGCCGCTCTCGCAACGCATGCGCCGCCTCGACGAAGTGCGCGTGTCGCATTTGCGGATGATCCAGCAGGAGATCTTCAACATCGCGTACGAAGGATCGGACCGGTACAACGACGGCCGTCCGTACGCCAGCTTGCCCAACGCGCTGCCCACGACGCTCGATGAAGTCGTCGATCGCGCGCAGTACCAACGGCCGGAAATCCTGGATCCCGAAACGAAGGAGCGGTACCGCTACGAGATCGACGGTACGGACTTCCGGCTCTGCGCGACGTTCGCCACGGTACGCGACCAGACGTACGACATCTTCTGGAACCATCCAGCCGGCGATCACTGCTACGAGTTTGATGCGCTGGATCCCGCCGCCGTTCGGTAAGTTGCATGACGAACGGTTTGCAGCCCCTCGTGGCGGAGTACGAGATGCTCCAGCTCTCGCTGCAGGATCCGGGCGTGTACGAGCATCCGGCTGAAGTAAAACGCATCGGCAAACGCATGGCTGAGCTCGAAGCCGCCGTGAAACTGCACCGGGAATTGCAGGATGCCGAGCGGTCGCTGATCGATGCCGTGGGCGCCAAGTCGGATCCCGCGATGGCGGAACTGGCTGCCGAGCAGGAGCGGGAAGCGCGCGAGAAGCTCGATCGGTTGGATGAACGCGTGAAGCAACTGCTGACGCCGCGCGATCCGTTGGATGCGCGCGACGTCATCCTGGAGGTGCGTGCGGGGACGGGGGGCGAAGAGGCGTCGCTCTTCGCCGCCGAACTGCTGCGCATGTATTTGCGCTATGCGGAGCGCAAAGGATGGAAGGCGTCGCTGCTTGACTCGTCGCATGCGGATCAAGGTGGGATCAAAGAAGCCATTGTTCGCATTGATGGTTCTGACGCGTTCGGACACTTGCGCTACGAGGGTGGCGTCCATCGCGTGCAGCGGATCCCGGCAACGGAGAACAAAGGGCGCGTGCACACGTCGGCTGCGTCGGTCGCGGCGCTGCCTGTGGCCGAAGAGGAAGACGTCGTCATCCGTAGCGAAGACTTACGCGTCGATACGTATCGCAGCGGCGGCGCGGGCGGGCAACACGTGAACAAGACCGACAGCGCCGTGCGGATCACGCATATGCCGTCCGGCATCGTGGTTGCGTGTCAGACCGAACGCAGCCAAATGCAAAACCGCATTCGCGCGATGGAGATGCTGCGCAGCAAGTTGGCGGCGCACGTGCGCGAGAAGCGCGAGGCCAAGGAGGGGAGCTTGCGCAGCAGCCAAGTGAAGTCGGGGGATCGCAGCGATAAGATTCGTACGTACAATTTTCCGCAGGATCGCCTGACCGATCACCGTCTCGGCGAGAACTTCCACAATCTGCCGGGGATCATGGACGGCGACATCGACGATGTCGTCCAGGCGCTGCGAACGTGGGCAGATCAGCCGGAGAATGAGTAAAAAATGTGTTCAATAGGTAAGAGGGGATCATGCCAAAGCGCCAGACTACCGAATTTGATTGCGTTTTAGCCCCTGTGGAAAACAAAAATCGCTCTCTTGACGGTAAGGAAGACTGCCGCAAGAGTGCTGCGGTCCTATGAATCATTCCACCGTCGAACCCGTCGTTTCTCCATCCGAAGATCCTCTCTTAGCGGAGACGGAGGAGCCTCTCAGTTCGCCACGGTGCGGAGAGTGTTGTTTGCAGGGACACTGCCCCTGTCTCTCTCGGAAGCTGCTCGGTCTTCGGACGCTCGGCCATCACAATCGTTTGTTTTTGGTACTGAGCGATGCAATGGAACGAGGCGGGAAGAAATCCGTTCGAGACATCGCAAAGCATGTCAGTACGGATGATATTCAGTCCGTTCTCCAAGAGAGCGGCCATGGCGTTCCGCTGGTGGAACTCGCGTCGTGCGTGAACAAGCGCAATGAAGTACCGATGACGGATGCACTGGAGAACGTGCTGCACGATCGGCGATCGAAGGAAGATCACACTGCCCGTCGAACATCCGTCAAGCCATCGTTGCCGGCACGAACCATTGAGATGGAAAAAGTCCCCTCATTTTTGGGGGAATTCACCGTGCCCGTACGGAAACGGTCGATGCTTCAGAGGGTGACGACCAATGTGCAAAACGGAGTTAAGCGGCTTCTTGGAAAGCTGTAACGACGTTCTGCAGCAAACAAGCGACCGTTAACGGTCCGACGCCGCCGGGAACCGGCGTGATCGCCGAGGATTTCTTCGACACCGCGTTGAAGTCGACGTCACCGACCAGTTTGCCGTCGACATGCGTCGTGCCGATATCGATGACGACCGCGCCGTTCTTCACCATGTCGGCCGTGATTAATCCCGGCTTCCCGACGGCACTCACCAGAATGTCGGCCGTGCGCGTTACCGATGCCAAATCCTTCGTTTTGCTATGGCAAACGGTGACCGTTGCGTCGCGGTTGAGGAACATCAAGGCGAGCGGTTTGCCGACCAAGTTGCTGCGCCCCACGATGACGGCGTGTTTGCCGGCAATGGAGATGTTTTCGGCTTCCAGGAGCCGCACGACGCCCGCGGCCGTCGCGGGGGGCAACAGCTCCGCGCCGCCGCGGAGCGCCATATTTCCGAAGTTTTCGGCCGTGAATCCGTCGACGTCCTTCGCGGGGTCGATCGCCGCGACGATCGTTTCGAAGGCGTCCCACAAATGTTCCGGAACGGGGAGCTGCACGATGTAGCCGGTGACGCCGGGGTCGGCGTTGAGACGATCGATCTCTCCCAAAAAATCGGGCAGCGTCACGTCTGCCGCGAGTTTTCGGTGCGTCGCGACGATCCCGATGGTCTCGGCCGCCGCGATCTTCTTGCCGATGTACGTCGCGCTCGCGGCGTCGTCACCCACCTGTACGATCGTGAGCGTCGGTTTCAGTTTCTTCGCGATCGGCGCGAGCTCGGCGAGCAGGGTGTCCGCGTGGGGTTTCCCGGAAAGAATGCGTACGTGCGTTTTCATGATAACAAGTGTAGCAGCGCCCGTCCCCGGGCGCTGGCGGTCAACGGGTTGCAAGAAAGCGCTCGACGATATCGGCGATGTGTGCTGCGGTCGACGCGATCTCGCCGGAAGTATCGACATGGAGCATCGTCGGATCGTCCTTGACGTATCGTTCGTAGATCGCGTGCACTTTTTTTTGAAGCGATTCTTGCTCCAGCAAATCCCGATCGCGGATGCCGAGGCGTTCCTGACAGACTGCGAACGGCGGCATGAGCACGAGGAGGAGATCCGGCCGGAGGAAGGGATCGTTCATGTCCTTCAACCACTCGACGTCCAACCCCAGTGCTTCGCCGTAGATCAGTGTGGAGAGTGCGCAGCGTTCGGCGACGACCAGTTCCTGCCGCTCGAGCGCCGGACGCACGACGTTCGCCATATGCCATGCGCGGTCCGCCGAGTAGAGCATCTGGAGCGCGTCGGGCGTGATGCCTTTTCCGCGCAATTCGGCACGGATGCATCGGCCGATCGGGCCGTCCGTCGGTTCCGCCGTTTGAACGATGTCCACACCGATCTTCTGCAGGTGTTCGCAGAGAAGTTTGGCGTGGGTCGTTGAACCGCCTCCGTCGGGGCCTTCCAAGACGATATACGTACCGTGCGTCATGTATCGCGATCGTAGCAGTTTTGTGCTATAATCAGAAGATTTCATGAACCCTCCAGCACACACCTTCCGAGCCGTTCCGGCGTTCCTCCGCTGGTACCTCTTGGGCCGTCCACTGCACATCGCGCATGCGGGATTCCGTTATGCGCATGCATTCGCCCAAAGTTTTTCCATCGTGTTTCTCCTGAAGACGCTTCTCTCGCCGTGGAAGAACATCGTGGAAGAGGGAAAGACGCGATCGCTCCAGCAACTGCTCGAAGGATGGTCGCTCAACCTGCTCTCGCGCGGCGTGGGCTGCGTCGTGCGTCTTTCGGCAGTCGTGGCGGGTTGCATGCTCGCGTGCGCCGCGGTGCTGCTCGGGTTCGCGTCGGTCATCGCGTGGTATGCGTTGCCGCTGACGATCGTCGGGCTGCCGTTCGTGCTCTGGCGATTTCGTATCGAGGTGTTGCGAAACGTTCTTCGGTCCGATGACCCGATTGATCGCCTGTCGCCGGTTTTCGGTCCACCGTGGAAACCGCGCGATCCGACCGTGCGCGATCTCCTCTCCGCTGCGCTCTCGTCGCGGCAGTCGGTCTTCGTGTTCGAAGAACTGGGCCTCGATCGAACGGCGATCTCCGCCGCCATTGACGATGGCATCTCGCTCGATTGTGAGAAATTATTGGCGCACGCGAACGACGTGCGCGAACGTTTGCACGACGCACGCATCGAACCGGTACACCTGATCGTCGCATTCCTCGGGTCCGACGCGGGAACGGCATTTTTGACCGCGGTCGATTGCGACGGCGACGCTTTGTGGCAGGTGGCGTTGCGCGAGCGAATGTACGAACGCTGGAGGAAGCGTCCCGGGGCGTGGTCGCCGGAAGGCATCGCGCAGGGCGACGTGTTCGGCCAATCGTGGGCGCGCGGATATACCGACGCGTTGGACGCGCTGACGACGGACATTCGCCCCGACCGCTGGGATCCGACCGACGTGACGATCTTGCACAAAGAAGCGGTGGACGCCGCGGTGCATGGGCTGCGCGAATCGGGCAAGGACAACGTGCTGTTCGCCGCGCCCGCGGGTTCCGGCCGCACGATGCTGACGCGACACGTCGTTTCGGCGCTGCACGATATCGAACGCAAGCGTCACGAGCGCTTCACGCGGTTCTTGCGCCTGCGGACGGACGTCCTCCTGTCCGGCGTCGCGAATCCCGACGCGTTCCTCCTGCAGGCGTTGGCGCGCGCCAAGCGCGAGCGCCTTCTCTTCGTCATTCCGGATCTCGCGCTGCTGCTGAAAGCGACGGATCCGAAACTGCGCCTCGTATTGCAACGCTGCCTCGAAGCGCCGAACATCGCGATCATCGGTCTCGTGGATCCCCATGAATTACACGAATACGTCGAGAAAGACGCACTGCTGCACCAAGCCTTCGAGACGATTCTCCTGAACGCCAGCGACGATGCGGACGTCATGGCCGTGCTGACGATCGAATCGTTCCGGTGGGAAGACAGCGGCATCGTCGTTTCGTACAAAGCGCTGACGTCGGTGCTTTCACTCTGCCGCCGGTTCCTGCCGCAAGCGGGGTATCCCGCGGTGTGCATCGAAGTGCTCGATGACGCGGCGCACGCGGCGATGCGTCGCGGAAGCAAAACCCTCTCGGTCGAAGACGTGCGGGGTGTCATCGCGCAGAAATCCCGCGTCGACGTCACGAAGTTCAGCGCCTCCGCCGCGCCGAAGCTCCTGCAGCTCGAAGAAACGATGCAGCGCCGGATCATCGGCCAGCGCGGCGGCATCCGCGTCATCTGCGATGCACTCAAACGCGCCTCGGCCGACGTGCATACGCGGCAGCGTCCGCTCGGGACCTTCCTGTTCCTGGGGCCGACCGGGGTCGGAAAAACACGCACGGCGCAGGTCTTGGCCGAAGAGTATTTTGGATCGGTCGACGCGCTGATCCGCTTGGATCTGAACGAATGCAGCACCGAGGATTCCATCCGGCACGTGGCAGGCGACGGTTCGTCGCTGGCGCGCCGCGTCCAGGAGCGGCCGTTCTCGGTGGTGCTGCTCGACGAAATCGAGAAAGCGCATCCCAAAGTATTGAATCTCTTCCTCCAAGTGCTCGACGAAGGGCAGCTGCGTGCGGCCGATGGGAACATCACGGACTTCCGCAACACGATCATCATTGCGACGAGCAACGCCGGCGCGCTCTTCGTACGCGATAAAATTTCCCAAGGAGAGATTCCTGACGAGCGCGCGTTCACACACGAGCTCATCGATCACGTGCTGCGCGAGAAGCTCTTCACGCCCGAATTCGTGAACCGCTTCGACGCCGCGGTCGTCTTCCGTCCGCTCACGGGCGACGATGCGAAAGAGATTGCACGCTTGATGGTCGACGAAGTGGTTGCCTCGGTGCACGAAGGAAAGGGGATCGAGGTCGAGGTAGGCGACGACGCCATTCAAGCGCTGTTGGAACACGGCTACAGTCCCGAATTCGGCGCGCGCGAACTGCGCCGCATGGTGTCGGACGTCATCGAAAATTTCTTGGCGGATCGGTTCCTGCGGGAACCGCCGAAGCGCGGTGACCGAATTCGCATTCAGCGCGAGGATTTGAGGCTTTAAGACCCATTGACGGAAACGATAATCGGCGAATAATAATCGGGTCCTCCCGTCGAATGACGGTGTCAGGATGCGATCATTTTCCCCTTTGGAAAGGAGATGGATTATGAAGCTCTGTGCATTGAGTCCACATGCTCTGCGCATGCTCGAGCCGGTCGCTGATGCGCCATCCTCACTGAAAGATGCCATCGTGCGCGCCATCGTCGCCGATGTGAACGTACATATGAGAAATGCGTACGTGCAGCAGCAGGAAGATGGAGCGACAGATATCGCTGCGCATTACTTTTACACGTTCGAGCGCGGCTTGGTCTCGGACGCTGTCTGGCACGAAGTGAAGCGAGTGTTTGAGGCGGCAGGATGGCCGTGCGTCAAAATCGTTCGCGGCGATACGCTTGTAATCGGTCTCGCTCCCCATCCGGAGCGTCCCGGTCGCGGCGGCAGCCCGATGCCGGAATCGGTTCGGCAACGCATGCAACAGCACGGGAAGAAATAGTTTGGCGGGGCTGGACGTCGAAGGGGCGCCGCTCAATTTCCGAAAGGGGATTGGGCGGCATTTAAAAAAGAGGGCCGCTCGACCCTCTTCTTTTTCAAGGCTTAGAAATCCATCCCTCCCCCCATCCCTCCGCCTCCCGGCATCGCCGGTTCTTCTTTCTTGGGGATGTCGGTGACCGCGACTTCGAGGGTGAGGAACATCGCCGCGACGGAGACTGCGTTCTCGAGCGCCGAGCGCGTGACCTTTTTCGGGTCGATGACCATGTCTTTCACCAGGTCGCCGTAGGTGTCGGTCAGCGCGTTGTAGCCGAAGCCTTCCTTGCCGTCTTTCACCTTCGAGACCACGACGTCGCCCGCGACGCCCGCGTTCTCGGCGATGTTCTTGGCCGGCGCGGTGAGCGAGTTGATCACGATCTGGATGCCGATCTGCTCGTCTTTGTTCTTTGTCGTCTTGTGGAGCTTCTCGAGCGAATCGAGCGAGCGGATGTACGCCGTGCCGCCGCCCGGGACGATGCCTTCCTCCGCCGCCGCGCGCGTGGCGCTGAGCGCGTCTTCCACGCGGTGTTGCTTCTCCTTCTGTTCGACTTCCGTCGCGGCGCCGACCTTGATGACGGCCACGCCGCCGGTCAGCTTCGCGAGGCGTTCCTGCAGCTTCTCGCGGTCGAAGTCGCTCTTCGTCGTCTCGATCTGCGCCTTGATCTCGTTCACGCGCGCCGCGATTTCCTTCTTATCGCCCGAACCATCGACGATAAGCGTGGCATCCTTCGAGACGGCCACGCGCCGCGCCTGGCCCAAGTCCGCCAGCGTCGCGTTCTCGAGCTTGAGACCGACTTCCTCGCTGATCACGCGTCCGCCCGTGAGGGCCGCGATGTCCTTGAGGATCTCCTTGCGGCGATCGCCGAAAGCCGGGGCCTTCACCGCGAGCGCGCTGAACGTGCCGCGGAGCTTGTTCAAGACGAGCGTCGTGAGCGCCTCGCCCTCGACGTTCTCGGCGATGATGACGATTTCCTTGCGACCCTTTTGCGCCACTTGCTCGAGCACCGGGAGGATCTCCTGGATGCTCGCGATCTTTTTATCGGTGATCAGGATGTAGGGCTTCTCGTACACGGCTTCCATGCGCGCGGGGTCCGTGACGAAATACGCGGAGATGTATCCCTGGTCGAACTGCATCCCTTCCACGTATTCCTTCTCGATGCCGAGGGTCTGCCCGGCTTCCACCGTCACGACGCCGTCTTTGCCGACCTCGTCGATGACTTCGGCGATGATATCGCCGATATCGCTATCCTGAGCCGAAATCGTGGCTACGGCGGCGTATTCGGATTTCTTCGTGACGTCCTTCTTCATCTTCTCCAGCGACGCCGTGACGTCGGCCGTCGCCATTTCCATTCCCTTTTTGATCAGGATGGCGTTGCTGCCGGAGCTCAGGTGCTTCATGCCTTCGTCCATCATCGCGTGGGCGAGGACCGTGGCGGTCGTCGTGCCGTCGCCCGCGGCGTCGTTCGTCTTCGTGGCGGCTTCTTTCACCAGCTGCGCGCCCATGTTCTCGAACGGATCTTCGAGCTCGATTTCCTTCGCCACCGTGACGCCGTCCTTCGTGACGGTCGGGCCGCCGTACTTTTTGTCGAGCACGACGTTGCGGCCCTTGGGGCCCATGGTGGCGCGGACCGCCGCCGCCAATTTCGAGACGCCGACGAGAACTTTTTGACGCGCCTGGTCACCGAAGAGAAGTTGTTTGGCCATAGTGTGATGAGAAAGGTGATAAGAAGTTGAATGTTATTTCACGAGACCCAACACCGAATCGAGGTGCAGGATCTTCACTTCGACGTCCTTGCCGTTTGTGTCCTTCAGCTTCACTTCGTCGCCGGCGTACTTGCCGAACAACACCTTGTCGCCGACCTTCAGGAACTTCCGCGGATCGACTTTGTCTTCGCCAATCCCACCCGTACCGAGCGCGAGAACGACGCCTTGCTGGGGCTTCTCGCCCTTGGCCGTATCGGGAATGACGATGCCGAACGACGTGACCTGTTCGGCTTCGACGGGCATCACGACCACGCGATCGCCGAGCGGTTCGATGGAGACGGAGAGTTTGGGGAGAGACGATGCCATACAATGAGAAGGGAATGATTGATAAAGGCTTGTCAGCCCGAGCCTGCCGAGGCCCTAGCAGTCGGTATTGTAGAGTGCTAATGCGTGCCGTCAAGAATTGATCGCCATTTGTTTGTGGAGAAACGTATTTTGATTTACATCATTGATTCATGGTCAAACGATTGGCATCCATCGGCATGGCATTGACGATCGTTCTCGCTCCGATCGGCGCCTCCGCACAGTCGCGTACCGATCGGCACGCCACGTTCCTCGATATCTTTCCGCGCGAGCAGATGACGTGCGGCAAGGCGGGTTGGACGTTTCCGGGTCTTCTGAACGGACACGTGCCGCTGACGACGTGCATCCTGAAGTACCGCGGAAATCGGGGATCTAGCCCCTTTGGGCCTCTCTGAGCAGGAGCCGCGCCAGGAGTTCGTGTTCCTCGGCGATGCTCTCGTGTTCGGCTTCTTCGTTCATGCCGGGCGGCGAGTTCAATTCGATGAGCACCCACTCGCCATCGGTCCTGCGGCCGACGTCGACCGAGTAGAACCGCGACGGAAAGTGATCGAGCCGACTGTCGATCTGCTCGACCATCTCCCAGGCGTCGAGCGGCACTTGGCCCTTGTCGAGAATCGTCATCGTGCCGCCCTGCGTGAAGTTCGACACGAGCGCGCCGTGCTTCGGCGTCTTCACGCAGATGACCGCGAGGATCCCCGCGACGATGATGAAGCGCAGGTCGTGCATGCCCTCGATGATTCCGGGAATGCCGCCGGACGTATCGATGAATTCCTGCAGAATGAGCGGATAGCGATGCGTCGTCGCCGTGATTTCGTCACGCGTGCCGATGACGACGCCTTTGCCGCCGGCGCCTTCCGCGGGCTTGGCCACCACGCGATCACCGGGGATCTTCTTGAGTGCGTTCGGAAGTTCTTTCTCGGTACGCACCGTGACGCTCTTCGGACTGACGTCTTCGAACAATCGGTACGTCGCCGGCTTGTCGTTGCAGAAGTGGTGGAACTGCGGGTCGTTGATGACCGTCGTGCCGTCCTCGAAGTCGATGTCTTCACCTTTATTCAGCACGGCGTCGGCCTGGATCGCGCCCGTTTCCTCGGTGAATCCCGTGCCGTCGTACCAGAACACGCGCGAGAAGAGTCCGTTGCCGAGAAAAAACTCTTTCCCCCGCGCGATGCACATGCGTCCGCCGAGACGTTCGATGTGCGCGCCCAGCTCCAAGTATCCGCGCAGGTAAAATCCGTCGTGCTCCGAAAAGGGGTACCCCAACGGGTTGGGATCCGAGAAGTAGACGGCGATCGTCTTCATGCGGACGCGGCGGAAATCAGGGCGTTCACGAGAAGTTCCTGGTAGCGAGGATACGTGGGCCCGAACGAACGCGGCGAGAGTCCGGGCTTGCTGTTGAGTTCGATGAGGTACCACTTGCCGTCTTTGTCCGGCGCCATGTCGGCCGAGAACACGCGGTGCTTCGACATCGCCTGGAACCGACGGTCGATGTCCTTCGCGATCTCGATCACTTCCGGCGGACGTTGTTCGGGCAGCACTTCGATTTCTTTCCCGCCTTTCGACACGTTCGAGATCAGCGTGCCCTTCTTCGCTTGGCGCGCGTAGGTGAGTCCGACCTCGCCGTCGATCATGATCGTGCGCAAATCGCACACGCCTTCGACGATACCCGGGATGCCGCCGGACGTGTCGACGAATTGCTGGAGAATGATGGGGTAGACATGTTTTGCCGCGAGCACGTCGTCGCGCGAACCGATGACGACGCCCTTCGCCTCCGCGCCGTCGACGGGTTTGGCGACGATCGTGGGCGACGGCCAATCGTCGAGCGCGCGTTCCAGCGCTTGTGCATTGTTCACTTCCAATGTCTTCGGCGAAATATCGGGGAACATCCGCACCGTCTCGCGCTTATCGACGCAGATACGGTTCATTTCGGCGTCGTTGAGCAATCGCGACCGTGCATCGCCGACGAAGTAGCCCTTGTCGTAGATGAGATCGAGTTCGATCTCGGCGTCGTTGCGTTGGAATGCCGCGCCGTCGAACTCCCAGTGACCCTTGAACCGATTGCCGCCGAGGAACGTCTCCAGGCTGCGCACGATGTGGAACCGCGCGCCGCGCTCGTGGATGAGTGCGGCCACCTCATGGTACGCGACGACGTACTCCTCGGTATTGAACGGATACTCGTCGTACCCCGGCGCATCGAAGAACACGCCGATCCGCTTCGCCGCTGTGGATGTGCCCATAGCCACCGTATGCTACAGACGGGCGATGGGGATACAATTGACAGGATTCACGACAAAAATGGTGCCCAGAAGAGCCCGGCTTCGCTCGGCTACACCGCGGCCGCTGCATTTAAACGATGATGCACAATCACGGCGTAGTTCCACAGGCACGAAGCCGGATGGTGCCCAGAAGAGGACTCGAACCTCCACATCCGTGAGGATACACGCTCCTGA